>JAPPGA010000025.1 GCA_028821515.1 Gammaproteobacteria bacterium | reverse complement strand
TAATTCCGATTAACGTTCGCACCCTCCGTATTACCGCGGCTGCTGGCACGGAGTTAGCCGGTGCTTCTTCTGCGGGTAACGTCAAGACCCGGGGGTATTAATCCCGAGCTTTTCTTCTCCGCTGAAAGTGCTTTACAACCCTAGGGCCTTCTTCACACACGCGGCATGGCTGTGTCAGGCTTTCGCCCATTGCACAATATTCCCTACTGCTGCCTCCCGTAGGAGTCTGGACCGTGTCTCAGTTCCAGTGTGGCTGATCGTCCTCTCAGACCAGCTATGGATCGTAGCCTTGGTGAGCCATTACCTCACCAACAAGCTAATCCAACGCAGGCTCGTCCACTAGCGCGAGGTCTTGACACCGACTTGCGCCGGCGCGCCGAGCCCCCGCTTTCATCCCCGGTCGAAACCGGAGGTCACATGCGGTATTAGCCCGAGTTTCCTCGGGTTATCCCCCACTAGTGGGTGGATTCCTACGCGTTACTCACCCGTCCGCCACTCTACTCGTCCCCGAAGGGACTTTCTCGTTCGACTTGCATGTATTAGGCCTGCCGCCAACGTTCAATCTGAGCCATGATCAAACTCTTCAGTTGAAAAGGTTTTCGGGTTCGGCGGAGACAAACGCCACCACCGCTCCCAAGACAAGTTTGCCTCGGCTCTTTCGTTCACGAGCGCCCACACGAATGGCTTGTTTCGTTGTCAATGAGCGGGCCCGCGCATCCACGCGGGCCAAGGGGGGCGCATTATACGCGCCGAGGGGCCGCTGGCAAGCAGCCATCACCACTGATTTCGGTGACTCGCGAACACTGTCCGACACGCCGGGCGGCGGCACGGCGCGCAGGGCCGCAACCAGTCACCCGTGCGCAACAAGATGCCAGCTCTTTTTGCCCCTCCGGATCAGGTGGTAGCGGCCGTAACGCGCGTTCGCCCGCGACAGTTCGCCCTCGGGATCTTCCATCAGTTGGCCATTCACGCGTACGGCCTTGCTCTGCACCAACCGGCGCGCCGCGGTCCGCGACCGGGCCAGCGGCGTCTGCGCCATGACGGCAACCAGTCCCGCACCGGCCCCGATGGTCGTGGAGTCGATCCCGTCGAGGGCGAGTTGCTCGAAATCCACCTCCGTCAAGGACTCGACGGACCCGCTGAACAGCGCGTCGGTGATCCTTCTGGCGGAAAGAAGCCCTTCCTCGCCATGCACCAACCGCGTGACTTCGGAAGCCAGGAGACGCTGCGCCTCACGCGACCCCGGATCCTCGGTGACCGCTTCCCGGGCCGCTTCGATCTCTTCCATGGTAAGGAAAGTGAGTTTGCCCAGAAGGGAGATCACGTCCTGGTCCGCCGTGTTGATCAGGAACTGGTAGAAGGCATACGGCGATGTCTTCGTTCCGTCAAGCCACACGGCTCCGTCCTGGGTCTTGCCGAATTTTGTCCCGTCGGCCTTTGTCGCGAGGGGGGTGGTCAACGCAAAGACCTTCCTGCCCAGGGTGCGCCGAACCAGGTCGACGCCGCTGACGATATTTCCCCACTGGTCGCTGCCGCCGATCTGAAGCGTACAGCCATACTGTTCTGCAAGCTGCTTGAAATCCATGGCCTGCAGGATGGTGTAACTGAACTCGGCATACGAAATGCCGCTCCCCTTGCCTTCCAGTCTCGACCTGACCCATTCGCGCTGGGTCATCGCGTTGACCGAGAAGTGTTTGCCGATATCCCGGAGGAAGGAGATCACGTCGAGTCGCGCCGTCCAATCGAGGTTGTTGACCACGACCGCTCCCGTCTCCCCGCCGAAATCCAGGAACCGCGCAGCCTGCGCGCGGACGCTTTCCGACCACTCCGCGACGACCTCTCGAAGATTGAGGTCGCGTTCCTCGTTCTTGTCACTCGGATCTCCGATCAGGCCAGTGGCACCACCGACGAGCAGAATGGGTCGATGTCCGGCCTCCTGAAGGCGCCTCAGGGTCAGTAGCGGTACCAGGTTTCCTATCTGGAGACTGTCCGCCGTGGGGTCGAAACCGGAATAGACGACGCGGGAAGATGAAGCGAGATGGGCCTCGAGGCCCGCCTGATCCGAGACCTGTGCAATCAATCCCCTTTCATGCAGATCGGCCAGGATCGAACCGTGCCTGGATTTATCCGAGCTTCCAAAACCAGACAAAATCCTTATACTCCAAAGCTTGCCACAGACGTGAGTTCCAAAGTCTGCCCTCCGGCAGGAATCGAACAAGAGTATAAAGGTTGACCAGGGGAAAAGTTCCGGTATCCCACCTCTATGTCTGTGCCGCCCTGGCCGTGACACTTGTTCTCATCTCCTCTTTTGACCGGGACGTTTCGGAGGCAATTACCACCTTCGAGCCGGATCCGCGCTACGCCGAGGTCGAGTTCGCAGAACCCGAGGTTTACGAGGAACAGCCTGCGGAACCCGAACCGGCAACGACCGAGGAGGTCATCAGCATCGCGCCCGGCGAAAGCCTTTCGACAATATTCGAGAAAAAGGGCCTCCCGCCCGGAGAACTGCAACGGATACTGGCCAGTGATCCGCTGGCAGAAAGGCTCCACAGGGTCTATCCCGGCCACAAGCTCACGTTTCTTGTGGATGAGGACGGCCTGCTCCTCCGCTTTGTCCATTCTTCCGGGCCCCTGGAACGGCTCGTGTTCGAGCGTGACGGCGGAACCTACAGCGCCCGCAAGGAAATCGAACAGCCCACCATCAAGGTGGCCTTCCGGCACGCCACGATCAAGCATTCGTTGTTCGTCGCTGCACAGCGCGCGGGACTGGAAGACGCTCTCACCACGCGGCTGGCGGAGATCTTCCAGTGGGACATCGACTTCCTTCTCGATATACGGGAAGGCGACGAATTCTTCCTCCTTTTCGAAGAAAGATACCTGGACGATCAATTCATCGACACTCGCAACATCCTGGCAGCCCAGTTCGTAACCCAGGGCGAAACACACCGGGCGGTTCGTTATGTGGATGACGAGTTCTATAGCCCCGAAGGCGAAAGCATGCGCAAGGACTTTCTCAGGGCTCCGCTCGAATTCACGCGCATCAGTTCGAACTTCAACCTGAGACGGCACCATCCCCTTTTCAAGATCTCGATGCCCCATCGGGGCATCGACTACGCAGCGCCCGTGGGCACCCCGGTGCGGGCGGCAGGCGACGGTACGGTCCGCGTGGCCGGCCGGACCACTCCCAACGGCAACTACGTGATCCTGCAACACGGGGAGACTTTCGAGACGAAGTACCTGCACCTGTCCAGGATCGCGCGCGGCATCCGAAAGGGAACCCACGTCAAGCAAGGCAAAGTCATCGGGTATGTCGGCGCGACCGGCTACGCCACGGGGCCCCACCTGCACTATGAATTCCTCGTGAATGGAGTTCATCGAAACCCCCGCACCGTGGAACTGCCGAAGGCGAAACCAATCCCCGCCTCCGAACTGCCACGCTTCGAGCGGTCCACGGCGCCGCTTCTCGCGCAACTCGACAGCCACGTTTCGGCGCACCAGGTCCTGGCCGCCCGCTAAGAGCCATGAAATTCGTCGACCCTTCGGGTACGCCGTCTTTCACCCCCGCCCAAGCCCACTGTCTCACCCATCCCACCCGTCCCGCATCCTCCACCTTGATCGGCACTCACGTGCCGATCTACGGCGAAGCCTGTTAGCCCCACGGTCGCTCCGATGGCCCTTCTATTCATCGGCGCAATTTCCGGAACGAGCGTGGACGGACTCGATCTCGCGATGATCGATGTCGAACCCGACATCCCGCGCATCGTGGACGCCACCACCCAATCAATACCGGACTCCCTTGCGGATGCCCTGCGCGCACTTGCCCTGCCGGGGACTGGTGATCTCGACCGCATGGCCAGCGCCGATGCCGAACTGGGCGAACTCATTGGCCACTCCGTCCGGGAGTTCGCAGCGAGTAGCCCAGTCCGGGCGGTCGGCAGCCACGGACAGACCATTCGACACAATCCGCGCGGAGCCGCTGCCCATACCGTTCAGATCGGGGACCCCCATCGAGTCGCCGAATTCAGCGGTCTTGATACGATCGCGGATTTCCGTCGCCGGGACATCGCGGCCGGCGGCGAAGGCGCACCGCTCGTGCCCCTGTTCCATGAAGCCTTGTTCAGGCCTTCCAGCGGCGAGCGGGTGGTGGTGAACATCGGCGGGATATCCAACCTGACGATTCTCGCGCCCGACCTGACCAACGGGTTCGACACCGGTCCGGGAAACGCCCTGCTCGATGCCTGGATTCGAAGCCATCGGCAACTGGCGTTCGACCGGGATGGCGCCTGGTCCGCCACGGGGAGGGTGATTCCGAAACTTCTGACCGACCTGGAACAGGATGACTTCGTACGCGCACCACCACCAAAGAGCACCGGCAAGGATCTCTACAACCTGCACTACCTTCGCAGGCGCCTGAAGGGTTCGGAAGACCCGGCAGACGTCCAGGCCACGCTGGCCGAGTTCACCGCCGCAAGTATCGCCACGGCGGTCGAGACCTGGTCACCTCCCGCTGCCGACGTGGTCGTCTGTGGAGGAGGCCGACTGAACGGCGACCTCATGAACCGCCTCGAAAGACGTCTGGCGACGCGTCCGGTGATGACGACGGAGGTCCTGGGCGTCGACGGCGATGCCGTCGAAGCCGCAGCCTTCGCGTGGCTTGCCTATCGATTCCTGGAGCGTCTGCCCGGCAACTCGCCGGCGGTGACGGGAGCGGCAGGACCGCGGGTACTGGGCGCGTTATATCCGGCCAACAGGCGAATCAGATAGCGAAAGAGTTTCCGCAACCACAGGTGGACGAAGCATTCGGATTCGTCACGACGAACTGGGCTCCCTGGAGGTCTTCCCTGTAGTCGACTTCCGCGCCGGCCAGGTACTGATAGCTCATCGCGTCCACCAGCATGACCACGCCTTGCCGCTCGATGACGGCGTCATCCTCCGCGACTTCCTCGTCGAACGTGAAACCATACGAGAAGCCACTGCATCCACCGCCGGTGATGAAGACGCGCAGCTTCAGCGTGTCGCTGCCCTCGCCCGCGATGAGTTCTGCCACCTTACCCGCGGCGCGGTCGGAAAAGCCTATGTCGACGAGTTGCATTCGCTGTCTCAGGCGTCCCGGTCACCGCCGCCAGACAATTCGAAAACGCGCACGTTTCCGCGACTCTCGTCGCCTTCAAGCAACAGGAGTTTGCCATTCAACAGGCCGCCCAGTTCCACGCCGAGCTGCCGGTAGGAAACATCTCCGCTGACACGGGCGGTTGCCGCAACTTCCAGACGCTCCGAGGCAATCACATTTCCGTCGACTCGGCCCGCGATGATCACGTGCGTCGCCTGAATGTCGCCTTCGACCCGGCCGTCCTCGTCGACGACGAGCGTGGCGGGTGCGCCCTTCTCGGTCGTTATGCTGCCTGTGACAGCTCCACTGATGTACAGCCGGCCAGAAAATTGAATGTCGCCGCGTACCGACGTTCCGGACGCAACAAGCGTCGTGCTGTTGTCCCTGCTATCCACGCGGTTCTTCTTCGTGCGCTTCATGGGTACACCTTCTTTATTCAAGGCTTCTCTTCCTTCGAGTCTAAACCACTTCACCAGCTTTTGTTTCGATGAACCGTGGCGCATTCCAACCCGTCCTGCGGTCCTTCATTCGACGGCCCAGGCAAACACCCGATCAAACCGGCGCCCTTCATCCACCTCCGCAGTGACCCTGATCTCCCTCGGCAAAAACTCCTTGGGCAAGGTTATCTGACCGCCAAAATCCTCAAAGTAGAGAACCCTGAACCGGATCGGATACTCGGTATCTTCCGACAACTCTGCAAATGACAACGATCGCTCCGAACCCGCCTGGTCACCCACGATGTCGAGCAGGAGCCTGCCCTCGATCCACTCGTCCCGGTCCGCGGCCTGGGTCAGGACCAACGTGTAGGCGAATCGATCCGGATTTCGTGTCTTCGCGACATCGAGTCGCTCGATCCTGAATCCCGCGTCGTCGTCCATCGGCGCGACAAGGCGCCGATAGAAGCGCACTTCCTCTTCCAGGGAGTGGATGCGGTCGCCGAGAACCTTGATCGTCCGGCGCAGTTGTTCGTTCGCGCCCGCATCCACAACCTGCGCCAGATCCAGCTCCCTGAACCAGGCAAGGTCCTCCGTTTCGTCACAGTCGGCCGTCAATACGAGGCCCTGATCGTTCTCGCTGGCTTGCCGATACCCGCCGAGCACGAAGCTGCCATACCCGAAGATTCCCAAGACGATCACCGCCACAACCGTCCACGCAGCCGTTCTGGCGGGTTGTATCCCACGACCAAAATTGCTTCGATTCGGCTTCATCGCAATATCGTTTTCGGCTCCGCCCGGCACATCGACCGGCGCACGGACCCGGCACCTGACGATCTGCCCACTATAATATTCGAGGCGGGAATCGGGGGCGTCTCCTCAAATCGCAGCCGGCATCGGTAACGGCGATCACCGGGACACCCTTTATGCGTGCAGCAATCATCGAACGGCAAGCCCAGGAGACGGCCGATGCTCTGGATCAAGGCGTTTCACCTCATCTTCGTGGTCACCTGGTTCGCAGCCCTGTTCTACTTGCCGAGGCTGTTCGTCTACCACGCCGCGGCTACCGACCAAACCGGAATCGAGCGGTTCAAACTCATGGAGCGGCGCCTGTACCGGGGAATCATGACGCCGTCCGCCGCACTCACGGCCGTGCTCGGTGTCTGGCTCATGGTTCTCTACTGGGAGACCTATGCCGACGCCGCATGGTTCTGGGTCAAGATCGCGGGGGTATCGGGACTGTACGCCTACCACGGCTATTGCGGCAAACTCGTGCGTCAGTTCGCCAATGACGAAAACACCCGAAGCGATACGTTCTTTCGGTGGTTCAACGAAGTGCCCACTGTCCTGTTGTTTCTTGTCGCGATCATGGTAGTCGTCAAACCATTCTGACACGGGAGGACCACCCCAATCATGAACCGAAGCGAATCCGAGCGGCTCTTCCGAAACGCCCAGGAGGTCATTCCCGGCGGTGTCAATTCACCCGTGCGTGCCTTCAAGGGGGTGGGCGGCTCCCCGGTCTTCTTCGCGACGGCCAGCGGGCCGTACCTCTTCGATGTCGACGGCAACCGTTACGTGGACTACGTCGCTTCCTGGGGACCCATGATCCAGGGGCACGGCTTTGAACCGGTGGTACGCGCGATCAGGGACCAGGCGGCCGAAAGCGTGGGTTTTGGCGCACCGACGAAACGCGAAACGCAGATGGCCCGGAAAATCGTCGACACCGTGCCCGGAATCGACAAGGTGCGCCTGGTGAATTCCGGCACGGAAGCGACCATGTCGGCCATCCGGCTCGCGCGCGGATTCACGTCGCGGGACATCGTCATCAAGTTCGACGGCTGCTACCACGGACACTCCGACGCCCTGTTGGCAAAAGCCGGCAGCGGTGTATTGACGCTTGGCCTGCCGAACTCGCCCGGCGTGCCTCAATCCGTAACGCGCCACACGCTGATACTCCCGTTTAACGACACCGAGGCCGTGCACGACGCATTCGGACAGTATGGCGACCAGGTCGCCGCCGTGATCCTCGAACCCGTCGCGGGGAACATGGGCTGTATCCCACCCTTGCCCGGATTCCTCGAAGCCGTGAGACGGATCACTTCCGACGCTGGCGCGTTGCTCATCTTCGACGAGGTCATGACGGGGTTTCGCGTCGCCAGGGGTGGTGCCCAGGCGCTGTACGGCGTTTCCGCCGACCTGATCGCCCTCGGAAAGGTCATTGGAGGCGGCTTGCCCGTCGGCGCATTCGGCGGACGCGCGGATGTGATGGATCACATCGCTCCCGAGGGTCCGGTGTACCAGGCCGGTACCCTGTCCGGGAATCCCCTGGCGACAACGGCCGGTCTTGCCTTGCTGAACACGCTCGACGATGCGTTCTACAGCCGGCTGGCAGCACAAACGAAAGCCCTGACGGACGGGCTCGGCGAACTCGCCAGGGGGCACAACATAGCCGTACGGATCAATAGCGTGTGTGGCATGTTCAGCCTGTTTTTCACGTCTCAGGCGCAGGTTGCCACTTTCGAGGACGTCTCCCGCTGCGATGTCGCGCGGTACAACCGTTTCTTTCACGCGATGCTCGACGCTGGCGTCTACTTCGCCCCATCCGCATTCGAATCCGCTTTCGTTTCCGGCGCCCACACCGAAACGGAGATCGAGCTCACGCTGGCAGCGGCTGATCGCGCCTTCACCCAACTGAACTAGCGCCATGCCCTACGACGTCTATGGGGTGGGAAACGCCCTGGTCGACATGGAACATTCGGTCGACGACACCTACCTGCGCGATCACGGCATCGCGAAGGGCCACATGACACTGGTCGATGAGGCCCGAATGGACACGCTCCTCGCGTCCCTGGATACCGGCAAGGCGATGCGCATGTGCGGTGGGTCCGCGGCCAACACGACTTTCGCCGTCTGCGGATTCGGCGGCACGAGCTATTACTCGTGCCGGGTCGCGGGCGACGAAGCCGGAGCGTACTTCCTCGCGGCAACGGGCTCGGCGGGAGTGGACACCAACCCGCACGATCCAAACGCCCCGGGGAAAACCGGTTGCTGTCTCGTACTTGTGACCGACGATGCAGAACGCTCCATGAACACATGCCTCGGCGTTTCCGACGCACTCGACACGGACGACATAAACCCGGAGGCGCTCGCCCGCGCTACCTACCTCTACATGGAGGGCTACCTGTCGTCTTCCGAGACTGGCCGCGCGGCAGCGGTGCATGCCCGGGAGGTGGCCGAGGCCGAGGGCGTTCGCACCAGCCTGACCCTGTCCGACCCGGCCATGGTCGAGTTCTTTCGCGACGGCCTGACCGCCATGCTGGGCAACGGTGTGCAGCAACTCTTCTGCAACGAAGAGGAGGCATTGGCCTGGACCCGCACGGACCGAATCGACATCGCGGCAAACGAGCTGTGCGACATCGCGCCAAGCGTGAATATCACATTGGGCCGCGCGGGTTGCCTGGTCGCCACCAGCGCAGGCCGCCGCCTGGTTCCAGGATTCGAGGTCACAGCGAACGATACGACCGGCGCGGGCGACATATACGCCGGCGCCTGTCTCTATGTCCTTACTCGCGGCGGTTCCGCCAACAGGGCTGCGAGATTCGCCAACTACGCTGCGGCCCAATTGGTGACCCGTTACGGTGCGCGGCTGGCAAACTCCGGCGCTTACAGGGCGCTACGGAACAACTTCCGGGAGTGACATCCGCCAAACGGCGCCTCAAAGGACAACTTCGAGTGCCCCATCAAGGGTGATCTCCTGGGGCGAAACCGTACACCCATACGCGATCACCTCCACACCGGCGTCGGCGGCCCGACGCAACGCGCAACCATATTCCGGATCGATGTCATCGGCCGGGGTCACACGGCGAATAGCCGTATGGGGCACGCAGTACAGCAGGACGCCGCGAGAACCGATCGCGACACAGCGTGCAAGGGCTTCCACGTGTCGTCTCGCGCGTTCGCTCACGGCATCGGGAAAGGCTCCCAGGTTTCCCCGGGCAAGCGTGACGCTCTTTACCTCGACGTACGCTGACGGTTGCTGGTCGGTACTGGCCCCGTAGAGACCAAAATCAAACCTCCCACGGAGCGGTTCCCTCGCACGTTGTGCCTTCTTGTGTTCCCCGGCCAGGGTCTCCGGAATCCGAACTTCGCGGCGGATGCGCTCGGCTCGCAGTTCGGAAATCCGTCCCCCGGCAAGCGCCTGGGCAACGACGGTATTGGCCCTCGCGGTGTTGACACCGATGCGGTCGCCTGCCGCAGTCTCGACGATCTCCAGGGTGTGAGCGTACTTGCGCTGCGGCCGGAACGAAGTCGAGAACCAGACGCGGCTACCGGGCGTGTCGCAACCGAGCATGGCACCGGTATTCGCGCAATGCATGGTAACCACACCCCGCCCGGCAATTTCGACGTCCGCAAGGAAACGCTTGTAGCGACGCACCAGGACGCCCGGCAAGAGGGGTGGTTCGAATCTCATCCAACACGCACCATCGCCATCCGCAAAAGGAATCCATTTCAGTATTGTCCAACCGGTGTCGGATTTGGTAGTTTTCGCGCCTTCGCGAATCAGCAGGTTTGAGACCTAGAGGGACCATGCCCGCAAAGAACACGAAAGCCCGTCAGGGAACGAATGCAGCAACCGGGTCAGTGCGCCTTTCAGCCGCCGTAGTCACGCCAGCTGATTCACCGTTCAGGAACTTCTCACCCTATGACCCGGCCGACGGCGAACCCTACATGGGTCCGCCGCAACTGGATCATTTCCGCAAAATACTGCTCGACTGGCGCCGCCAGCTCATGGAGGAGGTCGATCGAACCGTCAACCACATGCAGGATGAGGCAGCCAATTTTCCCGATCCCGCCGATCGCGCTACGCAGGAGGAGGAGTTCAGTATCGAACTCAAGACGCGCGATCGCGAACGCAAACTCATCAAGAAGATCGCCGAGACCCTGGAACGCATCAACACCGAAGACTACGGTTACTGCGAGACCTGCGGTGTCGAGATCGGTCTTCGCCGGCTGGAGGCCAGGCCAACCGCCTCGCAGTGCGTTGACTGCAAGGCGCTTTCGGAACTGCGCGAGCGCCAACTCCACG
Source organism: Gammaproteobacteria bacterium (assembly GCA_028821515.1). Taxonomy (GTDB): domain Bacteria; phylum Pseudomonadota; class Gammaproteobacteria; order Pseudomonadales; family Azotimanducaceae; genus VXNE01. Next base: position 2,553 of record JAPPGA010000025.1, on the reverse strand, counting down.
CCTGATCTCCTGGCGTTCAGCACGCCCGCTCCCTTAGGTCAGAGCGGGTAATCCGGATGTCAGACCGGGAACCGCGATACGTAGGGCGTTTCGCTCCTACGCCTTCCGGGCCCCTGCACTTCGGCTCCCTGCTGACTGCCACCGCCAGCTTCATGGAAGCACGGGCCAACGGCGGCGAATGGAAACTCCGCATCGATGACCTCGACGCTCCACGCGTCGTGCCGGGCGCCGTCGACGAGATTCTCCGAACACTTGAGACGCACGGCCTGGACCGGGACGGCGAAATCTACTACCAGAGCACCGCTACCGAGCACCATGAAGCGGCCATCGAGGCGCTGATCGGCCAAACCCTGTGTTTCGACTGCACCTGTACCCGAAAGGACCTGCAGGGGCACTCGGCTTACCCGGGGACATGTCGGCATCAACCGGCGCGAACGCACGCGAACGCGGCGATAAGGATTCGTGTCCCGCCGGCCGAGTACGGATTCACGGACGGCCTGGCCGGGCGTTTCGCGCACCGCCTTTCCGAAGATGTCGGCGACTTCATCATTGTCCGCCGCGACCGGATCGTCGGCTACCAATTGGCCGTCGTCGTGGATGACGATGCCATGGGAGTCACCGACGTCGTGCGCGGCGCAGACCTGATCGACAACACGCCCCGCCAACTTTTCCTTATCGAACGTCTGGGGCTCACGGCGCCACGCTACGTTCACGTGCCCGTCATTACGGAACGCGGCGGGAACAAGCTTTCGAAACACACGCTTGCCACGGCGGTAGACAACCGCTTCCCGGCACAGAATCTTCGCTGGGTCCTTGACCTCCTCGGCCAGGATCCACCGATGCTGGCAACGGTGCGTGACCTGCTCGATTGGGGGGTCGCCAACTGGCGGCTTTCCGCTGTCCCGCGTGGCCCGAGCCTTGCGACCTGGCAGAGCATCTGATCGGATGCCCGTCAATGTCCTCCGACGGGAACGCATCTTGCGCCAACGGGGTTTTCATAGCATCTTGTTCCAATGGCGCACATTCTTGTTGTTGAGCCGGATTCCGGATACCGCGATGAACTGTGCGATCTTCTCCAGCGTCACGGGTATGCCGTCGAGTCTGCCGCGCGATTCCCGCAATCCCTATCCGGGCGCTTTCAGGCGGTAGTCGCCAACGCCCGCCTGCCGTTCGGCGCCAGCGCCGGCATCCCGCTGATCCTCATCGCGGATGAGGCGAACATACGCGCAGCGGTCAATGCCATGAGGGATGGCGCCGCTGACTACCTGCCGCGCCCCTTCGATCACGGCGAACTGCTGGAGGCGCTTGAACGGGTCACTTCGCACAATGCCTCAAGGTCGCCCGGACACGACACCTGGCTCCTGAAGGGTTCGTGCCGCGCCATGCGGGAACTGTTCGAGCGCATCGAGAAGGTCGCGCCAACGGAGTCGACGGTGTTGATCGAGGGCGAACCCGGCACCGGCAAGGAACTTGTCGCCCGGGCACTGCACGCAGCTGGCCAGCGTCGTCAAGCACCCCTGATATCGCTCAACTGCGCCGCAACGCCGCAGTCACTCATCGAGTCGGAACTGTTCGGCCACGGCCCGGCGGACGAGCCCGCTGCAGGACTCTTGCAGGCGGCGGGCGGAGGCACGTTGTTTCTGAAGGAAGTCGGTGAGTTGCCACTTCCGACACAAGACCGCCTCGTCAGTCTTCTTCGTGCATCGGGAACGCGACAACCACACCTCTCCGGCACTGACGTGGACGCGCCTCTAGGCTGGCCCGATGTCCGTCTGATCTCGGCGACGCACCGCGATATCAGTCACCTGGCCATGAACGGACAGTTCCGCCACGAGCTGTTCGATCACCTCAAGGAGGTCTCCCTGGCCGTGCCGCCGCTGCGTAGCCGAGGTGAGGACATCGTCGAGCTCGCCCAGGCCCTGCTCGACCGCCACTCCCTGTCAATGAACAAACCGGGTTTGAGATTCTCCGACGAAGCAATGGCTGCGATGAGCGAGTACCACTGGCCCGGGAACCTGAGAGAACTTGAGAACGCCGTCGAACGGGCCGTCATTCTCTCGGACGACGCCACGATCGGTTCCGGGCTGCTCGCCATTGACGCCGGCAGGTTGCATGACACCGCCATGCCGGACGGCGGTGCAACCGTGAACAACGACAATCCCGAGGACCATGTTTCCCTGCAGGACTACTTCGTCCGGTTCGTTACCGACAACCAGGACCGCTTCACCGAGACCGAACTGGCTGCCAAGCTAGGCATCAGCCGAAAGAACCTGTGGGAGCGGCGCAAGCGCTACAGCATTCCACGCCGGCGCACGCGCACTCGACGGCCACGCCGGGACATCGGTTAGCGCCGTAGAACGGCACGTTCCAGGAGGGTGCGCCGTAGAGCGGCACGTCAGTGCCGATCAAGGCGCAGCATCCGGGACGGGTGGGATGGGTGAAACCGGGATGGGCGGGATGGGCGAAAAAGAGCGCTTGGGCGGGGGTGAAACACGGCACGCCCGAAGGGCCGACGGATTTCATGGCGCTGATATGTTTTGACCTGTCAAGTTG
>JAPPGA010000068.1 GCA_028821515.1 Gammaproteobacteria bacterium | reverse complement strand
ATGCACGTGAACTTCGGCATCGACGTGATCAACCAGATCAAGCTCGAGAACCCGCACCTGTGGGACGAGGGCATGCAGGAACTGGCCAAGCAGATGATCCTCGAAGGCACGGAACTCGAGATCCGCTACGCCCGCGACACCATGCCGCGCGGCGTGCTCGGCATGAACGCCAACATGATGGCCGACTACCTGCGATTCATCGCCAACCGCCGGCTCGTCCAGATCGGTCTCGACGAGCACTTCCCGGGCGTCAAGAACCCGTTCCCGTGGATGTCCGAAGTTATGGACCTCAAGAAGGAGAAGAACTTCTTCGAAACCCGCGTCACGGAGTACCAGACGGGCGGGACGCTAAGCTGGGGCTGAGCGGAGAAACCGACTGACTGTTGCTGGCCCCGGGACATTCGGCGTCGTCGGGAACTACTTCCGCCAGCTCACACGCGCATACATCACCCGGCCCCTGATGTCATGCACGAAGCCGTCGTAGCCCGGGCGCAGGTTGTAGCGTTGGGCGCCGGTGCGCCCGCTCGGCAGCGGCGGAGGGTCCTCGGCCGTCAGGTTGATGGCGCCTAGGGAAATCGTCGCTTCCCCATTCGCTGGCCCGGCAAAGGAATAGCCGTAGTTCAGGTCCAGCGTTGTCCAGGAAGCGATTTCCGGCAGCGTCGCGACTTCGTCGTTCTTGTAGGAGTCGATGTAGCGCAGCGTGAGCCGGGCGTCATGCGCCCCCCAACTCCCGGCGAGGCTGAGGTTGAACCGCAGCTCGGGCGTGGGACCGAATCCGTTCGTGTCGTTGCGGGTGCCCAACTGGTCTGATAGGTCTCCGCCAGCGTTGCCCACGTCGTAGCGGGTGAGCAGCGTGGCGTCGGCGCCGATGCGAAGACGGCCTCCCGGCGTTTCCACGTCCCAGTAGGCGTTCAGGTCCATTCCCTGTGCCTGGACCACGGCGATGTTCTCGTAATCCGTGGTCACCCTGACGATCTGGCCGGAGGGGTCGCGCATCACCCGCGGGTCGTTCGGCATCCCGTCGTCCCGGCAATCGTCTTCCAGTATGGCCTGGAAGCTGCGCCCCTGGGCGATGACGTTGCGGTAGTCGATCGCCCAGTAGTCGACGCTGAGTGCGGTGTTGTCCAGTGGCCGGAAGAGCACGCCGAAGTTGGCCATGTCGGCGGTTTGCGGTTGCAGCAGGGCGCCGCGAAGCACCGTTGGGGAGGCGAAGTTGTCGCCGCGCTCAAGAATCGCGCCCGAGGGATCCACGGTGCATCGCCCCACGCCCCGCGCATCGAAACGGAACGGATCGGTCAAGGTGCGGGAGGCGGTATTGCCGGCCGCCTGGAACACGCTGGGCGCCTGGAAGGAGGTGCCCCAGGAAGTGCGCAGGGAAAGCCAGTCGGTGGCGGCAAAGAGGGCGGAGATTTTCGGATCGGTGGTGTTGCCTGCCCGGTCGTAGCTCTCGTGGCGCAGGGCGACCTGCAGTTCGGTGCGGTGGCCGAAATAGGTCAGGCCTTCTGCGAATGCCGCCCAGACGTGCTGATCCGCCGCCACCGAAAACTCCTGAACATCCCGGGGGCCGGCGGCGATGGCGTCGAGCGGGTCCGGCTGCCGCGAATAATGCAGGTGGCGATACTGCGCGCCGGCCGCCACCGACACCGGCTGGCCGCGCCACTCCATCAGATCGCCCGATGCCACGAACTCCGCCACCTCCATGGTGCTCTTTGCGCTTTCTTCGCGGATGCGCTCGAACTGGCGCAAGATTTCGGCGTCATTGGCCGCCCGCTTGCCGATCAGACTCGGTGCGAGCCCGTCGTCGGCCACGGTCTTGGGGGTGACAAGATCGGGCGCGGTCAGGCGGGTGCCGAACGGGTTCCACAGTCCCTGGGCGACCACGCGGGCAAACTCTTTCGCCTCCCAGTGCCGATCCGCGTTGACCCGCAGGCGGGAGCGCGAATGCACGACGTGGAATGTTCCCGTCCAATCCCCCGGGAGCGCGGCTTCGGCGCCGAGCAGCGCGCGCAGGTTGTTGAAACGTCGCTTTTCGTGGCCTGAATTGTGGCCGCTGGCTTCGGCGCCCAGGGGACGGCCCAGGTATCCGAGTGGCACCGCCTCGTGCACGCCGGGAATCCAGTCAGCGGGCGCGACATGGGTCAGGGTGCCGTCCCCGTCCGGATCGGTCCAGAAATTGAAGGGGTGGCTGGCGGGCACGAAGATCTCGTTGGTGCCTTCCACGTTGCCGTTGACCAGCAGCATGTTGCCTACCCGGTCACCGATCCTGTTGAAGGAGTGGCCGACCTCCGAAAGAACGGTCAGCCGTTCGCTCAACTGGAACTCGGCTTCGGTGAAGAACTGGGCCCTTTGCTCGGCGGCGATCATCGTGCGCTGGTCGGTGAAGTCCAGTCGGCACAGCGAATCGCTGGGGTAGCCGCCTCCCGCCCGGCAATCCGGGTCCGGAGAGTGGGGCGCGTTGACGCCGTCGACCTGGAAGGGGAAGTAACGGCCGTCCGGTGCGGTCATCACGCGGCGGAAGCTGCCTGGCGAACCCCGCCCGGAGTCGAAGGAGCCGTCGACGATGTCGCCGTCGCCGTCAGGGTCCACGGCGCGCGGGATCATCCAGTCGAAATCGGTCCGGAAATTCTCATCCTGCGCGTGCCAGGCGCCATACAGGTTGACGTGGCCCTGGGGCAGACCGAACCCGGACGCGAAACCGGCGTCGTAGGCCGTGTTGGTGGCGCTTCGATAGCCGCCGAAGAACTCCAGGCCTTCGAAGCCCTTGCGCGTCACGATGTTCGCCACCCCCGCCACCGCCTGCGAGCCATAGGTGGCCGAAGCGCCGTCCCGAAGGATTTCGACCCGTTCGATCATCGCCAATGGCAACGTGTTGATGTCGAAGAAGCCATGTCCGACGTCGTTGGCCACCGGGGCCAGGCCGGCCCGCCGACCGTTGATCAGGGTCAGCGTCGAAGACAGGCCCAGTCCCCGCAGGTTGAACTGCGAACTGCCCTGCAGGCTGTTCTGCTGGGTGGCGATGTAGGATCCTGTGTTTGCGGTCAGGCTCTTGAGAATGTCCGCTGGCTGCGCCGCGCCGCTCGACTCGAACAACCCGGCATCCAGCGTCTGTACCGGCGCGCTGCCCTCGTACACCACGCGGCGCGTGATCAGCGATCCCACCACCACGATCTCCTCGATCACTTGCCGATCGTCCGTCGTGGTCTCTTGCGCCAGCACCCCACTTGGCGCGAGTGCCAGAACCGCAGCGACGGACCAGGCGACTGCGGGCCAGCGCAGGCAGGAGCTCCCGGCGCCGCACGGTCCTGCCGCGAGCAGTTTGCGAAGGCGCATGGTGGATGTCATCCCGCAGCCCGGGGGATCACCTCCATCGGTTCGCAGGCAACCGGACACCTATAACCACACGAAGACACCGGCCAGCGAGGCACTCATGAGGTTCGCGAGCGTGCCCGCAACGAGGGCGCGCATGCCGAACCGGGCGATGTCCTCCCGGCGGTTCGGCGCGATGGCGCTCAAGCCGCCGAGCAATATGGCGACCGAGCCGAAGTTTGCGAATCCGCACAACGCGAAGGTGACGATGACGACGGTGCCGCCGGATAGGTCGGAGATGTGCGGGGCGAAGTCGAGGTAGGCGACGAACTCGTTCAGGACGATCTTCTGGCCGATGAAACTGCCGGCCTGGGCTGCCTCCGCCCAGGGAATGCCGATGATCCATGCGACCGGCATGAACAGCCAGCCGATGAGTTGCTGGAAGGTCAGGAAGGGTGCGCCGAAGAATCCGCCCGCCCAGCTGATGATGCCGTTCAGCAGGGCGATCAGTCCGATGATCGCGATCAGCATGGCCCCCACCGCGGCCGCGATTCGCAGACCCAGCATTGCGCCGTTGGCGGCCGCGTCGAAGATGTTCACGGGGCGGCCTTCGTCGATGTCCGCGATGTCGTTTCTGGGTTCCTCCGTTTCTGGGACCATGAGTTTGGCCATCATGAGCCCGCCGGGCGCAGCCATGAAGGAGGCCGCGATGAGGTACTTGAACTCGATGCCGGCAGCCGCGTACCCCGCCATGACCGAGCCCGCGACCGTGGCGAGGCCGCCGACCATGACGGCGAACAGCTCGGATCGGGTCATCGTTGGGATGAACGGCCGCACAACCAGCGGGGCGACCACCAGGCCGACAACGACATTGGCCGCTGCGGACATCGATTCCGGCCGACTGGCGCGGAGCGCGCGCTGCAGCAGCCCCCCGAAAATCCGCACGATCCAGGTCATTACGCGCAGGTAGTAGAGCACCGCGATCAGGGCGGAGAAGAAGACGATGACGGGCAGCACGCGGAAGGCGAAGATGAATCCGAACGAGTCGGAGGCGAGGCTGCCGAATACGAACTCTATTCCAGCGAGGCTGTAGTCGAGTATCCGGCTCGCGGCGGCGGCGACCCACTCGAGGACGGCTCGCCCGGGTGGGAGGTACAGCGCGGCGGCGCCTACCGCGACCTGCAAACCGAACGCGCCCCCCACCGTTCTCCAATTGATCGCACTGCGGTTGGTGGACAGGAGCCAGGCGATAACGGGCAGCAGGCAAATGCCGATAAGGCCCGTCATGACGGGAGGCGATCCAGTACCTGCATCAATGCATCGATGAACGCCAGGGGCTGATCGAGAAAGACGTGATGCTGGGCGTCCTCCACGGCGACGACCGGCACGTCGCGCCCGATCAGTTTCAGCGTGTATTCGAGCGTGCCGGCCGTGAAGGACTTGCTCTCGGCGCCGTACACAATGCCGACCGGTATCGGTATGCCTGTGTAGTCCTCCGGTGTTCGATCGGTGCCCTTGGTGGTCAGGGGCAACTCCTCATCAAACTTCCAGGCCCAGCCGCCGTCTACCCGCAGCAGCGAATGCCTGGCGATGTACTCCATGATGTACTGGTTCTCGCAGGGCTGCGGCGGGTACAGGCGAAAGCGGTTCTCGGCGGTCTCCCGGTCGGGGTACGCCTTCGGTCGGCCGCCGCCCATCAGCGGCTGGTTGGAAGGGGGTTCGTCAGGATGGCGGATGCCCGAGTCAACGAGCACCAGCCTGCCGAACCGGTCGGGATGGAGGTTGGCCGCCTTGACTGCCATGACCCCGCCGAAACTGTGTCCGACGACCACCACGTCGCTGTCGAATCCCGCCGCATCGCATACCGCGACGATCTCCCTGGCATAGGTGTCCGCCTCGTACACGTAGCGATAGTCCGAGTCGCCCATCCCGGTCAGGTCCATTGCGGCGACCCGGTAGTCGGTGAGGAACTGGGGCGCGATGAAGTCCCACCAGCGGCTGTGGGCGTTCATGCCGTGGATCAGCAGCATGCCTGGCTTGCCGGCGGCCTCGGCACCTCCCCACACGCGATAGCACACATCGCAGTCTTCGACCTCGACGAACCGCTCCTCGCTCGGGGTCTCTACTGCCTGCCAGAACCAGTCAGGTATCGAACTCGCCGGGTTCCTGTCCCATCTCGCCATAAAATGTGCCGCAACAGCTTTGGGCTGCGACATTAACAGACCAACGTCAACTATTGGGTAGGCAAGCCTCCCTGGAGTGGGGCACACACCCCTTGGTCGCTCTGCTCCGAGGCGCGTTCCGTGCAGGATCGACGCCTGGGCGCAGCTTGAGAAAAAAGCCGCGTCGAGTACGGTGCTTGCGGGGAACCTCTGCGGTTAGAATGTTTCAAATGAGATTCAGGGAGTAGAACACCGTGGCCGAGCCGAACATCGCGCAAAGGGGGCCGTTCGCGGTCGACGTCGAAGCCGGCATGAAGTACTTCTGGTGCGCCTGCGGAAAGAGCGGCAACCAGCCGTTCTGCGACGGATCGCACGCAGGCAGCGAATTCACGCCAATACGTTTCGATGCCGAGACGAGTGGCAAGGTGTTCTTCTGTGGGTGCAAGCACAGCAACAACAAGCCACACTGCGATGGGACGCACACATTCGTCTAGGGGCCTGCGCTGTAGAACGGCACGGTTAGTGCCGGTCAAAGCGCAGGACATTAGGTGGGCCTGGGCGGGGGTGAAACATGGCGCTAGCGAATGGTGCCGCTCGGAGCGTAACAGGCTGGAGCTTGAGGCCGATCGCCGAGCCACTTGGCGCGGGGATTGTCGGCGATAGCTGAACATGCTCGAAGGATTCAGGATGACGTTCAGCCATGCTGTCGAGACTTTTCAAACGCAAGCCGCAAACGACGGACGCCAATCCGGCGCGCAGACGCGAGGCGCTGCTCGCGCTCGACGATTCGGAACATTCGTCACTTGAAGAAGCGGCCAGGGCCGATGCGGATGCCGGTGTGCGCATTGTCGCGATCGCGCGCCTGCAATCCGTGGCCACGCTTGGCTCACTGCTTGACGACAGTGAAGTAGCGGACGCGGCTGCGGGCCGCTTGGCGGAACTCGGCGACGATCACGCGTTCGCCGCCCACCCGCTGGTTGTGATTGCCCGTTTTGTTCGGGCTCCTTCGCCTGAACTCCTCGCCATGATCGACGATGTGCAGTTGGGAACTGCCATCGCCGGCCTGCAGGATGTGCAAACCCGCCTTGCCATGGTCGGCGAGGTGGCTGGCGAAGGCCGCCTGACTGCGTTGGAACATGCGTTGCGCAGTGGCGACAAGACCGTACACCGCGCGGTGCGCGACCGGCTCAATGCACTGAAGCAACTCCGGCACGAGCGGGACGAGTTGGTGGCGCGGGCTGAAGAACTGATCGACTCGGCGAATCGGCTGGTGGCGGGAGACCCCCAGTTCGATGTGAAACGGCAAGCGTTGCAGGTCGAGTGGGACGCGCTCAAGGCGGGCCTTGAGGAAAAAGAAGGCCAACTCGAACCCTTGGGCGAGACGGTCGAACCCCGTTCGGGCATCCAGGGGCGATTTCAGCTACCGGAATCGCCGGTACCGGCCGACGGCGACTCGTTCAATGGCCTTCTGACCGAGGTGGAGGCCTTGCGACGGGCCATCTCCGAGGTGGCGAATACCATCGATGCCATCGGCGAACTGGACGAGCGTTGGCAGAACATCGCGACGCGCTGGGGAGCCCTCGCGGAGAAGTCGTCGCCATCGAGCGAAATGGCGGAGGCGTTTGCGCGACACCGGGAACGAGTTGTCGATCTCTTGGCCGCGCTGGACAGGGCTGTCTCGCACAGGGCGGAAATAGAAGAGATCGTGAATGCACATTCGCAATTCGAGGCACCGCCGGAAGGAGACTACGAAGCACGATGGCGCTTGCAGTCGATTGCGCGCCGGCATGCCCGGGCGGCCGAGTCGCTTCGGGCCAAGATCGACTGGCCGAGAGAATCTTCTCCTCCGGAGTGGATCGAGCGGCTGGCCGCCGCGCAGGAGACGTTTGCGGAGACGGACCAGAACTGCCGCGACGTGTTCGCCTCGGTGCAGGAGGAGATCGCCAGGTTGATCGAGGCGCTGGAGAACGCGGTCGAAGCGGGTGAGGTCAACGAAGGGCTGCGCCTGCAGGGCGAGGCAAACCGTTGCATCCGGCATCTTCCGAAGTCAGCCCAGCAGAGGCCGAGCGCGAAGCTCGCTTCAAGTTCGCGCCGCTTGCGTGAGCTCGCGGATTGGCAATCGTTCGCGCTGCGGGGCAAGCGGGAATCCCTCTGCGAAGAAATCGAGCAACTGGCAGATCACCCGTTGGACCCGAAGACGCAGCTCGAACGGATCAAGACCCTGCGAGGCCGGGTCAAGGCGCTGGGGCGTATCCAGTCGGCCAGGGACCGGGCGTTGATGGAGCGGTTCGATGCGGCGGCAGAGCGCGCCTTCGCGCCATGCCGCCAGCACTTCGCGCAACTTGCCGAGGAACGAAAGTTCAATCTGGAGCAACGCGGGACGATTTGCAGTCAGCTCGAGGCGTTCGTCGAAGAGAACGACTGGGAGCATGCGGACTACAGGGGCGTGGAGCAGATTCTGCGTCAGGCACGCGAGGAATGGCGCACTTACCGGCCAGTGGACAGGTCGCCGGGGCGACGGATGGATTCCCGGTTCAAGGCTGTAACGGACAGGATCACGGGTCATTTGCGCGAGGAGTGGGAGCGTAACGAGGCGAAAAAGGCGGAAATCGTTGAGCGGGCTCGGGCTGCAGCGGAAGCGGATGGTCCGATTCACGAGCAGACCCAGGCGATGAAACGCCTGCAGGCGGAGTGGAAACGTGTCGGCCCGACACGCCGCCGTATCGACCAGGGCCTATGGAAAGAGTTTCGCGGCATCTGCGACGAGGTGTTCGCGACCCGCGACTCCAGTCGCGAGGAGCGTCGGTCGCGGCTGGCCCAGGCGGTAGACCAGGCGAATGCCCTGACCGAGGATCTCGTGCACGCGCTTGCAGAAGCAGAATCGACCGACGAGGCGCGCCGCCTGCTGAATGCCTGTCGGGGAAAGATCGAAGCCCTGGAGGGGTTGCCAAGGGAAGTCGAGCGTCGCGTGCACCGCCTGTTGTCGGACCACCAACGGGATATTGGCTTCCGTGCGGCGCAACAACGCGTCCGGGCGGAGTTGGCGCGCGTGGACAGGATCGATTCACTGGATGCGCGACTTGCCGGCATCGAACGGGACGCTGGATCGAAAGAGACATGGCTCGAGGAAGCCGGTGAACTGGCGAAACTGTTCAAGCCGCGCCTCGAGGCCGAGGCGTCGATGGATCTCTCCGAGTTGAGGAAACTCGCCGTCGAAGCCGAGATCGGGGCGGGAATCAGTTCTCCCCCCGATGACCAGGGCCTGCGGATGGAGGTGCAGGTCAGCCGCCTGCAATCGGGGCTGACGGCGCGCGACCGCGACCCGGCGGACATCGATTCGTTACTCGAGCGCTGGTGCGCCACGGCTGTGCTGCAGACCGACGCGGAAGAGATCAGGTCGCGGCTATTTGCGGCGGTTCGAGAGATCGTCGAGCACTAGCACTGGCGCCCTGAAGCCCGCCGGTCCTTCTGGCGCGCAGCAATGCGCCCGCCCAGGCTTTGAGGCTTACGCGGGCAGCGTGAGGATCACCCGGGCCCCACCCAGGTCGCTGTCAGCGAGTTGGACGTTGCCACCATAGGCGGTCGCCAACTCTATGGCGGATGCGAGTCCGATGCCGTGCCCGGAGTGGGCAGTGTCGGCGCGTGCTCCCCGTTCAAAGACGTAACGTTTCGCGGCTTCCGGAATGCCGTCGCCGTCGTCCTCCACGACAATGCAGACCGCATCGCGCAATCCCGTGCCGAGTCCATCCTCGCTGGCGGCGCCTGATTCGGTCGCGGTCGGATTCGTGCGGGCCCGGATTGCGGGGCACTTGTCGCACCTTGCGGTGATGCGCACTTTCGAGTGCGAGTACTTGTAGGCGTTTTCTATCAGGTTGCCCAATACATCCATCACGTCGCGCTCGTCCGCGCGTACGCGTACCTGTGCCGTACGGATCTCCACGTCGATATGCTTCTCGACGTATGCCTTGTCGAGCGCACGGCACAGACGCTCCACGACGGGCATGACCGCGACGGGTTCGTGCGGCAGCACGGCAGGCATTGCCGCGGCACGCGACAGCTGGCGGCTGATCGTCTCCTCCATGCGGTCGACCTGGTCGTCGAATATCGTCCGGTCGGGCTTGTCGGGTGTGACGAGGGCATTCTTCAGAACGGCAAGCGGTGTTTTGAGGCTATGTGCGAGGTCGCCCATCGCGCGCCGATAGCGTTCCCTACTCTCCATTTCGTGTTCGACAAAGCGGTTCAGCGTGTGCGCGAGCTGGGCGAGTTCGGCGGGATAGTCCTCGCCGATGTCACCGCGTTCCCCCGCGTGTAGCGCCCGGACCCGTTCCGCCATCCGTCGCAACGGGCGGAGTCCCCAGCGCAGGGTGCCGAGTTGCAGAACTACCAGGAGCAGCGTGGCGGCGATCACCCCAATCACGAGACTCCTGCGAAACTCGCGAATCTCGGCATTGAACGGAGACTGGTCGTTCAGTACCCAGAAAGTAAGCTCAGAGTCGTCGAATTCCTCGAGAATCACGGTGTAACCAAGGAGGAATCGGGGTTCCACACCGTCGATCTCTATCTTGCGAAAGCGCGAGTCTCCCGGGGGTGGGCGGGGGTAGGGTGGTGCGGCCACCGACGTGATGGTCATGGATGGCGACCGCCACGCCAGCGTGCCGTCCGCTGTCTCGATATAGGCGTAGAGCCCCGAATTGGGTCGTGACAGTCGCGGCTCGCCAAGTTCGTCGGGGAGCAGTATGGAAGGTTCCGTGGCCTGCTCCCGAGGTCCACCCTCGCCCTCATAGGGCCCCCCGAGGGAGGCAGGATCCGCCTCTTTCCTGGTCGCGTCAACGAGGCCATACGCCACGATGAGCATCTGCTCTTCGGCGCTCGCGCGTACGCTGTTCGTGAACAGTCTTTCCCAGATCCAGCCGGTCGCGAGGAGAAAGAGACAGAGGGCGATTGCGGTCGTCGCCATCAGACGACGCTGTAGGCTAGCGCGCATGAAGTGTCGCAGCATGCGGCGTGGGCGGGAACGGGGAAGTCAACACTAGAGGGAGAATCGGTAGCCCGCACCCCGAATCGTTCGAATCGGTTTCAGCGACCCGTCGGGATCGATCTTGCGGCGCAGGCGTCCGATGAAGACTTCGATGACGTTGCTGTCCCGGTCGAAGTCCTGTTCATAGAGGTGCTCGGTCAGTTCGGCCTTCGAGATCACGCGGGCGGGGTTCATGACCAGGTACTCCAGGACGCGGTATTCGAAAGCCGTCAACTCCAGCGCATCACCGTTCAGCCGTGCCTCTTTCGCGCCTAGGTCGAGGCGGAGCGGACCCTTTTCGACCACGGGCGAGGCATAACCGGCGGACCGACGGATCAGCGCGTCGAGGCGCGCCTTGAGTTCTTCCAGGTGGAAGGGCTTGGTCAGGTAGTCGTCAGCGCCCGCCTCGAGCCCGGTCACCTTGTCCTGCCAGTCGCGGCGGGCGGTCAGAATAAGGATGGGAAACGCGCGATCCTGTTTGCGGAGCTCCGCGATCAGGTCGATGCCGTGCATCTTGGGCAGGCCCAGGTCGATGACCGCGACGTCGTAGTCGAACTCCAGGCCGAAATAGAGCCCTTTCTCGCCATTGGACGCCAGATCGACGATAAATCCCGCGTCCCGCAGGTACTTGTCGACCTGCGCGCGCAGGAGCATTTCGTCCTCGACCAACAGAACACGCATCTCTTTCTCGTACCTGCGGCAAGTCCGCCGCTACCGACATCGCGCCAAATTTCGCACAGATGGGGAGGATTGGCACTGAAATTTGGCGCGTGCCGGTAGGGCGTCAATAACGCTCGATGGGTGTCACGCGAATGCGGATCGCGTCTCCGGGATGACGCTTCATCCGGGTGGTATAGGCGCGGCCGGCATATTCGTAGGTCACGTCGTATCCAACCAGCCTGTCTTCGTCGCGGTACTCGGTGAACGTGTCGCAGACGTGCCGCGTACCGTATCGGACACGCGACCGGTCGGGCGAACCTCGGGCGATGTCGTTTGCGATGCTCGCGCCGAGCACGGCCCCGAGCACGGCGCCCACCTGCTTGTTTCTTTTCTTGTGTCCGACCGCGTTGCCAACGGCGCCGCCAAGAATGGCCCCGACAATCGGGGCCGTCCCGGGCGCTCCATACTGCGGGAAGCGAACGGTTTCGGCCCGGCAGTCATCGACGGGCACGGCGTAGCGGACCTTCTCGTACACGGGAATCACGCTGGTGACTGGGGCGGTCTCGTAGTGGCTGGACGCCTGGACGCCAGCGGCGAGGATCGTTGCGGTTGCCAGCACTGCTGGTTGGATCAAACGGCGAAATTGCATTGTTCATCCCTCGGCGATTGGATTCGATGACGAGAGACTAGACCACGGGCCCTGAATCGTTCCTGAACGGGCTGACGGTGCGCTGTACCATGAAATCCGGCCTATTGACGGGTACCCATACGCGATGATCACCCAGCAGGCAATTGCTTCAGCGCTTGTAGTTGTTCTGGTCGCTCAGACCACGCCGGTGGTGGGACAGGCCAATGTCGAGTTGCGCGACGAACTGGTCGCCCTACGCGAGTCCGATCAATCCGGACGCATGCTGATACAGGAAGCGTTTCGTGAGCACGGTCACGACTCGCCGGAAGTAATGGCGCTTTGGGAGAAGCAGAGCCAGGCGGATGCCAAGAACCTCGCGCGGCTCCGGGAGATCATCTCCGAGCATGGATGGCCGGGCCAAAGCCTTGTGGGTCGGGACGGTGCCACTGCCGCGTTCCTGATCCTTCAGCACGCCGATCACGAGACACAGGTGGAGTATCTGCCGTTAGTGAAAGCGGCTGTCGAGGCGGGAGAGTTCGAGCGCCGGCGGTTCGCGCTGTTGCAGGATCGAGTCCTGGTTGGCGAGGACAAACCCCAGGTCTATGGCACTCAACTCTATTGGGACGACGAGACAGGCAAGCTGGAACTGTTCCCTATCGAAGACGAAGAGAACGTGGATTCGCGGCGTGAGGAGATCGGGATGATGCCGTTGGCGGAATACGTCGAACTTGTGCGCGGCAGCAACTAGAGCAAGATGGGTCTTGAGCAGTATCAGGGATCGGCTTTCGCCGATGTGAGTTGGATGAGTTCCTTCCTTGATGACACCATCGTTCCATCCTGCGGAACAGTGCCTGCAGGCCCGGGGCTGTACACGGTCAGCCGGTTGCCGCGAGAGGGAGCGATGAGGGCGTCATAGGTGTCTGCGACCTCGGCGGGCGTGAGGCGCTTCACGGCCCTGACAAATTGGTCCCGTTCGTCGAAGGTGAGTACGCGCGCGGTGAGATTCCTGGCGAGACGTGCCACGCGATCGCTGTTGTTCCGGTCGGGCGGTGGCAGCGTTGCGATGCACCTGCGCTTGTGCTCCTGCAAATCGGCCGCGGAAAGGTCCCGGAACCACGCCCGCTGCTCGTCGAGGAATGCGCGCGTACGCCTTTCGAGCTCTTCCGCGCCGGTCTTCGAGAACTGCAGGAACATGATCCCGGCGATTCCCGCGATGGAGAGCGTAGAGGCACTGGCGACGTAGGTTTGTTCGTCATCCGCAGTGAGTGCCGTATAGTACCGATCGTTGAGCATATGCCCGATAAGGGAGATGGACGCGCGCTCCTCGATCGCGTCGCTCTCGCCCTGGACATATAGCGCGTAGTCCGTGTCGTCGCGGAACTCGATGGAGTGTTCGTAGCGCAGGGATCCGGCAAGGCGCCTTGCCGTGGGACGCACATGCGCCAGTTCGACTATGCCGAGCCGTCGCTGCACGAGCGTTGCGAGCGATTGCGCGTCTTCCCCGAGCAAGTTGCCGTGCACCAGCAGCGTCGCACCCATACCCGTGAGTCGCTGCTTCCGCCAGGTCGCGAGCGTTGCGGGTGTTGCCCGTCGCGCGGCCTCGACAAGGACGTCCGTGGGCCACATCTCGGGATGGAGCAGGTAATGGACCGTGTCGCGTAACGGCTCAGTGCGTTCGCGATGGACATGCGTCTTGATGAGATCAGTTTGCTCCAGGGTGAATCGCTCCGCATCGACCGGAAGGGCAACAAAGGTCTTGAGCATGTCGTCGAACAGGACGGTGAGTTTGTCGTGATAGCCCCCGACATGTATGCGTAGCCCTGTCCAGGTCGAGTTGACACCATGGGTCAGTCCGGCCCGCCGGGCGGCATGAGTGCGGGCGTGCAAGGCATGTTCCACGAGTTTGGCATGGAGCGTGGCGAGAACGATGTCGTCCGGCGTGAAGGGTTCTGCCGGACGGAGTCGTAGCTCCACGCGGACGGTGGGCGTGCGAAATTCGGTGTCCGGCGCATGCCAGGTCTCCACGGCCGTCCCGGTCTCGAGGCGTACGGGTTTACCCGGCGGCCCGGGTTCGAGCAAGAGGTCGAGGTCGTTCGGGATGAAGGCATTGGGTCCGGGAAGTTCGAACGGCGCATCGATCTCCTGGGGAAGCAGCGCCGGTCCCCACCGCAACGCGGGTTCGTCAAGGGATCCGGCGTAGTCGACATCGACGATTGGACCCGAGATTGAGACAAGGGCGTTCTTGGGCGTCAGGAAATCGAGATACCTGCGAATCAGCGACGCGTCGAACCGATCCATCATGTGGGAGTGGCGCAGGACATCCTCCGGCGGGTAGTTGGCGAGCGCGTCTGCCGCGTAGATGACCGTCTCGGCAGGTGTAGTCAGGTTGTGGAAGCGGAAATCAATGTCCGCGAGCCGGGCCTCCTCGTGATAGCGCCACGCGTCGACGCCTTCGCGGCGGATCAGGTCGATCCAGGCGTAGGTGAGATCGACGATCTCCTGGACATGGGGTTCGCCGACCTCGGTCAGCTCCATCGATATCCCGAAGAGCGAGTTCTGTTCATCTATGGCCCGGTCCTTTACTTCCAACTCCCTGATCCAGCCCCGGCGGTTCAGAATGTCGTGAAGGCTCCCCGGACTTTCGTTGCCGACAAGTCCGGCAAGGTACCGGGTCGGCTTGGTGCGATAGTGTGGCTTCAGTGGCGGGATCGAAAAAGTAAGGCCCAGGTTTCTTTCGCTGAAGTTCCGCCATGTGTAACTTCCCGGTAACGTTCCGGGACGGAAGACGGTTGGATTGGAAGGTCTCGATCCAAGCCCCCGATCGACGATCATGCCGAACCGTTCTCTAACGAGCGCCTCCAGCATGTCGAGATCGTGTGGTCCGAGAACGGCGAGGGTGATCGTGTCGGCGGAATAGTTGGCTTCGAAGAAGGCACGCACCTCCGGACCGCCGACGCCGCTCAGCGTCTCCAGGTTGCCTGTCCGAAACCGCGACAACGGATGCTCGGGGTTAGTAGTTTGTCTGCTTACTGCAATTTCCTGCCAGTCCTCTTCCCACCGTCTTCGATGGTTCTCCTTGTCCACGGCCTGTTTTTCCCGTTCGATGTGGTCGGGTTCGAATAGCGGTGCAATGAAGAACTGCGCGAAACGGTCGAGGGCCTCCGGCAGGTGGTCGGCGTAGAGCTGGAAGCCGAAAATGGTGCGGTCGGACGCGGTGAAGCCAGCGGCGCGGCCGTCGTGATCGCGCAGGAAGTCTCTGAATCCGTCGACCTCCGGATACTTGTCCGTGGCAACGAATAACAGGTGCTCGACGAGGTGGGCGAGGCCTTCATGCCCTTTGGGGTCCTGGTTGCTGCCGCGGGCCACACTGGCCGCAGTGAAGGCTCGGTCGCTGCCGGGGTCGTGCATGAGGAGCGCACGCAGGTTGTTCGGCAATACCACACGGCGGTACTCGCGGTCGTCAATGGGACTCTTGACGGGTTGAACGGGGCTGACCGTCTCGCCGGCGGCCACAGCGGCGGCCAATATCGCAGGGATGAGCCAATGGGATCGCATCAGTGTCGTCCACGTGCGGTGGTTGTTGGATCCTGATGATCTGCAAGCGTACACCCGACCACCTGATGTCCCTCGTCGAGTTCGACAACCACGTCGGCGCGAGCAGGCAGGTCTTCCAGCATCCAGCGCGTCAGCCTTTCATAGTGGGCGACGAAATGCACGACCCCGGCCTTGTCCAGGCGCAGTTCAGGTGGCCGTTCGCTTTCCTGCTGGAGCCGCCATCGCACCACCGCGTCGAGGTTTGGCACACGAAGGAAAACAAGGCAGTCCAACTTTCCGAACAGCCGGGCGTAGTCGGTCGACAGTGCCTGGTTGATGTGACCTCGCCAAACGCCCTCGGAATCCGATTCGGTTTCGAGGGCATTGATGGGCTGATCGAGCCTGATTGCCGGCTCCGGCCGCGCGCCGACGCACCAGCCCTCCAGCAGGACGATGTCCGCCGGTGCCTGCACGTTGAGCGTTTCCGGCGCGCGGTTGTCCAAACCCTTGTCGAAGACAGGAACCGTTACGACGCCCTCGGCGTCAAGCGCATCCATGACCGACTCGCAGAGCGGAACATCGTGGGTACCTGGCGGGCCGCGCGTCGCCAGCAGGGGATGTACGCGGTCCGCCAGCGCTTCGCGTTCGGACCGGGTCAGGTAGAAGTCGTCGATGGAGAGTGAGACGACGCGAAGCCCGAAGTGCCGGCCGGCCTCGACGATCGCCCGGGAGAGCGTGGATTTCCCCGCGCCCTGGCCGCCGGCGAGGCCGACACGCCGGGGCGGATCGGAGTGCCAGCGAACGGCAAGGTTCGCCGCCAATGTCCGCCAGTCCTGCGGGATTGCGGGATCGAGGGTGTCAAAGCAGGCGCGGGCAGCGTCATCGACAACGAAAGACAAATTGGGCAACCTGAGGCGACTTGAGCGGAGGACAAGATGGAATCACTGATACGGCCGATCCTCAACATCGAGGGGCGGGTGAGAACCTGGCTCAACGTTGCCGGCGGGTACGTTTCGCTGCTCGTCCTTCGGCTTCTGCTCGGTTACGAGTACCTCGACAGCGGGTTGGCGAAACTAGGCGGCACCAACTGGTTTGCGCGGATCGATTTCCCCTTCCCGTTCTCGCTGCTGTCGGCGGATGCGAACTGGTTCCTCGCGACGTGGTTTGAGATCGTCGGAGCCGTACTCCTGATCGTCGGCTTCGCGACCCGGTACGTATCCATGTGCCTGATCGTCGTGACGCTGGTCGCCATCTATGCGGCGCACCTGCCGACCGATGGCTTCGGTTCGATCTCGGATATCTTTGACGGTTACCGTATCTCCAGGCAGTGCGAGGATGGCGTCTGTACCGGCAACTACAAGCTGCCCGTGATTTTCCTGGTCATGTTCATTCCGCTCGCCTTCTCGGGTGGCGGCAAACTGTCCGCCGACCGGTGGTTGGGCAGTCGGTTGCAGGGCTCGAAGCTCTAGCTTGCCCTTGGGATCAGGGGCAGGGGGCGCGGAGCAGGAAGAACTCGTAGCCGTAGAACTGCGAATAGGCGTGCCAGGTGTCTATTTCCTCCTGGCACTGTTCCGCCAGTTCCTGCGCGTCCGGCGCATCGTGGTGGCGCTTCCGAAATGCGGTGACGTTGTCCTGTAGCGGCCGGTAGTAGTCGTCCCACCATGCCGACGCGGGAAGCGGAAAGTGCGCGACGGTCTCGTATCCGCATTCCCCGATTGCTTTCAGGAGTACCGCGGTGTCGCGGATGGCCGGGTACTCCCGGGTCCAGAACGCAACGCATGGAGCGGGCGGTTTGGGCTTGTGCCAACACACCTCCGTAAACGCGATGTGTCCGTTGGGCCGCAGCGGGTGTCGCCAGTCGCGCAAGGCTGCTTCGACACCCATGTTGTAGATGGCACCTTCGCACCAGATCAGTTCGAAGGAATCATCGGCGAAGTCGAGCCGGCGCATGTCCGCCACGCGAGCTTCCAACCTGTCTTCGATTCCCAGTTCACGGGCGCTTCGGTTCAGCGTGTCGACGAACGGTCGGTGGTTGTCGACGGCGATGATGCGGCACGGCGAACTGTCCGCAAGGACCAAAGTCTGGGCGCCGGTCCCGCAGCCGATGTCGAGAACGCGGGTCTTCGGGCCGACGTCCGGCACGAAGCCGAGGGCGCGGCGCGTGCTCGCGGCGGTCCCCGGTCCCTGCCGGGGCAGTCCGCTGAACAGTTCGTAGAACAGCGTGGTGACCCGATCCGGCGGCATGAGTGCGGGGCCGTTCACGATGCCAGTGACGGCATTTCCCTCAGCGTCTTTGCCAGCAGCCGGAAGTCGTCCGTTCGGAGCGATGTGGGGCGCCATGCCAGCCCGATGTCGCGCGAAGCGGGGGCTGCGAGCCTCGAGAGCGATATCCCCGTTCCCTGGATGACGTTGGCGTCGACCGCGAGCCGCGGTATGAGGGTCACGCCGATGCCCGCCGCGACCATCTGCACCAGGGTATAGAGGCTGCTCGCCTCGAACTGCGCCCGCGCCTTGGTGTCGCCCACGCCGCAGGCATCGAGGGTGTGCCCACGAAGGCAGTGACCTTCCGCCAGGAGCATGAGCTGTTCGTCTGCAAGCGCGTCAAGGGAAACCTCATCGGCACTCGCGAGGGCGTGGGTGCGGTGGCAGGCGAACAGGAATTCATCCTTGAGGATGACATCGATGCTGAAGTCCTCCGTTTCGTAAGGTAGCGCGATCAGCGCGGCGTCCAGCTCTCCCTCTTCCAGGCGGGCGAGCAGCGGGGCGGTCTGCTCTTCCCTCAAGTAGATCGTCAACTCCGGGAACCGGTCCCGCAGTACCGGTAGGACTTGGGGCAGGAGGAACGGACCGATCGTCGGTATGACGCCGAGCCGCATCTCTCCTGTCATCGGAGAACGTCCGGCCCTGGCCACTTCCATGACCTCTTCCGCGTCCCGCAGGAGCGCCCTTGCCCGCTCGGCGATCTGCCGGCCGACGCGCGTGATCAGCACATGCCGGTTCGATCGCTCGGCGATCGGGATGCCGAGCACGGACTCGAGATCGCGGATGCCGGCGCTCAAGGTCGACTGGGTGATATAGCACCTTTGCGCCGCGCGGCCGAAGTGCTGGGTGTCCGTCAGCGCTACCAGGTATTGGAGCTGTTTCATCGTGGGCAGGCGTTTCATCGCGGCATTCGCAAAATACGATTAATACATCCAATAATAATCGTTGTACGCGAAGGCAGCCAAATCCTAGGCTCGCACTAACGGTCGGATATTTTGTCGTAAGTACTGCTGCGCCCGATGGCGCGGCAGGGACACTGGAAGGAGTCAAACATGAGCGAGAGCAAGTGCCCGGTAACGGGTGGGATAGGCAACACCGCCGCGCGCGGCGGCACCGAGAACCTGGACTGGTGGCCGCGTCAGTTGCGACTGGACGTGCTGCACCAGCAATCGTCAAAGTCCAATCCGATGGACGAGGACTTCGACTACGCCGAGGAGTTCAAGAGCATCGACTACGATGCCCTGAAGCAGGACATCTACGACGTGATGACCACGTCGCAGGACTGGTGGCCGGCTGACTACGGCCACTACGGGCCGCTCTTCATTCGGATGGCATGGCACAGCGCCGGCACCTACCGGGTCGGCGACGGCCGCGGCGGAGGCGGAACCGGCAACCAGCGTTTCGCACCCCTCAACAGTTGGCCGGACAACGCCAACCTCGACAAGGCCCGCATGCTGCTGTGGCCCGTGAAGCAGAAGTACGGCAGGAAGATCTCCTGGGCCGACCTCATGATCCTTGCGGGCAACTGCGCGCTCGAATCGATGGGGTTCAAGACCTTCGGTTTCGGCGGCGGACGCCCGGACATCTGGGAGCCGGAAGCCGACATCTACTGGGGTTCCGAGAACGAATGGCTCGGCGACAACCGCTACACCGGCGACCGGGATCTCGAAGTGCCGCTGGGCGCTGTCCAGATGGGACTGATCTACGTGAACCCCCAGGGTCCAAATGCCGTTCCGGATCCCGTGGCTTCGGGCCGCGACATTCGCGAGACCTTCGCCCGGATGGCCATGAACGACGAGGAAACCGTCGCGCTCGTGGCGGGCGGACACACGTTCGGCAAGTGCCATGGCGCGGGCGATGACGCGCTGGTGGGCGCGGAGCCGGAGGCCGCTGACATCTCCGAGCAAGGGATGGGATGGAAGAGCAGCTTCCAGAGCGGCATTGGCTCGGACGCGATCACCAGCGGCATCGAGGGCGCATGGACCGCCAACCCGGTGCAATGGGACAACGGCTACTTCGACGTCCTGTTCGGTTACGAGTGGGAGTGTGTGAAGAGCCCCGCGGGAGCGTTCCAGTGGGTGCCGCAGGATGGCGCCGGGTCAGACCTGGTTCCGGATGCCCACGATCCATCGAAGCGACATGCTCCGATCATGACCACGGCGGACATGGCCATGCGGATGGACCCGATCTACGAACCCATCTCCAGGCGATTCCACGCGAACCCGGACGAGTTCGCCGACGCTTTCGCCCGGGCATGGTTCAAGATGACGCACCGCGACATGGGTCCGAAGGTTCGCTACCTGGGTCCCGAGGTCCCTGCGGAAGCGCTCATCTGGCAGGACCCCGTCCCGGAGGTCACCCATACGTTGGTTGACGACCAGGATGTCTCCGCCCTCAAGGCGAACATTCTTGCTTCAGGTCTCTCCGTTTCCCAACTGGTCTCGACGGCCTGGGCTGCGGCCTCGACCTTCCGCGGATCCGACCTGCGTGGCGGGGCAAACGGCGCCCGCATCCGGCTTGAGCCGCAAAAGGACTGGGAAGTCAACCAACCGGCCCAGCTCGCCAACGTGCTGTCGACTCTCGAGGGTGTCCGGCAGGAATTCAACGGCTCGGCGTCGGGCGGCAAGCAGGTTTCGCTTGCCGACCTGGTCGTGCTGGGCGGCTGCGCCGCCATTGAGCAGGCGGCGGGCAATGCGGGACACGACGTGACGGTTCCGTTCACACCGGGCCGCACGGATGCTTCGCAGGAGCAGACGGACGTTGCGTCCTTCTCCCCGCTTGAACCGAAAGCGGACGGGTTCCGCAACTACCAGAATGGCCAGAACGGCATGTTGACGGAAGAGATGCTGATCGACCGGGCGCAACTGCTCACGCTGACGGCGCCGGAGATGACGGCGCTCGTCGGCGGCATGCGCGTGTTGAACACCAACTCCGATGGTTCCGGGCACGGTGTCTTCACCGACCGACCGGAGTCGCTCACGAACGATTTCTTCGTGAACCTGCTCGACCTGGGCACGGAGTGGAGCAACGCGGGCGACGTGTTCGAGGGACGTGATCGCGGCACCGGCGATCTCAAGTGGACCGCGACCCGCGCGGACCTCATCTTCGGTTCGAACTCCCAGTTGCGTGGACTCGCAGAGGTCTACGGGTGCGGGGACTCGGAGCAGCAGTTCGTGCAGGACTTCGTGGCCGCCTGGGACAAGGTGATGAACCTCGACAGGTTCGACGTCGCGTGATGTCGGGGAAGGGTCCTCGATAACCTGACTTCGAGGACCCTTCTCGTTTCGTGCACGTCGCTGCCGACATCGAAGGCTGGGACGCGATTGCTGAGCACCGCACGGGAACTGCGGGCGATCTGGCGACGGCCCACTGGCTCGCGGACACCATTCGCGCCGCAGGCGCGGAACCGCGCCTCGACATGTTTCCCTTTCGCCGCCGGGTGCTGCGCGAATGCGCGGTGGAAGTCGACCGTCGCCGGGCAGACGGCGTGCCACTGTTTGATGGTGGCCTGACAGACGAAGCGGGCGTCACCTGCCCGCTGACACGGATCGATGGTGCGGGTCGAGGAATCGTCGTTACGACGTCAAGTCCCGGAGGAACCTCAACCGAGGTGTCGAGGGCGCGAAACGGCACCTTTCGCGCGGTAATCGCCGGATCGAAGCCGCCGGAAGGCGTTCCGGGGCTTACGCTGCTGAACGCGCCGGATTACGTGAGACCGTTCGGACCGCCGGTACTGCAGGTTGCGACACACGACGTCGACTGGCTGGACGCCGCTGCCGAGGTCCACTCGGTCGCCCGCCTTGTCGCCCACGCGACGATCGAGAACACCGAAGCCTGCAATGTGCTGACGCGGGTTCCGGGGCGAGATCCCCACGCGGCGCCGCTCGTTATCATGACCCCGCGCAGTTCTTGGTGGACGTCCACCGCCGAGCGCGGCGGTGGAATCGCCGTCTGGCTCGCGTGTATCCGGCACTTCGCGGACAACCCGGGCCGTTGCGATGTGCTCTTCACCGCGAACACGGGTCACGAACTGGGTCATGTGGGCCTTGAGCGATACATGGCGCGGCACCCGAGACTCGCGACGGGAGCCCGCGCCTGGATTCATCTCGGCGCCAACTTTGCGGCCGCTGACTGTCACCATGCGGGTACGCGGCTGGCTGCTGGCATTCGCTATCAGGCTTCCCCGGACCTTTTCGCCATGGGCCTCGAAACGT
This sequence comes from Gammaproteobacteria bacterium, assembly GCA_028821515.1. GTDB lineage: Bacteria > Pseudomonadota > Gammaproteobacteria > Pseudomonadales > Azotimanducaceae > VXNE01. Next base: position 64,006 of record JAPPGA010000068.1, on the reverse strand, counting down.
TGGAGGCCTTCGGCATCTCGCCCGCGATGATCGTGCCGACCGACGTCCGCCCGGGCGGAGAAGCCCAGAATGTCTTCGACGCTGGCGGGAGCTACCTCTCGCTTCTGGGCAAGAACCCCTGGTTCCACCACCCGGACGACCGTTGGCCCGAGACCATCGACCTCGAAAAGACCGAGACGATTTGCCGCGCGGTAATACAAATCGCGCGCACCCTTGCGGATGCTTGACGTCCTCTTCGAAGACGGCAGCCTGCTGGTCATCAACAAGCCAAGCGGGGTCTCGGTGCTGGACGATCGCACCGGCGCGCCCTGCCTGCTCCCGGAACTCAAGGCCACATACTCCCGTCCGCGCCTCGTCCACCGCCTGGACAAGGGCACCAGCGGCATTCTGCTGGTCGCGCTCGATCGGCATACCCAGCGGAACCTGAGCCGCGCCTTCAATGCGCGCGCGGTGCGCAAGCACTATGTAGCCGCCGTCTGCGGCCACCTGCCGTCAGGGCGTACGCTGACCATCGACCTGCCCCTCCGGCAAGGACGCAAGAGCCGATACCGCGTGGCGGGCCTCCGAGAGGAGATACGACCAACGCGCCAAGGATGGACGATCGACGCCGAAGGTGGCCATGCGAGCACGACCAGCGTCCGTGTGATCGCGAGGGGGCAGAAGCGCACGCTCGTGGCCGTGCAGCCAATTACGGGTCGCTCACACCAGATTCGCGTCCATCTCTCCTGGATAGGTCACGCAGTCGTGGGCGATCATCTCTACGGGGCGCCGGCGTCAAACGAGCAGGCACATACACGCCTCGCGTTGCACTGCCGCCGCGTGTTCGCGCCGGGTTACGGTACTTTTTCGGCGGCGGTACCGGAAGGTGTATTCAGCGCGTTGCGATGAATATTGGTAGGGATGCGTGGTTCGTGTGACTAGGGAGAATCGGCGTTGTCCAATCTAGGCGGCGCGGCTCCAGCCAGTCTGTACAAGGCGCTATCGGCAAACGGCAACCCGACGTTTGCCACGGTGATGCGAATCACGCGAGCTCTGGGCATGCAACTTCGGATCTCCGCATAGAGAGCGGCGTACGAGGGGGGATACCCCCAGTCATTGGTGGCGAGTTTCGACCTCATCAACAACTGGGGAACATGACTGACGCGATCACCCAAAGCGCTCGGTGGGGTTGTTGACCGTTTTCGGTCCAAGGGATTTAATACGCCGCGCCTTCGACCGCGCGACCGCTTCCGCGGCCGCGTGTCCAATCCGGCCAGGTAGCTCAGTCGGTAGAGCAGTGGACTGAAAATCCGCGTGTCGGTGGTTCGATTCCACCCCTGGCCACCAACGAAGGGCTTATGTGATTCAACCGCGCGAACAGAGCATGACCGGGTCGCTGTCGGGAGTCCGGGTCATCGACATGACGACGGTCTACTCGGGACCCATGGCGGCATCGATTCTCGGCGACCAGGGCGCGGATGTGGTCAAGGTGGAGCCCCCAGGCGGCGACATGCAGCGCGGTCCCATGCGGGTCTCGCGAAACGGGCTGGACGCGCAGTTCGCCGCGCTGAACCGGAACAAGCGCTCCATTGGCATCGACCTTTCCGGGGATGCGGGCAAGTCCGTGCTGCATCGTTTCGTCGCTAACGCGGACGTCTTGATGGAGAACTTCAGGCCAGGCGTGATGGAGCGTCTGGGTGTCGGCTACGCGTCACTCTCTGAGCTGAACCCACGGCTGATATTCGCGTCCATCAACGGTGTTGGCGCCACGGGGCCGTACGCTGGCCGACGTGTCTACGACGCGGTAATCCAGGCCATTTCCGGCATTGCATCGTTGCAGGCGGACCCCGAAACGGGGGAGCCGGCATTGGTCAATACACTCATTTGCGACAAGGTCACTGCCATGACGGCGGCGCAGGCGGTGTGTTCGGCCCTGTACGCCAGGGAACGGACAGGCGTGGGGCAGCGGATCGACGTCTCGATGCTCGACTCCGCGCTCTTCTTTCTCTGGCCGGACGCCATGGTCAACCAGCACTTCGTGGGGGAGAGCGTCGATGTCATGACGCAGAGGCTGAGGCAGAGGCCGCGCCCGAGCAAGGTGAAGAAGACTGCGGACGGATACATCGCCACGATGCCGGTGCAGACACGCGAGTGGAAAGGTGTGTTCCAGGCCCTGGAACTGACGGAAGAGCTGTCGGAGAAGGATCGCGACGTGCGCACCGGGGTGGGGCCGAGCCCGGAGGTGATGCGCGCGATCGACGATGCCTATGCGCGATTCACCACGGATGACCTGTGCGAGCGGCTGGAACGGCACCAGGTGCCTTTCGCAAGGATCAACCAGCGTGAAGAGGTGGCCAACGATCCCCAGGTTCGAGCAATGGGGGCACTGGTCGAGTTCGAGCATCCGGTGGGTGGCACGCTGCGGCAACCTCGACCCCCCGGACGTTTCAGCGGGACGCCGGCCGGCATCTCTCGCCATACGCCGGCACTCGGTGAACATACGGACGAACTGCTGGGAGAAGCCGGTTTCTCACCGGACGAGATCGCTGGACTGAGGAAAGCCGGCGTTGTCTTCTAGCCCACCTGAAGGCCGTTTCAAGCGCGTACTTCGCGCCCGGGAGGTGCTGACGCTCTCCTTCGGGGCGATGATCGGTTGGAGCTGGGTGCTGCTCACCGGTCACTGGGTCGAGAACGCCGGGTCCCTCGGGACGCTGATCGCGTTCGCGGCGGGCGGGGTCGCCATCGCCTTCATCGGACTCACCTATTCCGAACTCGTGGCCGCCATGCCCAAGGCCGGCGGCGAACACGTCTATACCCGCGCCGCGCTGGGTCCCGGATGGTCGTTCGTCTGCACCTGGGCGCTCCTGATGGCGTATGCGGTCGTGTGCCTGTTCGAATCGGTCGCGCTGCCGACGGCGGTGGAATACCTGTTTCCGGAGATACGCATCGCCACGCTATGGCATGTGCTGGACGCTCCTGTGCACCTCGGCTTCGTGGCGATAGGCGTGGGCGCGACGGTGGTCATGACCTGGATCAATGTTATCGGCATCCGCACCGCGGCCTTCGTGCAGACCGCTATCACTGGCGCCATCCTGCTGGCCGGCGTCATTCTCTTCACGGGCGCAGCGGGGAACGGCGAATGGTCCAACGCACAACCGCTCATCGGTATTCCCGCGACGGGGATCCTCACCGTGCTCATCATGGTGCCCGCGCTGATGGTGGGCTTCGATGTCCTGCCGCAGTCGGCGGAAGAGATCGACCTGCCGGCGAACCGGATCGGCTGGTTGCTGATCGCCTCGCTTGTCATGGCCGTCCTCTGGTACGGAGCCATATCCTTCGGCGTGGCCCTGGGGCTGGATGCCAAGGCGCGCGCCGACGCGACCGTTGCGACCGCCGATGCGGCAACGGCGCTCTGGGGCGGATCGTGGGCGGGCGCCGCGCTGATCGCCGGCGGAGTCGGCGGCATCCTGACGAGCTGGAACGCGTTCATCATCTGCGGCAGCCGCGTGATGTTCGCGTTGTCGGAGTCCGGTGTCCTGCCCAAGGCGTTCTCGCGGTTGCACCCGAAATACCGCACGCCTTGGATCGCCGTCATCGTGCTTGGAGTCCTGTCCTGCATTTCACCGCTCTTTGGGCGGGTCATCCTGGTGTGGCTCATCAACGCCGGCTCCATGGCCGTGGTCGTGGCCTATCTCTTTGTACCGATCGCGTTCCTCGTGCTGCGCTGGAAAGACCCGGACCTGCCGCGGCCGTTTCGCGTTCGTTATCCGCGAACCGTCGGCGGCATCGCGATAGTTCTGGGCGTCGCGTTCCTGTCGCTGTACATGCCGTTCAGCCCTTCGTCGCTGGCGTGGCCCTACGAGTGGGCGATGGTCATCGGCTGGGCGGCGATCGGGCTTGCCGTCTGGACCTTCTACCGCGTGAGAAACGGGCGTGACGCGCAGGGCACTTGAGTAGACCCTAGGCCACTGGCGGGAGCCGATACACGCGAGCCGCTGTTCCACTGAACATCGTCGCCTTCTCCGAATCGCTCAGTCCCAGCCGCGCGGCGATGCGCTTGAGCAGGTTCCATAGCGTGCGGTACGAGATGGACTCCTTGTCGACGGGGAAGTTGCTCTCGAACATGCAGCGCTCCACGCCGAACGCCTCGATGACGTACTGGTAATACGGAAACAGCAGTTCGCACAGTTCCTCGGAGCCGAGCGGTCCCTGCGGTCGCTGATGCATGTGAAACGGCGGCTCCCACGGCCCGACCCGCTGCTGCGCGCCGCCACACTTCATGACGGCGTTGGGACAGCCCGCGATCGCGTCGATGCACTCCTTCCACCGCGCGATCGCGGCCGGGCCGGCATCGGGATCAATCTTCCCGCCGAGATGGTTGACGATGATGGTGACGTCGGGGTGCGCCTTCGCCAGCGTGGCAAGTCGGGGCAGACGCTCGTAGTCCGGCGAGTAGTTGTCGTAGCTGAGACCGAGTTTCCCCAGTATCGCGTAGCCTTCCTCGAACCGGGCGTCGATTTCGGCCGGCAACGGGTAGCGTATCCCGCGAAAGTTGGGCGAGGCGGCGATGTGCGCCTTGAGCACCCGCTCTACCGCCTGGCCGAGCTGGAGGTCTGCGCTGGTGAAGATTCCCGTGCACAGGCGCATGTCGCCGTACTTGCCGGACCGACTCATCGCAGCCATGCCGTGAACGAACTCCGTCTCGCCGACGCACCGCATCTCCTCCGGCCCGTCGGCACGGTAGAAGGCGCCGCATTGGGCAAAGACCGTCTGCACCACGTTGTGGCCGGAGTCCCGGATGTCCCGGGATATCTCCTCGCAGAGATATACCTTCTGTTCCCAGCGGACATGCGGGTCCCGATCGGCGTTCCGGCAATCCCACAGGTGGTGATGGGGGTCGATGATGGGTAGTTCCGGCTCGAGCACGTCTTCCGGCGGCGCCTGCGCCAGCCACTGCTCAAGGGGTGCGTTTTCGGGATACGGCATGGGGAAACCTTCGATTCGAACGATCGGGGCCAAGAATAACCTCCGGCGTTCGATTGCTGCGGTTCGGATCGAGTACAATCGCCGCCGCGAAACTGGAGGAACATGGTGAAACGACTTCTCGCCCTCGCGACACTTCTCGCGGTGCCGGTTTGGGCCGGCTCGATCCCGGAAGATACGCTCGAGGAAATCCGCGACCGTCTTGCGCCGTTCGGGAGTTCCTGTCTTGAAGGAGACGAGGCGTGCGGTTCAGTTTCGGCCGCGAGTCCCGTGGTCGAGGCGGCGGTGTCCCAGGAACCGAGGTCGGGGCAGGATGTCTATGACCGGTTCTGTTTCGCCTGCCATGCCACGGCTGTGGCCCAGGCGCCACTGTTCCAGGATGCCGAACAATGGGCGCCCCGTCTCGAGAAAGGCATGGACGAGCTTCTGCGCACCAGCAACGCCGGGCTGGGCGCCATGCCCCCCAAGGGAACGTGCATGGACTGCTCCGATGTGGAGATGGTCAGCGCCATTCGTTACATGAGCGCCGCCGAATAGCGGAACGCGCCTGACGGGTCGTGAGCGGGGAACCTCGCCACATCTGAAGGGCCCAATCCTGGCCCGGACAATCACTCTCGACGCCGGCCGCGCTGGCGCCACGTTGCAAGGAACGGGGTTCCCCTAGAAGTAGGGCTGCAGTTCCCTGTCGGGATGTGGCGTGAACGCGAAGTCGGGACCGGTCCGCAGCGCGGTTGAGTCCAGTGCGGCCCAGTGGCACGCGCACTCGAACAGCGCGAGCAAGGTCTTCAGCCGGTCGAATTTTTGCACCTGTACGGTGGACAGCCGGTACTGTGACTTGAGCGCGGAGTTCGTCCTCTCGATCTGTTCGAGCGACAGGAAGGCTTCGACGAGTTGCGACAGCACGAGCCGGTTGCGGCGCATGGGTTCGGACGTCAGCAGCAGAAAGCGTGGAGTCTGATACGTGCCGTGCTGCAGGTCGAAACGCACCACCACGAGAAACAATGGCCGGTCGGGGTAATCGGGCAGTCGCACGGGGAGGTATCCGAAGTGGCAGAACACCGCGTAGTCGGTGTCGTCCCAGAGCTTGTACATCGTTGTGGCGTAGGGTGTGGAACACCGCTCGGCCAGTTCGGAACCCGTGTACTGGTGGCGACGGTAGATGAGTTCGACGTCGTCGTGCTGGTTCAACACGAACCGGCAGTCGGGATCCTGCGCGAGTTCCAGCAGAAGCGCCGGGTCCGGTACCGGGGAGCGATTGACGATGAGGCCCTTTCCACCCGTTGCGCGCCTCACTTCTCGAATGAGCGCCGGAACTTCGCCTGCCCCCGAGTTCGGCGCCCGGGCCGACCAGGGCCGAAGCGCGATGGGATGGAATGCGGTGCTGCCGGCGTCACTGGCGATGACTTCGCACAGCCTGTAGCCACGCTTGGGTGGCCCCTCGCCGTCGTCGCCAAGCGGCGAGAGAAACTCCATCTTTTCCGCGTAGCGTTTCTCGAGGTCGAAGAACTGCAGGAGCAATCGCGTGTTGTCGTTGACCCGGGCACACGCCACTTGCATCAGGTTCTCGGCCACCCTGCGCCCCGTCTCGGTGTTGGCCAGGTTACGGCTGAGGCGCTTGTGGGTTGCGTGCAGGGGGATGTTCTCGTCGAGAATCCGGGCGATATCCATCAATCGCACGGAGCGCGAGCTATGGATCCCGCTGACCATGTCCCGAACGAAACGCGCCGCCACCTTGCCCAGGCCTTGGGAGATCGTTTCGCAGAAAAGCGACAAATCGTCTCGACGCATCGTCTCGGCGCGAAGGTTCCGACAGGCCCAATGCTACTGCGGTTGCAGTTCGAAAACTGCGCAATCGGCGGAGAATTGAGTACTACCGCGGGTATCCAGGCGCACTTCCGTGGTGCGAAATCCGCACAACGATAGTGCATATGGGGCGAGAAAGGCCGAAAATTGGGCTCCATGGAAGTACGCCTCCTCCGACGGGGGAACGCGGGCACTTCCTTACGCGTCAGCGGTCGGGGAGTCTTCCCCGGCTTGAAGGCTCCTGGGCACGATAATGTCCGGGATTCGTCCGTTGGCGACGCAGGTGGCACGATTAGTGCTTGGATATAGACAGGCGGGGTTGCGGGCGTGACCGCTGTCGGTGAACAACTACAACAAAGGCACCGGCCCCGCTGGCCGATTTCGGCAACAAGGGAAAAGAGGTAATTGTCCCTATGAAAAAGATAGCGATAGCGTTCTCAGCAGCGTTCATGACCATTTGGACCGGGACGGGAGCTGCCGCGGGAGAGATCTCAGGCAACGTCACGGTCGCCACGGACTACTCCTTCCGGGGTTGGTCCCAGACGACCCGCGACCCGGCGATCCAGGGTGGATTCGACTACGGGTTTGAATCCGGCTTCTACATCGGCACCTGGGCGTCCAACCTGAAATACGGTGACGATGCGAGCACGGAGATCGATCTCTACGCAGGCTACGGGGGTGAACTCGGTAATGGCACCACCTTCGATGTCAGCGTCATTCGCTTCGAGTATCCGAGCGAGGGGGACAGCCTGGACTACATGGAAATCGCTGGTTCCATCGGAATCGGCGCCATCACCCTGGGCGTCAACTATTCCCCTGAATACCTCGGTGCGGGCGGGCCATCGTTCCTGTACCCCTACATCGGCTATAGCTGGGCACCGACCGATGCCGCGAGTCTCGATTTCCAGGTTGGGATGAGCATGGCGGAAGAGGTTGGTGGACCGGACGAGGACAGCTACATGGACTATAGTGTCACGCTGACGATTCCCATCGGAGGTGCAGACCTCGGTCTCGCCGTCGTTGGGACGAATTTGGAGGAAGAAGTCTGCGGTGCCGATTGCGAGCTCCGCCTGGTTTTTTCGATTTCAAAAAGCATGTAGCCAACTATGAGTGAGGTCGAACAATGAAACTCATCACTACCATCATCAAGCCGTTCAAACTCGACGATGTGCGCGAGGCGCTGTCCGAAATCGGCGTGGCGGGCATGACGGTGACCGAGGTCAAGGGATTTGGCCGGCAGAAAGGGCATACCGAGCTCTATCGGGGCGCCGAGTACGTCGTGGACTTCCTGCCCAAGGTAAAGATCGAGGTCGCGATCGGAGACGATCTGCTCGATCAGTGCCTGGACGCCATCAGGACTTCCGCAAACACCGGCAAGGTGGGTGATGGCAAGGTGTTCGTCACGTCACTCGAAGAAGTGGTTCGAATAAGAACAGGTGAGACCGGGCCAGACGCTGTATAGGCGCCGAAACGCCCGGTGAATATCGGGAGATTTACGTGGAAGACTTGATCCAAACCAACTACGCACTAGACACCTTTTACTTTCTGGTGATGGGCGTGCTCGTCATGTTCATGGCGTGCGGCTTTTCCATGCTGGAAGCGGGCATGGTCCGCGCCAAGAACACGGCGGAGATCCTGACGAAGAACGTCTCGCTCTACTCCATCGCGTGCATCATGTACCTGCTGTTCGGGTACTACATCATGTACGAGAACGTGGACGCGGGCGCGATTCTGCCGAGCTTCGGCACGCTCATCGGCGCGGAGAATACGGTTGCGGACACGCTCGCGAGCGGCGGGGACACCTACTACTCGAAGCGGTCCGACTATTTCTTCCAGGTTGTGTTCGTCGCGACGGCCATGTCGATCGTGTCGGGGGCGGTAGCGGAGCGCATGAAGCTCTGGGCGTTCCTGATTTTTGCTGTCGTGCTGACCGGGCTCATCTATCCCGTGCAGGGGATGTGGACCTGGGGCGGCGGTTGGCTCTCGGAAGCGGGTTACTCCGACTTCGCGGGATCCGGCATCGTGCACATGTGCGGTGCGGCGGCGGCGCTGGCCGGCGTGCTCCTGCTCGGACCCCGCGCCGGCAAGTACGGCCCCGGCGGACGCGTCAACGCGATCCCCGGCTGCAACATGCCTCTGGCCACGCTCGGCATGTTCGTACTGTGGTTTGGCTGGTTTGGTTTCAATGGTGGTTCCGAGCTGAAGCTCTCCAACATCGACGAGGCGAACGCGGTCGCACAGGTGTTCGTGAACACGAATATCGCCGCCTGCGGCGGCCTCGTCGCGGCCCTGATCCTGGCCCATATCTGGTTCGGCAAGGCCGACCTCACAATGGCATTGAACGGCGCCCTCGCGGGCCTCGTCTCTATCACCGCGGACCCGCTGAACGGAACGGCGTTCTGGTCGATGATCATCGGCGCGGTCGGGGGCCTGATCGTGGTCCCCTCCATCGTCCTCCTCGACAAACTCAGGATCGACGATCCGGTGGGCGCCATCAGCGTGCATGGCGTGGCGGGCATATGGGGCATCCTGGCCGTGGTCTTCAACAATCCCGATGCGACCATCGCTGGCCAGTTGACCGGTATCGTCGGCATCTTCGGCTGGGTTTTCCTCGCGAGCCTGGCGGTGTGGGCAATCCTGAAGTTCACGATGGGCATCCGCCTCGCCGAAGAAGACGAAGAGGTCGGTGCGGACATTTCCGAGACGGGCATCGAGGCCTACCCGGAGTTCGCCCAGAGCTGACATCCGATTCCACTCGCAAAACTGCGAAGGGGCGCGAATCGCGCCCCTTTTCTTTTGCATCGCTGCTAGCGTGAGTCAGTGACCCTGTTTCGGCTAAGATGCGTCGCCTTATGCGGTACGTAAGCACAAGAGGGCGCACATCGCCCATGCCGTTTCAGGACGCGGTCATGACAGGTCTGGCCCCGGACGGCGGACTGCTTTTGCCCGAGTCGATTCCCGATCTCGGCTCCCGGCTGGACGATTGGCGCGGCCTTGGTTTCGCAGAGCTCGCGGTAGAGTTGTTCGAGCTGTTCGTTGGCGATCTCTCTCGCGAAGAGCTGGAACGCATTGTCGTGAAGGCTTTCGCATCGTTTCGGCACCCTGATGTCGCGCCACTCGAGCAGGTTGGCGACCTGCGGGTGCTGGAGCTGTTCCACGGCCCGACGCTCGCCTTCAAGGACATCGCCATGCAGGTGCTGGGCGGGATGTTCGAACACATCCTTAACGCGAGGGGCGGGCGTCTCAACATCCTTTGCGCGACGAGCGGGGATACGGGAAGCGCCGCAATCGCCGGTGCCCGGAATCGCCCGAACATCGGCATTTTCGTGCTCTATCCGGACGGGGGGACAAGCGAACTCCAGGCCCGCCAGATGACCACGACGCCGGATCCGAACGTGCATTGTCTCGCCATCCAGGGCACTTTCGATGACTGCCAGCGGGTCGTGAAATCGATCTTCGGCGACCTGACGTTCAAGGGACGATTCGATCTCGGCGCCGTCAATTCCGTCAACTGGGCACGGCTCATGGCGCAGACCGTGTACTACTTCCACACGGCCCTGAAGTTCGATCGGCCGGTGACGTTCAGCGTCCCCACCGGGAATTTCGGAGACATCCTGGCGGGCTACCTCGCGCGTGCGATGGGCGCGCCGATAGACAGGCTCATTCTCGCGACCAACAGCAACGATATCCTCGCCCGGTTCTTCGCCACGGGGGTCTATGCGCTGGGTCCCGTGCATCGCACCATCAGCCCGTCCATGGACATCCAGGTCGCGAGCAATTTCGAGCGCTTTCTCTACTATCGGCTAGGCGGTTCCGAAGCGCTTGAGACGTTCATGGCAGATTTCGCGGCAAACGGCTCCGCCCGAATCGAAGACGGCCGGCCGATGGATGAGGGCATCGTGCCCGCCGCCGTGAGCGAAGAGGAGACCATGGCCACGATCGGTGACGTATACGCGCGTCACGGATACGTGCTGGATCCACATACCGCCGTCGGCGTGGCCGCCGCGCGGCGGCATCAACCATCGGGGCCGGTCGTGTGCCTCGCAACCGCGCATCCCGCGAAGTTCCCCGAATCCGTCAATGCCTCGGCAGGCGAGGATGTCGCGCATCACCCGGTCCTGGACGGACTGGCAGACCTTCCCGAGCGGAAGACGGTGTTGCCGCCGGATGTCGACGCGGTCAAGGAGTTCATCGCGTCGCACGCTTTTGCGTGAAACCCCGCTCAGGGTAGCGGTTCGGCCACCACCATCATCGCTACCAGGACTGCCGTCTCGTCGCCCTTGTTCACCCATGCGTGGTTGGTGCCGCGCTGGATGACGACGTCGAACGGCTTCAGGTCCACTTCGCCCTTGTCGACCAGCATCGTCACCTCGCCTCTGAGCAGGATGATGTAGTCCACCGTCTTGGTCTTGTGCATCCCCGGGTGGCGGGAGGTGTCCGGTCTCCGCTCGATCGCTGCGGCCCTCTCTTCTTCGCTCATGGCCGCGAGGCGTTTCTGGTTTTCGCGTTCGCGATCCTCGCGGCTCCCATGCTCGCGTTCCGGCCGCACTTCGAAAAAACGGAATATCGTGCCGTCGGGATCGGGTTCGAGAAAACCGGGGCGCGTCTCGACGGCATCCACCAGTTCGCGATTGTGGGTGGGCATGCTCTGTGTGCACCACATCTCGTACAAGTTGCCGCGCCGGATGCCGGGCCCGCCGTCCATGGCGATGATGGACTTGCCCTCGTCGTCATGCCCCGTGACGACGCGTCGATACTTGGACATTGTTGATCCCCTTTTGGCGTTCTGAACCTCATGCACCTTAGCGCACTTTGGCGGCCCTTTGCTTCAGGGAGGACATTCGGGGGTTGATCAGTTCGACAGCTTGATGCGGGCGGCCTTGGCTTCGTCGTACCACCACGTGTCCGGAAAGCCGGTGCGGAACTCGGCGTCGAACGGGGGGCGGCCGAACTTGTCCCAGTAGAGCACGCGCGGCCCCTCGATCGAGATGAGCGGGATCAGGTAGAAGTTCCATAGCAGGATACGATCGAGAGCCCTCTGCGCGGCGGTCAACTCTTCTTTCGTACGTGCATTCAGCACCTGCATCACCATCGCATCCACGGCATCGTGTTGAATCCCCGCGTGGTTGGAGCCCAGCGGCATCTGTGCGTTCCTCGAATGAAAATAGGAAACCAGCTCGAGCGTGGGCGGTTGACCAATCCCTACACCGTGCAGGGAGATGTCGAAATGGAACTCCCTCATCGTATTGATGTATTGGGCGGGCTCCAGCATGCGCACTTGCGTTCGGAAACCAAGCCGATGCAGCTGATCGACGTACGGGGTGACGAGGCGTTTCTCGGCGACGGACCGGATGACGAAGGAAAGCTCGAACGGCTCGCCGGTAGCGTTCCTCAAAACGCCTTCGCGTATTGTCCACCCCGACTCCCGAAGCAGTTCCCGCGCCCTTAGCAGGACACCACGGTTGCGCCCTACGCCGCCCGAGCGCGTGAACCCGAACGGTTGCGTGAACAGGCGCTGGGGTAGCTGATCGCGAAAGGGTGCCAGCAGGGCGATCTCGGCTGCGTCGGGCGAGCCGACGGCGGAAGAGCTCGTCTGCGAGAAGTAGCTTTCGGGACGCATGTAGAAGCCCTGGGTGATCACCCGGTCGTACCAGTCATAGTCGAAAGCGAGGGTCAGGGCTTCCCTCACCCGCACGTCGTCCAGCTTCTCCCGCCGGGTGTTGAGGACGAAGGCGCGAATCAATCCGACGTACGTGCCGAAGTTGTGCCTGCGCATGACGATCCAGCCCTTGTCCCGCGCCGGAATGTTGTAGCCCTCGTGCCAGTAACGCGGGTCGGTCTCCTGCCGGTAGTCGATCAGGCCCTTGCGGAACGCTTCCCGCGCCACCGTCCCGTCGCGATAGTAGTCGTAGCGGATCCGGTCGAAGTTGTAGCGGCCGCGGTGCACACCGAGGTGCTGGCCCCAATAGTCCGGAACCCGCTCGTACAGCAGGAACCCCGATACCTTGAAGTCCGCGATGCGGTAGGGGCCGCTGCCGATCGGCGGCGCCAGCGTTGGTTCCGTGATGTCGTGCTTGCGCCAGTAGTGCTCCGGGAGGATGGCAATCTTGCCGAGGCTGATAACGACGCCGGCGTTTACTCCGCTTAGTTTTTGCAGGTGAAAGGTGAGTTCGTGATCGCCGTGCACCTCCATTGACCTGATCACCGAGTAGGCCGACTGCAGGTTGTCCCGGATCTTGCGCGGCTTTTCGAGCTTGTCGCGAAGATAGTCGAATGTGAACACGACATCGCGGGCCGTTACAGGAGTGCCGTCGTGCCAGCGGGCCTCGGGTCGAAGGCGGATGCGCACCCACGTAAAGTCGTCGGCCACCATCACCGCTTCTGCGAGATTGCCGTAGAACGTGCCGAGTTCGTCGTCCGCCGGGATGAAGAGCGTGTCGTAGAGGACCGGCGCAGACCCCATGATGATCCCGGCGCCTGGGGTGGCGACACCCTCAGGATTGAACGCGCGCCAGTTGCTGTTGCTTTCGAGCACCAGCATCCCGCCCTTGGGCGAGTCAGGATTCACATAGTCGAAATGCTCGAAGTCGGGCGGATACTTGAACTCGCCGAAATACGAAACGCCGTGCTGGAATGTCGGCTCGGCCACCGCAAACGCCGCGCCGAGTGCTACGGCCGCGGCAAACGACCGGCCAAGGCGCGCCGGTGATGTGCGCGTCTGGCGGCACATCACGCGGCGAGCGCAAACAGGGCCGATTCGGAACTACTGCCTGTCGGGTCCGAACGGCAGTCCGACGGGGTGGTTCGCCCAGAGCAGGCGCTCTTCATCGAACGGAGCGCTCGCGACCTCCACCGGATGGCCGAAGACGGCGGTTGAGCGTGTTTGCGTGTCGTAGGGGACCCAGTCCGCAAGCGCATCGGTGCGGGGATTGCCGTTCCTGGCAAGATTGATCACCGCGTCCTGCAGGTGCCCCGAGAGCGCGTCGGCGGCCTCGCCCCGGCCGAAGAACTCGGCGCTCTCGCCGCTGTAGTCATGCGTGCCGAAAAGGAAGCCGATGAAGATCGCGTGCGACGCCATCAGGTATCCGCCATCCCAGGGCGACTCATGGGTGAACACGTACTGCCACGCCGGCTGTCCTCGCGCCGCCATGGCCTCGGCCAGTTCGATCGACGGTATGCGCATCTTTCGGCCGGTCTCGATCGCCGCCAGGATTGAAACCACGTCGGTCGGGTGGCCTCGACCGCCAAGGATCTGTCGGTAGCCTTCAATCACGCCCTGCGCGTCTTCGACGACTTTCGAAACTTCGGTTACCAACCTGGTCTCGTCGAGATCCGCCGCCAGCGCGCCTCGGCAGACGAACAGCCGCCACTCGTCTCGCTGCGTGCCCACCAGGACCGGAATGCCGTCCGCGACGCCGCCCCGGATCGCGTCCAGCGGCAATTCGGCAAGTTGGTTGCCGTCGATGACCGGCGCGAAGCTCATGCCGCCTTCCGGCAGCCTGAACCCCATGGCGCCTTGCAACAGCGCGTCCGGCTCCAGCGCGATCAGCTTGTCGACATCGTTACCGGACAGGCCGAGTTGCTGCACGATGCCCTCTCCGATCGCTTCCGCCCGTTCGAGCGTGTTCGCGGTGCTCGCCGCACCACTGATCGGCATGGCCCGGTGAATGAGTCCCTTCGCCGGCGCAAACGCCAGCAGCGCACCGACGCTCATGGCGCCGGCCGACTCGCCCATGATGGTGACGTTGCCGGGATCTCCGCCGAACGTCGCGATGTTGTCGCGGATCCATTTCAGTGCTTCGACCTGGTCCAGCAACCCCTCGTTCCCGGTCGACGGAATGCGCCCGCCCGTCACCCCGTTCAGGTTGAGGAATCCCAGCGGGCCTATCCGGTAGTTGATCGTGACCACCACCACGTCGCCGCGCCTGGACATGATCTCGCCGTCGTAGACGGGCGTGCCTCCGGTGCCACCGGAGAAACCACCGCCGTGGATCCACATCAGGACGGGGCGCTTGGCGTCGTCGAGGCCCGGCGTCCAGACGTTGAGCTGTAGGCAGTCCTCGTCGCGCTTCTCGGCGTTGGCAGCGTTGAACACGAACTTCAGCGGGCCCTCGCCCGGCGAAGCCGCCTGCCACGCCTGCTTGCCCCAGTCTTTCGCGTCACGCACGCCGGCCCAGGGTTCGGGCGGCTCTGGTGGCATCCAGCGCCGCTCTCCCACGGGAGGGGCCGCAAAGGGAATGCCCCTGAAACCCTGGATACCGTTGCTGCTGTACCCCTCTACTTTGCCGTAGCGCGTCTCGACGATGGCCATGCCTTCCCCTACGTTTGTTGAATTCGCAAACGGCTAAGTTTGGGAGTGACAGCCAGCCAGCGCAAGGGCGCAGCGGCGGATGAGGCGGTGGACTGGTCCTCGGAGAGTTTGCTTTAGGGGGAGAACTTCGCGTTACAGGAGCGAGTGGACCACGATCGCCGCGACTGCGCCTATGACTACAGCGATCACCAGCTTGGCGAAATACCACCGGTGACGATCGACCTTGAGCCCGCTCGGCAGAATCTCGTGCCTGTCGAATGACATGCTCTCCTCCTTATAGCCAACCCAACGCATTAGCGACCTGCAGCGCGGCAAGAATCGTGGCGAATGCCGCGAGCCATGAAATCCGCCGGCCCTTCGGGCACGCCGTGTTTCACCCCCGCCCAAGCCCACCTACGGTCCCGCGCCTTGATCGGCACTCGCGTGCCGTTCTACGGCGCGGGCCCCTAGCCTAACTTGACTGCGTCCGTGTACGCAGTCCGCTCGATCTTGCGCCCTTCCGCGTCCAGCTTCTTCGCTTCGGCGGCGAATTTATTCGCTTCTGCTTCCAGTTTAACGGAGGCAGCATCAAGGTTCCTCAACTCCTTGGCCGCTCGCTCCTCTTCTTGGTTCACGCCACTTCCTTCCTGGTCCTATTCGTCTGGCGCGTCTGACGAATCGGCCCGATATTTCAGTGCCTGCGCCACATGGGAGGCCCCGATGTCCCTTTCTTCGGCCAGGTCCGCGATGGTGCGGGCCACTTTTTGCACGCGGTGGATTGCGCGGGCTGACAGCTTGTAGCTCTCGACCGCGCGACGCAGGAGGTCTTGCCCCGCCGGGTCGAGGGCACAGTATCGCTCGACGTCGGGGGCGTCGAGTTCCCGGTTGTACTTTCGGTTTCGGCGAAGCTGGATGTCGCGAGCGACCTCGATCTCGCGGCGAGAGGTGGCCTCATCGGGACCGAGCGATCCGCCGTTCCACAGTTCGTCTTCCGTGACCGGCGCCAGCTCTACCGTGAGGTCGATCCGGTCCAGCAGGGGACCCGAGAGACGGCTGCGGTACCGGTGAATCTGCTGCGGCGTGCAGCGGCAGTCTTTCTCGTCGCAGACAAACCCAGAGGGGCAAGGATTCATGGCGGCGACGAACTGAAAGCTCGCTGGCAGCCGGCATTTCTGGTGCACGCGTGCGATCACGACCTGTGCCGACTCCAGCGGCTCGCGCAGCGCTTCGAGGGCATCGCGCCGGAACTCGGGCAACTCGTCGAGAAACAGCACACCGTGATGCGCCAGCGTCAACTCGCCAGGGGCCACTGTTGCGCCACCGCCGACGAGGGCAGCGGTGGAGGCCGTGTGGTGGGGGTCGCGAAACGGTCGTAAATCGCCGGAGGGACGGTCCCTGCCCGCCACGGAGTAGACGTTGGCGACTTCGATCGCTTCCGCCCGCGTCAGGGCGGGCATGAGGTTGACCAAGCGTTTCGCTAGCATGGTCTTTCCGCAGCCCGGCGGCCCGCGCATGAGGAGGTGATGGCCGCCCGCCGCGGCGATCACGAGTGCGCGTTTCGCGGCCAGTTGACCCTTGACGTCGTCAAGCGACATCCGCTCGCTGCGCGATGGTGCGATTCGCTCAGGTGGAGACCACGGAACCGGGTCTTCGGCTCGCGTGATCGCCACCGCGTGGGCCAGGGATTCGACCGGGTACAGCGGCGTATCCACGAGACCGGCCAACTCGGCTGCATTGGCCGAGGGAAACACGAGCCCGCGCCCGGCGTTCTGAGCCGCGAGCGCCGCTCCGAAACAACCCCGGACGCGCCGCACCTCGCCGTAGAGCGACAGTTCACCGATGAATTCGAGGTGTTCGAGGTGGCGGCCGGGCACCTGGTTTGTTTCCGCCAGGATGCTCATGGCGATGGCGAGGTCGTAGCGGCCACCCAGTTTGGCGAGATCCGCAGGCGCAAGGTTGACCACGAGCTGTCCCCTCGGGAACTCGAGCCGCGTCGTCTTGAGCGCGCTCTTGACGCGGTCCCGGGCTTCGCGAACCGCCGTCTGGGGCATGCCGACGAGGGAGAATGCGGGCGCACCTCCCGGCCGATGGGCCTCGATCGTCACGGCGGGAGTTTCGATGCCGTCTTGGGCGCGCGTGTGGATACGGGTGTACCTGGCGGACTTCGACGCGTCCCCGTAGGTATCGTGCAGCTTGACGACGTTGTCCATGACTTCCTGCAAGCGGTCGAAAAGACATCCCGCCCGCGAGGTGCCGTGCGGGAATGCACCGCCGACGTCGCCAGGTCAGTCGGATGGCGCGGTGTTGCGTTCAGTGTAAGAAGTCGTTGACCGGCGTTCGATGGCGCGAAGCCGCAATCCTGGTAGGCAATTGCGCGTACCGTTCGCGAGCCCTTGGCTATAGACCCTTACCGAGGCGATCACTTCACGGCTGCCGACACCGACTTTCTGCGTCACCTTCTGGAAGGCATTTGAGCTGAGGCGAAGATCGGGGTTTCCCTCCCTTGATGACTTCAAAGCCAAGGCAATAGCATGTGGCCGGGTTCTTTTCCTTTCTGGGCATCGCCCTGGCCTTGGAATCGATACTGTGACCGTGCAACCCGCCGAGAAACCGCCCTTGAGCAACGACACCAGCAATCTCCCGTTCATCGTCCTGATCTCCGTCGTGGCCACCCTTGGCGGGTTCCTGTTCGGCTTCGACAGCGGCGTGATCAATGGCACTGTGGACGGCCTGCGCATCGCGTTCGACTCCGACAGCGTGGGTACCGGGTTCAACGTCGCGTCGATGCTGCTCGGCTGCGCAGCGGGCGCCTTCATCGCCGGCAACCTGGCTGACCGTTTCGGACGCCGCAACATACTCGTCGTGGCCGCCGTGTTTTTCGTCGCCAGCGCCTGGGGCTCTGGCGTCGCCGAGACGTCCGCTGAATTCGTCTTCTGGCGGATCCTCGGCGGCCTCGCCGTCGGCGCCTCGAGCATCCTCTCGCCTGCCTACATCAGCGAAGTCGCGCCAGCTCACTACCGGGGTTCGCTCGCGACCCTGCAGCAGATAGCGATCATCACCGGCCTTTTCATCGCTTTCGTCAGCAACTACCTGATCGCCCAATTCGCCGGCAGTGCGATAAACGACCTCGCCTGGGGATTCGAAGCGTGGCGCTGGATGTTCTGGGTGGAAATGGTTCCCGCATCCATCTTCCTGGTGACGTTGCTCTTCATCCCGGAAAGCCCCCGATTTCTCGTCGCCAGCGGGCAGCGGGACCGCGCCCTACGGGTGCTCACCAGGCTGCTCGGACCGGCGGCCGAGGCCAAGGAACGGGAGATCTACGACTCGCTGGCCAGCGACCACCATGCGCCGAGCCTGCGGGACGTGGTCGACAGGCGGATCGGGCTCAAGCGCTTGGTATGGGTGGGGGTCGCCCTCGCGACGTTCCAGCAACTGGTGGGCATCAACGTGGTCTTCTACTACGGTGCCGTCCTGTGGCAGTCGGCCGGTTTTGCCGAGAGCGATGCGCTCCTGATCAACGTCTTCTCGGGCGGGGTCAGCATAGCGGCCTGCATCGCGACGGTGGTTCTCATCGATCGCATCGGCCGCAAGCCGATCCTTCTCTTCGGCAGCATTGGCATGGCCGTCACCCTGTCGACGCTGGTGGTCGTTTTCGGTAGCGCAATGGTTTCGGCCGGGGGCACGCTCGAACTATCGGACCAGATGGGGCTCGCCGCGCTGATAGCCGCCAACGCCTATGTCGTGATCTTCAACTTTTCGTGGGGCCCGGTGATGTGGGTGATGCTGTCGGAGATGTTCCCCAATCAACTGCGGGGATCCGGACTCGCGGTGAGCGGACTGGCGCAATGGCTGGCGAACTTCGGGGTGACCCTCACGTTCCCCGTCCTCCTGGCGACGATCGGTCTCGGCGGGACCTACGGCCTCTACGCGGCGGCGGCCTTCGTCTCGATCGCGTTCGTGTACTTCCTCGTGCACGAGACCAGGGGCGTGGAACTCGAGGACATGCAGGCCTGAGACGGGGCGCGGCCGGCGGGTGCCGGCGATGTGACTGGGAGAGTCGATGCCGGGTTGGGACCTTTCGATCTTGCGGCGTGCCCGGGTGCTCACGGACGCGGAGCTGGGGCCCGTTTGTCAGTCTTCCAGCCGCGCGATGGCCCGCGGGATCTCCCGTAGCCGGCTGACCTGCGCACTGGCGCCCACGGGGTCCTTCGCGCCTTGGGGGTTGAACCAGATCGTGTGCATGCCGACGTCTTTTGCGCCCTGCACGTCGTCGATCGGCTGGTCGCCTACGTGGACAGCGTTACTCGCAGCGATTCCGGCTTGCTCAAGCGCGGCATCGAACATCGCGCGATGCGGCTTCATGGCCCCCACGTCCGCGGCGGTAAAGCCGAACGAGAAGAACCGGTCGAGGCCAAGCCGCAGGAAATCGGCATTGCCATTGGTGAGCGAGACCAGGATGTAGCGGGGCTTGAGGGTCTTCAGCAGGTCGAGCGCTCCATCCAGGTACGAGATGCGATGACGGGCATCCAGGAATACGTCGAAGGCCTCTTCCGCGTAGGCGCGGGCGTCGTCTTCGCTGCAGCCGCACTCCCGCGCGGCGCGGAACAGAACCTCTGTTCTCAATCTTGAAACATCGTGCGCGATCTCCGGCGTGTCCGCGATCACCTGCTCGCGCAGCGCCTGGGTCGCATGAAAGTCAAACCGATCCGAAAAGTCCGGCACCCGCCGGCTGAACACGGCGCGCATTTCGGATTCCGCCCGGCGGATCGTGTTGTCCGTTTCCCAAAGCGTGTTGTCGAGATCGAAGGTGACGAGCCTGATCACGATCTGGACTGCTTGGCGCGCGGATGGGCAGCGTCGTACACCTTGGCGAGGTGCTGGAAGTCGAGGTGCGTGTAGATCTGGGTGGTCGAGATGTCGGCGTGGCCAAGGAGTTCCTGGACCGCCCGCACGTCCCCGCTCGATTCGAGCAGGTGGCTCGCGAAGCTGTGACGCAGCAGGTGCGGATGGAGCACATCTGTCCCGAGATTGTGCATGGAGAGTCGCTTGAGCCGCGCCTGAACCGTGCGGGGACTGATTCGGTTGTCGCCCCGCCCAGTGAAGAGCGGATCGGATGCCCGGGCGCCGCGGCGGGTATCGAGCCACTTCTGAACCGCCTCTATCGCATGCGATCCGAGCGGCACGACGCGGGTCTTGTTGCCCTTGCCGGTGACGGTCGCGAAACCGTTGACGAGATCGAGGTCCTTGAGGTCGAGATCAACCAGTTCGGCCAGACGCATGCCGCTGCCGTAGAACAGTTCGATCATGGCCCGGTCGCGCCGGTCGAGGCGGGACTCTGGATTCGAATCGAACAGCTTCGCCGCGTTGTCTATGTCGAGTGTCTTGGGCAGTTTCTTGCGTTTTTTCGGCGCGGTGATGCCTGCGGCGGGATTCGTCTGGGTGAACCCGCGGCGCACGAGAAACGCGTAGAAGTTGCGCACGCTGGAGAGGGCGCGGCCGATCGTGCTGGGCGAGCGTCCCCGGGCGTGCAGCCGTGCGAGAAACTGGCTTACATGGTGCGGCCTGACTGTGAGCCAGTCGTCGACTTCCGCGCTCGCCTGAAACGCCTCCAGGTCTCGCCGATAGGCACTGATCGTATGCGGCGAACTGCGTCTCTCATGGGTGAGATAGCCGATGTAGGCGTCGAGGGGACCGGTGGATTCGGCTGCGTCACGGTCCGTTTGCTTCATGGGTGTTTCCTGTCGGGCGCCACCATCATAGCTGGACACGTCCTCGGTAAACGGTAGCCGTTGGACCGATCATCGCGACCGGGTTGCCCTCGCCCTGCCAGGCCAGTTCGATATCGCCTCCTGGGAGCGACACGGTGGCGCGCTGATCGAGCAATCCATGCAGGTTGCCAGCGACCATCGCCGCGCATGCTCCGCTGCCGCAAGCGCGGGTCTCGCCGGCGCCGCGTTCAAACACCCGCAGCCGCGCGTTCTCCGGATTCATCGCCTGCAGGAATCCCACGTTGACGCCTTCGGGGAACGCGTCTGACGCCTGCAGGGCAGCGCCCACGGATTCCACCGGCGCCCTGTCGACATCGTCCACCATAATGACCGCATGGGGATTGCCCATTGAGACCGGCGTGAACTGCACCGATGCACCGTCCAGCGCCAGCCGGAAGGCCGGACCCTCCTTCGTGGCGAGTTCCGGCCGAAACGGTACCTTGGTCGCCTTGAGACTGGGGACATTCATCTCGACCCGCACGTTGCCGTTCCTGAGCAGGCGCGTGTGCATGCGTCCGCCGGCCGTATCCAGCGCGAGTCCCCTTTTCTTGGTGAGGGCGGTGTCCCTGACAAACTGCGCCACGCAGCGCCCGCCATTGCCGCACTGTTCGGCTTCTGAGCCGTCGCTGTTGAATATGCGAAGTTTGAAGTCGGCGTCGGGAACTGTCGGCGGCAGCACCGTCAGCAGTTGATCGAAACCGATGCCCGTCCTGCGATCGCTCCAGTTCCTGACCAGCTTGAGATCGAGGTTGACGTTCTGCGTGACCAGGTCGACGACCATGAAGTCATTGCCGAGGCCGTGCATCTTCGTGAACCGGAGGTTCATCCGCCAATTATAGTCGCTTGTCGCGCCTGAACCCGGAAGCTCTGGGCGGTGTCAGCGGTGTCGCCTCATGTGAAGTGACTCGACGGGCATGTAATGCGTCGATTTGGGCAGCTTGCGCTGGGTGATTTCCCCGCGCTCGACCGACAGTGCATACGCGTTGGCGCGGCACCTGGTGCTCAACACGCGGAAGCCACCATCGGTGAACGCGACGGCGCAGTTGTTGTCGATGGCGAGGCCCGGCTGCCTCACCCGTTTCAGCATCTGGTGGAAGTCCTCGCGCCGGGGTACGCCATTGGTGTGGCTGTTGTAGTGGGGACACGCGATTCCCTTGACGAAGCCGAGGCAGGTCACCGCGATGTAGCGCCAGTCGTTCGCGTTGTAGAACGCCATCGAGTCGCTGTGGCCGCGCTCGAACCAGCAGATCGCGCCGGCGCTGACGCCGCACATGACGACCCCGCGGTCGAACGCTGCGCGCAATAGCGCATCGACACCGAGGTGCCGCCACCGGCGCATCATCATGAGCGTATTGCCGCCGCCCACGTAGATGATGTCGGCACGGCCGATCTTGTCGCGAACGGCTTGCCGGTCGGCCCTCCGTCCGAGCAGGTGGAGCACGTCCGTCGTACACCCAAGTCGCCTGCCGTATACCCGCTCGAACACAGGTGTGTAATCGGGGTCGTCGCTGCTGGCGGTGGGGATCAGAAGTGCGTGCGGCCGGGACTTGCCCGCGAGGCGGACGATCTCGTGGTCGAGCGGCTCGGTCGCCAACGTACGGATGGCGCCGCCGCCGATGGCGACAATGCTGCCCACCTCGGTCTGCCTATTCGCGGACGAACACGCTGGTCTCGCCCGAGAAAACCTCGTCCGTGTGTTCGAGGAAGAGTTGCTCCAGTGATTCGCTTGGGAGACGGTGGGCCACGCAGGTCCTGAGGCGCGCCATTTCCGGGTATGGATCGACCCTGGCTTCAGGCAACCTGGCGCTTTCCCGTTGAATCGCCTCCGCCTCCTGCTCGCTCAGCAGCCCGGCGAGCAGGACTCTCTTCCAGATGCGGTCCCGAATGGAGTCACGAAGGCACCGCGCATAGGCTTCTTCCGGGATAGTCACGTCCGACGCGGCGAGTTCTTTTTCTGCCACCCTCCCCATCGTGTCGACGTCGAGATCATGAATGTTCACACCGTGTTCCGAGGGGGCGATCCGCACGAAATAGAACCCGGTCGCCTGGTCCTCTGGCGACCCGCCGTCTTCATCGAACTCCTTGTACGAGTCCATCCTCACCTGCAGAACATGCACGGAGTCTGACGTGAGGACATTGGCGAGGAAGGTCGTGCGCGGCTTGTCGGGAGACGTGACCTCGAATCCCAACGTCTTGTCGTCGGCGCGCCACACCCTGGCGTGCAGTCCCGCGTTCCGTCCTTCGATTTCTTTCCACGTGCCGACGAGGCCATCGGCCATCGGGGTCTCTTCCCAATGCAAGGGGTTATCGAAAGTGTCGCAGCCGGACATCGTCGCGACGAGGAGCGCCGGCAGGAAGATTGACAGGAGTGGCCTGGTTTCAATCATCGTTCTTCCTGTATTCATGGCTATTCGCTTTCTGCCACCAGTTGGTCTCTCACTGTCTCGCGCCGCCGCACGACGCGGAATGCATCGCCGTGGACAAGCACCTCGGGGGGCCGGGAACGGCTGTTGTAGTTGGACGCGAGGACCATTCCGTATGCACCTGCCCCGAAAATGGCGAGCAACGCGTCTTCTTCAAGCGCAAGGTCGCGATCGAGCGCGAGAAAGTCTCCGGTCTCGCACACCGGTCCGACGACATCCCACCGTCGAGGCGCCGCCGAGGAGGCGATCACGGGTTCGACGCGGTGCCAGGCCTGGTATAGCGCCGGCCGTATCAGGTCGTTCATGGCCGCGTCGACCACCGCGAAATTGCGGTAGCCCTCGTCAGGGGCCGGCTTCAGGTACTCCACGCGGGTGAGCAATACGCCCGCATCTGCGACGAGATAGCGGCCCGGTTCGATCACCAGGGTCATGCTGCGCGCTGCGACCCGCGCCGCCACGTCTCGGCTGAATCCTTCAAGGTCGAAGTCGGTTTCGTCCCGGTAGCGGATGCTGAAGCCGCCGCCGAGGTTGAGGTGCTCAAGGTCGATCCCTTCGCTCGACAGGGTATCGACGATGCGGAACAGGCGCTCCTGCGCGTCGACGTAGGGCGCGGAGTCTTCGATCTGCGAACCGATGTGGCAGTCGATCCCGCGCACATCGAGCGCGTCCGACGCGTGAGCGCGGCGATACATCTCGAGCGCCTGGCTCTCGGGCACGCCGAACTTGTTCTGTTTCAGCCCGGTGGAGATGTAGGGATGCGTCTGGGCGTCCACATCGGGATTCACGCGCACGGAAACCGGTGCGACCCGCGACAGCAACCTGGCCCGCGCTTCGAGCCGGCCGAGTTCCTGGACGCTCTCGACGTTGAAACACCCGATGCCGGCCTTGATGGCGAAATCGATCTCGGCGACGGACTTGCCGACGCCGGAAAAGATGACGCGTTCGGGATCGCCCCCGGCCAGCAGCACGCGTTCAAGCTCGCCGCCAGAGACGATGTCGAATCCGGCACCGAGGCCTCCCATCAACCTGAGGATGGCGAGGTTGCTGTTCGCCTTTACCGAGTAGCAGATGCTGGCGCCGTCCAGCGCCTGGGCCAGGCGCCGATACCGTTCCTCAATGGCTGATTGGGAATAGACGTACGCTGGCGTTCCCACCGCATCGGCGATGGTGGTCAGGCGTACGTCTTCAACGTGCAGTGCGTTGTCGGTTCGACTGAACATGCGATCTGTGCTTGCTCCTCGGGCAGGTACAGCGGACCTTTCTGGCCGCACATGGCGACCATCATGCACATCGCTGCAACGAAGGCCCAGCGCATGGATGTCCTCTTGGGTTGGCGGCGGCAGTATAAACCGGCCGAAAAGTCCGATGACCTCGGCGTGGATGGATCAGGCGTTCCCGAGGCGCTCCCGTGCTTCCCGTACCGCTGCCGCCACCTGGTTCGGGGCCGTGCCGCCCGGGTGGTCCCGTGCCGCCAGCGAGCCTTCGAGCGACAGGACATCCGTCACGTCTTCGCCAATCTCGGCCGAGAATTCGCGCAATTCCGACACCGGCAGGTCCGAGAGCGCGGACCCTTTTTCCTGCGCGTACTGCACGGCGCGACCCACTGCCTCATGGGCGTCCCGGAACGGCAGTCCTTTCTTCACGAGGTAGTCTGCCAGGTCGGTTGCCGTGGCAAACCCGAGTCGCGCGGCCTCGCGCATGCGCGCGGTATCCGGCTGCATGGCGGCGACGATATCGCCGATGGCGCGCAGGCAGTCTTTCAGCGTATCGACCGTGTCGAAGAGCGGTTCCTTGTCCTCCTGGTTGTCCCTGTTGTAGGCCAGCGGCTGGCCCTTCATCAGCACCAGGAGGCTCGTAAGGTTGCCTACGATGCGACCGGTCTTGCCGCGTACGAGTTCGGGCACGTCGGGATTCTTCTTCTGCGGCATGATGCTGGATCCGGTGCAGAACCCGTCCGGCAGTGCCACGAAGCCGAACGGCTGCGAGGTCCAGATCACCATCTCCTCGCACCAGCGCGACAGGTGCGTGGCAGCGATGGCTGCACAGGAGCAGAACTCGATCGCGAAGTCGCGGTCGCTCACGGCGTCGAGAGAGTTCGCGGCGATACGGTCGAAACCCAGTGCTTCCGCGGTATCGGCGCGGTCGATGCGAAATGTCGTTCCCGCGAGCGCGGCTGAGCCGAGCGGCGAGACATTCAGGCGAGCGCGGCATGCCTGAAATCGTTCCCGGTCGCGGTAGGCCATCTCGAACCAGGCCAGCATGTGGTGGCCGAATGTCACCGGTTGCGCGGTCTGCAGGTGCGTGAAACCTGGCATTGGATCGGCGCTGTACCTCTCTGCCAGGTCGACGATACGTGCCATGACCCCAGTCAGAAGGTCCGCGATAGCGTCGGATTCGTCGCGCAGGTACAGGCGTATGTCGGTGGCGACCTGGTCGTTGCGCGAGCGGGCCGTGTGCAGCTTCTTGCCGGCTTCGCCGACAAGCTCCGTCAGCCGGGCCTCGATGTGCATGTGGATGTCCTCCAGCGCATCGGACCATTCGAATACGTCCGATTCGATCTCGGCGCGGATGGTTTCGAGGCCACCAACGATCGCGTCGCGTTCTTCCTCGGTCAGGACGCCGATCTTCGCGAGCATCCGTGCATGGGCGATGGAGCCTGCTATGTCGTAGTGGTATAGCCGCCGGTCGAATCCAACGGAGGCGGTAAAGCGGGCGACGAAGTCGTCCGTGGGTTCGGAAAACCGTCCGCGCAACAGGCTGTCATCGTCTTTATCGGTCATTGGGGGCCGGATCCCGGTATGGCAGTCGGGAAGTTCGGGGCGCGGATTATACCGATGTGCTACCTGGCGGTACTGCCTTCACAGGACGCAGTGCCGTTCAGGCCGTGAGCGTTCGTACACCGTAGAGGGGAATTCGGGCGTCCCGCGTGACGAGGACCAACCCTTCGGCCTGGGCTTGGGCAATCAGAAACCGGTCGAACGGATCCCGGTGATGCATGGGGAGATTTCCTGCCTGCTCCGCGTGATGAAAGGTGAGTGGAAGATCGACGAATCCCCGTTCGGCAACCAGCGCCCCGAGGTTGTCCGGGGCAGTGAGGCGCCCCTTCGCGCGCTTGACGGCGATCTCCCAGCCGGTGATGGCGCTCACGAAGACGTCATTGCGCGGGTCGGCGATTTGCGCCCGGGTGGCTTCGGCCAGCTCGGAGACGTTCGACAGGCACCAGAGGAACACATGCGTGTCGAGCAATAGCCGCTGCATCGTCAATCGGCGTCCGGAAAGATCTTCGAGTTCTCGATCGCTTCAATGAGTTCCTCGTCCTCCTCGTCAAAGTCGGGAGCCATCCAGATCTCTCCCTCCAGCCCGCCGAGTTTTCGCTCTTTTCCGCGTTCGCGATAGGGCATCAGGCGAAGCCACGGATCGCCCGCCCTTGCGATCACGATGTCTTCCCCTTCCCATGCCAGCTTGCCCAGCCTGGAAAGCTGCGATTTTGCCTGGTGCATGTTTACTTTCATCGCAGCCACTCGACCTAGCTAAGTCGGGCTAAACCTACACTAAAGCGAACACTTGTCAAATTGAGGTGAGCCGTGATCGCCTGCGCCGACAGGTTTGCGTGTGCGATGGAGCCGTCCATGGTCGTAGTGGTATAACCGGCGCCGCCCATGAACATCATCAGGATCGCGACCCGCAACAGCCCGCTAGCCCGATACCAGGCGGAACGGGTGGGATCGCTGCTCCGGGACGCGGCGGGCGTGCCGTTTGAACTGCTCTCCATGACGACGCAGGGCGACCGGCAGACCGGCGCGAAATTTGCGGGCAAGGGTGCCTTCGTCAAGGAACTCGAAACCGCCCTGCTGGACGGCCGCGCGGACATCGCCGTGCATAGCATGAAGGACGTTCCCGTTGCCCTCCCGGAGGGTTTGGCTGTCACCACGGTTGGCTCGCGAGCAGATGTCCGGGATGCATTGGTGTCGGGCGGTCTCACGTTCGATGCGTTGCCCGAAGGCGCACGCATCGGCTCTTCGAGCCTGCGGCGACGAATGCAACTCCGTTTCGTGCGTCCCGATCTCACCATGATGGACATGCGCGGCAACGTCGGGACGCGTCTCAGGAAACTGGACGATGGGGAGGTCGATGCGCTCGTCCTGGCGTGTGCCGGACTCGACCGTCTTGGGCTGGGCGACCGCATCAGCCAGCGCCTCGCCGTCGATCTCAGCCTGCCGGCCCCGGGACAGGGGGCGCTCGCGGTGGAGTATGCGACGGACCGCGGCGATGTCCGGGAGCAGTTGACGGTCATCGTGGACCCGCTGGTCGAGAAGAATGTTCTGGCCGAGCGCGCCGTGGTGCGCGCGCTGGGCGCGGACTGTGCCACGCCTCTCGGCGCCTACGCGGAAAGCTGCGGATCCGCCCTAGCGTTGACGGCGCTGTTGGGCGATGAGAGTGGCGAGCACGTGCTGCGGGTATCGGAAACCGGTGATGATCCGGTGGCGCTGGGCGAACGCGCGGCGGCCGCACTGTACGCAATGGGTGCTGAAGCACTGCTCGGCTAGCATGCGTGTGTGGGTGACACGGACGGAGCCGGGCGCGAGCCGCCTGGGCTCGCGCCTTGTCGACGCGGGTTTCGAAGCGTGGGTGCGTCCCGTGCTCGAGATCGAACCCATCTCCGACCCGCCGCCGGCGGGCCAGTTCGCGCTCACGGTCTTTCTGTCGGGTCATGCGGTGGAATCCGCGGTCCGCAATGGCTGGAATGAGACGCCGGCAATGGCCATCGGGAAGACCACGCGGCGGGCCCTCGAACGTCACGGCATCGATGCCCGCACGCCGGACCGGTCGTCTTCCGAAGGAATCATCGCTTCGCTCGCGGCCGATCCGCCGCAGAGCCTTCTGATCGCGGCGGGCGAAGGCGGTCGCGGACTCCTTGAACAGTGGCTGGCGGATCGCGGCATTCCGGCAGTGAAGTGGTGTCTGTACCGGCGGGTCACTAGACCGGGTACGCTGAATCCGTCGGAAGTCATCGACGCTATCGTCGGTAGCAGCGAGGCCGCGTTGCGGGTCGTCGCGGACATGTGGTTTAGTTCCTCGCGCAGCGCGAACGTTGCGATGCTGGTACCGTCCGAGCGCGTGGCGGAGTCGGCGAGAGCGCTTGGCTTTACTCGCGTCTTCGTGACCGAGGGCGCTGGAGACGAAGCCGTAGTGGCGGCGGTTCGTCGAATCGCGCATTAGGAACGTCTTGGCCTCGGAGTTGGCAATGTCCGAACAAGAGGAAACCACGGACCATCCGCCGGGCGACGACCCGCCGGCGTCCGAACCAGGAAAGTCCCGAGGTTTCGGGACAGCCCTCGTCGCATTGCTATCGCTGGTGAGCCTGGCAGCAGCGGGGTACCTCTATTGGCGCGTGGAAGGCATTGCAGGAAGCGGCGGCGTCGCACCCCGGCTGGCGGACGACATCGCGCGGCTCGAACGCGAAGTGGCCCAGGCGCGCGGGATGGCGCAGAGCGGTTCGGACGCGTTGCAGGAAAAGATCGCGGATCTCACCGGGGCGCTGGCCGAAAACAGCGCGTCGCTAGAGCAGGTGCGAGCCGAGTTGTCCGCGGAACGCCGTGCCGACGGGCCTCCCGATCCCGGGGCGTGGAGG
This sequence comes from Gammaproteobacteria bacterium, assembly GCA_028821515.1. GTDB lineage: Bacteria > Pseudomonadota > Gammaproteobacteria > Pseudomonadales > Azotimanducaceae > VXNE01. The sequence continues at coordinate 35,128 of JAPPGA010000068.1, read as the reverse complement.
CTCGCGGAAGTCGAGTACCTGCTCCGGATCGCCAACAATCGCTTGCTCATGGAGCGCGACACCCGCGCAGCAGACCAGATGCTGGCCGCGGCCGATGCGATCCTCGAAGAACTGGACGACTACGCGCTGCACGAGATCCGCGCGATCCTCGCGGAGGAACGCATGGCGCTCGCCAACACCAAGACCGCCAATGCTGAGAGCATCTTCCTTACCCTGGAAGCCATGAAGGACGCGTTGGGGGGTCTGCCTTTGAAGCAGCCGGAGTACTTCAGCGCAACGGATGCAACGGGCGCGTCGGGGAGTGGAAGCACCGATGCCCCGGGAAGGATATTCCGCGAGATCGGGTCAACGCCGGAGCCGGCCGCCGACCAGGAGCCAGAAGCGCCGGGCGAGGAATCCGAGTCCTTTGGCAAGGCGCTGCAGGACCGGTTCTATGGCCTCTTCGAGTTTCGGACTCGGGACAGTATTGCGCCGCGCCCGCTGATACGTCCCGAGGAAGCGATCTATCTTGAACTCAACCTGAGACTCGCCCTGGAGCGCGCGCAACTCGCCATGCTGAGAGGCGATCAGACGCTGTTCGCGACCAGTCTGAGTTCTGCCCGCCAGTGGCTCGACGAATATGTCGACCCCGAAAACGCAGCGATGCAGCGGATCGCGCAGGACCTGGACAGGCTCGCAGACCTCGACATCGAGCAAAGCCTGCCCGACATTTCTAGATCGCTCAGCCGCCTGCTCGAACTTCAGAGGCGCCCGGCGGACTCGCAGCCGCCCGGCGAAGGGCAGACCGAATGAAAGTCCGCACCCTCGTCTACGCGGTCGCTGCCGTGATCATCGGGGGCCTGCTCGGTTCCCTGATGTTGAAGGACGCGGGCTATGTGCTGATCGCGTACGACAAGGCCGCGTTCGAGACGAGCGTCTGGTTCGCGCTCATTGCCCTGGTGCTGCTCTGGGTTCTGGCGCGCCTGCTTTTCGCGCTCGCGCGGCGCCTTTTGCGCGGTGGCGCGGACTTCGCAAACTGGAGGCAGAAGCGTCGCGAGACGACCGCGAATCAACGCACTGAACAGGGCGTCCTGCACATTCTCGAAGGTCGTTGGGCAGATGCCCGGAAAGCGTTGACGGAGGTTGCGTCGAGCGCGCCGACGCCTATCGTCAACTATCTCGGGGCGGCACGCGCGGCGCACGAACTCAAGGATGCCGACGAACGGGACCGGCTCCTCGACCTCGCTGGCGGTGCGGCGTCCGGCGCGTCACTCGCGGCCGGACTGACCCGCGCGCGATTCCTTGCCGAACACGGCCAGATGCAGGAATGTCTTGAAACGCTGGAAGGACTCAACGAAGCGTCGCCCCGTCATCCCAGGGTGCTGTCCATGCTGTTGGCATGCCACGAGGAACTTGGAGACTGGGATGCGGTTGTGGAACTTGCACCGGTGATCGGCAAGGCCAAGGCGGTGGATCCGTCGGACCTCGAACAGTCGCTTCAGCGTGCCTGGTGCGGGCGGCTCGAAGCGAGTTCCACAAGCGCCGATGCAGCGCAGAATGTGCGGGAAACGTGGCGTGAGATCCCGCGACGACTGAAACGGACCGGTGCCGTAGCCGTGCGTTATGCCCAGTGCCTGGACGCGGTCGGAGAGGCGGACGTGGCAGTACGCATACTCAGGCGAGCCATCGAAAGGAATCCGGATGATCGGCTGATCCAACTGTACGGCGAAATCTGGTCGGGACACCCCGGCGAACAGCTTGCCACCGCGGAAAAATGGCTGGAACACACACCGCGCGACCCGGTATTGCTCCAGACGCTGGTACGGCTAAGCCTCCTCAACGAGGAGTGGGCCAAGGCGAAACGTTACGTCGAGTTAAGCGCAACGGCGAGACCCCCCGACTAGGGGCTTGCGCCGTTAGAACGGCACGAAGTGCCGATCAAGGCGCAGGACCCGGGACGGGTGGGAAGGGTGAGACAGAGGGCTTGGGCGGGGTGAAGCACGGCGCCCGTCAGGGCCACGGGTTTCATGGCGCTAGTGGCGCGGAATCGACAGAGTGATGGGCTATTGCTTGGTTCCCGGAACTGGTTTCCCGACACGCTGAAGAGCGAGCTTGCCGTAGTCGCGGCAGTCTTGTTCGCGCACAATGGCGTGTTCGCCAATGAATTCCTCGACTCGCTGGAATTCCGGCACGGTATCGCTTTCTACCACGATCTCAAGTATCCCGCTGACTTCCAGCATTTCGACTATGTCAATCCGGACGCGCCGAAAGGCGGCAGGTTGGTGTTACCGACGCAAACCAATTTCAATTCGCTGGCCTCGACAGGCGATTTCGGCACGCCGCCGCAGCTACTGGCCGGACACGTTCTAGTGGAAGGTAGTCCTCGGCGCTGGCGGGTGTCCGTCCTGTCCTGCCCCCGCCTGAATCCGATCGGCGCCGCCGGCTGTTTCGCCGTCGTTGCTAGCGACCGCCTCGCATCTGCATGAAGAACTCGGCGTTGGTCTTCGTGTCCTTCAGCTTGTCGACCAGGAACTCGATGGCGGCGACGTCGTCCATGTCGTGCAGCAGCTTGCGGAGGATCCAGACGCGTTGCAGTTCGTCGGGCGGCAGCAGCCGTTCTTCCTGGCGGGTGGAAGACCGCCGGATGTTGATGGCGGGGTAGATGCGCTTCTCGGCGATCTTGCGCTCAAGATGCAGTTCCATGTTGCCTGTGCCCTTGAATTCCTCGTAGATCACCTCGTCCATCTTGGAGCCGGTGTCGATCAGCGCAGTCGCGATGATGGACAGGCTGCCGCCTTCCTCGACGTTGCGCGCAGCGCCGAAAAAGCGCTTTGGGCGTTCGAGGGCGTGGGCATCGACGCCGCCGGTCAGCACCTTGCCCGAGGACGGGACGATGGTGTTGTAGGCGCGCGCCAGGCGCGTGATGGAGTCGAGCAGAATGACCACGTCCTTCTTGTGCTCGACCAGGCGCTTGGCCTTCTCGATGACCATTTCCGCCACCTGCACGTGACGCGACGGCGGTTCGTCGAAGGTGCTCGCCACCACCTCGGCGTCGACCACCGTGCGTTCCATGTCGGTGACCTCTTCCGGACGTTCGTCGATCAGCAGGACGATAACGATGGCCTCGGGGTTGTTGGCGCAGATGGACTGGGCGACGTTCTGCAGAATGATCGTCTTGCCGGCCTTCGGCGGCGACACGATGAGACCCCGCTGGCCTTTGCCGAGCGGCGCGATCAGGTCGATGATGCGGGCGATCAGGTCGGCCGTACTGCCGTTGCCGCGTTCGAGCATGAACCGCTCGTCCGGGAACAGCGCGGTGAGGTTCTCGAACAGGATCTTGTGCGTCCGGTTGTTCGGCTCGCCCATGTTGATCTTGTCCACCTTGAGCAGGGCGAAGTGCTCGCGGTCCTTCGGCGGGCGGATCTTTCCGGAGATGCTGTCGCCGGTGCGGAGGTTGAAACGCCGGATCTGGCTCGGAGAGACGTAGATGTCGTCGGGCCCGGCCAGGTACGAACTGCCCGGTGAGCGCAGGAAGCCGAACCCGTCCTGGAGGATTTCGAGCACACCTTCTCCGTAGATGTCCTCGCCGTTCTTGGCGACCCTTCGCAGGATTGCGGCAATCACCTCCTGTTTGCGCAGCCGCGCGAGGTTCTCAAGGCCGATTTCCCGGGCCATGTCGACCAGTTCGGGGACGGGTTTGGTTTTGAGGTCAGTGAGATTCATGGTTCATGGTATCGATTCGTTTGGCGGAAAGCGCCGCAGGGTCGGAAAGCGCGCGCTGCGAGCGGGGGTTGAGGTAATCCGGCGAAGCTTCGGGAAGGATCGGCGGATCGCCGAACACGCGCAATATACCACCGTTACCGGCGGCGTCTAGCGCAATTCCAAATTAGTTTAGCGCCATGAAACCCGTCGCCCTTCGGGTGCGCCGTGTTTCACCCCCGCCCAAGCCCACCTACTGCCCCGCGCTTAGAACGGCACTGGCGTGCCGTTCTACAGCCCAGGCCCCTAGTGAAATCGGGAAGTTCCCGACGGCGGGAAACGCATTAATAGCAAAACTGTCCGGGTCGCGGCAAGTCATCCGATACGTCAGGAAACCGTCGCCTGAACAGCCCGTCAGACGGAAGAGAAAGGTGAATCCGACGGGTGGCTGGTCCCCCGCCCGGCTCTAGATGTTGCTGTCCAGAAATGCGGCGAGTTGCGACTTCGACAAGGCTCCAACCTTGGTTGCCTCAACCGTGCCGTTGCGGAACAGCATCAGCGTCGGTATGCCACGGATGCCGTACTTTGGAGGCGTCTGGGCGTTAGCGTCGATATCGAGCTTGCAGACCTTGACCCGGTCGGCGTATTCGTCAGCGATCTCCTCCAGGATCGGGGCGATCATCTTGCATGGCCCGCACCATTCGGCCCAGTAGTCGACGAGCACTGGCCGATCCGCCTGGAGCACTTCGGCTTCGAATGATTCGTCGGTGACGTGGTTCATTTACGGCTCTCCCTTGACGTTGCGGGAAGTCTATCACCTGCCTTGCATACCTTCAGCGATCCGCTTGCCGAAATACGTGAGGATTCCGTCGGCGCCGGCGCGTTTCAGGCACAGCAGGGATTCCAGGATGACCCGCTCGTCGAGCCAGCCGTTGGCGATGGCCGCCATGTGCATGGCGTACTCGCCACTCACCTGGTAGGCGAAGGTGGGTACGCCGAAGCGGTCCTTGACGCGGCGAATGATGTCGAGGTACGGCATGCCGGGCTTGACCATGACCATGTCGGCGCCTTCGTCGATATCGAGGGCGATCTCACGCAGCGCCTCGTCGCTGTTCGCGGGATCCATCTGGTAGGTGGCCTTGTCGCCCTTTAGGCTCGAGGCGGACCCAACGGCGTCGCGGAACGGCCCGTAGTAGCCGGATGCGTATTTCGCCGAATACGCCATGATGCGGGTGTGGATGAAACCTCCGGTATCGAGCCGTTCGCGTATCGCACCGACGCGGCCGTCCATCATGTCGGACGGCGCGATCACGTCGGCGCCCGCGTTCGCGCATACCTGCGCCTGCTCGCAGAGCACCTCGACGGACTCGTCATTCAGTACGTAGCCGTCGTCATCGATCAGGCCGTCATGACCGTGGCTGGTATACGGGTCAAGGGCGGCGTCGGTCACGACGCCGAGTTCGGGCACCCGCGCCTTCACGGCGGCGACGGCCCGGGGGATCAGGCCGTCGGGATTGCACGCCTCGCGTCCATCGGCGGTCTTCAGTTCATCGGAAATGTTCGGAAACAGCGCGATGGCGGGGAGTTCCAGTTCGGCGAACAGTTCGACGTCGCCCACGAGCTGATCGATGCTGAGGCGATCGATCCCGGGCATCGAGGCGACAGGTTCGCGTGCGTTTTCGCCTTCGATGACAAAGACGGGATAGATCAGGTCGCTGGTCGTGAGTTCCGTTTCCCGCGTCAGCCGCCGTGAAAACGCATCGCGCCGGTTTCGCCGCATCCGCGTTGTCGGAAAGCTGGGAGCCAAAGCGATTCCTCCTCAAGGCGGTTCGATACGTCGAGTTTACCGAAGTGGATGCCGGCCCCGCACGATCTCGCATTTTCGTGGTCTATAGCCTTGGGACGGACGCGGATGTTCGCGACAGATCGGCCGGGCGGGCTTCTCCAACGGTCCCTGACGGATCTCGTAAGGGTTCCGAACAGGTCCGCCGCCCGGAGTGATTGGCCTCCCCCACGCTGCTCGGCGTCCGTCCCCTCCTCAGTCTGGAGGGAGCGGCCCGCGGCGAAAGCCGCGGTGCCGCTCTTGCTTTTGGGCGGGCTTCTGTTTTTGACTTGGCGCGCTGTGCCGGCACCGGCATGGCCAACGAGGTTCGAACGGTAATGAGATGAAATTCGGGATCTTCTACGAACATCAACTGCCGCGGCCCTGGAGCGACGGGTCCGAACAGGAGCTCTTCAACGAGGCGCTGGACCAGGTGGAACTCGCGGATCGCCTCGGCATCGACTTCGCGTGGGAGGTGGAGCATCACTTCCTGGAGGAGTACTCCCACTCGTCGGCGCCGGAGGTGTTTCTCGCCGCCTGTTCGCAGCGCACCAGCAACATCCGGCTGGGCCAGGGAATTCGCCAGGTCATCCCGCAGTACAACCATCCGGCGCGCACGGCTGAAGTGATCGCGACGCTCGACCTCGTTTCAAATGGACGGGTGGATTTCGGCACCGGCGAATCGTCGGCGGAACTCGAACTGGGCGGATTTCGCATCCCGGTAGAGAAGAAGCGTGAGATCTATCTCGAAGCGGTGGAGCAGATCTGCAACATGCTCGCGATGGACCCCTACCCCGGCTACAAGGGGAAGTACTTCGAGATGCCGTGCCGGAACATCGTGCCGAAGCCGGTGCAGCGGCCGCACCCGCCGCTGTGGGTGGCGTGTTCCCAGCGGGACACCATTCGTCTCGCGGCGCGGCTCGGCATGGGCGCCCTGACGTTCGCGTTCGTGGACCCGGAAGAAGCGACGGAGTGGGTCGAGGAGTACTACCGGATCATCAAGAGCGAGGAGTGCGTGCCCATCGGCCATGCCGTCAACCCCAACATTTGCATGGTGTCGAGCTTTTCGTGCCACCACGACCGCCAGACGGCGATCGACCGGGGCCTCGACGGGTTCAAGTTTTTCGGTTTCGCACTCGGCAGCCTCTACGCCTTCGGTGAGCACCAGCCCGGCCGCACCGACCTGTGGAAACAGTTCGAGGCATTGCAGGACGCGGAGCCGGAGCAGATCGACATCACCCGGGCGCTATCGGGAAGCCAGGGCGGAATCGGGACGCCGGACGATCTGCGCGCGCATCTGCGCAAGTTCGAGGCCTGCGGCGTGGACCAGGTCACGTTCATCCAGCAGGCCGGCCGGAACCGCCACGACCATATCTGCGAGTCGCTGGAGGTGTTCGGGACGGAAGTCATGCCGGAGTTCAAGGAGCGCGAGGATGAACGCGAGCGCAGCAAGATGGAGGAACTCGCTCCCTACATCGAAGCGGCGATGGCACGGAAGAAGGTCATGGCGTCGCTCGCGGACGAGGACATTCCGATCTACCCGTCACTAGGTCGGAAGATCAGCGAAGAATCGAAATCAGAAGCCTCGATCTACGACAACCCGCGTTAGCGCAAAGCGAGACCGCTACCAGCTACCGACTTCCGTCTCCGGCGTCTCCGGCAACGCCTCGGCCAGGAGCCAGCGCGCGAATAGAACGCCCTCGTTGTATCCGGCAGTGCTGATCCAGTTGCGCGGCGCCGGGCGGTGGCTCAGGTAGATCTCGTACCGGCCGTCGGGTTCCGGGACTGCGTTCGCCTTGTTGATGCAGACGGGGAAGTCTTCATAGTTGGTGGATTGCATCAGGTAGTTCCATGTCTGCACCCCCCAGTAGCAGGCCTCCGGCGAGCGAAAGCTGATCTTCAGGTACTGGTCCTCGCGAAGCCGGAACCGGGAGAAGCAGTAGATGTTGTCCACCGTTCCCCATCCGCCCTGGTTCGCATCGAACTCGAACGGGGTACAGAACTCGTTGATCGGGAACTCGACCGGCAACGGGGCGATCCATGTCGTGCACTGGAAGAACATCGCCATGCTGCGGATTCGCCGTGCGAGCTCGGCATCGTCTAGCGGCAACCGGGCGGGCTGCGGTGAGGCGTTGCGGATGTGGAGCGTGCTTTCCCGCGAAGCCGGGCGGTCGAAGAAGTACTCGCGGGTGAACAGGCTCACGGAGTCCCGGTCGATTCGAAACTCGTTGACACCCTTCGGCTCAGGCGTCAGCCGGATCTCGAAGGTCCCGTCCTCCGCGAATTCCATGTCGCGGTGGTTGACGTTGAGGGAGACGCGGTCCGCCAGTTCGCCGTTCGGATCGCCGCCGTACAGGGAGAAGCTGAGGTAGCAACTGTCGAACCGCTGTCCGCTGATGACGTACTTCTGGTCGCCGCGCACCTGGCTGAAGTAATAGACGGCGTCGACGTTGTCGCCGTAGAGCTTGCGGTTGCGGTCCGCCAGCGGCATGAGCTGGGGCCGCAGCGGATCGTTGTGCAGGTAGAAGTCCACTGCGACCTGCAGCAGGTGGAAGAAATGGTGATAGCCGTCCACCTTGCCCTGCCCGTCGAGTTCCTTCTCCGGGTCCAGGAAGGTCTGGTCCGCGTTGCGGATCACGTCCAGGAACTCGTCCAGCGCCTGTCTGCTTTCCATCTTCCCTCCGTCCATGCGGTCTAGTTTCGTTCGAGGGACTTGAGGAAGTCCCGGTAGTCGGCGTACTCGCGGTCGAGATCGGCCTCCGTGAGGCCGATCTGTGCCAGGGAGTACTCGTGGACACCGTGCTTTCCCCGGGGCTCGTTGCGAAGAAAACGCTCCATGCTGCCACGGTCATCCGCGTGCAACTCCCAGCCGAACCGGTCGTAGACGGACTCGACTACACCCATCTGGTTGCGAACGAAGTCGTCGAACAGGACATCGACGATCTGCGACTCCCGGGCGAGTCGCTGGCGGTCACGCAGGAACTGATTGAAGTAGTCGGCCCAGATCCGCAGTTGCTCGTGGCCGGTCCGGGTGGTGTCCTCGTGGTCCGAATACAGCGAGCGCATGGACGAGATGATGCTCGCCGTCGACGGAACGATGTATTCCGGGTCGCGGTGCGTAACGATCACCTTCGCATCCGGATACACCTCGAACAGCGCGCCCAGGCGCATGATGTGCACCGGCGATTTGAGCAGCCAACGCGGTCTGCGCACGCCACCAGACTGAAGGAACTGCAGAAGGCGCCGGTGCCACTGCAGGTTTCGCACCTGGTCGGCATGCGCGAACCACTCGTGGTAGGCGGGCAGGTACGCCTGGGCCAGGAACTGGAAGCTGGTGAAGTTGAGGGCGGTGATGGCGAGGCACTCCTGGGGCGAGTCCGCTGTCATGTAGTGCTTCTTCCTGAAGTCGGGCACCAGCCGAAAGATCCGCTCGAACTCCCGGCGCACCGTATCGATCCGAGTGTTGTCTTCGTAGTCCGCCGGCCGGGGCGCGGGATAGGGGAGCAGACACTCCCAGGACAGGGGCGCCCGGTGGTCTCGGTCGAGATGAAGCAGGGCATGCAGGATCGTCGTTCCGCTCCGTGGCGCGCCAAGTATGAACACCGGGTCGCGGATCTCCTCGCCCGCGATCTCCGGGTGGTCCGCGAACGCGCGCTCGACGCGAAAGCGGGACTCGGCAGCCCGCTGCAGCATGCGGCGTATCGCGAATCTTCCGAACAGGCTCAGGTGCGCCTCGGACTCGAACGAACGGACGAGCCGGTTGAGTCCTTCCTCCGCCAAAGGATCGTTGAATGCAAACTCGCTCACCCGCCTGGCCCGGTCCAGAATCGCGCCGGGATCCAGGGAAACCAGGGACAGGCCGCACTGCTGCAGCAGAGAACCGGTCGCGTTGGCCGCCCGGAACGCGGCCGGACGGCCGAGCCGGATCGACGCTTCGGTCACTCAGGTCAGCTTCTTGAGCTTGGCGGCGATCGACATGTCGCCTTTCGCCTTGATCTTCCCCGACGCCACGGCCATGAACGGCTTGATCTCGGCGCGCTGGAGCTTGCCCCAGGTGTCTAGCGACATGCGCACGGTACAGTCAGCTTCGACCTCCTGCCCTGAGACAATCGAAACGACGTTCGCATCGCCGGTTCCGTCGATCAGCATCTCCTCGTCGTCCAGGCAAAACAGCAAGGTCTTGCCGAGCGGGTCGAGCGAGCCTGCCTTCTGGCTCATGTCGTCTGCAATTTCGTTAATGGTCATGGTCTTGTGAAGTCGACGGAACGGAACAACCCTATCAGCAAAGCGAACGATGGGCACGCTGGCCCTTCGGTAGCGTGTTCTACTCGAGGTACAGGCGGTGATCGACGTTGTAGATCTCCTCAATAGGCCTGCGGATTGCTGACCTGAGGCCGGACGTCCGGCGTGTCCGTCCCGCCGCGTACTGGAAGCCTGGACCCGAGGCAAACTCGTCGCAGGCAAGACACGGGTTCAGATTCCCCCGCTCGTCGTTGTGGGTGTCGCCCATGTTGTTCGTCAGTACGTCCCAAAGACCGTAGTGCCGGACGCAGGTCCCCGAACATCGGCGGCGGGTGTGGATCACGTTGTAGGCCCAGGTCTCGGCGCAGCGCTCCTCGAAACCGACCTCCTCCATAAGGCACGCTTTGACGCCCGCCGCCGTCCATCGCCGCGCGCACGTTCGCGCCGGCGAAGTCAGATCCGGTTTCGCCAGGTAGACCGCGAGGTCGCGCAGGGAGGAACACGTGCCGCAGTGATGGCTGTGCGTCACGACGTAACCGGCGTGCATGGCTGCCTCCCGGTCATGAAACGTGCGGAGCCGGTAGTCCACCCGATCGGCGTCAACAAACTGGACGCCGCAGACCTCGGTGTTCGATCCCAGGGACGAATACCAGCGGAGGACGGGCTCCTGGCCGTAGAAAACGAACGTGCTGCGGCGCTCGTCCAGTTCGTGGTTCTGCGGGTGCCGCGGCAAGGGATATCGAAGCGTTGCCAGGCTGGCGCCGGACTCGCGGTATTGCGGCTCGTAGGGGTTGGGCGTCAGGAACCCGCCCGTTTCCCGGAAAGCCTCGTCCCCGTCTCCCAGGAGAGCCAGCCGATCGACCACCTCGTCGCCGTTAAGCAGACTGGTCCGCTCCAGCCGCTGGATCAGATTGCTGTTTTCGGCGGGGACGGCTGGACGCTGAATGGCGCCCGCCGCGGTGTCCGCGTCCGCCGTAAACGCCGAACGTAGCGGGATCAGCAGCAGGGCGGCGCCGAAGATTGACGTAGCGGCAGAGGTTCGAATCGGCGGGAGGAGACTGCGAGCGGAAGACAACATGCGACTGGTGTTGAGTCGGGAAGCGGCTGGTGCCTGCGGTGCGGAGCGTACCGCGGCCAGGCCAGCGCAGGCTTGAGGATCAACGCTACACGATCCTGCGGCCACTGTCGCCGCGTGTCGTCGGGCTGCGACCTTTTGGCGGCCTCGTGCATCTAAAGACATATGCTTCGATTCGAGCAACAGGCCAACGGCGCCACATCCGCCGATATCTTCGAGCGCCTGAAGCGCGGTGATCGGTCAGCCCAGGAGTGGGTCTACCGGTCGTATTCGCGGATGGTCTATACGACGGCGCGGCGGATGCTGGGCGATCCGGGCCTCGCTGAAGATGCGACGCAGGACACCTTCGTAGACGTCCTGACCAAGGCAGGGACCCTCGATCAGGAAGGTGCGCTCGGCGCCTGGGTGCGCCGGATCGCCATCAATCACTGCCTGATGCGGTTGCGATCCCCCTGGACCCGGTGGCGGGTGGTCCCGCGCTCGGATGCCGATCCGGTGCGCTCGGACGAGGCAACGGTCGAACGCGCCACGGATCTCGAGCGTGCGCTTGACAGGTTGCCGCCGAAGGCGAGGGCCGTGATCTGGCTGCATGATGTCGAAGGCTATACACACAAGGAGATCGGCCGTCTGTTCGGACGTACGGCGAGTTATTCCAAGTCACAACTCGCGCGCGGCTATCAGCGGCTGAGGGAATCGCGGACCAACTGATGAACGAAAAGGAAGATCAAGCACTGCGGGATGAAATCAGAGCGCTGCCGGACCTTGATCCGCCGCCGGGCCTCGGGGATCGCGTCGTGGCGATCTCGGCGCAGCGACAGCCGAGGACGGCGTCGAAAGGGCCGCTGGCACTGGCTGCGTGTTTGGTTGCCGCCGTGGCGTTTTCGGTTCTCATGGGCGAGCGCTCAGAGCACGCAGGCGACGTCGACTACGAAGTGCTTGCGGCGCAGGCATCGATAACGGACCTGATCGCCGAGTCGCAGATGCTTGAGGAACGTCTGCGATCGATGCCATTCCACGGCGCGTACGGCGATACGGGCCGCGTCCTCGCCTACCGCATCGCGGATGTCGATGGCGCGCTCAACGCCATGTACTTGCAGGACGTGGACGACAGTGATGAGCGGGCACGCCTGTTACATCAGCGGGTCGTGCTCCTGCAGAGCCTGGTGGAGGTCGAATCACAGGATCGGGGCGCCGCAATCTTAAGGGCAGCGTTTTAATGTTGAAGTTTGAGAGGTACACAATGAAGAGATGGACGATACCCCTGGTATGCGTTTTCGCCGCAGTCACGGTGTCTGCCAAGACGCCCCAGGCAGACGAGTCGGTTGAGGACAGGTTGGAAAAGGCTCGGGAGATGCTCGATCAGGCGGCTGGGAAGTTCGCCGAGCACGTCAATGAGTATGTGGGCGAGTTCGATGTGAAGGCGTGGTCCGACCGGCCGTTCCTCGGCATCGTGATCGCGACCCAGGACGAAGAGGGTGTTCGGGTAGCCAGCGTCACGCCGGGCGGTGGTGCCGAAGATGCCGGGATCAGACCAGAGGATCTTGTGATCCGCGTCAACAGCGCCCGCCTCACCGGTTCGCAGACGCCAATCGTGCTGCTGCATGAGGCGCTGGACCGTGTCGGGAAAGACGAAACGGTCGAAGTGGAACTGTTGCGTGATGGCGAGACGATGACGGTGGACGTGGCGCCGCAGATGGGCATGATCAGGGCTCATGTCCTGAATACGCAACCCATTCCCTTTACGTCCTTTGCGTCTCCCTCGAACATCTGGTCGGGGTGGAACGAACGTCGCCACGAGCAGGCATTCGGTTTCAGGCTCGTCGATATCGGCGAAACGCTGGGGGCTTACTTCGGTGTGGATAGTGGGGTGCTCGTGCTGACGGCTGAGGACGGTAGCAGTTTGCTGCCAGGCGATATCGTGCAACGGGTAGGAGAAGACGACGTAGCCGACGCCGAAGCCGCCTACATGGCCGTTGCGGAAGCCGAGGAGCCGGTCAAGGTGGTCGTACGAAGGAATGCCAAGCGCAAGACGCTGACCATCGAACCGATCAAGGGCGTGAAAGTGCGCAAGTCGATCGAATTCACCGGTAAAGCCGGAGGGTAGCCCGAATCAGGCGGAGGTCTACTCGGCTTCCGCCTCCTCGATCCGCTCCTGGACTTCGAGCCAGGCGGTCTCCGCCTCGGCCAGTTCCTTTCTCACTCTGCCTCGCCGGGCCAGCATCTCGCTGATGCGCTCCGGCGAGGCAAGTTCGTAGGTGGCACTGGCGCCCAGCACAGTGTTGAGTTCGTCGAGTTCCTCTCCGCACCGCTCCATGTCGCGCTCGAGTGCGTCCCGTCGCTGCCGCAGGGGCCGCGACGCTTCGCGCCTTTCGGCCCGCTTGCGTCGTAGCGCCCGTTTCCGATCCTCCTGCCGTTTGGGTTCGGGACGTTTGCGCATCTCGGCGTAAGCGTCGATGTCGTTCTCGAATCGCGTCACCGTTCCGTTAGCCACGAGCCACAGGTCGTCCACGCACTCCCGTAGCAGGTGGCAGTCGTGGGACACCAGGAGCAGCGCGCCGTCGTATTCCTGGAGCGCGACGGCGAGGGCTTCGCGCATGTCGAGGTCCAGGTGATTGGTCGGTTCGTCGAGTAGGAGGACGGCGGGCTTCGAGCGGGCGATCAGGGCGAGCACGAGGCGTGCTCTCTCGCCGCCGGAAAGTGTCGCCGCCGGACGCATCGCCAAATCGCTGCCGAATCCCCAGCCACCCAGGTAGTCACGCGCTGCCTGATTGCTCATCGCATCTCCGGGGGCGGCCAGCAGGTTTGCCAGGGCGGACTTCCCTGCATCCAGTGTCTCCATCTGGTGCTGTGCGAAGTAACCAGCGCTGCCGGCGCGCTCGAAATCTCCGCCAAGCACACCCATCTCCCCCGCGAGGACCTTCAGCAGCGTGGTCTTGCCGGCGCCGTTGACGCCGAGAATCCCAATGCGGTCCCGTGCGTAGACTCGTAGGGTCAGGTCGTCGAGGATCGGCGTACCGTCGTATCCGATGGAAGCGTCGTCGACGGAAATGATCGGGTTCGGCAGCTTGTCCGGGTTCGGGAACGCGAACCGGTAGGGAGACTCGGCAAGCACGGGGGCGACGCGCGCCATGCGGTCCAGGGCCTTGAGGCGGCTCTGTACTTGCCTCGCCTTGGTCGCCTTGGCGCGGAAGCGGTTCGCGAACTGGTGGATGCGCGTGATCTCCTTCTGCTGTCGCTCATACAGGGCGGCCCGCCGCGTCAGCGCCTCCGCGCGACGGCGCTCGTAGGTGGAGTAGTTGCCCGAATACAACGTGGCCTGGCCGTCCGCGACATGCACGATCTCTTCGCAGACGGCGTCGAGGAAGTCGCGATCATGGGAGATCGTGAGCAGCGTTCCGGGATACCGGCCGAGCCAGGTCTCCAGCCAAAGCGCGGCGTCGAGGTCGAGATGGTTGGTGGGCTCGTCGAGCAGCAGGAGGTCGGAAGGCGCCATCAAGGTGCGCGCGAGGTTCAGCCGAATGCGCCATCCGCCGGAGAATTCGCGGTGGGACTTGTGGACATCGTCGCCCCGAAACCCGAGTCCGTGGAGGATCGCTCCGGCGCGCGCGGGGGCGTCATAGCCTCCCATGTCTTCGAAACTGGAGAGGAGATTCGCCAGTCCCTCGTGATCGCCCTCGTGCGCCGCTTTCTCGATCTTCGCCTCGACCCGGCGCAGTTGGCGGTCGCCGTCTATCACGAAATCCAGTGCCTGCCGGGAACTGGGCGCGATATGCTGATCGAGCGTTGCCACGCGCCATGCCCGGGGATAGATGATGTCCCCTTCCTCTGGCGTTAGCCGCCGCAGGATGAGTTCGAACAGTGTGGTCTTGCCTGCGCCGTTGCGTCCGACGACACCAACGGCGTGTCCGGCATGCACGGTAGCGCTGGTATCTTCGAAAAGAAGTTTGCCGCCGCGTTTGAGCACGATATTCCGAAGTTGCAGCATGGGTCTTTCGTTCTAAAATGCGCGGACGCGACCAGGAGGTCAGAATGAGCCAGGAAACCATCGACACGATCAAGTCGCAGATCGAGGGCAACCCGATCTTGCTCTATATGAAAGGCTCGCCGCAAGCGCCGATGTGCGGGTTTTCGGCGCAGACGGTGCAATGTCTCATAGCCTGCGGCGAACGTTTTGCCTACGTCGACATCCTGAGCAACCCCGATATCCGCGCCACCCTCCCCGAGTACGCGAACTGGCCGACCTTCCCGCAGCTTTACGTCAACGGCGAATTGGTGGGCGGTTGCGACATAGTGACCGAGATGTTCCAGGCCGGTGAGCTGCAGCCCCTGATCAAGGAAGCTGCGGTGCGCGAAGACGAGGAGGACACGGCCTAGGAGCCTTCAGCCGGGGGATGTTCCCCGACCGCTTACGCGTAAGGAAGTGCTGGCATTTGCCCCGTCGCCGGATGCGTACTTCCATGGAAGACTCATCGAATCGCGCGCGAGACGGCGCGGGCAGGTGCCCGGACGCCTTCAGCGTGGACCGGGCGTTTTTCTGTCGGGATCCTCGCGAGGTCGCGCGTGATCTGCTCGGAGCGATGCTGGTCAACGGGCCTGTCATCGGCCGCATCGTCGAGACTGAAGCCTATCTCTCCGAGGGCGACCCCGCCGCCCATGCGTACCGGGGTCGAACGAAGCGCACCGAAGTGCTGTTCGGTCCTCCCGGATACGCGTATGTCTTTCGGACCCGCCAGCACTGTTGCCTGAATGTGGTCGCGGAGGAGGTCGATGTGCCGGGGTGTGTGCTCATTCGGGCGGTGGCACCGGTCGCCGGCATTGACGTTATGCGCGATCGCCGGCGCGGTCTGGCGGATACGCAGTTGACCAATGGACCCGCGAAGCTCTGCCAGGCGTTCGACATCGACATCCGCCACTACGGCGTGGATCTGTGCGATGGAGCAGGTCTCCACCTGGAAGAGGGACAAGCGTTGGATGTGAGCAATGTGGTCACGGGTCCACGCGTAGGTGTAGGTGCCGCAACGATAGCGCCGTGGCGCTACTACGTAGCCAGCGATCCTTTCGTATCGAGGGGACGATCCGGCGCGGGTTGAGGTACTGGAAGTCAATATTCACAAT
The DNA here is from genome assembly GCA_028821515.1 of Gammaproteobacteria bacterium. Taxonomy (GTDB): domain Bacteria; phylum Pseudomonadota; class Gammaproteobacteria; order Pseudomonadales; family Azotimanducaceae; genus VXNE01. The sequence continues at coordinate 19,196 of JAPPGA010000068.1, read as the reverse complement.
GAAAGCACTGACTTCATCAGGACGAGAAAGATGGCGACCATCACCATTCGCAACCTCGACGACGAAGTGAAGCGACTCCTTCGGATCCGGGCAACTGAACACAACTGCTCGATGGAAGAGGAAGTGCGCTCAATACTGCGCGCCGCAGTCTCAGTATCCGCGCCGGCAACGAATCTTGCCGATGCAATTCGGGCGCGATTCGTGTCGCTGGGCGGCGTGGAACTCCAGATACCGCCGCGCGAGCTCATGCGTGACCCGCCGCGCCCGAAGGGCCGGGGGTTTCATGGCTCTAGGCGTTCTTCTCCATCGACTCCGTGAGGCGCGCGCGCACTTCGCGCCGCAGCAGTTTTCCCGTCTCGTTGTAGGGCAGCTCGTCCCAGAACTCGAGCCGCTCGGGCACTCGAGAAGAACGCATGCGGTCACGGACCCATTGCTGCAGTGACCCGACGGTGGCCTCGTGTTTCAACACTACGACGCCGACGACCGCCTCTCCCCACTCTTCGTCCGGTACGCCGACGATGGCGACATCGCCCACCGCGTCGTGTGTCAACATGACGTCTTCGATTTCTCCGGGTGACATGTTTTCGCCGCCGCGCACGATGACATCGTCGGCGCGGCCCTCGAGGAACAGGTAGCCCTCGTCGTCGAGGAAACCGCCGTCACGGGTGGGAAACCAACCCTCGTCATCGGTCAGCCTGCCGATGCCTTCGTACTCGCCGGAAACCTGTTCGCCCCGAACGTAGATCTCGCCGTGCTCGTGTGGACCGAGCACGTGGCCTTCGTCGTCACGGATCTCTATCTGGATGCCCGGCAACGGCACACCCACGGAAGCGAGCCTGCGGCGTCCTGCCCGATCCTCGCTGGCCGCTGCCTTCCGGTGATCGTCCGGTCCCAGTACGGTGATGGTCGAACTGGTTTCAGTGAGGCCGTAGGCGTTGGTGAAGTCGGTGTCCGGGAACAATGTCATCGCCCGTTCGATGACCGGCAGCGGCATCTTGCCGCCGCCGTAGGAGAGCGACTGCAGGTGGGGCATCTGCGCGTGATGTTCGTGTTCAAGTTCTTCGACGATGCGCCGCAGCATCGTGGGAACGACAAAGGCGGTGGTGACCTCTTCGGCGCGTGCCAGTTCGATCCAGGCTTCCGGCGTGAAGTTGGCGAGCTGTACGGCGCGGCGGCCAGAATAGACGGAGCTCAGGACCGCGGCTATACCCGCGACATGGTAGGGAGGCACACAGATGAGCGCTGTTTCCGAAGTGTCGGCGGACATGAAATCGACGGAACCCAGGATGTACGAGACAAGGTGTCTCTGTCGCAGCACCGCTGCCTTCGGCGCGCCGGTGGTGCCGCTGGTGAAGAGCAGCGCCGCCGTGTCGTCGCCGTCCATCGACCAGGGTTCGGCACCGTTGGCGGACCCGTTCCGGGCAAGGTCGAGGAACTCGCTGCGGGAGTGCCAGCGTACGATCGACTCGGTATGGAAGTGCTCGATGTGGTCTTCGTCCGTCACCAGGTAGGCCGGCTTGACCCGCTCCACCAGTCCGTCGATCTCGTCGTCGGTCAGGCGGTAACTGATGGGGACGTACGGCATGCCGGCCCAGCTCGACGCGAACAGGCCGATGGGGATCGCGAGGTTCGAGACGTCGAGAATCGCAAACCGGGACGCCTCGGATGTGCGCAGATCGTTCGCGGCGTTCGAGGCCGCATCGAACAGGCCCTGGTAGGTGATCGACTGCTGCGCTTCGGCATCGACGAAGGCGACGCGGTCTCCGTACCCCGCGACCGCCATCTCGAGCAGCATCATGATGTTCAAGGGTTTACCCCCATCGGAGAGGCTATCGCTCGCGCCAGCATGCCGCAGCGCGAGGTTTCAAGCCCCTGGTGTCCAGTCAGTCAGTCTTGGGAAGTTTGGTGGCGTCCTTCACCTTCATCGCCGCGCCGCCGGCCCACAGTGACCCTTCGCCGGCCTTGACGCACAGTACTTCGAGGCTTCCTTCCTCGTTCGTGTACCGTTTGCCGATCACGGAACCGTCGGCGTGATCCTGGTGCACGCTTCCGCCGTTGCCGTCCTCGCCCTGACTCATGGGTTCGCCGCCGCATTTGATCTCGATGTCATCCGGCGGCGCCGTGATGACCATGATTTCCGTGGTGCAAACCGTACTCTTGAGCCGCGTTCCAGGCGTCAGGCTCCCCATCACTTTCCTCCTGGTCTCTTGCCGAACCTGCGGATTCTACAAGATGAATCGTTGCGGTCGCGACGTTGAGGGGTTTGGGGGGATTGTATGATCATCCCTGCATGGACGCTCTACCCGTTCCCTACATGGAACGCACCCGCGCATATTACGCGGCGCAGGGCTTTACCAATCCGTACGTCTGGGCGCACTTCGACGACGTGCCGTTCGCGCGGCTAACGAAGCCACTCGCCGAGTCGAGACTGGCGGTCATCACCACGGCGAGCCTGTATGACCGCACCTTTGCCGATGTCCGCGAAGTGGCATCGGGGCCGACGGATGATCCGCCGCAACGGCTGTACGGTAATGACCTGGAGTGGGACAAGAACGCCACCCACCTGGATGACGTGAATTCGTTCTTCCCGCTGCGGTATCTCAATGCGTTGGTTGAGGCTGGTCGCATCGGGGGCATCACGACGCGCTTCCACTGTGCCCCGACGGAGTACAGCCAGCGCCGCACGCGTACGGTCGACGCCCCGGAGATACTACGCCGCTGCCGCGAAGACGGCGCGGCAGCGGCGATGCTCGTACCGTTGTGACCCGTCTGCCACCAGACCGTGAGTCTGACCGCCCGACACCTTGAAGCCGCCGGCATGGCGACGGTCATCCTCGGTTCCGCGCTGGACGTGGTCGAGCACTGCGGCGTGCCCCGCTTTCTGTTCACGGACTTTCCACTGGGCAATCCCTGCGGCAGGCCGTTCGATACATCGATGCAGAGGGCGATAGTCGTGCAGGGCATCGACCTGCTCGAACGCGCAGAGCGGCCAGGGACCACCGAGCGCACACCGTTTCGGTGGAGCGACGACGAGTCCTGGCGGGACCACTACATGGAAGTGCGGCCAGAGGACCTGGCCGAACTCGCGCAGCGGGGCGAAGCGCGCAGGGCCCGGCGGGTGCGCGAGAAGGCGGAAGGCAAGGCTCGAGCCGACTGACCCCGTTGTCAGGCTTGTTGGGCCCTTTCGGCGTCGATCATCTGCAGGACCGCTTCCGTCGGAAAGCTCCCGATCGGCAGCCCTTCACTGGCCACGCGATTGCCGAGACGCTGCATCACCACGTTCGCCGGGGTCGGTATGCCATGCAGCCGGCCGAGCTGGACGATCTCGCCGTTCAGGAAGTCGGTCTCGATATTCCCGGTACCCCGTTGAATGCTCTGCCAGGACGAACCTCCGGGCCGTTCGTGACCGGGGATGGACCGCAGCCGTTGGGAACTGCTCTCACGCCCCGCCATGAACGTCCGCATGTCGATCCACTCGATACCGGCGACGCGATAGCACTCGGCGGCTTCCTCGCGCAGCAACGCCAGCACCTCGCTGGCGTCGTCGCCACAGACGGGCTGCACGGCATTGCCGAGGTTGGCGACCAGCTTGCCGTACTTCTGACCCATGATCGAAGGGTCCGGCAGTGAACTGAAGCCGGCATCGGTGAGTGCTTCCGCGATGTTCTCGGCGAGCTTGTCGACACCTGACGGAAAGCAGCCGATGTCGAGCATGCCAGCGGGATTCTCTCCCGAGTTGAAGACTTCGCCGGGGTCGAGATGCACGCCGCCAACCATCACGTTCATGCCGTATACGCGACGGAAGCGCCGCAACGCCATGCGTTCGTTGGCCACGCCGTTCTGGCAGCAGGCCACCGGGATATCGTCTCCGGCGGCAGCGTACAGGTCGTTAAGGGCGCTTTCGGTGTGCTGGCTCTTGACGCACAGGATGGCCACGTCGCCATCGCGGAAATCAACGTGCCTGGGATGGTCGGTGGTGGGCATGCGAATCCGCACGTCCTGGATGGGCGTGACGAATCTGAGCCCCTGTTCTTCAATGGCACGGAAGTGCGCGCCACGGGCGATGAGCACGACGTCGTAGCCGCGCTGGAACAGGCGCGCGCCGATGCTGCCGCCGATACCACCGGCGCCGTAGATGATGTAGCGGGTAGCTTCGTTCATGAGGTGACTGCCGGGATATTTCTGGCTTGATACAAATTGTAACTAATTGATGTCATTGCGATTATTTTGGTGCTTTTGGACCCTTTTCCGTGTCGAAAAGGAAGTCAGGATGCAGCGGGAAGCATGCGGCAAAGGGCGAAAAATGAAAATAAAATGGATTGTGAAACCTTAAGCGTTTGATGCCGCTTGATAATTTTCTCAAGGCCCCGGAACGGGGCCGAAACTGTATTTACTTTCCAAAATCGAGGTGTGAACATTGCAGCCCTCACCGGCCGGGTTTCACGAACGTGTAACGGTTCCTCGGCAGGGCGGAGCACTCATGCAGCCCGGCGGGTGAGGCCAATTCCAAACCTCCCCAATACCTCAAAAAAGCGTGCGTCGCGTGCGTCCTTCAGGCGGCCGCCTCCGTGCCCATCACGATGCAGCCCGACGCGGCGAACATGCCGCCGACGCCGAGACAGACCGACACCTCGGCCCCCGGAACCTGCGCCGGCGCGGTGCCGCGCATCTGGCGCACGCTCTCCTGTAGCGCATACATGCCGTACATGCCCGAGTGCATGTAGGAGAGGCCGCCACCGTTGGTGTTGAGCGGGAGCTTTCCTCCCGGGCGCGTGTTGCCGTCAGCGATAAATCCGGCCGCTTCGCCCTTCTCGCAGAACCCCAGGTCCTCAAGCCCGTATATCGGCAGGTGCGCGAACGCGTCGTAGACCATGAGGTGATCGACGTCGTCATGGCCGATGCCCGCGTCCCGCATCGCCTCCGATCCGGCCACGCGGAATGCGCGCGAGGAGCACAGATCCTGCATCTGGCTGACCATCGGACTCTCGGCGCTTTCCCCGGTGCCGAGGATATGCACGGGTTTCTGCGGAAAGTCGTTGGCCCGTTCCGCCCGGGTCAGGATCAGGGCGCCGCCGCCGTCGGTGACAAGGCAACATTCGAGCAGGTGGAACGGGTAGGCGATCATGCGCGAAGCGAACACGTCGTCCACGGTGATCGGGTCGCGATAGGATGCGCGCGGGTTGCGTCCGGCCCATTCGCGCTGAACGACGCAAACCGTGGCGAGTTGCTCGTGGGTCAGCCCGTACTCCTTCATGTAGCGAAGGACGGGGATGGTGAACATCGTCGTCGGTCCCATCGCGCCGTAGGGACTTTCGAACTGCTGCGCGAGCCCGGCGGTACCGGCGCCACGCGCGCCCCTTCCGATCTGGGAGCGACCGCTCTCGCCATGCGTGATCAGGATAGTCTCGGCCTGTCCAGTCTGAATCGCGGCCACCGCGTGTCGCACGTGAATCATGAAGGAGCAACCTCCCACGCTGGTCGCGTCGACCCAGCGCGGCGTGATGCCCAGGTAATGCACCAGTTCGACAGGCGTCGAGCCGGCGGTTGCCACGCCGTCTATGTCCTTCGCGGTCAATCCGGTATCGGCGAACGCGTTGAGAGCGGCGTCGGCATGCAGCTGCAGTTGGCTCACGTCCGGAATGCGTCCGAGTTCGGTGGTTTCGGCCGCACCTACGATAGCTACGCCGGTCATGTTGACTGCTCCGCCGGCCTGAAGAGGGGCACGAAGATGTCATTGTTCTGGCGTTCGAAAACGACCGTGAGCGGCATGTCTAGCACCAGGGCTTCCGGCGTCTGTTCGCACTCGACGATGTTCGACATCATGGTTGGGCCTTCTTCCAGCTTGACCAGGGCGATGCAGTAGGGACCGTCGAACGACGGGTGCCGCCTGTGGTTGATCACGTAGCTGAGAAGGGTGCCTCGACCGCTGGCGGTGAAGACTTCTACCCGCTTCGATCCGCAGGCGGGGCAAAACGGGCGCGGGGGGAAGTAGATGTGGCCGCAGTCGAGACATCGCTGCAACCTGAGTACCCCGTTGCGGGTGCCTTCCCAGAAGTGCGCTGTTTCCGGCGTGGGCGTCGGCAACGGACGCGGTTGTATATCGGCCAATGTAGTCTCTCCGGTTGTCCGGGGCTGCAACGAGTCCGACAGCTGCAGGCGGTCCCGCTCCCCGGTGGTGAGGTCGGAAGTATCTTATGCGCGAGGCGGGCGAGGCAAGCGCGAGGCTATTCGGTCCCTGAGTCCACCTCTGCTTGCCGCAGGGCCGTATCGCCGATTCGCTCCGGCACTTCCCACTCGTGCCGATGTGCCTTGCCGCCGTCGATCAGTTGCTGGATCGACTCCAGGGAGTGCTCCTCAAGTCTCAGACCAGGAGCGTTCGGGTCGCGGCGGTCAGCATGAAATTCGAGCACCTCGGCACCCGCAGGACCGGCCTTGAATTTGTATGGCATGCCGTTCGGTAGGAACATGACCGAGCCCGCCCGCAGCGTGCGCCGGCCCATCACGATCTCGCCAGCGATCACATAGTAGAGGCAGTCCCCGGAACCGGGATGACTGTGGCGAAACAGCGGGAAATTGGCCCCGAACCACACGTGGGACAAACGCATTCCGTTGGGCGATTCATCCTGGCCGAACAACCGCGTCGAAGTGATGCCCCCCGAAAGCGCTTCGGCCATCTCGAGAATCTTCTCCTGCACGGGCCCCTCTCCGTACTTTTCCGCCAGGGCGCTGTGCTCGAAGATCTGGAGGGTGCGGGCCTTATCCGGAGTACCACGGGAGGATGGCGTCGTGATCTCGGGATTCGCGCGAATTTCGAAGGGGCCACGCTCGGAAACGAACCGCCTTCGCGTTCGTTCGCGCGTTCGTTCGTCGACCTGCTCTTGCGTTTCGGCCACGGCTACTCCACCTTGGAGTCGATCTCCGCCTGCCGCAATGCCGTATCACCGATCTTTTCGGGCACAACCCATTCGTGCTGGTGTGCCTTGCCTTCGTCAATGAGCTGCTGGACCGATTCCAGGGAGTGCTCCTCGAGCTTCAGCCCCGGGGCGTTCGGATCTCCGCCGCCGGCTCGAAATTCGAGCACTTCGACTCCTGCGGGTCCGGCCTTGAACTTGTAGGGCATGCCGCTCGGCAGGAACATGACAGAGCCGGCTCGCAGTTTGCGCCGACCCAGGACAAGCTCGCCGGCGACCACGTAGTAGAGGCAGTCCCCAGCCTTGGGATGACTGTGGCGAAACAGCGGGTAGTGGGGCCCGAACCACACGTGGACCAGGACCATGCCGTTGGGCGAGTCCTGGCCGAACAGCCGCGTCGAGGCGATGCCGGGCCATAGCGTTCTGACCATTTCGATCATCTTCTGCCGGACCGGCGCTTCCCCGCACTTCTCGGCGAGTTCGCTGCATTCAAAAGCACGGGCGCCGTACTCGTCGTCAATCTCCTCGGCTTGGCGGGGTGGATTGATGGCGGGGTTGGCGGATATTTCGAATGGGCCGCGCTCGGAAACGAACCGAACCCTTCTTTTTTGTCCTGCGTGCGCGTCGGGTTCGGCCACTATTTGTTTCTCCCGTCCAGTTCGGCCTGGCGTATTGCCGTATCGCCGCACTGCTCGGGCGCTTCCCACTCGTGTTGGTGTGCCTTGCCCGCGTCGATGATCTGCTGGATCGACTCGATGGAGTCCTCCGCAAGCTTGACGAGAGGGGCGTTCTTGTCGCCTTCGCCGTCGGATCGATACTCGAGCACCTCGGCGCCGGCCGGACCCGCCTTGAACTTGTACGGCATGCCCTCCGGCAGGAAGATGACAGAGCCAGCCCCCAACCTGCGCGAACCCAGGTAGATTTCGCCGGCGACCACGCAGTAAAGGCAGTCCCCGAATTTCGGATGGCTGTGGCGGGATAGCTGGTAGTTGGCTCCCATCCACACGTGGGACAGGCGCATGCCGTTGGGCGCGTCCTGATCGAACAGCCGGGTCGAAGTGATACCCCCTGCCGTTGCGTGGGCCATCTCGATCATCTTTTCTTCGCCAGCCTTCCCGTATTTCTCGGCCAGCGGGCTTTGCTCGTAGTTCTCGTGGACACGGGCCCTGTCGACGGTGCCACGCTTGCGGGGCTGGTTGAGGGTGGGGTTGGCGCGTATCTCGAACGGGCCGCGTTCGGAGACGTAACGAACCCGCGACTTCTTGGGGAGTGGCTCTGCGGGTTGTTCTTGTGGTTCAGCCATGGAGGTACCCGATTGTTCCTATGGGGATGAGCATAGTCGCGAGAGCCGTGACCGGCAATCCGGCGCTATTCGCCCGCGCGCGCATCCACCTCCGCCTGGCGTAGTGCCGTATCCCCGATTTTCTCGGGCACTATCCATCCATCCCGGTGGGCCTTGCCTTCGTCGATTAGGTTCTGGAGCGAGTCCAGGGAGTGCTCCTCGAGCTTCAGACCGGGGGCGTTGGGGTCGCCGCCGCCCGCTCGAAACTCGAGCACCTCGGCGCCGGCCGGCCCGGCCCTGAACTTGTACGGCATGCCGCTCGGCAGGAAGACGACGGAACCGGCGCGCAGTTTGCGCCGGCCGAGGGAGACTTCGCCCGCGACCACGTAGTAGAGGCAGTCCCCGCCACGGGGATGGCTGTGGCGATATATCAGGAAATTTGCCCCCATCCACACGTGGGACAGGGTCATGCCGCCCGGCGTGTCGCGCTGGGCGAAGAGCGAGGTGGAGGTGAGGCCGCCCGCCAAGGCCTTGTGCATCTCGATGATCTTTTCAGCCACAGGCGCTTCCCCGTACTTTTCGGCCAGGTCGCTGTGTTCGAAGACCTGGAGGGCGCGGACTTCGTCCGTGGTGCCCTTCGGGCGAGGTTGCCTGATCTCGGGGTTGGCGCGTATCTCGAATGGGCCGCGTTCGGAGATGTACCGTCGCCGCTCCCTATTCTGCGGTTGTCCTTCGACGCGCTCTTGCGGTTCGGCCATCTTGACTCCCCAGTTCTCCCTGGGGATCAGCATAATCGCGAGGGTGGCGACTCGCCAGTGGTCAGTCAGCGGGATGGGCGGGATGGGCGAAACAGAGGTTCAGGCGGGAGGTAGTCGTTCGATCCATGGAAAGGCCGGATCGCCGACGCAGAAAAAGTCCGGGTTCAGGAACGACGGCTTGGTGTTGTACGCGAGTTCGGAACCGTCGAAACGCAGTACGGCACCGCCCGCGGCGGTCAACACCGCCTGCGCGGCCCCAGTGTCCCACTCCGAGGTCGGGCCCAGCCGTGGATAGAAGTCCGCAAGGCCCTCGGCCAGCATGCAGAATTTGAGAGAGCTGCCGACAGACTGTCGTGCGACGCGGCCGAAGGCAACCCGCAGCGTGTCGAGATAACGCTCGAGCCGTCCACTACCGTGGCTGCGGCTAGCGACGACCGTCAGCCCATGCGCTGGTGAAACGGCGCGGGTCCTGAGCGCCTGCCTGCCGTCCCGCGTGATCTTGTGGGCGACTCCCGAGATCACGTCGCCGAAGAACACTTCTTCGCGCACCGGCACGCCGACCACGCCCGTCACCGGCCGGTTGGCATCGATCAGCGCGATGTTCACCGTGAAGTCGCCGTTTCGGTTCACGAACTCCCTGGTGCCGTCGAGGGGATCCACCAGCCAGTATCGATCCCAGGTCCGGCGAACCTCGAAATCCGCAGGTTCGGACTCTTCCGAGATTATGGGGAGATCGGGCGTCAGGCGGCGCAGGCCGGCGACGATGATGTCGTGAGCGCGCAGGTCCGCGATGGTGACCGGCGAAGCGTCTGCCTTCCTCCGGACTTCGAATTCTCCCGCATAGACCTGCATGATCGCGTCGCCAGCCCGGCGCGCGAGGTCGATCAATGCATCGTCAAGGTTCACGGCTATTCGTTCATCCACTGTTCGGGCCGGCGGATTTCGCCGCCCTTGATCACCCATTCAAGGTCTTCGAGTACCGAAAGATCTTCGAGCGGGTCGCCGTGCACGACAATCATGTCGGCCTGCTTTCCGACTTCGACGGTTCCCACGATGTCGTCGATACCCATCATCTCCGCGGCCGTCAACGTCGCGGCCCTGAGCACCTCCGCAGTCGTCATGCCGGCTTCGACCATCAGTTCCATTTCGCGGAGCGTGGATGGTCCATGGAAAAGGTTCAGGAAATGTGGCCAGGAACCACCGTCCGTACCCACAACCACCGGTATCCCCGCTTCGTGGTGCGCCATGAGGATGTCCTGCATGCGCGCCATCTCCTTGGCGATCCACTCCTCCGAAAGGTACCAGTCACCGAACCAGCTCGCGAACCACTCCGGCGACAAGGGACTCACCGCGCGGATGAACGTGGTAAGGAACGCATCCCAGGCCTCGGGGTTGCGGGCGGTCTCAAGTTCGATCGCCGGTACGGTCATGCGCACGCGGGGCGTATCGAGCCGCTCGGGGCGATGGCGGGTGGTGAATACGTCGAGAACCGACAGGGTGGTGATGACGTAAAGGCCCTGGTCTCTCGTTCTTTGCAGGATTTCAGGACTCGGCATTTCCAGAACCAGGTGGGTCAACGCGTGCGCATCCAGTTCCAGCGCGATATCGACGCCGCGGTCCTCTGACACGTGCACATAGATCGGCCTGCCGTGCGAATGGGCCCGTTCCCTGATCACCTTGCGCATCTCCGGAGTATGGGTGTCGAAGACATCTATGGGCCCACCGAAACCGAATGCGACAGCGACCTTGACGCCGACGAGATCGGCGATGCCGGCGTACTCTCGGTACAGCGCATCGACGTCAGCCGGTGTCGCGGACGCCCGCCACCGGGGTCCCCAATAATCGGACAGCAGATGGCCGTCCATGTATCCCCCGGGGTTGTGGAACGTCGGACCGAGCGCCATCACTCTCGGGCCCACGCCGCCATTGGCCAAGTGGTCTCGAATCTCGCGTATTGCGCTTGACGCGATCGCGGCGTCGAGTACCGTAGTGACGCCGTTCGCCACATAGGCACGCAGGTGACGATGCATGAGCGACCTGCGCGTTTGCGCGTCGTCTTTCCGGAAGACGGCGCCCGGTACGCTTTGCAGGTGAACGTGGCTGTCGATGAGACCAGGTATGACGACAGCGCCTTGGACATCCAATACGCGGGCATCGCCGGGTGCAGGCGCACCGAGCGAGACGATCTCGCCGTTGCGAATGTTGATCGAAGTGTGCCGCGCAGCCGCTCCGGTGCCGTCGATCAGATTGGCGTTGATGATCGAAAGGGACTCTCCATGCGAAGCCTTGAAGGGGAAGCACGCAAAGAGAATCACCAACAACCGGTGCATTGATTCCGTCTCTCCTGGTTTGCGGCGATCGCTGGGAAAATCCTATACCATCGGTGAATGGTCGATTGGTCGGAGGTCGATACCGTCCTGTTGGACATGGACGGCACGCTCATCGACCTCTACTTCGACAACTTTCTGTGGAACCAGCGCCTGCCCGAGGTGGTAGCGGAGCAGCGTGGTATCGGCGTCTCGGCAGCACGCGAGCACCTGTACGGTCATATGCGCGGGGTACCGCGATCGCTTGACTATTACTCTCTCGACTACTGGTCCCGATACTCGCAGCTCGACATCGTCGGATTGCACCGGGAGCTTTCGCACCTCATTACCTACCGCGCGAATGCCTCGCGTTTCGTGCGCGCGGTCCGGGGATCGGGACGCCGCGCTGTCCTCGTCACCAATGCGCACCCCAAGAGCCTGGCGGTGAAAGACGCGCGGCTCAACCTGACCGGCAGACTGGACGCCCACTACTCTGCGCACGTGTTCGGGTGTCCGAAGCAGTACGGGGAGTTCTGGTCGACGCTGAATCGGCACGATCCGTACGATCCGGCGCGTACGCTTTTCATCGACGACGACGAGGATGTTCTGGGGGCGGCGCTGGAGAGCGGGATCGACCAGGTGCTGTGCGTGGCGCAGCCGGACTCGCAAGCACCGAAGCGTTCGGCACTGCCGTTCCCGGCGCTGGACGATTTCGAGGAGATCATGTCGTTTTGAATTCGGTTCGCCTCGACAAGTGGCTATGGGCGGCGCGCTTCTTCAAGACTCGTTCGCAGGCGAAGACGGCCATCGACGGCGGCCACGTTCGACTGAACGGCAAGCGCGCCAAGGCGGCCAAGGAAGTGAAGTGTGGCGACGCGCTGGACATCCGACGCGGTTGGGAGGATTTCACGATACAGGTCGAAGGCTTGTCCGAACGGCGCCGCGGCGCGGCGGAGGCCGCCGTCCTGTATCGGGAAACCGAGGCATCCGTGGCGAAGCGGGAGCGGGAGCTTCAGATGCGCCGCGCTGCGAGCTGGCAGATGTCCTACGGAAGGCCGTCGAAGCGGGACCGGAGACGGATGGAGCAGTTCAGGAAAGGGCTTTCCAGGCAAGGCCGGCGCACGCGTGATTGATGGGGGCGAAGCCATGTGCTGACCGCCCCGGGGCCACTATGCCGGACAGGCGTGGCCCGGTATGATTCGCTAAACCCGCCGAAGAACTTGTCAATGGCGCTCGACATCGACATTTCCAGCAGGAACGAAACCTACTTTGACCTGAGTCCGGCTGCGCTGGCGGAAATATCCCTGCTGAGAGGCGAAGGCCGGCTGTCGTCCAGCGGGGCAATGGTTGTCGAGACCGGCAAACGCACCGGGCGTTCGCCGGATGACCGCTTCATCGTCGACGGACCGGCAACCTCTGCCACCGTCGACTGGGGGCCCATCAATCATCCGATCAAGCCCGCGGTCTTCGATGCCCTGTGGAATCGCGTTCAGGCGCACCTGGCGGAGCGAGAGACCTTCGTTTCCCATCTTCATGTCGGGGCCGACCCGCGTCACTACCTCGCGATGGAAGTCACGACCGAGTACGCGTGGCATGCGCTGTTCGGACGTTCGCTCTTCATCGTGCCGGACACCTTCAATCCCGGGTCGAAGGAGGTCTGGGAAGTGGTCAATGCGCCGAACTTCGTCTGCTCGCCGGCGCGCGACGGCACGCGCAGCGACGGGGCGGTGATGCTTGACTTCGACCGGCGCCGCGTCCTGCTTGCCGGAATGCAGTACGCGGGAGAGATGAAAAAGGCGTTGTTCGGCGTGCAGAACTTCCTGCTTCCGGACAGCGATGTACTGCCAATGCACTGCTCGGCAAGTGCCAGCCTGGATGGCGACGTGACGCTTTTCTTCGGCCTTTCCGGCACTGGCAAGACGACCCTGTCAGCGGACCCCACCCGCCTTCTCGTGGGTGACGACGAGCATGGCTGGGCCAGGGGCGGAGTGTTCAATATCGAGGGCGGCTGCTATGCCAAGTGCATCAACCTGACGCGCGAGAACGAACCCGTGATCTATGACGCGATCTCGTTCGGAGCCATCGTCGAGAACGTGGTCATGGATCCTGTCTCGCGGCAGATCGACTTCGCGGACGACTCCATTACGGAGAACACGCGCGCCTGCTATCCCCTGGACAACATCGAGGCCAAGGTGCCGGAAAACCGCGCCGGGGAGCCCGAATCCATCATCTTTCTTGCCTGCGACGTGAGCGGAGTGCTTCCGCCGGTGGCCATGCTGTCCAAGGAAGCGGCGGCCTATCACTTCCTGTCGGGTTACACGGCGCAGGTCGGATCGACGGTCATGGGCTCGAACGAAGCGTATTCCGCGACGTTTTCGACCTGTTTCGGCGCCGCGTTCTTCCCGCACCCGGCGCGCGTATACGCGGATCTCCTTATCAGACGCATCAGCGAGTTCGGCTCGCAGGTCTACCTGGTCAATACGGGTTGGACCGGCGGTGGCTACGGTGTGGGCAAACGATTCAGCATTCCAGTTACGCGGTCGATCGTCGCGGCCATACAGTCAGGGGTCCTGCGCGATACGCCGACGACGCACCTTCCGGGTCTGAACCTCGACATTCCGGTCATGGTGCCGGGCGTAGACGCCGCGCTTCTGAATCCCAGAAATACCTGGGCGGACAAGGCCGCATACGACTTGGCCGCAGCAAGCCTGATCCGGAAATTCGTCGACAACTTCTCGCAGTTCGATGTCGATAAGGCGATCGTTGACGCGGGACCGAAGGTCGCCTGAGCCTTCAGCCGGGGAAGCTTCCCGACCGCTGGCGACGCAAGGAAGTGGTTGGTGTGTCCCCGTCGCTGGCAGTGTGCTTCCATGAAAAGCCCCTACCCGTCACAACGTGATTAGCGCCGGCGCGATCAGGAGTTTGCGGGGCCGAGGGGAACTCGCGCACCTGCAGCGCGGTATCGAAAAGGAGAGCTTGCGGGTGACTCCGCGCGGGATACTCGCGCAGACGCCCCATCCCGCCGCACTGGGTTCCGCGCTTACCCACCCGCACATCACAACGGACTTCAGCGAGGCGCAGCCGGAACTGATCACCGGTGTCTACGAAAGCGCTGCCGCGTGCATCGAGGAACTGGAAGACATCCATCGATTCGTCTTTCACCACCTGGGCGACGAGTCGCTGTGGGCCGCCAGCATGCCCTGTGCGCTCAGCGACGACGAAGATATCCCGCTGGGCCGGTACGGCGAATCCCACATTGGCCGGATGAAGACAATCTACAGGCGGGGGCTTGGCCACCGCTATGGACGGGTCATGCAGACGATTTCCGGCATCCACTACAACTTTTCGGTGCCGGACTCCCTTTGGCCCGTCATCGCCAGGGCGCGCGGCGAGACTTTCGACGACGACACGCCTACCCGGGCCTACTTCGACCTCATCCGGAACTTCCGCCGTGACTCCTGGCTTCTGATCTACCTGTTCGGTGCGTCGCCGGCTGTCTGTGCCTCCTTCGTGCGCGGCCGGCCACATGGGCTTCAGAGACTCGACGAGAGCACCTTCTACCAACCGCATGCGACATCGCTGCGAATGGGACCCCTGGGCTATCAGTCCAGCGCCCAGTCATCGCTGCACGTCTCCTACAACAGCCTCGCGGACTATTCGGAAACCATGTGGCAGGCGTTGACAACCCCGTTTCCGCCCTTCGAGGCGATCGGCTTACGCGACCCTGACGGCGACTACCGGCAGCTCGGTACGGCACTCCTGCAGATCGAGAACGAGTTCTACGGTCCGATCCGTCCGAAACGGCGAACGCGTACCGGAGAACAACCCCTGGCGGCATTGAACGAGCGGGGCGTCGAATACGTGGAAGTGCGATGTCTCGACCTCGATCCGTTCCTGCCGGCAGGGATAGATGCGGCCACGTCACGTTTTCTGGACGCTTTCCTGCTGGCATGCCTGCTCCGCGACAGTCCGCCGGACAGTCCGGAGGAGTCCCTGCGCATCCAGGCCAATCAGCGCGACGTGGTCGGCCGCGGCCGCGATCCGGACCTGCTGCTCGACGACGGCGGGGGCTCGGTAAGTTGCCGCGCGTGGGCGTCCCGCACGCTTGATGAATGCGCAGCCGTCTCGAACCTGATCGATGAAGTCACCGGCAGCGACGAAGCCGGGGCGGCGGTAGACGCACAACGGCAAAAGGTTGCATCCCCGGAGCTGACGCCATCGGCGCGTGTTCTCGAGAGCCTGCGCGAGGCGAACACCTCCTATTTCCGTTTCGCTTTGAACCAGTCGGCAGCGCACAAGGCTTACTTCCGTGAGAGTTCCCTCCCCGAGGAGCGGATGGCGTTCTTCGATCGGCTGAGCCGTGAATCGACGGCTGAACAGGCGCACCGGGAAGCCGGCGAGCACGAGACTTTCGACGAGTACTTTGCCCGCGCGCGCAAGGGATACGAACAGGCCCCGGCCCCAGTCGCCCGGCGGGCGTGAACTTTCTCGCCCACTGCACCCTGGCCCACCCGGAAACCGCGCTGGTCGCGGGCGGCTTCATCGGCGATTTTGTCAAGGGACCGATTCCGGACGAACTGCCGGAACCGCTGCGGGCGGGGATTCGCCTGCACCGCCGCGTCGACGCGGTGAGCAATCGCCTGCCGGGGATTACCGAGAGCGTGCGCCGGCTCGATCCCAGACTGCGCCGGGCCGCGCCGGTTCTGCTCGATATCGTTGCGGACCATTGCCTGGCACTGCGGTGGGAAATCCATGGACACGGCGACCTGAGGATGTTCTCAGCGCTGGCGTACGACGCCATCGGCGCATTCGCACAGTTCCTGCCCGATCATGGAAGAAAATACTTCCGGCGCTTCCGGGACGCGGACGTGCTCTCGCGATATGGCGAATCGCGCACGGCGCTGCGTGCGATGACCTACATCCTGAAACGCTTGCGGATGGCGCACCTCGTTCCCGAACTAAACGCGATCGTCGGCACGCAACTCCCTGTTCTGATGGACGATTTCGAAAGTTATTTTCCCGAATTGCGGACGGCGGTCGCCGCCTGGAAGGAAGAGAACGGCCAGCCGTGACCGGGACCGGTGTTGCGATTGCTCGTGTGGCCCACCACACTTGATGCGCGAACGAAAGGATGAGGGGGACAGCATGGCCATCGTCGAGACCGGATACGGCAAGGTAGAGGGTTCCGAAAACAACGGAATTCACGGTTTCAGGGGCATCCCCTTTGCGGCGTCGCCCGCGGGCGAACGGCGTTGGCGTCCCCCGGAGCCGCCGGCGCCCTGGTCCGGCGTGCGCGCCGCGAACGGCGACTGGGGCAAGCAGGCGTGGCAGCGGGTGGCCGACAACCCCGACAGCCCCCTGTCGTTCGTGTTCAACGCGCGCAACGCGGCCTATCGCGACGAGGATTGCCTGCAGCTCAACGTCTGGACACCGGGCCTCGATGGCGGCAAGCGGCCGGTGATGGTGTGGATCCACGGCGGCGGTTTCTCGGGGGGAACCGGGGGTACGCCGGTCTATGACGGCGAGATCATGTCCCGGCGTTGCGACGTGGTGGTGGTCACCATCAACTATCGGCTCGGCGCGCTGGGATTCCTCAACCTGCACGAGGTGACCGGCGGGCGCATACCCGCGACCGGGAACGAAGGACTACTGGACCAGGTCGAGGCGCTCAAGTGGATACGGGACAACATCACAGCGTTCGGCGGAGATCCCGGCAATGTCACCATCTTCGGCGAGTCGGCGGGTGCGATGAGCGTCGCGGGGCTGCTCGCGATGGGGCCCGCCAAGGGACTGTTTCATCGCGGCATCGCCATCAGCGGCGCGGCGAGCACGGCCAACTCGCTCGATCGCGCCGCGGAAATCTCCGAGGGTGTGCTGGAGGAGTTGAACCTGTCGGGGAACGACGTCGACAAGTTGATGGCGATCCACCCGGAGGAACTGGTCGAAGCCACCGCCCGGTACAGCGCCCGGGGCCACGGCATGTGCTACCAGCCGACCATCGATGGCACCCAGATCGAGGCGATGCCGCTCGACGCGGTCAGGCAGGGCGCTGCGGACGGTGTTTCGCTCCTGGTCGGCACCCAGCGGGACGAGTGGCGGGGTTTCACCGTGATGAACCCGACGATGTCGAAGCTCGATGAGAACAGGTTGACCGCCGAGATAGCAAAGAACGTCGAGAATCCGCGTGCCATCATCGATGGCTATCGAGAGGTCCGCGCCCGCCGCGGCGCGCCCACCGATCCGGTTACGCTCTATTGGACGATCGAGACAGACCGGAAGATGCGCATCCCGGCGATCAACCTGCTGGAGGCGTTGTCAGAGCGCGGCCAGAACGGCTATCACTACATCTTCGCGGGGGAGTCGCCCTGGGAGGGCGGCATTCTCGGTGCGCCGCACGCGATCATCATCGGCTTCGTATTCGGGACACACGCGTTCAGCGAAGGCAGCGCCAGGTACTTTGGGAGCGGCGAAGCAACGGATGCGCTGTCGGGGCACCTGCAGGACGCGTTCTGCACCTTTGCCAGGACCGGGAGTCCGAGCACCGACGCGATGCCGGATTGGGTGAGTTACGACAAGGAGACCCGTTCTACCGGCGTTTTCGGCACGCCGGTGGAGGTCGTGAATGCACCCTATGACAAGGAACGGGCCCTGTGGACCGGCATGGAGGTGAGTCTGCCCTTCGGGCCCGAGCGGTGGTGAGTCGAGACGAGCGTCTGGCCGCAGGGCTTTGAGACGGCCCGCGCTCCCCCGAAACCGGAAACGCGGGCTCGACGGAGATGCCGTCAGGCCCCCGGCACCCGGTAGGGAACGCCTTTCGCGGCGGCGGCGTCCACTGTCTCAGGGGTCACGAGCGCGGTCACCCGAACGTTGAGAACTCCGGCGGCGCCGATGTTCAGTGAGACGGCGGTGGCCGTCGCATCGTCGGGGAGATCGGCGATGATGTAGAGATCGGTGTCGCCGAATGCGTAGTAGAACGCCTCGACGCTACCGCCGACGCCCTCGATGGTCTGGGTCAGGGCTTCGCGCCGCTGTGTACCGCCTTCCTTCAGCAAACCGCCAAGCCCGCCCTGGGTGTAGTTGGCGTGAAACATGTATTTGCTCATCGGTTTCCCCTAGGCTGATTGAGACCCCTGATGATTGGGCCATTGGTTGCCCTAATGCAAGCCCTCGAAGCGCGAATCTGTCCTCAGAGAGGCGTTGGTGGGACGTTTGAGATCGGTATCTGACGCTTGGGATAATATGAGCTTTTCGACGAGCCTGAACCATGAGCGACACTGGGAACGGGGCGCCGGGCGTCTATGAACACTACCGCTACCTGCGTCAACAAGCGCCTGTGCTGGAACAGCAGGGGGCCTGGCAGGTGGCGCGGTACGCGGACGTTCGGCAAGTCCTGCGCGACCACGAGACGTACTCGTCAGCGGTTGCGCCACCGCTCCCGGGTGCTCCCCCGTCGATGCTGTTCAGCGACCCGCCGATCCATCACCGCCTGCGCAAGCTCGTCAGCTATGCATTCAAGCCGAGTCACATAGAAGCGCAGCACGATCTGGTCGAAGCCCGTTGCGCGGAACTGATGGCGTCCATGTGCCGGCACGAGCAAGTGGACCTCGTGGAGGCGCTGGCGGCGCCACTGCCCGTGACCGTCATCGCGCAGATGCTCGGCGTGGAAGACGGCAACATGCAGGACTTCAAGCGGTGGTCCGACAAGATCTTCAGCAATATCGGGGAGATCCTGTTTGCCCAGCCGGACGCCTCCGTGCAGCAGGCGACGGAGGAAATGAATGCGTATTTTCTCGACAAGATCGAAAATCTGCGCCCTGCGCCGGGGAACAACCTTGAATGGGACAACCGCCTCGGGGGAGCGTTAGCGACCACGGGCGGTTGTCTCATGCAAGTACCGAACCCGGCGGTCCGGGACGCGGACGCGCAGGGAACAAGAAAC
>JAPPGA010000052.1 GCA_028821515.1 Gammaproteobacteria bacterium | reverse complement strand
CACGATTGCGCACTATGCGCCATCTTCTGTCCTTGCGTCAAGTGAATAATCCCGCTCCGTTTCGCCATCCCGACCGTCAAACCTGTCTTGAACAGGGTCCCTCGTTGATGCGTCCCGCCGTGCGGCACGCGTCCGAGCAGAACTTCGACGCGCCGTACGGAACGAACCATTCGGCGCAGGCACGACACTGCGTGGGTTCCGATGTCGGCGGCTCCAGTTTGCCCGAACGCCGTGCTTCCAGCAGATCGCAGATCGTCGGGTTGCGCCTCGCCATGTCGCGAAACTCGCGGTCTCCGACATCGAGGAGGTCTACGATCGTCGTCACATCGAGTCGCGGTGAGCGCAGCAGCAGCGAGATCGCCTTTTCTTCGAGCGTTATGTGCACATCACCTGGCGTTGCCATGCGACCGCCTCGCGGGGAGCGGAACGGATACTGTAAACGGAGTCTTCGCCGTCAGCCAGTATGGACTCGCGCCACCGGCACGGGTAGGCCAGCGACGTCGGTTTGAACACGGAATACCGATCCCTCCCTCTCGCCTCCTGTGCCCACCGATCCCGTCACGACATAGAGGTCGCGCAGGTCGTCACCGCCGAAGCAGACGCTGGTGCACATCGGCACAGGGGTTGCGACGTGCTCGCGCAGCCGTCCGTCCGGCTCGAACACGCGGACCCCGCCGCCTCCGGCGACCGCAAGCCACACCGCGCCGTCTTCGGACACGGCAAGCCCGTCGGGCGAGCCCACCTCCACGCTGGCAAACGGCAGTTTCTCACCGAGGCTGCCGTCCTCCGCCACCGCGTATTGGAAGACAGTCTGGCGCCGGGAGTCCGAGTGGTAGAGCGTCCCGCCATCGGGGGAGAAGCCCATACCGTTGGTCAATACGATGTCGGTCGCCACGACACGGCTGGTACCGTCGAGGTCGATCAGGTGGAGGTCGCCGGGAATCTGCTCCCCCTCCTCGAACACCGGGCTGCCCAGCGAGCCTGCATAGATCCGTCCCGCAGCGTCGGTGGTGAGGTCGTTGTACCCAAAGTTGCCGTTGTCCAGGTCGCGATCGAGCAGCACGACGGTGTCACCCCCCGCAAAGCTCTTGAAGGAGATGTTGCGTCCGCCGACGACCATGCCGTTGTTCTCGTGCAACGCCATGCCGCCGATACCCCGCCGATAGGGGAAAACGGTCGAGACGTTCCCGTCCAGGCCGAGGCAGAACACCCCGCCGTCATGCACATCGCTGAATATGAGTCCCCTTCCGGGCACCCACACCGGACCCTCTACCAGGGTGTAACCGTGGGCCAGTCGTTCCATCCGCTATACCTGGCGCGGACGCAGGAACATCGTCCGCTCGGTCAGGTCGTCATCCAGCCGAACTGCTGGGGTTTGCGTCCGGCCCCGATGCTGATCGGTATGTTGACCATGGCCGGCCCGTCGAATGCCATCGCCTCTTCCAGGGCGCCGGGCAGGTCTGCCGGATCCTCCACGTAGAAACCCTTGCCGCCCAGCGCTTCGACCATGCCCTCGTAGTGGGCGCCATAGATCAGGACCGAGGGCGGGACTCGCGCCCCTTTCTCCAGCGGACCGACGCCACCGCCGATACCGCCGTTGTTGAGCACGATCAGTTTGACCGGCAGGTTGTAGCGAACCATCGTCTCGATCTCCATGCCGGAGAACCCGAATGCGCTGTCACCCTGCACCGACACCACCGGCTTGCCGGGATTGGTCACTGCCGCTGCCACGGCAAATCCCAGGCCGATACCCATCGTGCCGTAGGTGCCCGCGTCGAGCCTGTGGCGCGGTTGGCGATTCGGCATCTGCGTCCTGCCGATGTCCATGGTTGACGCGCCCTCACCGATGATGATGGCGTCCTCCGGAAGCCAATCCACTATGTCCCGATAGGCCCTGTAGTAGTTCATCGGAGACGATTCGTCCTGGCGCATGGCCTCGACCGTCGCGACATTCGCATCCGCCTTTTCCTTGAGCGTCGTACGCCAGGGAGTTTCGGCCGGATAGAACCACTGCCGGTTGCCGAGCGCCTCGTTCAGTTGGCCCACCACGGCCTTGCCGTCGCCAACGAGCGCGACCTCGGTCGGCACATTGTGGCCGATCTCTTCCTGTTCGATGTCGAGCTGGATGACCCGCACGCCTTCCTTGAACCGGGGAGGCAGGCCGAAGTGCATGATCCAGTTGAACCTCGCGCCCATGAGAAAGACGAGATCCGATTCCCTGAGCGCGGTACTGCGCGCGGCGCCGACGGACAGCGGATGATCGTCCGGCATGACGCCCTTGCCCATGGGCGAGTTGAGAAACGGCAACTGCGTGCGCTCGATGAACTCGTGCACCTCGTCTTCGGCACGCGACCACGCCATGCCCTTGCCGAGGATAACGAGCGGGTTCTCAGCCGACTCCAGCGCGTCCAGTGCCGCTTCGACAGATGCGGGATCCACTTGCGGCCGCGCCGGGTCCCCGACCACGCTGCTTGCCGGCACGTCGCTCTCTTCGACTTGCTGCCGGATGATGTCGTCCGGGAAATCGAGGTAGACCGGCCCGGGGCGACCGTTCAGGGACGTGCGAATCACCTGTTCGACCAGGTATGGAATCCGCGTTGCGTCTTCGATGGCGCGCGAGACCTTGCAGTACGGCGCCGCACGTTCGAGCTGGCGCTCTTCCTGGAATGCGCCCATGCCGTTCTGGTAGGTCGGCGACGCGCCGCCGATGAGAAGCATCGGCCAGCAGTTCTGTTCCGCATTGGCGAGGCCGGCGAGCGCGTGGATGACGCCGGGGCCCGACACCACCAGGCACGCCTGCGTACGTCCGGTGAGATAGCTGGCAGCCTGGGCCGCATAGCTCGCGGCCTGTTCATTGCGCATGCCGATGTACGTGATGCCCTCTTTCTGCGCGGCGGCGGCGACGCCACCCACTGGGAAGCCGACGATTCCGAACATGTAATCGACGCCCTGCTGCTTGAGGCTCCGCGCCATCAGTGTGGCGCCATCAACGGTGGCCATAGTTGCTCCCCCTTGGTGAAATCGGTCGCGGTGAAAACGCGCGTAAGCTATCAGACTGGCGGGCTTGGCGCATCAGCGGCAAGTCCGACAGGGTGCGGGAACGGGTGGGATGGGTAAGACAGCGGGCTTGGGCGGGGGTGAAATGCGACATGCCCGAAGGGCTGGCGGATTTCATGGCGCAGACTGGCGGGCTTGGCGCATCAGCGGCAAGTCCGACAGGATGCGGGAACGGGTGGGATGGGAGAAACAGCGGGGCTTGGGCGGGGGTGAAATGCGACATGCCCGAAGGGCTGGCGGATTTCATGGCGCAGACTGGCGGAATGGACGCATTAGGGACGGGCGGGATGGGCGAAACAGGGGCCTGGACCGTCCCTCGTGGAGTTACCGCCGTTCGGTTAATCTCTGCCGAGCAGAGGAGGGACCATGACTGTAGAGACTACTGTCCGCGGCATCATCGACAATGCCGTCACCGCGGGTCGCAAAACGCTGACGCCGGATGAAGCCAAGCGCATCTGCGATGCCTACGACATTCCGTCGGCAGACCAGGCCGTCGCCGCTTCCGCGACAGAGGCGGTCGCAATCGCCGAACGGATCGGCTATCCCGTCGCGGCCAAGATCGTGTCACCCGACATCGCCCACAAGACCGACGCGGGCGGCGTCGAACTCGACATCGGCGATGCGGCGGAGTTGGCCAGCGCGTACGACCGGATCGTAGCCAATGCCAAGGCATTCGACGCGGATGCCGCCATCGATGGGGTGCTGATACAGCGCCAGCTCGAGCGCACGCAGGACACGCAGGAAGTGATCGTCGGGGCGGTGACGGACCCCGTCTTCGGAAAACTGGTCGCCTTCGGCCTCGGCGGGCTGCTCGTGGAAGCGCTCGGCGACATCACGTTCCGGTTGGCACCGGCTACGGTGGGAGAGACTTCATCAATGCTCGAAGACATCGCGGGCGCGGGAATCCTCAAGGGCGTACGGGGCGCCGCAGCGGTCGATCACACCGCTCTGGCAACGCTGATCGCCAACGCGAGCCGCCTGGTCTCTGATTTCCCCGAGATCACGGAACTGGATTTGAACCCCGTGCTCGCCGGTCCCGGCGGGGCCTTCGCCGTGGACCACCACATGCAACTCGGTTCCCCCGCCGAACCGCGCTATCGGCCAGGTCACGACGCCATCCTCGACGCCATGCGGCGCATCATGCAGCCGGATGCCGTAGCGGTCATCGGAGCGTCCGCCGAGGACGGCAAGATCGGCAACTCCGTGATGCGCAACCTCATCGACGGGGGCTACGAGGGCGCCATCTATCCCGTACACCCCCGGGCCGAAACGATACTCGACCACACCTGCTACGCGAGCGTGACCGACGTGCCCGGCGACATCGATATCGCCATCTTCTGCATACCCGCACCGCTCGTCTCGCGCGTGCTGGCCGACTGCGGCGCGAAGAAGATCCCCGGCGCGATCCTGATTCCTTCGGGCTTCGCGGAAGTCGGTGAGCATGCCCTGCAGGAGGAAATCGTCGCTGTCGCCCGCGAGAACAACGTGCGGTTGATGGGCCCCAACATCTACGGCTTCTACTACACGCACAAGAATCTCTGCGCCACGTTCTGCACGCCCTACACGGAAAAGGGAAAGGTGGCGCTATCGTCCCAGAGCGGCGGCGTCGGCATGGCCATCGTCGGGTTCAGCCGCTCGGCGAAGATGGGCGTTTCCGCCATCGTCGGCCTCGGCAACAAGGCCGACATCGACGAGGACGACCTTTTGACGTTCTTCGAGCAGGACCCGAACACCGAGGTCATCGCCATGCACGTCGAAGACCTGAAGGACGGCCGCGCATTCGCCGAAGTCGCCACCCGTGTTTCCAGGAAAAAGCCCATCGTCGTGCTGAAAGCCGGGCGCACCGGCATGGGCGCCCGAGCAGCGAACTCCCACACCGGGGCGCTCGCGGGCGATGACCGTGTCTACGACGCCGTTCTCCGCCAGAGCGGCGTGATCCGGGCGCACAGTCTCAACGACATGCTCGAGTTCGCCCGGGGGCTGCAGGTGTTGCCAACACCCAAGGGAGAAAACGTCCTGATACTGACGGGCGCGGGCGGATCCGGCGTATTGCTGTCCGACGCCTGTGCGGACAACGACCTGACGCTGATGCCGATGCCCGACGACCTCGACGCAGCTTTCCGCGAGTTCATTCCACCCTTCGGCGCTGCCGGAAATCCCGTGGACATCACCGGCGGAGAGCCGCCCACCACGTACCGCAGCACTATCGATCTCGCACTCAATGACGAGCGTGTACACGCGCTCGTGCTGGGCTATTGGCACACCATCATCACGCCGCCGATGGTGTTCGCCGAACTGCTCGCGGATGCCGTGGCCGAGGCGCGCGAAAAAGGGATAGACAAGCCCGTCGCGGCATCTCTCGTCGGCGATGTCGAGATCGAGGAAGCGTGCGACTACCTGATGGACAGGGACATCCTCGCCTACCCGTACACGGCCGAAAAGCCCGTTGCGGTATTGGGAGCGAAATACCGTTGGGCGCGCGCGGCCGGCCTGGTGTGACCGCGGCGGCCACCGTTACCCGGAACCAAGCGGGCGCATGATGCAGCCGTATACGCGCATTGAGGTGAAGCCAGTCACGCCAACCATCGGCGCGCTCGTCAGGGGCGTCGATCTCGCCACCGTTGACGACGAGACCTGGCGGGAGATTTTCGACGCCTGGATGTCTCACTCGGTGCTGTTTTTCCGCGACCAGACCATGTCGCCCGAACAGCACCTCGCCTTTGCGCGGCGTTTCGGACCGCTTCATGTTCACCCGGCAGCACCGTACGCCAACGGCATCCCGGAACTCATGATCATTCGTACCGACCGGCACTCGAAACGCAACAACGGTTCGGGTTGGCATTCCGACGTCTCCGCCGACGAGGAGCCGCCGCTTGGAACCATCCTGCACCTGCACGAGGTGCCGAGCCGCGGCGGCGATACCCTGTGGTCAAGCATGTACGCCGCCTACGCCGCCCTGTCCGCCCCGCTGCAAACCCTGCTTGGTTCGCTCACGGCGCGCCATGCCGCCAACTACGATGGGTACTACGGAGACCACCCCCCGCAGCGCGAATTTCCGAGCGCGGTACATCCGGTCGTACGCACCCATCCGGTGACCAAACGGAAGGCCCTGTTCGTGAACTCCAGTTTTACGCGCCGCATCCTCGAACTCAGCGAGCCCGAGAGCCGCTCCCTGCTCGCCTTTCTGCTCGAGCATGTCCAAAACCCGGCCTTCCAGTGCCGCTTCAAATGGGCACCCGGCTCCGTAGCCATGTGGGACAACCGCTGCACCCAGCATATGGCAGTCTGGGACTACCACCCGATGACCCGCGCCGGTCTGCGCGTCTCCATCAAGGGAGACAGGCCCTACTTCCAAAAACGTAGTTAAATCAGCGTGTTGATGCCAGTGTACCGCTGAGCCACTGATCCGGCGCTGTTCCTTCAGCCCGCGAACCGCCGGCCGAGCCGCCCCTTTGCCAGTTCCACCATCATGATGACCGACGGCAGGAAAAACAGCAGGCCTATACCGGCGAACACCAGGCCGAAGACGATGCTCACCACCAGCGGAATCAGGAACTGGATGGCTTCGTCACCGCTGAACAGGATGGGCAGCAGGCCGAGCAGGGTAGTGACGCTGGTGAGCAGTATCGCTCGGGCGCGCTGCTGGGTGGCCGCAGAAATGGCTGCAATCTCCGGAAAGTCCGAATCCCGGACCATTCGGTTGTACCGATGCATCACCAGGATCGTGTCGTTGACGATGACGCCGGAGACCGCGATCAGGCCGAATATCGATGTGATGGTGAACTCGTAACCCAACACCAGGTGTCCCATTACTGCGCCCACGAATGCGACGGGAATTCCCGCCAGGGCAGGAGGGGCTGCACGAAACTGCGAAGGAAGGAGGCAATCAGGCAGTACATGACCAGCAAGGCGATGGGTATCGAGAGCATCAGGATGTCCGCGAGGCGCTGCATGTCCCGATTCGTCCCATGCTTGCGGATCTGTATGTCGGGATAGCGGCGCTCGAGGTCCCGAAGAATCCCTGTCTCCGCCGCCTCGGCAAGGTCGCCCGTGAACAACCGCGTGGCGTCGAAGTCAGCGGTCACCACTGCGGCATTGCGGCCGTCCATGCGCAGGCGGTTTGCGGTACTGCGGGTTTCCGTGATCTCGGCCACCGTGTACAACGGAACCTGTTCCCGGCTGGCCGGCAGGTTGATGCGCTCGTTGAGCAGTTCCGCATAACTGGTGCGCCGGTCCTGGGGGTAGCGCACCATCACCAGCACCTCTTCCCGGCCGCGCTGGATGCGCTGTGCCTCGGCTCCATAGAAGCCGTTCCGCAACTGGGTGGCGACCGATGCCGCAGTCAGGCCGGCCGCATGACCGGCGGCGTTCAGGCGCACATCGAAACGGCGTTTGCCCCGCTCGATCGAGTCGCTGACAAGGCCGACACCGTCCAGGCGGGCGAGTGCCTCGCGCAATTCCCCGGCGGCGTCGCTGAGGATCTGGGCATCCGGGTGAATCAGCGCATACGACAGCGTATTCGATGTCCGAGTCTGGCGGCTGGGAAAGCTCACCGACTCGACGCCGGGAATACCGGCCAGGCGCTGGCGCCAGCGGTGCTTCAGTTCCTCGATGGTCACGCCACGCACATCCGTCGGATTGAGCCGGAGCTGGACAGAGGCCAGATTGCCCCGGTACGGGTCCGCGTCCGCGCCGCGATAGCTTTCCATGGGGAAGTGATGGCCGATCGCCACGGCCGTCGCATCGATCACCCGACCGCCGAGCTCGTCGTTCAAGCGTGCCGCCGCCGCCACCGCATGGTCTGTCACGGCCTGCAGATCTTCGGGCCGTGCGTCCCTGGGCAGCACCAGGTCGACCTGGACGTTCTTCTCGTCCACCACCTTGAGGCTCGGGTCGAAGCGGACGACGCCGAACGCGAGCAGGCAGACCGCAACGAGAACGCTGCCCGCGACGATGACCGGCGGCCACTGCAGGCGCCGCACCGACCAGGATATCAGTGGAACGATCTTGGCTTCCATCATGGCCTGCACGGCGGCATGGCACCGCTGTTGTATCGCTGACAGGGGCCAGGCGCTCCAGTGCCCCGTTCCCGCCAGATGGCCCGGCAGAACGATGGCCGCCTCGAACAGCGACAATAGCAGCACGACCACGACCACGATCGGGATCACCGAAAACATCTGGCCGATCACCCCATCGAGCGGCAGCAGCGCGGCGAATGCCGCCATGGTCGTGAAGGCGCCCACGGTAATGGGCGCGATGACTTCCCGGGCGCCCGCGATGGCCCCCTCGGCGCCGGATTCGCCTCGGGCCTTGTGGGCGGCGATACTCTCGCCCACCACGATGGAGTCGTCCACGACGATACCGATCAGGATGAAGAATGCGAACAGCGTGATGACGTTCAGGGTGAGGCCGAAGAAGGGGAAGACGATCAGCGAGGCCACGAACACCACCGGAACGCCGAGCGCCACCCACGTCGCGATGCGCAGGTCGAACAGGAACATGAGGGCGGCGAACACCAGGATCAGGCCGAGTATCCCGTTCTTGATGATCAGGTACATCCGGTCTTCGACCGCCCAGGTCTCGTCTTCCCAGATGGCGACGCCAACGGTCTCGGGGGCCTCGAAGCTCGCCAGGTAGTCGCGCACCTGGGCACTCGCTCGCTGCGGGGAGGTGTCGGCGGAAACCTTGACCTGCAGAAATACGGTGGGAATGCCGTTGACGGTAGTGACGGTATCGTGCTCCAGCAGGCTGTCGTGCAGCTGGGCGATGTCGCCGAGGCGAACCAGCGACCCGTCGGCCCGTGCAATGATCACGACGTCGGCGAACTCATCGGCGTAGTCGCGTTTCGCCAGGGTGCTCATGATGATGTCCCCCGACCCGGTGCGCAACTCGCCGCCCGTGACGTTCACCGAGGTGCGCTGGATGACGTCAACCACATGGGCCAGGGTGATCCCGTATTGACGCAATGTCTCCTCGCTGAGTTCGACCTGGATCTCCTGGTCCTTCGTGCCGAACAGCTCGATGATGTCGATGCTCGGCAGCAACAGCAGCCGGTCACGCAGCGACTCCGCCGCGCGGCGCAGCTCGAAGGGATCGAGCGCCCCGGAACTTACGGCTATGGTCAGTACGTTGCGGCTGACCTCCACCCTGGTGACTTCCGGGTCGTCGGCGTTGGGCGGCGGAAAGTCCTCAATGCGCTCGATAGCCGTGCGCACGAAATTCAGGGTGTCGACGGCGTCGGCAAAGGCTTCCATCTCCACATCGACGACGGCCAGTTCCTCCCGCGAGCTGGAAATGGTGCGGGCGACGCCGATGGTGCCCACCAGGCTTTCCTCGATACGCTTGACAATGTCTTCCTCGACCTCCGCAGGGGTCGCGGCCGGATAGGGCACTTCGACGCGGACAACGCGCGGGTCGTATTCGGGAAAGGTCTCGAGCGTGATCAGGTCCGAGGCGATCAGTCCGCCGACGAACAGCAACAACAGGAGTACGTTGGCGGCGACGGAATTACGGGCGAACCAGGCGATCACACCCCGGCGGCTGTCCGCATCCGAAACACCGATGGTTGCGGATTCAGCCATGGCGAACGCCCTGCCCGGCGGTAGCCCGGACGCCTACTGCTCCGCTCCGGCGGTCACGGCGTTCACGCCCAGGCCTTCGCGGGCTCCCGGGACGCGGCCCACCACGATGCCGTCACGTGTATCGAACGCACGGACCAGCCAGCCCGCGTCGCTGTAGCCCACCGAAGCAGGAGTAAAGGCGGTGAGCCTGCCGTCGTCGACCAGCCAGACGCTGCCGTTGATCTGCAGCGCCGATTCGGGCAGCACGAACATATCGTCCTGCATCGGTCCCTCGACGGTCACGTCCGCAAAGGTCCCGGGCGGCGGCAACATCGCCGCCTTCTCCTGGTCGAGCACTTCGAGGTACAGACTCCCCAGGCGCGTCTCGATGTCGACTTCCTTGGAGACCCGTTCGACCACCGTCTCGTACGCCCGACCGTCGGCGACCGCTATGGCCCTGCGGCCGATGACCGGTTGCAGTGAGTTGAGGTCGAAGGCCGAGATCCGGGCGCGCACCCGCAACTGATGCTTGGCATAGACGCTACCGACGTCGCTGACCAACCGCTCGACTACCTGCCCCGGGGACAGCAGCGTGGTGCGCACGTAGCCGTCGAAGGGCATCCGGATTCGCGTTTCGTCCAGCGCGATCTCGGCTAGCGCGATCTGGTTGCGGGCGATTCCGACCCTGGCCTCGGCTTCTTCGATCGTGCCTTCCGTGGCAAGCCAGGGGTTCAGGTGCCCGCCGGGGAACCTCGCCATGAACTCCGGTGCCCGCGCCGCCTCGTCCAGCCTCTGCTTCAGGTTTGCCTGGGCGGCGGCGAGGGCGAGTTTCGCGCTCGCGAGGCGCAGTTCGTAATCCCGACGGTCGACCTGCGCAAGCGTTTCGTCGGCCTTGAATTCAGTGCCGCTGCGAAAATTCTCAGACACCCAGACAACATCTCCGGAAACCTCGGGTACGACCACCACGTTGCCGAGCGTAGTCACCGTACCGGTCAGCACCACCTTGTGGGATGCGCGGGTCGCGGCCGGCTGAATCACCGCCGCGGTCGGCTCGACGCGAGCCTGCGCCAACTCGGGATCGATTTGCAGGAATTCCCGGCTGGGCGCCCGGGCGAAGAAGATCGCCGCCAGAACCACCGCCACGATGACCGCCAACTGCAGGAAGCCACGCCAGCGAGGCTGCTGTCCTGTGTCGCCCTGTACATCGGATTCTGACATTGGCACTCCCTCCTTTCAGGACATGCAATCTCGTTATTTGGCGACCCCTACCTTCCGGTCGGGTGCCCACCGATCAAGTATAGACAAGGATTTCGTCAGAGTAGCGTTATCACACCGGCGATGCGCGTGAGCTGCGCAGGTTCAGCGCGCCTGCCCGAAACGCATGCCGAACTCGGCCCAGAACAGCCGGGGCGGACCCCAGCGCGCCATGGTCCAGCCCAGGTTCGCCAAGTCAACGCCGAAAGCGATGTATTCCTTGTCGGTAATGTTCTGTCCCACGAAAGCGAACCACATGCCCTCGCGGCCCAGGGCATCGTCGAGTTGCACACGCAGATCCCACAATGTTCGGGAATTGGGTGAATACGAGCGCACGGCGGGCGCGTTCGGATTGACATTGCTGTACTGCTCTCTCGTGTAGTCAAAGCTCAACGTCGCCGAGAGTTCGCTGGCGGCAGCCACCGGAAAACTGAAGCGGGCGCTGCCGGATAGCACGCGGCGAGGCGAGCGAATATGCACACGCGACTCGGAGACATCGACATCCTGGCCGGTCACCGGGTCCGTCTGTATGTACTCGAGAAACCTCCCGTTGTTCCAGGCGGCGTTCACCATCAGATCCAGGCTGTCGGTGGGCGACGCCCGTAATTCGGCCTCAATGCCGCGTATGCGGGATTTCCCCGCGTTGTCAATCGTGACGCCGTTGGCCTCCACGATGTAGTTGCTGATCTGTTGATCCTTGTGATCGTAGTAGTAACCGGCAACGTTGAGTTGCACCCGGCGATCGAATAACTGGGTTTTGACGCCGGCATCCCAGGCACTGACGATCTCTTCATCGTAAGGCACCAGGAACGCCCGACTGGTTGTCGGTGGCCGGGCCGGGAAGCCGCCGGCCTGGTAGCCTCTGGACCAGCCCAGGTAGGTCATTACGCTGTCGTTCCAGTTCCAGTTGGCACGGATCATGGGCGAGAAGTTGTCGAAGTTCGACATGAAGTCGCCTGTGGCGCCGTTGGCGAACAGTTCGACAAAGTGCTTTTTCGTCTCTTCCGTGTACCGGGCGCCGGTCGTCAGCGTAAGCCTCGGCGACGCGTGCAGGCTGGCCTGTCCATAGGCACCCCAGGCATCGTTGTCCGCATCGACCCCGCGGCCGCGGTTGACAGGGCTCGTCAAGAAGAAATTGTCTTGGTCCGTTTCGAACGTCTCGTTGAAGAAGGTGGCTCCGGCGACGTACTCCAAGACCCCGTCGATTGCCGTTCCCACGGCCTGGAGCTCCTGGTAGATCTGCTCGTGAATCACATCGGTGCCAAACGACAACACCAGCGCTTCTGTACCGTCGAGATCGTTCATGTTGGAGTTTTCCATTTCGCGCCAACCGGTGATGGACGTCAAACTGAGGTCCGGTCCGACGTTCCAGCCGACGCTCAGTGCGTGGAAATCGACCGTCGTGTCGGCGTAGAAACGGCTGCCATTCGGCGCGCGATCGCTGTTGAAGAATGGATCCCCCGGTCGGCTCGGCCCGAGTGCGACCGTGCGCGGCACGATACCGCGAGCTACCCAGCCGCGGTCCAGAACCGCGCCGAGACGGTCGGCCGTATCCGACTCGTTGAATTCGCTATGCTCGAAAACATAGTCGGCCACCAGTCCCGAGTCGGGGGGTAGCCAACGCAGCGCCCAGCGCATCGACCACCGGTTCAGATTCTCCGAGTCGTCGCCGGCATCGAAGTCATTTTTGACCAAACCGTCTCGAACGGCGCGCTGAAAAGTCAGTCGCCCTGCCAGCGCCTCGCCGGCTATCGGTCCGTTGAGGTGCCCCCGGGCCTCAAGATAGCCTTGCTCGCCGCCTCGCACCTCGATCGATGAACCCGGCTCGTTGGTGGGTTTCCTGCTGATGACATTGATGGCACCGCCGATAGTGTTGCGCCCGTAGAGCGTACCCTGCGGCCCGCGCAGCACCTCCACACGCTCAATGTCGTATATTGCGCCGTTCAGGCCCATCTGGTTGCCGACATAGACGCCGTCGACATACAGCGGGACGCGACTCGAGTTGGCCGGATGGGGGTCCCATTGACCGATGCCGCGAATATATGCGACGCCGCGATTGTTACTGCCTGTCGTGCCGTAGAACACCAGCCCCGGCACGTACTTGCCGATGTCGGTCGTCTCGTTGACGACCAGGCGCTGAAGATCCTCCGACCCGAAAGATGAAACGGCCAGCGGCACGTCCTGAAGCGGTTGTTCCCGCTTCTCGGCGGTGACGATAACTTGCTCGATCAGTCCCTCGTATTCCTCTACAGAATCCTCCGCTGCCGCTGTCGCGCTCAGCAACACTCCCAGGAACACCGCGCTCCTATGGCATAGTCTCGAGAAGAGCATCAGACGACCTTTCCATCACTCCTATACCACCGGATACTGAAGCCCATTTCATGCTCGGCGGCCCGCCCAAGCTCCTGGCCGGCACCAGTCACTCGTGCCTTTCCGTCAATTGCGGTGCCCCATCGTCGGAGTGCGGTCTTGTCTCGAGGTGGACCCCGGCGTACCCGCCACCACGACCCGGCTGGGTATGGCATGCCCAGCCGCGATACGTGACAATCGGCGTTCAGGCATCAGATGCACCGCGCATGACCGATGAGTAGACCCGACGCGATGTACATGTCGGCATCCAGAACATGAACCCGTTCGAGTACATGGCGGGCAACCGCATCGCCGTCATGTTGGCCACCGCCGCGCTGCTGGCGCTGGGGTTTACCGGGCTCCTGCACGTTAGCGTGGAGCGCTATCCCGACATCGACCTGCGCACGATTCTTATTGGCGTTCCCTATGACGGCGCCACCCCGCGCGAGGTCGAAGAGGACATCATTCGGCGCATTGAAGAAAGCCTTACCGAAATCGACGGTGTCGACCGCATCACGTCGAATGCCTTTGAAGCCAAGGCTGAAGTCCTCATCGAGTTCGATCAGTGGGTGGACATGGTCGCAAAACTCGACACCGTGCGCACCGCCGTCGACGGTATCGAGGATTTTCCGCCGATAAACGCCGATGAACCCGAGATCGTCGTGCACGAAATCCTGCGCAGCGTGGTGTCCCTGGTGCTCACCTCTCCGACCGCCGGCGAAGACGAACTGAGGCGCGGCGCCGAGGGGCTACGCGAGGAACTCCTGCTGCTGCCCAAGGTCAGCGTTGTCGACCTGTTGGGCACTCGCGACCGGGAGATACAGATCGACCTCGACGAATCACGGTTGCGCAGGCACCATTTGACCGTTCAGGAGGTGGTCGCGCGGCTTAAACGTTCATCGATCAACCTGACCGGCGGGCCGATCGCCACGGAGTCCGGAACCATTGTCCTCGGCACCATGGAGAAACGTCTCTACGGTGATCAATTCAATGAATTCGTCGTTGTGGCGCGTCCGGACGGCTCCATTGTCCGGCTGCGGGACATCGGCCGGGTAGGAGGGGTCGTTACCGAGCCCCTCCCCCCACAGAGCCGAGCGTGC
>JAPPGA010000064.1 GCA_028821515.1 Gammaproteobacteria bacterium | reverse complement strand
AGCACAACCTTGCCAAGGTTGGGGTCGCGGGTTCAAGTCCCGTTTCCCGCTCCACATTCGCGAATCGGGGTTCTTGAACATTACCCCGGTTAGGGTGTCAAATCCGCACCCAACTTTCCCATAGAGAACCGAACATGAAACGGATCGGACCCGAAAGGGTAGCCGCGGCTGCGGTCGTGGTCGCGCTTTTTGGCCTGCTCGGCGCCTGTGCCGCAGTCACGGCCCAAGTCGACGAACCGGTGGCGGCGTCGGAACCGACACTGGTCACCACGGTGGAAGGAATCACCGAATACCAGCTCGACAACGGACTCAGAATTCTCCTCTTCCCGGACCAGAGCAAACAGCAGATCACAGTGAACATCACCTACCTCGTCGGCTCGCGCCATGAGGGTTATGGGGAGACGGGCATGGCGCACCTGTTGGAGCACCTGGTATTCAAGGGAACGCCGAACCACCCCGACATTCCCGCCGAACTGAGTGAACGTGGGGCTTTCCCCAACGGTACGACCTGGTTCGACCGGACCAACTACTTCGAGACTTTTCCAGCCACGGACGACAACCTCGAATGGGCGCTCGACCTCGAGGCGGACCGGATGATCAATTCCTTCATTGCGGCGGAGGACCTCGAGTCCGAGATGACCGTCGTCCGCAACGAGTGGGAGCGTGGCGAGAACAGCCCAGGGGGCGTGCTTCAGAAAAGGGTGATGTCCGCGGCGTACAACTGGCACAACTACGGCAATACCACCATCGGCGCCAGGTCGGACATCGAGCAGGTTCCGATCGACCGGCTGCAGGCGTTCTACCGCAAGTACTACCAGCCGGACAACGCCATCCTGGTCGTTGCCGGCCGTTTCGATCCTGAACGCGCCCTGGAGCTGGCCGTCGATAAGTTCGGCAGCATTCCACGACCGGAAAGGACAGGCGCGAACCAGCTGTTTCCGACCTATACGGCGGAACCGGCACAGGATGGCGAGCGCAGCGTGACGCTTCGACGGGTAGGGGATGTGCAACTCGTCATGGCCTCGTATCACGTCCCGGCGGGATCGCACGAGGATTTCGCGGCGCTGGACATCATGACCCACATCATCAGCAACCAGCCCGCGGGCCGGTTGTACAAGGCGCTCGTGGAGCCGGGTCTGGCTGCCGGGGCCTCGGCCTATGCGTTGCAGCTTAAGGAGCCGGGCATGTTCAGCGCGATGGCCCAGGTGCGTGAGGAGGATTCGCTTGAGACTGCCGCCGAGGCCATGTTCGCCGCGCTGGAGGAGATGAAGGCGTCACCGCCAACGGCGGAAGAAGTGAACCGCGCCAAGACCGATTACCTTTCCTCGATCGAACTTGCTTTCAATAACCCGCAGGGCATCGGCCGCCAGTTGAGCGAATGGGCGGCCATGGGTGACTGGCGGCTGCTGTTCCTGCACCGGGATCGCCTGGAACAGGTGACGCCGGAAGATGTCCACAGGGTGGCCCAGGCATATCTCAAGTCGTCGAACCGCACCATCGGGTACTACTATCCGGCCGAAGAGACGCCGGCCAGGGCAGAGATTCCGGAGACGCCGGAAGTGGCCGCCCTGGTGGATGGGTACGTCGGTCGCGCGGCGATCGCCGAGGGCGAGGCCTTCGATCCGACGCCTGCGAATATCGAGGCACGAACGCAGAAACTCGTGCTCCCCAACGGACTCCAGGTTGCGCTTCTGCCGAAAGAGAACCGGGGCGAAGCGGTGAATGTGAGCTTCCAGTTTCGCCATGGCAACGAAGCTGCCCTCATGGGGAAGGCAACCGTTTCGGGACTCGCGGGCGCCATGCTCATGCGTGGCACCGAAAACCGCTCCCGCCAGGAGATCCAGGACGAACTTGATCGGCTGAAGGTTCAGGGCGGCGCATCCGGCGGTCTCACAGCGGCCTCCGGGGGTTTTTCGACCGTGCGCGAGAGCCTGCCCGATGCCCTTGCGCTGATGGCGGAAGTCCTGCGCGAGCCTGCATTCCCTGCCGAGGAATTCGCGCTCATCGTGGAAGAGAGGCTGGCGGGAATAGAAGCGCAGAGATCCGAGCCGCAGGCGCTCGCGCAACAGGCGCTCGGCCGCCACATGGGCGACTATCCTGCGGACCATCCGTTCTATGTCCCGACGTTCGACGAGCAGATCTCGCGGCTGGAGTCGGCGACCCTGGAGCAGGCGCGCGACTTCTGGGGCACGTTCTACGGGACCCAAAGCGGGGCGCTGTCGATCGTGGGGGACTTCGACCCGGACGAGATCGTGCCGCTACTGCAGGAACTCTTCGGTGACTGGACGGCGAAAGAGGAGTTTGTGCGCATGCCCCGCCCCTACACGGAAGTCGAGACCGTGTCCGAGGTCATCGAGACGCCGGACAAGGCCAATGCGCTGATGCTGGCCGTGACGGTCATGCCCGTGCGCGACGACCATCCGGATTATCCCGCGCTGGTGCTCGGAAACTACATGCTTGGGGGCGGCTTCCTGAATTCCAGGCTTGCGGTCCGCATTCGCCAGAACGAAGGGCTTTCCTATGGTGTGGGATCGCAACTGGGTGCATCGGCGCTCGACGAACGGGCGACCTTCTCCGGCTACGCGATCTTCGCCCCGGAGAACGGCGACAAGGTGCTTGCGGCATTCCGGGAAGAGGTGGACAAGGCGCTGGAGTCCGGCTTCACCCTGGAAGAGGTGGACGCCGCGAAGCGCGGTTATCTCGACGCCGCCCAGAACGGCCGGTCGAGCGACGGTAGTGTGGCCGGGGCGCTCGTGGGCAATCTGGTCATCGAAAGGACGATGGAGTTCGTTCAGGCGCACGAGGCGGCCATCGCCGCCCTGTCACCCGAGGATGTCCAGGCGGCCATGCGGCGGCACATCGACCCGGCAGGGATTTCCGTGTTCCGCGCGGGAGACTTTGCCGGCAAAGCGGATCAATAATCCGCGTTCAGGGATTCGGCGCGGCGACCGAGGATCGTCCTGAAGGTCAGGTTAATCCGCTCCCCGGTCGGCCGCGGCCGTTTCGGCAGTCGATGCGCCCAGTTGCGTTGCATGCCCGCGCCCATCTCCAGGTAGCTGCCGTTCGGCAGGCCCAGGGTCAGCCTGTCCCGGCCCTGCTCGCCGAACGAGTCTGGAGCAGCGGCTCCGTTGGTCCGGTACCGGAGTTGGAACGGCCGCTCTGACCCAAAACTGACGGAACCGATCACGGGCTCCGGGCCGAGTTCCGGTTCGTCGTCGCTGTGCCAGGAGACGCTGTCCCGCCCGTCGCGGTAGTAATTCAGCAATACGCTGTTGAACCTTGAGGTCGAGACCTCCTCGATCCGGGCCTTGATTCGCAGCAATACCGGTGTCCAGCCGGCGGGTTCCGCGGAAATCCCCGAATAGGTGTAGCGCGTGCCGGGGTCGCCGAACCAGGCCGTCAATCGTGGCAGTGGGAGCGATCTCCCGAACATCGTGATGTGCTCGGATTGCCAGTCGACGCCCCGTTTCAGGTCGTCGAAGTAGCGCTTGCTTGCTTCGACGGAAAAGAGCCGCGGATACAGCCGCAGGGCGCCGTCAACGACGGCGATGTCACGGAATGCCGTGGAACTCGGCATGGTGAGTGTCCGTCCGATGGCAGTGAGGTGTCCCGGCTAGCCGACCTCAACCATTTCGAAATCGCTCTTCGGCGTTCCGCACTCGGGACAGATCCAGTCCTCGGGAACGTCCTCCCAGGCGGTGCCCGGCGCGATGCCGTCTTCCGGCTCGCCCTCGGCTTCGTTGTAGATGTACCCGCAGGTCATGCATTGCCAGAGTTTCACAGTTCGATCATCTCCTCGATCTGGTGTCGGACGGGTGCGCCGCGCCATTATCTGCGCGCAAATCGGCCGCATCAAGGAACGGCCCCCGACGCCTTCCGTCATGGTGGCCACTTGCCCGATCAGGTTCGTGGGAGGATGATTCCCCCCGGCAGACGGTATGGCAGGAAACCCTATGGCCGCTTTGGAAGGAATGCGAGTTCTCGACATGACCCAATGGGAGGCGGGAACCTCCTGCACGCAGTGTCTGGCCTGGCTGGGCGCGGACGTGGTCAAGGTCGAACAGCCGGAGACCGGCGATCCGGGGAGGGGGCGTCCACGCGGCGAGGAACTCGACGCCATCTATTTCGTCAACTGGAACAGCAACAAGCGTAGCGTCACGCTCGACCTCAGCATCACCGAGGGCCGTGAAATACTGCTGTCGATGCTGCCGCACTACGATGTCTTCGTAGAGAACTATGGTCCCGGCGTGGTGGAGAAACTAGACATCGACTACGACGTCATGCGCGCTATCAAGCCCGACATCATCTACGCGCGCATCAAGGGATTCGGCACCAGCGGCCCATACAGCGGTTACAAGAGCATGGACATGGTGGCGCAGGCGACCGGCGGCGCGTTCGCCATTACCGGAACCGCCGACAGTCCGCCCATGCGTCCCGGCCCGACGATCGGCGATGCCGGGACGGGCGTGCAGGCCGCCCTCGCCATCGTGGCTGCATGGGCGCAGAAGCTGCGCACGGGGGAGGGGCAGCTGGTGGAACTGTCCATGCAGGAGGCGGTGACCTACTACCTGCGCACCGCCACGGGCGGCACGCATTTCGGCACGCAGCCGTCATCGCGCGGGGGCAGTGGCAAGAACCCGTTCATGCGTCTTTATCCGAGCGCTCCGGGCGGCCCCAATGACTATGTGTTCCTGATGGCGGCCAATCCGCGCATGCAGAAAGCCACCTGCGACGTCATCGGCAAGGACCTGCTGTCCGATCCGCGGTTTGCGAGATCTGCCGCCAGGGCAGAGAACTCCGAGGCCATGATCGAGGAGATCGCGGAGTGGACCCGGCAACGCACCAAGCGCGAGGCGATGGAAGCGTGGGGGGAAGCCGGCGTATGCGCCGGTTCCGTCTATGGGCTGGAGGAACTGTATACCGACCCGCATCTCGTCGAGCGCGGTTTCGTGCACGAAATCCATCATGCGCACTACGGCGACATCAAGCTCCTCGGCTGGCCTGCGAAGATGTCGAAGAGCCGCGTCGCGATATCGCCCGCGCCACTGCTCGGTCAGCATACCGACGAGGTGCTTAAGGAAGACCTCGGTTTCGGTGACGGCGACATCGCCCGACTGCGCGCGGCCGGCGCCATCGGCAGTGAAACGTCCGACGTCATCCAGGCGGCGGGTTAGCGTCATGGATAAGCCGGGCCCGGGGCAGGAGACCGAGCACCTTCGGGTGCGGTGGCTGTTCCGCTACTGACTGGAACGGAGGCGTCCTGAATATGTCGGGACCGCTCGACGGTATCCGCGTCGTCGACTTCACGACGATGATCGCGGGTCCATACGCGACCATGATCCTCGCCGACCAGGGAGCGGACGTGATCAAGGTCGAGGCACCGCTGGCCAGCGATCACGCCCGCCGGGCCGGCTATGGGCCGAGGCACTTCACGGCCGCGTTCGTCAACAACAATCGGAACAAGCGCTCCATATCCGTGGACGCGAAGAGTCCCGAGGGCCGGGAGGCGATATTGCGCCTGGCCAGGACGGCGGATGTCTTCGCGCAGAACTACCGGCCCGGCGTCATGGCGCGGCTCGGCCTGGATGAGCCGGATCTCCGATCGGAGAACCCGGGGCTCGTGTATCTCTCCATGAGCGGCTGGGGCGAGACCGGACCTCTCGCGCACAAACCGGTCTATGACCCGATCATCCAGGCCCTGTCGGGTCTCGCCACCGTGCAGGCGGGTTCCGATTCCGCGCGTCCCCGCCTCATTCGGACAATCCTCCCCGACAAGCTGACCGGAATCACTGCGGCGCAGGCGGTATCGAGCGCGCTGCTTGCGCGCGAACGCTCGGGCCGGGGCCAGCACGTTCGAGTATCGATGCTGGATGCCATCATCGCCTTCATGTGGTCGTCGGACATGGGCGGTCTGACCTTTGTAGGCAAGGAAGTCAGCGCGCAGCGCGCGGCCACATTCATCGACCTCATCTATGAAACCCGCACCGACTACATCAGCGTGTCGGTGATGACCAACCCGCAGTGGGAAGGATTCTGCCGTGCGGTGGGGAAGCCGGAATGGCTTCGCGACAGACGCTTCGAGACGCCGCAGGGGCGTGATCGCC
Organism: Gammaproteobacteria bacterium; assembly: GCA_028821515.1. Classification (GTDB taxonomy): domain Bacteria; phylum Pseudomonadota; class Gammaproteobacteria; order Pseudomonadales; family Azotimanducaceae; genus VXNE01. The sequence continues at coordinate 8,337 of JAPPGA010000064.1, read as the reverse complement.
ATGCTGACGAGCGGCTCGAACTCATGCAGTCGGCATTGATCGAAAGGAGTGCGGAGGATTGGCTCGAAACACTCGACGCCGCGGGCGTGCCGTGTGCGCCGGTCCTGAAACGGGCCGATGTCGTGGAACACCCGCAGGTGAAGGCCAGCGGCATCGTGATCGAGACCGACCATCCCCAGGCGGGTCCGCTGCGTCAGGCGCGCAACGCCGCACGGTTCGAAGGTACGCCGGCCCAGGTGCGCCGGGGTGCGCCGCAACTGGGTGCGCACACGATCGAGGTGCTGAGGGAACTGGACTATTCCGAAGCCGAGATATCCGCACTTGTCGATTCCGGCACCGTCAGTGCACCGGATGATCCGGGTATGAATCCGGGCTAAGATTCCCCGATCAGGCGGGGAGTTCCGAACTCATGGATCTGCAGTACAAGTTGCGCTTGCCGACGGCGTCCGAAGCCCTTCCGGGGCGTGATCGCGAGATGCCGGTACCGGCACAGCATTTCGTCAACGGCAATCGCCTGGACGGTCCTTTTCCGCCCCGCATGGAGCGGATGATGGTCGGGATGGGGTGCTTCTGGGGCGCGGAACGGATGTTCTGGCAGACGCCGGGAGTCCACGTCACCGCCGTCGGATACGCGGCGGGCATCACGCCGAACCCGATCTACGAGGAGGTCTGTTCCGGCCTGACCGGCCACAACGAAGTGGTGCTGGCGGTGTTCGATCCCGGCGCGGTGACCTACGCGTCGCTGCTGAAGGTCTTCTGGGAAGGCCATGATCCCACCCAGGGGATGCGACAGGGCAATGACCTCGGCACCCAGTACCGGTCCGGCATTTACGTGTTCGACAGCGCGCAGGAGCAACTCGCGGAGCAATCCCGGGATGCGTATCAGCGGGCGCTGGACGCTGCGGGATACGGCCCGGTCACGACGGAGATCGAACCGGCTCCACCCTTCTACTACGCGGAGGCATACCACCAGCAATACCTGGCCAAGGTCCCGCACGGTTACTGCGGCCTGGGCGGCACGGGCATTTCCTGCGACGTTCGGCCGCTGGCGACGCTGGAAGGGATCGGCGGCTGACCGTCCGCCTCCGCTGGTCTGCTTCAGCGCTGATCGTTCCGGTGTGAGCCGATGGGAGATCGTGCCGGCATCGGGATCGACTTCGGAACGACGAACTCCGCCGCAGCCGTGTTCGACGGAGAGTCGGTGCGCCTGGTCGGCCTGGAGGAAGATTCCCCCATCCTGCCGTCGGCGACATACATCGACCGGGACCTGCGCACGCAGACGGGTCGCCGCGCCATCGAGCGCTACGTGGGGGACAACACCGGGCGCACGGTCGAACTGATACCGGAGGTGATCGGCGAGGCATCGCTTGCCCTGGGCGGCGATTCCGGCGGGCGGGAAGGGCCCCAGGTGTTGACCCGCAAGGTCTATGGCCAACCGGTTCGGGATGTCGGCTTGCGGGGTCGCCTGTTCCGGGGGACCAAGCGCCTGCTCGGTCGGAAGGACGTACGCAGGCTGATGGTTTTCGACCACCCGTTTCGCCTGGTAGCGCTGGTCACGCCGATACTGCTGCGCATTCGCGAGGCGTTGCGCCAGGTTGGCGAGGATGATCCGCGCAGCGGTTGCATGGGTCACCCGGTCAACTTCGAGGGCACGGGCGCGGACCGCAATGCGCTGGCACTTTCCCGCCTCGGGGAGGCGTACGGACACGCGGGGTTCGACGACACGCGGTTCTTTCCCGAACCCGTCGCGGCTGCGGTCGGATACCTGCACGCGAACCCGGGCACGAGCGGAACCCGCATCCTCACCGTCGATTTCGGCGGCGGAACGCTGGATCTCTGCGTGCTGGAAAGAACCGGTGACGGAGCCGGCTTCCGGACCGTGGCCACCCATGGCATAGCACTCGGCGGCGACCGGATCGACCAGCGGATCTTCAGTGAACTGCTGTTCCCGCTGCTCGGCAAGGGCGAGCGATGGAAGCGCAGGGGGACGGGCCGGATCATCGAAACGCCGTTTCCGTTTGAACGCTACGAGAGGTTGCTCCTCAACTGGGCAGTCACGTACATGTTGAGTCAGAACCGGTACACCACGCCGGTGCTCGACTGTATCGCACAGGGCGGCCCGGCACGTTTCAAGTTCCGGCGGCTGCGGGATCTCATCCAGCAGAACTACAGCTATCGCGTATTCCAGGCGATCAGGGCTCTCAAGGCGGAACTTTCCGGCGCCGAGGAAGCGGTGCTCGACATCCCCGAAATCGATATCGAATTGCGCGTGACGCGGAGGGAGTTCGAGACGCTAATTGCGGACCTGCTGGCCGAGTTCGAAAGGGCGGTTGACGACACCCTGTCCCGCGCGGAACTGGGCCGGTCCAGGATTGATATCGTGCTGCGGACCGGCGGTTCATCGCTCATTCCGGCCGTGCGCCGAATCCTCGACAGCCGGTTCCCGGGCCGCGTTGTGGAACACGATCCCTTTACCGGCGTGGCATCGGGGCTCGCCATCGCCCGGTACCACGGGCTGGCCTCCACGTAAGGAAGCCGGCGGCTAGAGACGGCGGCTGTACCCCGGATCGAGCGCTTCGAACAGCGTTTCGATCATCCGGTAGGTCAGTCCCCAGACGAAGTGGCCGCCGGGAACCCGGTAGCCGCTGAAGGGTGTCGGGACGCCCGCGATCAGTCGATGTTCGCTGTCGTGGCTGTGCCCCGCGTGCATCGGCGCGAGGGGCGACCATAGCGCCGCGTCCACCTCGGAACTGAGGTCGAATGACGGGTCGCCGTCCAGGAAAAAGACAAACGGTGAGACGAGCATGTCGAACGCTCGCCGAGAGGGCCGTTGCTGCGACAGCTCGCCAATCATGTTCGCGCGATCGACAATGAGCCCGATCTCTTCGTGCGTTTCGCGCAGGGCGGCCTCGGCCAGGTCTGCGTCCTGCGGTTCGCGATGCCCTCCGGGAAAGGCCATGTCGCCCGACCAGGGGTCGCCTTCGTGTTCCGCGCGCTTGATCAGAAGCACATCGGTGCCGTCCGCCCGTTCCCGCAGCACTATCGCCACCGCCGCCTGAAGCGTCCCGGGTTTGGGGGCGTAACGCATTGGCTGGTGAGCGGCGAGCCGCGCCTTGATGTCCGTGATGGGAAGCACTCCGTTATGATACGCGCGCCCATGTCCCGCGCACCTTCCGCACTCGCATCTTCCGCCAACCGGTGTTTCGTCTGCGGTCCGGGGAATCCACGCGGCCTGCAGGTCCGCTTTCGCCTGGAGGGCGAGGTCTGCCGTGCGGAGTTCACGCCCGACGACGAATGCGTCGGCTATGAAGGCGTCACCCATGGCGGCATCCTTTTCAGCCTGCTGGACGACGTGATGGCCAACTGGGTCTTCCTGCGCGGGGAGCGCTGTACCACCGCCCGGGTCGATATCCGCTATCGCCAACCCCTGCCGGTGGGGGTGCGAGTCGAACTCGAGGGCAGGCTGCGGCGACGGCGGGGGCGGGTGGCTATGCTCGAAGGCCAGGCCATAAGGCACGACGACGGGACAGTGGTCGCCGAGGCTTCGGGCAGCTTCATTGTAGAGCCCTGGACCGAGGCGATCAGCGAAGAAGACTGAACGCCGTTTCACGCGGTACAGCGCCGGGACACGTTTGCCTGCGCCTCACACGTCGGCTTCGACCCGTTCGATACCCTTCGCGGCGCGGCCCACCAGCAGCGCCTGCGCTTCCCCGAACGCATCGCCGACTACCCGCATGAATTCGCGTATGCGGGCAGTGGAACGGAGATCGGGATGTGCCAGCAACCAGACTTCCCGGACGATGGCAGGAAGGGGCGGTTCGATGCGGACAAGCCCGGGATCGGAGTCCCCTAGCACGCAGGGTAGCGGTCCCAATCCCAGCCCGTGGCGCAGGGCATCGTATTGCATGGAGATGTCGCCGCAGCGATGACGCACCGGGACATCGGGAAACGCGTCTAAACGGAAATCGCACGGCAATTCTGCCGATTCCACCCATCCGGCCGAGGAATAGTCGCACGCGTTCGCGATTTCGCGCGTCGCGTATACGGCGAGGGCCAACTCTCCCACGCGCCTGCCAATGAGGTGCTGCGGAGGATCATCCGTGATCGTGAGAGCGCAATCCGCCTCTCCCCGCGTGATGTCGGGCTCCGCGGATGCCGGGACGAACTCGACATCGATTCCGGGGTGCGCACCCGACAGCGTGGCTATTGCGGGTAACGCGACTCCCGCGACAACGTAGGGCAGGGAGACGACGATACGGCCCGCAAGCCGGTCGTCGGCGCCTGCCACGGAGCGCCGGAGGTCCGCAATTTGCCCGTCGATGGCTTCCACGCGTCTCAAGGTATCCCGGCCTGCGTCCGTGATTGTGAGGCCCCCGGGACTGCGATGGAAAAGCCTTGCACCGAGTTCCTGTTCGAACCGTTCAAGCCGGCGGGTCACGGTCGATGCATGCACGTCGAGTGCCCTCGCGGCACGGCGCACGGTTCCGGCCCGGACGAGGGCCTGGAACATGCGGAGATCGTCCCAATGCAGGTCAGCCATGGATGAATCCAACGATTACGGCTACACGAGTATCGGTTGATCGTCCACATTATTGCAACATCGTGTTGCAAATGAGCACGTTGCACATATCGTTACTTTAGGTAACACTACGCGCAGTTTCGTTCCCTCCCCCCCGTAGGCTGCGAAGGAACCCCCCAGGTTTCTCCAGCCTACACTTATTTGGAGAATCGCCCCCGGGCGCACGAGCGACCCGGGGCGTTTCTTCGATGAACGACAAATTGGGCCCGCTACCGGCGCCGCCCCTAAACCACATTCAATGGCGGAGAGTATTGCCCGGAACGGGAACCCGGGCCGCCTGGTCTGCTGCATTGCCTGCTTTCGAAACGTTGAGCGTGCGTTGTAGAAACCCGTAGGCGAGCGCCCACATAAAGGCCCGTTGCGCATTATCGGCGGCGCCGGCATGGCCGCCTTCGACATTCTCGTAGTAGAAGACCCGATGTCCCTGGTCGGCCATTTTCGCGGCCATTTTTCGGGCGTGGCCCGGATGAACGCGATCGTCCCGCGTGGAGGTCGTCACCAATAGCGGCGGGTAACGGGTGCCCGAATCGACATTGTGGTAGGGCGAGAACTTCCGGATGAACGCCCATTCTTCGGGCTTGTCCGGATCACCGTACTCGGCGACCCAGCTCGCCCCGGCGAGCAGTTCGTGGTAGCGGCGCATGTCGAGCAGGGGCACCTGCGCCACGACTGCGCCGAAAAGATCGGGACGCATGATCAGCATGTTGCCCACCAGCAGGCCCCCGTTACTTCCTCCCATGACGCCCAGTTGCCCCGACGTCGTAATCTCCCGGCGAATCAGGTCTTCGGCCACCGCGATGAAGTCCTCGTAGGCGCGGGGACGGTTTTCCTTCAGTGCTGCCTGGTGCCACTCGGGACCGAACTCCCCGCCGCCGCGAATGTTGGCCACCACGTACACGCCGCCCTGTTCCAGCCACATGGCGCCCACGCCTGGCGAGTATCCGGGAGTCATCGATAGCCCGAAACCGCCGTAGCCGTAAAGAAGCGTAGGCTGCGGTCCCTTGGCCTTCGGATCGCGCACGACGAAATAGGGAACCCGCGTGCCGTCCTCGGAGGTTGCCCACTCCTGGGCAATCGAGAGGCCCTCCGCGTCGAACATCCTGGGCATGCGTTTCAACGTGACGCTCGGCCCGCCGACATCACGGAGCGACAGGGTCGTTGGGGTCAGGTAGTCCGCAACGTCCATGAAGTAGCGGTCGTCCACGTGTGGGTCCACGGCTCTCACGCTGATGGTCTGCATGCCGCTGGCTTCGGTCAGGTCCTTTCGCACCCAGCCGTCCGCAGTCGGCGTCACGGCATAGACGCGATTGCGGACGTTGTCCAGCACGTTGATGAGCACGTGGTTCCTCATAGGACTGTACTGCTCGAGGGAAGTGCCTGGAGCCGGGCGATACAGCACATCGAGTTTGCGTTCGCCTGCAAGGAAACCTTCAAGGCCCGCCACCAAAAGGCTGCCCGCGGTGTACGTTGTATTGCCGACGGTCCAGTCGGTGTCGAGGGTGACGAAGAGCCTGCCTCGGTGGACCCTCGCCCTGGCGTCGGAAGGCACGTCGATGGCCTTCAGCGCGCCATCCCGGCGGATGAACAGATCGGTGTTGTGGAAGTCGATGCCCCGATAAACGAATTCCTCTTCGTATCCGGGCTCGAGCGTGGCGTAGGCACCGACGGATATGTCTGTCGTTCTGCCTTCGAAAATGGCCTCCGCGTCCGCCAGGGACTGGCCCCGCCGCCAGAGTTTTGCGATCCGGGGATAGCCCGATTCCGTCAGGGTGTCGGGCCCGAAATCCCTCGCGACGAACAGGCTGTCCTTTCCAGCCCAGGTTGCCAACCCCTTGGACTCGGCAAGCCGGAAGCCATCGGCGACGAACGACCTGGTAGAGATGTCGAACTCACGAACGACATCGGCATCCGCGCCGCCGCGGGAAAGCGCTATCAGGCAGCGGTCGTAGGTCGGATCAAGGAAATCCGCGCCCGCGAACACCCAGTTCTCCTGCTCGTCCCGGGCCAGCGCATCGATGTCGAGAACCGTTTCCCACGAGGGAGCCGGTTTACGGTATTCGTCGAGTGTCGTCCGCCGCCAGAGGCCGCGCGGGTGGTCGGCGTCCTGCCAGAAGTTGTAGTAGTGGGGTCCGGCCTTCGAGATAAAGGGGATTCGGTCACTCGAATTGAAGATCGCGAGCAGACGTCGCTCGGACGTTTCGAAGGATTTTCCGTGGGCCAGAGCCTCGCGGGCCTCCAGATTCTGCGCCGTGACCCACGCCATGGCCCTGTCGCCATCGACGTTCTCAAGCCAGATGTACGGATCGTCTTCGTTTGCCTGGATCATTCCGGTCTGTCCCAGCAGGAGGAGTATGGCGAGACGCCTCGCCGCAGCCATGAAGCCATGTTTCAACGCAAGGCGCACTGCGCTGTGTCAACGGTCGCGGGAGCCGTTGATGGCATGGAACAGGAGCAGCAGCAGTACCGCACCGACTGTCGCCAGCACAAGGCTGATCAGGTTGAAGCCCGTCACGGCACCGATTCCCAGTTGCGTTCCGATGAAGCCACCCACCACCGCACCGACGATGCCGATCACCATGGTCGCGAAAATGCCCGCGACGCCGCCCTGTTTGCCCGTCGGGGTGACCACCCTTGCCAATGCGCCGACGATCAGGCCGAACAGGATCCAGCTCAGAATACCCATTTCAATTCGCGTACACGTTCCGTCACGGGCACGATACTACGTCAGGTTCGGCAATTGCGCGCGCCACGAAATCCGGTTCCTGCATGGGGATGAAGTGGGTGAGATCCGCGCGATAGGCATCCCGGCCCCGCGGGAAAGCAGCGGCTAGCCGGTGCCACGTGGGCGACCGTGAGAAATCCATCTGCGCCGGCGAGGCCTCTCTCGGCGGTGCGCGGACAACGAGCACCTCGTGCGGCAGCGAACGAATCTCCCGGTAGATGTCCGTGCCACCGCTTCCCGCGTAAATGGCCGATTCGACGGTCGGCGGGCAGGCGAGCGTGACGCCACCGTCCGGTCTCCGGACGACACCATGGCGGCAATAGTCGCGGAGTACATCCGAGCGCCAGAGCGCAAACGGGGGCCGATCGCGCAGACGGTCGTACAGTTCGGTCCAGGATCCAAAATCCGCCCTGCGACGCGCGACGGGATGCGAGTCGGCGGCAAAGCTCGGCCAGCTTCGGTACGCCTCGGGCGCGAGGATGACAGGGTCGATGAGCACCAGGCGTTCAAACCGATGGACGCGACTGGAGGCAGCCTGCACGATGGCATGCCCTCCCATCGAATGACCAACACCGATTGCTTCGTGCAGGTCCAGTTGATCGATGAAGCCGGCAAGGTCTTCGCCGAACACCCGCCAATCGTATGGCCCCGTCTTGCTGCTGCGGCCGTGGCCGCGCTGGTCGAGTGCTATCGTGCGGTAGCCGGAATCAAGGGCCTTCGCGACGGCATCCCAGCAACGCCCATGGAATCCGGTCGCGTGCGCCAGGACGACGGACTGGCCAGAGGGATCTCCCCACTCGAACCAGGCGATCTCGATTTCCCGCACCCGAACCCGATGCTCGCGAGGTTCGTTCAAGTTGTGGCCCCTCATGGTGATTGCCGGAGCATTATCCACGCCGCTTGGGCGGGGGTGAAAGACGGCACCCCTAGGGTGACGGGTTTCTTGGCGCCAGGTGCGACGATTGAAACCTCGATTGATTCCATGGCGCTGATATGTTTTGACCTGTCAAGTTGGCCAAGGAACACTCGCTTCCTC
>JAPPGA010000056.1 GCA_028821515.1 Gammaproteobacteria bacterium | reverse complement strand
TTCTCGTGGGATCGACGCTCTCCCTTCAGGCTCACTTCACGTGGGACAAGTCTGCGGCGGGACATGCTTTCGACCTTGAAGTATGATGGAACCGAGGGCGGAGAAAATTGATCGAGAGATGTGTGAGTACGAAGCGGCGATCCTCAAGCCGGTCGCGCAGAGTATGGATGCGATCGGCGATCATGCCGGAACGTCGAGTCCGGTGAGGCTCGAACGCCGCGACCCGGGCGACGGAGGCGCCGATACCCCGCCCGCGACTCCGGGTTCCGACACTGTTGTCCTGACGGAGACTGCCAAACCCGAACTGAAGCGGCCGCCGATGTTCAGGGTCATCCTCCTTAACGATGACTACACGCCGCAGGAGTTCGTGGTGCATGTCCTGGAGACCTTTTTCGGAATGGACCACGACAAGGCCTGGCAGCTGATGATGGCAGTGCATACCACCGGCAGCGCAACGGTTGGGATATATCCCCGCGATGTGGCGGAAACAAAATCCGAACAGGTAAACGCGTATTCCCAGCAGAACAAGTATCCTCTTTTGTCCACCGTGGAAATGACCGATTAGCCATGCTGCTCAGCAAGGACATGAATGCGACGATTGCCGAGGCGCTGCAGAACGCCAAGGCGAAACGCCACGAGTTTCTGACCGTCGAGCACCTGCTGCTGGCGCTCCTGAACAACACCGTTGCCAAGGATGTCCTGCAGAATGTGGGTGCGGACCTTGATGGCTTGCGATCGGCGCTTGAAGAGCACATCGAGAAAACGACGCCGCTCTTTCCAGCCGGGGACCGGAACCAGGACACGCAGATGACCCTGGGCTTCCAGCGCGTCATTCGCCGCGGCGTATTCCACGTGCAGTCGAGCGGCCGCAAGGAAATGACCGGCGCGAACGCGCTCGTTGCCATTTTCAATGAGCAGGAATCGACCGCCGTATACCTGTTGAAGCAGCAGAACATCGAGCGCATCGACGTGGTCAACTACATCGCGCACGGCATCTCGAAAGGCGTCGACGAAGAGGAGAATGCCGAGCAGCGCGGCGCGGGCGAATCCGGCGAGGGCAAGTCCCAGAGCGCGTTGCAGACCTTTACCACCAACCTGAACGACCTCGCGCGGGCCGGCGCGATCGATCCCCTGGTGGGCCGGGAAACCGAGTTGGAGCGTGTCGTACAGATACTCTGCCGCCGCCGCAAGAACAACCCGCTGCTGGTCGGCGAGTCCGGGGTGGGGAAGACCGCCATCGCGGAAGGACTGGCCAAGCGAATCGTCGATTCGGACGTGCCGGAAGTGGTGGCGGACAGCGTCGTCCACGCGCTTGACCTCGGCGCGCTGCTGGCGGGGACGAAGTACCGGGGCGATTTCGAAAAGCGCTTCAAGATGCTCCTGAACGAACTCAAGAAGGAGCCGCGCGCCATCCTTTTCATCGATGAGATCCACACCATCATCGGTGCCGGAGCGACGTCGGGCGGCGTCATGGACGGATCGAACATGCTGAAGCCGCTGCTGGCTTCCGGCGACGTTCGCTGCATCGGATCGACGACCTACCAGGAGTACCGCGGGATATTCGACAAGGACCGCGCGCTGTCGCGAAGGTTCCAGAAGATCGATATCGTCGAGCCAGACGTCGACGACACTTACAAGATCCTCAAGGGTCTCAAGGCCCGGTTCGAGGACCACTACGAACTCCGCTACACGGACCGCGCGCTGCGCGCCGCCGCCGAACTGGCCGAGCGTTACATCACCGACCGGTTCATGCCGGACAAGGCGATAGACGTCATCGACGAAGCGGGCGCGGCACAACGCATCCTCGCGCCCACGAAGCGCAAGAAGTCCATCGGTGCCGGCGACGTGGAACGGGTCGTGGCGAAGATCGCGCGGATTCCTTCCAGCCAGGTCACTGTGTCCGACAAGGAGGCGCTCAGGGACCTCGAGGACAAGCTGAAGATGGTGGTCTTCGGGCAGGACGAGGCGATCGAGATGCTCGGGTCAGCGATCAAGCTGTCCCGAGCCGGCCTCAAGGTGGAAGAGCGGCCCATTGGCAGCTTCCTGTTTGCCGGGCCCACCGGCGTCGGGAAGACGGAGGTCTGCCGGCAACTCGCCATCATCATGGGGGTCGAACTGCTGCGCTTCGACATGTCCGAGTACATGGAGCGCCACACCGTCTCGCGGCTGATCGGCGCACCGCCTGGCTACGTGGGCTTCGACCAGGGCGGGTTATTGACCGAGGCGGTCACCAAGCACCCGCACAGCGTCATCCTGCTCGACGAGATCGAGAAGGCGCATCCCGAAGTCTTCAACCTGCTGTTGCAGGTCATGGACCACGGCACGCTGACCGACAACAACGGCCGCCAGGCGGACTTCCGCAACACGGTGCTCATCATGACAACCAATGCGGGTGCGCGGGAAGCGTCGCGCGCATCCATCGGATTCGTGGAGCAGGATCACTCCACCGATGCCCTTGAAGTGATCAAGCGAATGTTCGCGCCCGAGTTCCGCAACCGGCTGGATGCCATCATGCAGTTCAATGCGCTGCCGCTGGACGTCATCAAGACGGTGGTCGACAAGTTCCTGGTGGAATTGCAGGCGCAGCTCGACAGCAAGAAGGTGCAACTGGACGTGGACGAAGCTGCCCGCGAATGGATCGCGCGGGAAGGCTACGACGAAAAGATGGGAGCGCGTCCCATGCAACGTCTCATCCAGGAGAAGATCAAGCGCCGCCTCGCCGACGACATCCTGTTCGGAGAACTCGAACGCGGCGGAGTCGTCAGGGTGACCGTCCGGGACGGCGAACTGTCGGTGGAGGCGAAGGCGACCGAAAAGCACCCCGCCTGAAGCCGGTTCTCTCCGGCCGCGCCACTAGCGCTCGCGGAACGTGATGCGGCCTTTCGTCAGGTCGTAGGGCGTGAGCTCCACCTTCACCGTGTCGCCCGTCAATATGCGTATGTAGTTCTTGCGCATCTTGCCGGAAATGTGGGCCGTCACCACGTGGCCATTCTCCAGTTCCACCCTGAACATGGTGTTTGGCAAAGTGTCGATCACCTTGCCTTGCATCTCTATCTGTTCTTCTTTTGCCATCAGTCCTTTGGCATCTGCCCGCGTTCAGCGACCGAATGTGCGGTCACGGTGAATCGTCCCGCGGCGGAGTTGCAGCGCGACCGTCCAATTCTGCACGATGTGGCCCATCAAGTCATCCGACGCAGTATCCACGAGGCAATGTACCGCCCCGGCGCACGACGAATGCAAACTGCCCGGCTGCAGGGCAGCACGCGGCTTCAGGCTTCGTTCATGGCGATGTCAAAACGCCAGCGGTGACGCCGTGTCGAAATGCGCCGGTTTCGCCCCAGCCGGTCGAGGAACTCTCCCCGGCGCATGGGCCGCGCCCCCAGCGATTCCAGGTGGTCGTTGATGATCTGGCAGTCGATCAATTCGAACTCCCAGGCCTTCAGTTGGCGTGACAGCCAGGCGAGGGCCACCTTGGAAGCGTCGGGACATCTCGAGAACATCGACTCGCCGAAGAACATCCGACCGAGGGAGACGCCGTAAAGCCCGCCGACGAGAGCGCCTTCGCGCCATGCCTCGACGGAGTGGGCGAAACCCAGCTCCGAAAGTTGCAGATATGCGCTCTGCATGGCTGGCGTGATCCAGGTGCCGCCACCTTTTCGCGGGGCCGCGCAACCTTCTACGACGGCCCGGAAATCGGTGTCCATGGTCACCGTGTAGTCGCCCCGCCGAAGCCGCTTGCCAAGGCTTCTCGATATCTTCATGCCGGCGGGGGTGAGTACCGCTCGCGGGTCCGGAGACCACCACAGCACCGGCCCGCGGTCGTCATCGAACCACGGAAAGATGCCGTGTCCGTATGCGGTCAGCAGGCGTTGCGGTGACAGGTCGCCGCCGACCGCCACCAGGCCTTCGCGGCCCGCGTGCCTCGGATCGGGAAACGCAGTTTCGATGTCAGCATCGCCGGGACTGGCGGAGAAGCTCATAGCGCGTCGATGTACTTCTCCGCATCGAGTGCCGCCATGCATCCGAATCCCGCGGAGGTGATTGCCTGGCGATAGACGTGATCCGCCACGTCTCCGGCTGCGAAAACACCCGGCACGCTCGTGGCGGTGGCATTGCCGTTGGCGCCCCTCGCGACTTCGATGTAGCCGTCCGTCATCTCGAGCTGGCCATCGAACAATGACGTATTGGGCGTGTGTCCAATGGCAATGAACACGCCGGTCACCGCGACTTCATGGGTGGCGCCATTGCGGACGTCCCGTACTTCGATGCCGGTGACGCCCTGGTCGTCGCCGTGCACCTCCGCCAGCGTGTGACTCCACAGAAACCGGATATTCCGTTTCTCGAACAGGCGCTGCTGCAGCACCTTGTCCGCCCGCAGGGCGTCGCGGCGGTGCACCAGGACCACGCTGTTCGCGATGTTCGACAGGTAAAGGGCCTCCTCGGCGGCCGTGTTGCCGCCACCGATGACGGCCACGTCCTGCCCCCGGAAGAAGAACCCGTCGCAGGTCGCGCAGGCGCTGACGCCGCGGCCCAGGAAGGCTTCCTCGCTAGGCAACCCGAGGTATTTCGCGGAAGCCCCCGTCGCGATGATCAACGCATCGCACTGATACTCGCCCTTGTCGCCGAACAGGGTGAAGGGGCGCGTTGCAAGATCCACCCCGTTGATGTGGTCCTCCAGGACCGATGTGCCGAACTTCTCGACATGGTGCTTCATGCGCTCCATCAGTTCGGGCCCCTGCAGGCCATCCGCGTCGCCGGGCCAGTTATCGACGTCCGTGGTCGTGGTGAGTTGTCCGCCGATTTCCACGCCAGTGATGAGCACGGGCGCGAGATTCGCTCTCGTCGCATAAAGCGCCGCCGTATAGCCGGCGGGCCCGGACCCGAGCACGATGAGCTTGTGCCGATTCATCGAGGAGAGCGCGCTGCCGCAGACTCGAGCAAATCGATGTAGGGTCCGGCGTTGGCGTGGCGGGACAGGTAGCGGGCAGCGGTGACGCCGTCGCCGTTCCGCGCGGTCACGTCGCGTCCGGCATCCACGTAGCAGTCGAGGAATCGGCCGAAGTCGCCGGGGCGCATGCTCCGGTATGCGAACAGCAGGACATGGAAGTCCGGATCACCCGGGAGGTCGGGCGGGACCTTGTGCAGAAAGCTCGCCACCTGCTCGTCGTCCCAGACCTCGTCGACCACCTTCTGTTTGTCGCGTTTCATCGTCGCCGCAGCGTCCCAACGTGGGAAGCGATGATACTCCAGGAGCCTTCAGCCGGGGAGTTACCCGAATTGCTGACGCGTAGGAAAGTTCCAGCGTGTACCCCGTCGCCGGAGACGGACAATGTAAAGAGCCTTCAGCCGGGGAGTTGCCCGAATTGCCGACGCGTAGGAAGTTCCAGCATGTCACTCCATCGCCGGAGGCGGACCAAGTAAAGAGCCTTCAGCCGGGGGAGCTTCCCCGATCGCCAACGCGTAGGGAACCGCCGGCATATCCCCCGTCGCCCGAGGCGTGCCATGTAAAGAGCCTTCAGCCCCGGGAGCGCGAGGGTGTCCCTCGCAAGAAAAGGAGTTACCCCAAACGCTGACGCGTAGGAAAGTTCCGGCATGTTCCCCCGCCGGCCCTGACCGTCACTCCAGCGTGCCGCCGTCCCCACGGTCCAGGTGGCGCACGTCGGTTCCCTCGATGAGGTAGACGGTGTGCTCGCAGATGTTCTTTGCATGATCGCCGATTCGCTCAAGTGCCCGCGCCGTCCAGATGGTGTTCAGCGATTGCATGACACTGTCCGCGTGCATGTGCAGTTCCTGGGAAAGCGATTCGTCGATACTCCTGAACATCGTGTCGACTTCACCGTCGGCGCTGATGACCGAACGCGCCGATTCGAGGTCCAGCCGGGCGAAAGCGTCGAGGGTATCTGCGACCATCCTGATGACCAGTTCCCGCATATGCTGCACGTCGGCGTATTGGTCGGGAGGCAGGGGCAGGTGAGAGATCTTCTCCGCCATGCGGGCAATCTTCTCCGCCTCGTCCCCGATACGCTCGAGGTCAATGCATCCCTTCATGATGGTAATGAGCAGGCGCAGGTCCCCCGCCGTGGGTTGCCGTCGCGCGATGATGTGAATGCAGCGGTCGTCCAGGACGCGTTCGAGCTGATTGATCTCGTCCTCGCCCTCCCGAACAGTGGCGGCCGCTTCGACGTCGTGGGTAACGAATGCTCGCGTTGCGGTCTGAACCTGCCTTTCGACGCGGCCCCCCATACCCATGAAGCCCAGCCGGACGGACTCCAGTTCGCTGTCGTACTGTCCCGAAATGTGCCGGTTCATCGCGCCGTCTCATCCCTCAGCCGTAGCGGCCGGTGATGTAGTCCTCGGTCTGCTGCCGCGAGGGGTTCGTGAAAATCGTATCGGTGTCATCGTGTTCGATCAGTTCGCCGAGATACAGGAACGCAGTGAAATCCGACACGCGAGCCGCCTGATGCATGTTGTGGGTGACGATCACGATGGTGTAGTCGTCTTTCAGTTCGTGGATCAGCTCCTCGATCTTCAACGTGGAGATCGGATCGAGCGCGGAAGCGGGTTCGTCGAGCAACAACACCTCCGGTTCGACCGCGATGGCCCGGGCAATGACCAGTCGCTGCTGCTGTCCCCCCGACAGTTCCAGGGCCGATTCCTTCAGACGGTCGCTGACCTCTTCCCAGAGCGCGGCGCTCCTTAACCCCCACTCGACGCGGTCATCGATCTCCGAGCGGGCCATGCCGCGCTGCAGCCGCAGCCCGTAGGCAACATTGTCGTAAATGGACTTCGGGAATGGATTCGGACGCTGAAACACCATCCCGACAAGCCGCCGAAGCTGCGCCACGTCGACCGACCGGTCATGGATATCCAGACCGTTCAATCGGATTTCACCTGTCACGATCACATCGTCGATGAGGTCGTTCATGCGGTTGAAGCACCGAAGCAGCGTCGATTTGCCGCAACCCGACGGTCCGATGAACGCTGTGACGCGGTTCCGCGGGATGCTGAGCGAAATGTCGTTGAGCGCCTGCTTCTCGCCATAGAACAGCGATATGCCGCGCACGTCCAGGCAGATTTCTTCCTGCACCGCTGGCTGGGGCCGTTCTGTGCCCTCCTGCAGGCCCGGGTCGAGGGCGAGGTCGTCGGGGGTTCCTGTCCCGCCGCCGGGGTAGTCGTTCCAGTTGTCCGGGTGTTGCTCTGCCATGGATCAGGTCTCGACGATCTCGTATCGGCTCTCCAACCGGCTCCTTAACATGATTGCAGCCAGATTCAGGGCGATGACGATGAAGATCAACAACAACGCTGTCGCGTAGACCAGCGGCCGTGCGGCCTCCACGTTGGGACTCTGGAACCCCACGTCGTAGATGTGAAAGCCGAGGTGCATGAACTTCCGCTCGAGATGAATGAAAGGTGGAATGGCATCTACGGGCAGCGCTGGCGCCAGTTTGACGACCCCCACCAGCATCAGCGGCGCAACCTCACCCGCGGCGCGCGCCACCGCCAGGATTATACCGGTGAGGATCGATGGGCTCGCCACCGGCAATACGAGGCGGAACAGCGTCTCCGCCTTTGTTGCGCCCAGCGCCAGGCTGCCTTCCCGGATCGACCGCGGAATCCGGGTCAGCCCTTCCTCCGTCGATACGATCACCACCGGCACGGTCAGCAGCGCCAGTGTGAGCGATGCCCAGATGAGTCCGGGGGTTCCAAATGTGGGCGCGGGCTGCGCTTCCGGAAAGAACATGTCGTCGATCGTGCCCCCCACCAGGTACACGAAAAAGCCCAGGCCGAAAACGCCATAGACGATGCTCGGCACCCCGGCAAGATTGTTGACCGCGATCCTGATCAACCTGACAGGGAGGCCTTGCCGGGCGTATTCGCGCAGGTATACCGCAGCGACCACGCCTAGCGGCGCGACGATTACCGCCATGAGGAGAACCATCATCACCGTGCCGAAGATGGCCGGGAAAATGCCGCCCTCGGTGTTCGCCTCCCGCGGCTCGCCGGTCAGGAAGACACCCAGGCTCTTCATGTAGTGCAGCAGCTTGTCGTAGACGGACATCGAATTGGGTTGCCACACCCCTATCACATCGCCCAGTGGCTGGACGAGTGTGCGGCCATCCATGATGACGATCTCCACGGCGTCTCGCCGCATGGCGTCCGCAAGCGTTCGGAGCCGCGTCTCCGCTTCCCGGTATGTGGCGTGAAGCCGGCGTTCCTCCTCCGCGAGGCCAGGTGCTTCAGGCGTCCCTTCGAGTACGTGCCGGCGCCTTTCGATGCGCAGGCGTTCAAGCTTGTAGTTGACCGGATCGATGGTTGTCGACTGTGTGGCGGTCATCTCTTCCCTTAGTTCGACCACCCGTTCGAGACGTGACTGCATCTCGTTCCACGCATGGTTTCCGTTCGCGACGAGGACACCGTTCTCGTAGAGAGCGGAGATGCGGCCGTACGCATTGCCCCATTCGGTGCGCTCGAACACGGCAACGTCGCTCGGGAACCTCGTGTCGGCGACGTTTGCCGCCAGCACCCAGCGGAAATCCGGCCCGTTGATTCGCCGATTGCCGGTCTTGACGAGCCAACGTTCAATCGGGCCGGCGTCCTGGCCGCCTGCCTGTTCGAAACTCGCGGGGTCGGTGTATTCCACATCCACGAGTTCGCCCATCACGATACTGCCGTCGGCAAGGCCCATCACCGCCACGTCGGCGGGCCAGAAATGTGCCAGGCCACGCACGGCGATAAGTCCCAGCAGACCCGCGACGGCGGAGACGCCGACGCCGACCGCCATGGCGTTGAGCCAGATCCAGGGGGTTCCGGATCTCCACCAGCCTTCTTTCGGAGTGTCCGCCGGCAAGGTTTGCGGAACCGGACGCCTGTCTGTCGTGGTATCGGAGGGCATTACAGGCTGCCGTACCGCGTTCTCAGCCGCTGCCGAACCAGCTCGGCGCAGGTATTGATGAAGAACGTGATCAGGAATAGCACCAGGGCCGCCAGGAACAGCAGGCGATAGTGGCTGCTACCCACCTCCGATTCGGGGAGCTCCACCGCGATGTTGGCGGCGAAGGTCCGCATCCCCTGGAAGATGTTGAAATCCATCAGCGGCGTGTTGCCCGTGGCCATGAGAACGATCATGGTCTCGCCGACGGCACGGCCGAGGCCGATCATCAGGGCCGAGAAGATGCCGGGGCTCGCGGTCAGGATGACGACGCGGGTCAGCGTCTGCCAGTGGGTCGCGCCAAGCGCGAGGGAACCTGTCGTCAGGTGGCGCGGCACACCGTGAATCGCGTCTTCGGAAATGGCAAAGATCACTGGAATGACCGCCATTCCCATGGCTATTCCGACCACCAGTGCATTGCGCTGGTCGTAACCGAGTCCGAGTGTGGCGAGAAACCACGCCCGCGCATCGCCACCGAACAACAGTCGTTCGAGCTCGGCATCCAGTGCGAATACCCCCCATGCGGACAGGACGAGCACCGGGATGCTGATTGCGGCGAACCAGCCGTCGAACGGCTCCGTCATCCGGACGGGCAACAGGTGCCACATCCACGCGAACACCAGCATGCAGACCGGTACGGCGAAGAACAGCGAGAGCACGGCCGCCAGGTTCTGTTCCACCAACGGGGCAAACCACAACCCCGCAAGGAATCCCAGGATTACCGTTGGCATGGCAGCCATGATCTCGATACCCGGTTTGACCCAGCGGCGCATCGATGGCGCCATGAAGTATCCCGTGTAGACCGCACCCATCACCGCAACCGGGGTCGCGAACAGCATCGCGAAGAATGCGGCCTTCAATGTCCCGAAGAGAAGCGGGGAGAAGGAGAACTTCGGCTCGAAATCATTGTCCGCCGAAGAACTCTGCCAACTGTGGACCGGTTCGGGGTAGCCCTCGTACCAGACCTTCTCCCATAGTGCCGACCAGGAAATCTCGGGGTGATGGTTTATGACCGCGTACCGATGCAGGTCGCCGTCGGGCATCGCGAGGAAGATTCGGTCGGAGCGCGGTGAAAACACGCCCAGGGTAGGTTGGGTCAGTCCCGTCGGGAGCGACGCCAGGTAGCGCTCGGAAGTCGTATGCACCAGGTGCATTGCGCCCTGGCCGTCGAGCACCATCATTCCCTTCCGGCGCGGTTCCGTCACCAACGCGGTGACGGGCGCATCAAACTCGAAGCTGCGGGCGGCAACCAGGGTCGTGCCGTGCGGGCCCGCACGCAGGATCCACTGGGTCAGCAGTCCATTCCCGTCCGCGGCCATCAGCGAATAGCGGCCCAGGAGCGGCTCCATGACCAAAAGCTCGGCGCCGTCCGGGACGAGCCGCCCCGACCAGGTCCGGGCCACCGCATCGAGGTCGGTAATGTCATGGAGGGTCACGGTGCCCTCGATGCCGGCCGCGAACAGCCAACGGCCGCGAGGACCGAAGTCAATCCGGTCAACCCTGGTCCGGGGGATCAGATCTTCGCTGCGTGGAAAGGACAGCGTGTCGTCAACCCGCTCGAATTGCCAAAGCCGAATGCGGCCCTCCTGATCGAGTGCCGCGATCCGCAACACCGATTCGTCGAGGTAGAAGTCGAAACGCGAACCCTGGCCGGTTACGGGATGGTCGTCTGCGGCCCGGGCCGGAATCCCGCCCAGACGAAACGGGTCGCCGCCGAACAGGTGATCCACGTGACTCTCGAGATAACCGATGTCGCCGTCGAAACGCCTGCGGAACCAGACGCGAACGAATGTCGCCGTACCGTCGGCACCCACCAGCGCATAGGTATCGCTGGTGGGAAACACCAGCCGCACGGCAGCGAGCGGGTACGGCGTCAATTGTTCGGACCGTTGCAGCGCGCCCGTATCCGGATCCACGAAAGAGATGCTGCCGTTTGCGTCGATCGCATACAGCGACTCGACGCTGTCGTTGGTCCCCACGGCGATGATGCTGTCAAGGGGCAGCGGCGAGACGCCGAGTTCGTGCAGGTCTGCCGAACGGAAAATGGGAGCGGCGACCCATAGCAGGTAGAAGAAAATAAGCGTGATCGCCCCGATGATCGCGCCGCCGCCGAGGCCGACGACGCGAGCCGTCACCCTGTCGGCGATGTGCCGCCGCCAGGACAGCCCTGCAATCACCTGTATCCCTCGCGCAGGTATCGCAGCTCACCCATGACCTGTCGATGGGTCAACGGTATGTAACCGTCCTTCTGCACGATCATCTGCCCGTCACGGGACAGCACGAACTTGAAGAACTCGGTTTCCAGCGGCGGCAGTTGCGAGTCGGGCCGGCTGTTCACGTAAACGAAAAGGAAGCGCGTCAGCGGATAGGACCGGTCCAGGGTATTCGCGGCGCTGGCCTCGTAGGCCGCGGTTGTGCCGCTCCGGGCGAGCGGTACCGCCCGCACCCCGGAAGTCCGGTAGCCAATGCCCGAATAGCCGATCCCGTTCAGCGAAGAAGTGACGGCCTGCACGACGGACGCGGAGCCCGGCTGCTCGTTCACCGTGTTCTTGAAATCACCGGAGCAGAGCGCCTTCTGCTTGAAATATCCATACGTGCCGGAAACCGAGTTGCGGCCGTAGAGTTGCATTGGGCGCGATGCCCATGCACCCGTCAGGCCGGCGTCGCCCCACGTGCGAATGTCCTTCCCGCCGCCGCACCGGCGGGAGACGGAGAACACCGCGTCCACCTCCGATAGTGACATCGACCTGATGGGGTTGTCCTTGTGGACGTAGACTGCCAGGGCATCCACGGCAACCCGGATGGCAGTCGGCTTGTAGCCACGACGGGTCTCGAAGGCCTCGACCTCCCTGTCCTTCATCAGCCGGCTCATGGGACCGAGAATGGATGTGCCTTCCGTCAACGCGGTCGGAGCGGTGGAGGAGCCGGGTGCCTGAACCTGGATGTTGACATTGGGGTAGTGCCTTTTGAACGCTTCGGTCCAAAGGGTCATCAGGTTGGCAAGCGTATCCGACCCGGTGCTCGAAAGGTTGCCCGAAACCCCGCTGACGCGCTCATAGGGGGGGAGGCTGGTGGGGGGGAGAAGAGTGGCGGGGGGGAGAGTGGCGGGGGCGAGAGTGGCCACATCATCGACTGCCGCCGCAGTCGTGACAAGCAGGGTCAGCACGCCACACGCCGGCAACAGTCGATTCATGGCATCGATCGTTCGACGTCGCGGTCCTGGCTTTCGACCTCCATGGCCGAGGCCGGAAACTCGCAGAAAAAGAGGCTGCCCTTGCCGAGTTCGCTCTCGACGCGGAGTACGGAGCCGTGGCGGCGCAGCACGTGCTTGACGATCGCGAGTCCGAGTCCGGTGCCGCCCCGAACCCGCGACGGCGCGAGATCGATGCGATAGAAGCGTTCCGTGAGCCGCGTGAGATGTTCGGGGGCGATGCCCATGCCCTGGTCCCTGACTTCAAACCGCGGCCCGTCCTCGCCATCGAACCAGCGCACGTCGATGTTCCCCCCGTCCGGACTGTAGCGAACCGCATTGGTGATCAGGTTAGCGAACGCGCTGTACAGTTCGCCGGGCATACCCCTGATGCCGAGATGCTCGTCCGCTTGCAGCGTGAGCCTGTGGCGCCCGCCCGACAGGCCCCGAGCTTCCGACGCAATGATGTGCAGCACCTGGGACACATCGACATATTCCATGGCCGCCTCGTCCGGCATACCGCCGGATTCGAGCCTCGTAAGGGTCAACAGGTCATCCACCAGCGCCTGCATCCGGCGCACCGGGCTCGTGAGCTTGGGAAGTATCGTTCTCACGGTGTCGGCGTCGGCGTCCGCCGACTGCTCCAGGTACCCCACGATGACCGTCAATGGCGTGCGCAGTTCGTGGGACACGTTGGCGACGAAGTCCTGGCGCATGGTCAACGCACGGTTCAGTTCCGTGATGTCGCGCACGACAATGAGGGTCCGGTCGCCGTCAATGAGGACACGGCGCAGTTCAAGCCGGCGTGTATCGTCCGCAGGCGCCGCGATTTCGACGATTTCGCTTTCCTCCGCACCGCGGAAGAGAGCGCTGGCCGAGGGGTCCCGCACGAGCGTGAGGATGTTCTGGCCCCGATCCTGGGAGGATAGGCCCAGCAGGCGGGCTGCGGCCTGATTGAAGTCCTCTATCTCACCGGATTTCCGGACCATTGACCAGCCATCCGGCACCGCCTCCGCCGTGCGCTGTAGCGCTCGGACGTAGTGCAGGAGTTTCCGGCTGCGTTCTCTTCCGGACCGTATGGTGCGGTGCAGGCGATGTGCCACGATCCGCCATCCAGGGTCCGGCGGTCCCGGCCGTGTCAGCGGGCGTCGTGACCAGCGGACAAGTCGTCGATATTGAAGGCCCGCGTAGAGCACCACGGCGCCAAGTCCCGCGACCAGGCCCCAGGCGACGCTGTCGCTGGCCCAGGCGACGGCTGCGGTAATCGCGACGACGGCCAGCAGCCGCAACCGGTCATTCGTCGTCACGCGCTCCCCACTCGGACTCTTCCGCGACAAACCGATAGCCAATGCCACGCACGGTCTCGATGCATCGATCCGCTCCGAACGGCGCAAGGGCCTTGCGCAGGCGCAGAATGTGCACGTCGACGGTGCGCTCCTCCACAAAGATATTGCGTCCCCATACGCGATCCAGGAGTTGTGCCCGATCGAACGCCCGGTCCGGCCACCGCATCAACTGTTCCAGGAGCCGAAATTCAAGGGGCCCCACAGCCACCCGCGTGCCTTCCACCGTGACCCTGTGCGCACGGGTATCCACTTCAATCGGACCGGCCGCCATCTTCCCGTCGGCCGGGTTCCCTGCGCGACGCAGCAAAGACTTGACCCGGGCGATCAATTCCCTCGGGGAGAAGGGTTTGACCACGTAGTCATCGATACCCGCATCGAAGCCTGTCAACTTGTCGGATTCCTCGCCGCGGGCCGTGAGCATGATCAACGGCAATTCCGAAGTCGCAGGGTCCCGCCGCAGGCGGCGCACGAGGTCCACCCCGCTCATTCCCGGCAGTCTCCAATCGATGATGAGGAGTTTCGGCGGCGTGCCCTGCAGCCGCGCCAGCGCTGTTTCGGCGCTGTCGGCTTCGATCACCTCGAACCCGGCACGCACGAGCGAAAACGAGAGCATTTCCCGGATCTCCGGCTCGTCCTCCACGAGCAGTATGGAATCAGCGGACATGCACTCCTCTGCTATACCGTAACGGGCAGCCGGGCGGCCCCTGGATCGGATAACCGCAAGTATGAGGCAATCTGACAATGAAATATGACAGGAAGATGAACCCCCGGACCCGGTTTCCCGGCTCCCTGGGTCGCGCTTTTCAACATGCCGGCGTTGCCGGGAGCGTGGATAATCCCGCCGTCTGGATGGGGTCGCGCTTAACCCCGTACGCCAGTTTCCCACGTTACACGTCAACAGAGGTCCGGTTGCGGCCGGGTCCGCGTATCGCGGTTGGCCCGGCGACGTCGTCCAGCATAATCCCATACAGAAATGAGCCTGAACGGAGGCGCGATCTGAGTGTGA
>JAPPGA010000010.1 GCA_028821515.1 Gammaproteobacteria bacterium | reverse complement strand
GGTCACACTCAGATCGCGCCTCCGTTCAGGCTCATTTCTGTATGGGATTATGCTCGGGCGAGCTTGCCAGCCTGATTGAATCCTACCGGCGAGGTGGGGTGCCGCTGTCCGAGCCGATGTCGCTGCTGCGCCGGCATTTGCTGAAGTCCGGTGCCACCTATGCCCTGAACCAGGCGTACCTGCGCTCCGACCTGTGGAGTGTCATCAGCCGCGCTTACAATAGCGTTCTTGGCGTCGGGCCACATCTGCGCCCCTGACCTGACGCTTCGATCAAGAGCGTGAATGATGAGATGACTGACATTTCTCCATCCGACAATCCGTGCGTCTGCTTCGTCATTCCAACGTACAACGAGGCACCGAACGTGTCGCCGCTGCTGGCTCAGCTCACTGAGAAGTACGGGGACGAGGCGACGAGGTTCCTGATCGTCGACGACGAGAGTCCAGACGGTACGGCAGACCGCGTCCGGGAGTTTGCGGCGCAGGACTCTCGCGTGCACCTGCTCGAAGGGAAGCGGCGCGGGCTCGGAGACGCCTATGTCCGCGGCATATCACATGCCCTGGATTCGCTCGACGCGGATGTCGTGGTGCAGATGGATGCGGACCTTTCCCACGATCCCTCGGATGCCCGGAAGCTGCTTGATCGCCTGTCGCGCGGGGCGGACGCCGCGATTGGAAGCCGATACATCTCCGGGGGCGCCGTGGACCGGGGCTGGAGCTTCGGACGCCGCTTCCTGTCCCGGGGCGGCAACTACCTGGCGCGTCGAATCGCGGGGCTCGTGTCCGTGCAGGATTGCACCTCTGGATTCAAGGCGATTTCCGCTGCTGCGCTAAGGAAACTCGACGTGAAGAACATTCGGGTGCAGGGCTATGCGTTTCAGATCGCTCTGCTGCATCGGCTGATCGAGTCCGGCGCGCGAATCGTGGAGGAGCCGATCTATTTTCGCGATCGGCAGCGCGGCCAGACAAAGCTGGGTATTCGGGACCTGATCGAGTTCTTCTACAGCGTCTGGTGGATGCGGGTCGCCGGATACAAGACGTTCCTCAAGTTCTCCCTGGTCGGGCTGTCCGGCGTCGTTGTCAATCTCGGCTCGTTCCAGCTGGCTCTCGGGCTCGGAGTGCACAAGTACCTCGCGTCGCCGATCGCAATCGAGCTTTCCATCATCTCGAACTTCCTGCTCAATAACTTCTGGACTTTCGCAGATCGCACGATGCCGGGCCGCCGGCGCATTCGGGGCCTGAAGTACAACCTGGTCTCGCTGACGACACTTGGCCTGAGCTACGCAACCTTCGTTGTGCTCTCGATGCTGTTTCCCGATGCACCGCCCGTCGTGCTCCAGGGTTGCGGAATCATTCCGGCGACCATCTGCAACTACCTGCTCAACTCCTACTGGACGTTTCGCGCGGGGGAACCGGAATCGTAGGGATTTGGAGGTCTCCGCTCAGGACGGGCTGGACTCTACCCCCAACGCGAATCGCGTCGCCGACATCCAGGTAGACCCGCGACGGACGCGCCATTTCGAAGCCCTGTTCTACCGTGAACTCGCCGGTGACGCCGCGCGCGTACAGGCATGCGGCGAAGGCGGCATTGGCGCTACCGGTGGCCGGGTCTTCCCGCCAGCCGTTGGCTTCGAAGAACATTCGGGCGGCGAAGTCGGCATCACGACTGTAGCCCGGCTGGGCAAAAGCGAATACGCCCAGGAACCGGTCACCCGCGATAGCCGCATGGACCTGGGTGTCCACCCGCGCGCGCCGCAACGTATCGAGCGTCCTGACGCCGATCAAAACGAAACGCAGTCCGACCTCGGCGTATTGGCAAG
Organism: Gammaproteobacteria bacterium; assembly: GCA_028821515.1. GTDB lineage: Bacteria > Pseudomonadota > Gammaproteobacteria > Pseudomonadales > Azotimanducaceae > VXNE01. The sequence continues at coordinate 12,959 of JAPPGA010000010.1, read as the reverse complement.
GACCTGATGGATCGACATCCACCTTGCTGAGACCGAGCAGCTCTGCGGCCAGATCCATCGGCAACGTATCTCCCAGGGTTGCCGCCGGCGGTTGCATCCATGCGATGCCGCCGGAGTCGAAGGAGACCGGGACGGATCCGACCGCCAGGTCGAGGGTGTAAACGCGACTTTCCCGCCCGAGCAGCCACGCGGTGCCCAGTGTGGGATGTCCGGCGAACGGGAGTTCCTCGGCCGGCGTGAAGATACGGACGCGCGCGACGGACGCGTGTTCTTCGACGACGAACGCGGTTTCCGAGAAGTTCATCTCGCGCGCGACGGCCTGCATGGTCGCAGTGTCCATGTGTCCGCATTGGCGCACTATGGCCAGTTGGTTGCCCGTTAGCGGTCGCTCCGCGAAGACGTCGACGATGGAGCAGTGCATCTGGCGTTGTCAGTCGATCCAGATGTCAGGTTGCGTGTCCACCCCGTGCTTGGAGAAAACGGCCTCGATGGCCTGCTTGTCGTCGTCGGAGAGCGTGTGTTCCGGTGCATGCATGTTCGCTTCCACCTCGAAGGGCGTGCGCGCGCCGACCAGCGCCACGCTCACCACGGGGTTCGACAGGACCCACGCCAGGGCGAGTTCATAGATCGCCATCCCGCGTTCCGCCGCCAGGGTCTTGAGTTCCTCCACCACCGCCAGGTTGCGCGGGAAGTTCTCCTCGGTGAAGAGCGGCATGTTGAAAGCGTCCCCGCGCGAACGCCAGTCTCTTCCCTCGTTGAACCGCGTGTCCGCGGTGAACGTACCTGTCAGCAGGCCGTGGGCCAACGGGCCATACACCATCATCGCGATGTCGTGCTCCCCGCAATACTGGAACACTTCCGCTTCCAGGCGCCGGTCAAACAGGCTGTAACCGTACTGTCCGACATCCACGCGGCGGGCCGCCATGCAGTCGGCGACCTCGGCCTCCTTGAAGTTGGAGACGCCCACGAAACGCGTCTTTCCTTGTTGGACCAGGTCTTCGAGGCCACGCATGGTTTCGTCGAACGGTGTATCGCGGTCCGGCCAATGGACGAGGTACACGTCGAGGTGATCGGTATCCAGCGCCTGGAGCGTCGTCTCGATGGATTGCGTCATGCGTTCCGGCGTGGAGTCCCTCGACGTTTTGCCGGTTCCGCCGTAGCCGATGCCGAACTTGCTGACCAGGATGATGTCGTCCCGGTGGGACCCGAGACCCTTGGCAAGAATGCTCTCGGACTGACCGAAACCATAGGCTTCGGCCGTGTCGAACAGGTTGATGCCGACATCGAGCGCCTTGTGGATCGCGGCGATGACGTCGGACTCGTCGATTCGCCCGTAGCTTCCGCCAAGTTCCCAGCACCCGAAACCGATTGCCGACACGTCTAGGCCCGTACTGCCGAAAGGTCGATACAACATGCGAATGCTCCTCACGAAAATCGTTTGCATCATACCCTTCCAGGAACCGCCGCGACTGCCGCGGAGCTGTCCGGTGAAACGGCAGGTTGAGCGCCGCGCCCCGTGATTCCGCCAGTGGCTATAATCGTTGGATGCACGGTCCGCATTCGCTCCTTGAGACGGACCGGGGAAGGGCAATTGGCGCGTCGCGCCCCTAGAAGAACGCGAGGATGGCAACCCATGGCGGAAGCAAGAGATTTCAACCGAAGCGAAGAGAATGTTGGCAACGTGCTCAACATGGAGCACATCAACCTGACAGTGCCGGACCAGCAGGTCGCGGCCCTGTTCTACGTCACCGGGCTCGGATTCACGCGTGATCCCTACGTGGATTTCGGTACCCGAAACATGTGGATCAACGCCGGCGCGCAGCAGTTTCACCTGCCCAAGAGCACGGCGCAGAAGTGGCGTGGTCATATCGGCGTGGTCGTGCCGGATCTTGACGACCTCACGCGGCGCCTCGGTTCGGTGTCGGAACTGCTCGCGGGTACGCAATTCGAATGGTCCGAGAAGAACGACCACATCGCCGTCACCTGTCCGTGGGGCAACGCCATTCGGGCCTATGCGCCGGATGCGTTCCCCGGCATCTACCTCGGCATTGCCTATGCGCAGATGGACGTCTCGCCTGGCGTTGCGGAGGGAATCGCCGGGTTCTACCGGCAGGTCTTCCTGGCGCCCGCGGACGTCGTTGACGACGAAGAGGGGTGCCGTGTCGAGGTCTCCACCGGGGTCGATCAAAGGCTCATATACAGGGAGACGGCGGACAAGATCGGGGACTATGACGGCCACCACATCGCGATCTACCTGGCGGACTTCTCCAGTCCGCACGACTTCCTGGTCGAGCGGGACCTCGTCACCGAGGAGACCGACCAGCACCAGTATCGCTTCCAGGCCATCGTGGATCCCGATACGGGAGAAACCCTCGCCGAACTCGAACACGAGGTTCGCAGCCTCCGCCACCCAATGTACAAGCGGAACCTGGTGAATCGAAACCCGGCGCAGTCCTTCAGGAACTACATCAACGGGCGCGACGCGTTCTATCCCGGGTGAGCGAGCCGTACTACCTGCCGCTCGCCGATGAGGTAGAGGTATTCGAGGCCGCTTACCACAGCCGTCTACCGGTACTCCTGAAGGGGCCAACCGGATGCGGCAAGACGCGCTTCGTCGAACACATGACGTGGCGGCTCTACGAGAACTGCGACGGACCGAGGGGCGAACTCGACATGCCCCTGGTCACGGTCTCGTGCCATGAGGACCTGACGGCCACCGATCTCATCGGGCGATACCTGCTGCGCGGCGACGAGACCGTCTGGCAGGACGGTCCGTTGACCCAGGCCGTGCGCACCGGCGCCATCTGTTACCTGGACGAAATCGTGGAAGCGCGCAAGGACACGACGGTGTTGGTGCATTCGCTCACCGATCATCGTCGCATACTGCCGATCGACAAGACCGGTGAGCTACTCGTCTCGCATGCGGACTTTCTGCTCGTGATTTCGTACAACCCGGGCTATCAGAGCGTCCTCAAGGACTTGAAGACCAGTACGCGACAGCGGTTCGTCAGCCTCACCTTCGACTATCCGGACAGTGATGCGGAGGCTGAGATCATCGCGCATGAGTCCGCCGTCGATGCCAACATGGCAGACCGGCTGGCGGCCATCGGAGTCAAGGTGCGGAACTTGCGTGAGCACGGCTTCGAGGAAGGCGTGAGCACGCGCCTCCTGATCTACGCGGGTGAACTCATCCGCAGGGGCATTGACGCCCGCCGCGCCTGTGAGATTGCGATAGTGCAAACGGTGTCCGACGATGCCAACGTGCAGAAGGCGGTCGCCGACATCGTCGACGTTATCCTCCCTTAGGACACGACACCGGCTCATGGTCAACCTCGCCGATGTCGAACGTCCCCTCGCGTTGTTCGCCGAGGGAATCGCCGGCGCCTACTGCCACCTGAAGGTGGGCGATGAAGACGTTGCCGACCGTGGCGGCGTATACCTGCCCGCTTCCATCGACATCTTCGGGGACGAAGCGCTGAACGCGGCGATGTACAGGTTGCGCGTTCTGGTGCAACTCGGGTTTCGCGAGTTTGGCACGTTCGCGTTCGACATCCATCGCGCCCGCGCCCACATCCCGGCGCTTGCTGCCCTGGCCCTGCCCCCCGTCCACCGCGAGTCCGACCTTACGGTGTTCTTCAATCACTTCGATAGCCCGCCTGTGGCCAGGTCGTTGTTTCATGTGATCGAGTTGGCCCGGATAGAGGCGCAGACGTTGCGCAGGTACCCGGGTGCGCGCAAGTACCAGGAAGCGCTCGACCCGCACCGGGAAGCTCCCGTCGATTTCCTGCGCCCGGTGATCGACCGCGTGCGGGCGGAGGACGCGACGGTCTACGACACGGCTGAAGCGGTGGTCGAGTGCTATGCCATGCTGGCAGTGGACGCCGAGGAAGCGGGTTCGGGCCCGTTACCCGGGCAGATGGAGTGGGCGCAGCGGGAAGCGCGCCTCGAGGACTGGGAACGGGAACTCGACGATGCCGAGGCCCAGTTGGCTGCCATGGAAGTTGACGAACTGGTTGGTGGCGATGAGATCAAGGTGGGACAAGGAAAAGGCGATGGCGACGTTCGCGACGTGGGACGGGACCTGGTGCGGGCGCGGGACGACTTGCAGCGCCAGGTCGACTCGGAGCGTTCTGCGCTGCGGCATCGTTTCGGTGACGCGCCCGTCGATGCACGCAGTTTCCTTTACGACGAATGGGACTACCTGAACCGGACCTACAGGAAAGGCTGGTGTCGATTGTTCGAGATCGACATGGACCCCGCCACTGCGGACGACGGCGCAGATCTCATGCGTTCCGTTCGCCCCTATGCGCGGGCGGTTCGGCAACGATTCGAGCAAATACGTCCGGCGGGCTATCAGCGTGTGCGCAAGCTGGCCGACGGTGACGAACTGGATCTAGGCGCATTGGTGGACGCCCGTTCGGATATGCGCGCCGGCGTGTCGCCGGACGATCGGGTGTACAGCCGTCGGGAACGTGCGCGCCGCGATGTCTGCGCCGCCTTCCTGGTCGACTTGTCCGCGTCCACGGACGACCCTGTTGAGGACCCTGCTGGGAACCCTGCTGGGAACCCTGCCGGGAACCCTGTCGGGAACCCTGTAGCGCAAGGTTCGACGAATGGTGGCGCACCACCGGATCTTCGCGACCCGTGGTTCGATGACGACGACACGTTTGAAGCCAAGCCGCCCGCAGCGGCCGAGGACCGGCGCATCATTGACATTCAAAAGGAGGCCGTCGCCCTGATGGCCACCGCCCTGGAGGGCATTGGGGACGAATACGGCGTTTACGGCTTCTCCGGGTACGGCAGGGATTGCGTCGAGTTCTACGTCGCGAAGGAGTTCGACGAGCCGTTTCGCCGCCGCGCCCTCGACGCCATTGCGGCAATGAAGCCGAAGCGCAGTACGCGCATGGGTCCGGCGATTCGCCATGCGGCGGCGAAGCTGGCCGCCGCCGGGGCGGCGCTCAAGGTGATGATGATCATCAGCGACGGGTTTCCCCAGGACTGCGACTACGGACCCGAACGCGGCAACCACGAATACGGTTTACGGGACACGGCGAAAGCGCTGCAAGAAGCCGAACGCGCCGGGATTCACACCTTCTGCATTACCGTGGACCGGTCAGGCCACGACTACCTGCGTCGGATGTGTCCCGATGCGCGCTACATGGTGATCGCGGAAACACGGGGCCTGCCGGTAGCCCTGCAGAAGGCCTACCGGCGGCTGACGCAGATCTGAGGCGCGATTTCTCGCGGGGAGCCTTCAGCCGGGGGAGTTTCCTCGACCGCTGACGCGTGAGGAAGTGCTGGCATTACCCCGTCGCGGGGGCGCACTTCCATGCGAGTGCCCCACAGCCGTCGCCTTCGGCTCCGCCTGTGGCCCGGCCCCGCTCGCCGCCCATGGAACAATCGCCCCGGGTCGCTGGCGCTCCCCGGATGCGTTTGTTCCATGGAAGTACTGCGCCTAGTCGTCTCCACCCATGATGCCGAACAGGCTCAGCAGGTTCATGAACAACAGGTAGATCGAGACGAACAGGTTGTTCGTGGCGATGATGTAGTTCGTTTCGCCCCCGAGCACGATCTGGCTCGTCTGATACAGCATGAGCGCGCATGCGAGCAGCACCATGGCGGCGGAGATCGCGGCAGCAAACGCCGAAAGGTCGAAGAAGAGCGAGCAAATGATGACGCCGATCACGACGAAGAACCCGACCACGATGAACGACCGCAGGAAAGAGAAGTCCTTCTTTGTCGTGATGGTGTAGATCGAAAGGCCAAAGAACGTGGCCGCGGTGACACCGAGCGCCTGCGCAACGACCCCCGGATGGACCGCGAGGTAATAGCCGACGATGGGACCCGCGACGAAACCGATGAAGCCGGTGAACATGAAGGTCCAGAACAGGCCCCAGACGCTGTTGGCGGTCCTGTTGACCAGGTACGACAGGCCGAAGAAGCCGACGAGATACACGATCAGTCCGGATATGCCGCCGAGGAAAGGCACGTTCATCGCTGCCGCGATGGTGCCGGTGACGCACGCGAACGCCACTGTGAACGCGAGCAGCAGGTAGGTGTTGCGCAATACCTGGTTGACTTCAATGGCCGGCTTGGTTGCCGTCCTGAGGGTTCTGAACTCTGCCATGTGTTCCTTCCCGTGTGTTGGTCATGATCTATATTGGCAAATCCACGCAGATTTTCAAGCTGTCCCAAGGGCCGTAACGACTCTTGGTAACTGGCTGATAATCAATGCTTTTGCGAACACGGGAGTGCTTGGTGCAGGTGGCAGCGACAGTTCTGGATGACATGGATCATCGCGAAGGCCGCTGTTCTCATGGTGGGGCAGCGGCTTCAGCAATCGTCGGTCGATCAGCCTTGGAAGCGGCTAGCGATGGTCGCCGTCAAGACAAGCATAGCGGCGAGTCTCGGAGCTAACTTGACACTAACTTGACCAGTACTTGACCAGTTCTAAGCCAACGACTTATCCTGCGCCGATTCATGGAAACACGGTATCGACCGCACGCTGTTGAGCGAATGTTCGAGCGCAGGATTTCGCCACAGGAAGTCGAAGGCGTACTCCGGGACCCGGATGGAGTGATCAGTCAATCCATGGACAAGGTCATTGCTTACAAGCACATTGATGGCCGAGCAGACAACTCGATTGCCGTGGTCGCTGTGGAAGGCCGTGAGGTGTGGGAAGTTGTCACGGTCATGGTCAATTTTGAGGTGGGCGAGTGAAAATTCATCACGATGCGACACTGGATTATTTGACGATCGACTTTGCCGAGCAAATAGAGGCCAGATCGGTCTACGAAGATGGAATCATCGTCCGCTACGACGAAGCGGGTCATGTGATCGGAATCGACATCACTGATTCCATGCGTCTGTTTCGCGGTTCCGACTTCATGACTTTGCAGGAGGTTTGTGACTTTCTCGGCGTCTCGGAATCGACTATCCGCCGGAGAATAAGGAATAACAAAATCAAGCACATCAAGGAAGGGAACCGGTACCGATTCCACAAGTCCGACATCATCAATCTGCTCGAAGGACTACGCTGAGCCCGTAGTGCCACCGGACTGCGAAGTCGCATTGTGTGCCGCTGTCTCGCCAAGCGCAGGACATCCTTGCCGATGTAAGGAAAGCCACGCGGGGTGTGCTGGTGTTCCCCGGCAGCTATCCGGGCGCGATGATGGGCAATCGGCGATGACGCAGGCCCAGCGCATGGCGGGGATCCGGGCGTCGGGTCACGGCTTCCGGTCGAGCTTCTTGATCGCCGGACCTGCCGACGGTTGACTCGAGGAGACTTGAGCCGGGTGCCATCATGAGGATGTGTCGATCTCCTGGCCGCACTCCGGGCAGAAACGGAAGTTGCCGGCAACCGAGGCTCCGCACTTCATGCACGCGAACTGATCCTGTGTCGCCTGGACCATTCGCAGCATGGCGACATAGGCGACGCCCGGAATCGTGACCTTGTAGGACGGCCCTGCAATCTGTATGAGAGTGATCAGCGTCGTCAGCGCCCATCCCACCGGAACAGTGGCAATGCCCATGACGCGTGCGAGCGCAGTGTTGGCAACCAATGGCAGGCCCCGTCCGATGGCCGCTTTCACGACCGCGTTCACGACGATCAGCATCAGCTTGTAGGAGGCGAAGCCGCCGGCGTTGAAGATGGCCAGGAAGGCCGCGGCGGATCCCCCGGCAAGGGCAGATCGATTCGATCTCCCGACTTGCTGCAGGAGGGTTTCCCGTTCCTCCTCGGACATCTTCTCGAAGGCTTTGGAGAGGATCGTCGCGAGGATGGCGGCTTCGATCCGCTCGACATCGGACTCCCGGTTGAAGGGCGCCTTGATGGCCTTGGCGACATCGCAGACGATTTCCCGGTAGGGTGGCCCCTCGCCCCGGAACACGTTGGCGATGGAGTTGCCTCCGAAGTCCCTGAGTTCCTTCGCGATGAGGTCCGCGTACATCCGATGGTCAGGGTAGTGCCTCTTGTACGCGTTCTCGATCGAGAGCGTTTCGCTCAGTTTCGCCTTCAGGATGTTGACCAGGATCTCAAGCTCCTCGTTGGTCGCCTGTTCGAGTACCGGGTTGAGGTCAGCGTCGTGGACTTCGGTGTTGGTCATGGATCTTTCCTTCGCCAGGTCAGGTCGATCGAGAATCGTGTTGCCCCGTTGAGGTTTCCGACTGGGGTTGGCCGCACCAGGGGCAGTGGAGGTGTTCGGGCTCTATCGGCTCACCGCACGCCGCGCAGCGCCCGTCGTCGCGCAGCAACCAGCGCAGAAGTGCCTGGGCGTCCGTGACACGTTCCAAATCCGGGTCACTTGAAGTCGGGCTGGGTTCGTAGCCTTCGGCGTCGTCTTCGCATGACGCGCCGGCATGCTGGATGGGGCGGGCCAGTTCGACGAGGTGAGCGAGGAACGGATCGGCGGAGCCGTCGTCCGATAGGCCGTCGTCGCGCAGTTTGCGGTTCTGGATCGAAGCCTCTTCTCTGGCTCGTCGCTCGCGAAAGTCGGCTAGGAACGACTGCAACTCGGGCACAGCGTCGTGCTTGGTCTGCAGTTCCCGAAGGCGTTGACGTCTCCGGGCGAGGCTTCCCTCGGCGAGCAGGACGAACAGCACGGGCGCGACTTCCATGACGTCTGCGATGGTCCAGCGGTAACGGTCGCGGATTCGGGCGAAGCCGGATCGGGCTTCGATCGTCACCTTCGCGCTGATCGCCACCAGCTGATTGGAGTTCGGCGCATCGCGGGCGAGTCGGGCGGTCTCCGTATTGCCCTTGAGGTCCTTGACGGTCGAGTTCAGAGCTTTTGCGAGCTTCTCGAGCAGCTCTTCGAGCCCATGGTCCTTGGGCAGGGACTCACCTCTGCTGCGCTCTGCGGCGACTTCCCCGCCGGCGAGGATCTCGCCGGCCTCGATCTTGGCCAGATGGCGCTCCGAGATACCGGCTTTCTCGGCGACTTCTGCCCGGGTAAGCCGTCTGTAGTCGCGGATCGCCCTGATAGTCTTGGCGATCACGAAGGGCACCAGCCTTTGCCATTCGTCCGGCGTGACGAGAGAGTCCGCGGAGGATTTGGCCCGTCCTTCCTCGTCGAGCTTGCGCAGCAGACTTTCGATATCGATGCCTGTCTCGTCGGCAAGGGTTGCGACCGGGCGGGCATGTTCCCGCTGCCACTGCTGCTCGCCCGAGAGGTATGAGTCGGGACCTTCCTTCGGCAGGCCGATCTCCTCAAGTTCCTTGTGAAGCTCGGTGTGGGACACGTCAAGTCTCTCTGCAAGGTCTCGTACGGTCCTGGCCTGCAGGAGCTGGTTCTGCTCCTCGTGGGTGAGGAAATCGGCGACCGACTCCTTCGCAATGCCGATGTCTCCCGCCGCCTTGAGGACTTCTGAGGCAGTCAGCTGCCGCTGGTGTGCGAACGACTCGACCGTATGTTTCATGGGTAGCACGTCAGAACCCTCCCGTCCCGGAGGCAGAAAGTCGCTCCGTCGACCCGAATGCGATACGGAGACCGACCGGCGAACGCGATGAGTCGCTTCGCCCTGTCGGTGTCAAGACGTCGCTGGAGCCGTTTCCTCGCGGCAGCCACGTCGACACCTTCGAAGCGCTCCAGATACCGGAGCGTGGCGTGGTCGGATATTGCCAGGTCACCGGTTGAGCGCCCTCGATCACTCTTGCGCGAAGGCCGAGGGGCGTTGGCGGATGGTGGTCGGAGCATGCGCGGGGCTTTCCCGCCCGCATGGGGAGGCTTGCCGGAGATCATGACTGCTGGTCGACCCTGGTTCCACACTCGTTGCAGAAAGAGAACGAGTCGGGTACCAAAGCGGAGCAATTGGGGCATGGGCGGAGCTTGTGTTGCAAGCGAAGCCCCGCGACATGGATGACACTGGGGATGATGACTCTGTGGGAGGGCCCCGCCAGTTGGTTCAGAGTGGTCAAGACGGACGCTGCCCAGCCGATCGGGCCGATGGCGATCGACAGGCCCTTCACGGCGAGCCAGTTGATGACGACCGGGAGACCTCGTCCGATGGCGGTCGTTACTACGGCGTTGGCGACAATCAACATGAGTTGGTAGCTTCTGAAGCCGCCCGCCCGGAGGATGGCTTGTAGCGCCATTACCGAGCCTCCCTTGAGGAAGGACAGGTTGGGCTTGCCGATCTTGCCGAGGAGTTCAAGACGCTCTTCGGGGGTCATCGACTCGAAGGCCTTTTCGCAGACCGTCGTCAGGATCGCCTCCTCTATGTCTTCGACGGGGCGTGCCTTGTTGAAGGGCACCTTGAGCGCAGTTGCCACGTCGCAGACGATCTCGTGGTAGGAGGGGCCACGACCACCCCGGGCCAGGTTGGCGAAGGTGTTGCCGCCGAAGCGGCGGATCTCGCTGGCAATCTCGTTGGCATACTGTGCGTGGTCCGACTTGTGGCGCAGGTAGGACTCGGTGATCGACAGCATCTCGCTGAAGGGCTTGCTCATGACCAGGTCATGCAGCGGCGCAAGCTCGTGAGTATTGGCCCTCGAGAGGACGGGGTTGAGGCTGGAGTCGTAGTCGAGCATGTGGCTTCCTATCGCTGTTGGTTCGCTAACCATACGGCTCCCTGCCAATAATTGCAACCAGTTTCGGAAAACGATACGATATCTGCGTGTTTTGGGTATTCAATTTTCTAAATAAAGTGAATTATTGCCGACAGTGGAGCGAGATTTCGGTAGTGGCGGAGCGCTGAATTGATCCGCCGCGTTGACAATTCCCGATCCTGTTCCGACAATCCGTTCCCCTGCGGACTTCGACATGTGGCTACGTAGCTCAGCTGGTAAGAGCACGCGACTCATAATCGCGGGGTCGGCGGTTCGAGTCCGCCCGTAGCTACCAATCTCACGCGGTGGGCCAAACGGCCCACCGCCTTCGATCTTTCCGGCTCTCGTATGATGGACCACATGATTGACGCCCGCGTCATGGACATCGCCCGGCAGATCGCGAGGGCGGGTGGCTGCGCCCTCATCGTCGGCGGCTACGTGCGGGACCTGTTGCGTGGAGAGCCTTCGAAAGACCTCGACATCGAGGTCTACGGGATGGACCTTGAGGGGTTGCGGGAGTTGCTGGGGCGTCACGGCAACGTGCTGTCTGTGGGGCGTGCTTTCGGCGTGCTGCGCCTCAAACACCTCAATGCGGATTTCTCGCTGCCGCGCCGTGACAGCAAGGTGGGCCCGGGTCATCGCGGCTTCGACGTCGAATGCGATCCGAACCTGGACTTCGAGACGGCGGCCCGCCGCCGTGACCTCACCGTCAACAGCATGGGACTCGACATTCTCAACGATGAAATTTCGGATCCCTACGGCGGCCGCCGCGATCTCGAACGCGGGGTACTGCGGGCGGTAGATCCGGACACCTTCGACGAGGACCCGTTGCGCGGCCTGCGCGTGGCCCAGTTCAGCGCCCGGTTCGACATGCACGCGGATGCCACATTGGTGGAACTCTGCGGACGGCTCGACTTGCACGAGGTTTCCCCTGAGCGCGTCTTCGAGGAGTTCCGCAAGCTGCTGCTCAAGGGTGCGCGCCCGTCTCTTGGCCTCGAGTTCCTGCGGGAGTCGACGCTGTTGCGGTTTTTCCCGGAACTCGAAGCATTGACGCATGGTTCCGCATGGTCGCAGACGCTGACGGCGGTGGACCGGAGCGCGACGTTGCGGCAGGACACCGACGATGACCTGGTCCAGATGCTCGCCGTTCTGTCCCAGGCGTTGCGCCGGCCGGCTGACGTCGAGTCTCTGCTGGATAGAATGCGGGCACCGAAGGATGTCGTCGTACGTGTCTCGGCGCTGGTGCGTTTCTTCCCGGAACCGGCCTCGTTCGTCGAGGCGAGCTCGGCATCGAGCGAATATCGTCGGTTGTCCAGAAGGCTGGGTGCATCGGGCGTGACGCTGGAGCTTCTCGCTCGCGTGGCGGAGAGCGTCCGTTCCGACGCGCCGGTGAAGCAATTCCTTGCCCAGGCCCGGAAACTGGGTGTTGACAGGCGTGCGCCTGTGGATGTGGTCCAGGGTCGTCACCTCATCGCTCGAGGATTCGCGCCGGGGCCTCGCGTTGGCGCGCTGCTTGAACTGTGCCGGGAGGTGCAGGACGAAACGGGTTGGCTCGGTGCCGAGCGCATTCTGGACGAAGCTCTGAGCCGCGCTCCGAAGTCCTGAATTCGCCCACCCGAGGGTGCGCGAGCTCCATGAAATCCGTCAGAGCCGAAGGCGCGTGCCGTCTTTCACCCCCGCCCTGGCCCTTACATGTTGTCCGTTCGCGCGGCCCGGCCAAGATAGCCGCCGTGGTGGCGCATGCCCCAATCCTGCCGCGTCACTCCCTTGGCTTCCATCAGGGCCAGCGCGATGGCGTCGCTGATTGCCAGCATGACGGCCATGGAAGAACTCGGGGTCAGGTCCAGCGGGCACGCCTCGGCGATGACTCCCATGTCAAGCACGATGTCGGAGAGGCCCCGGAGATCCGAATCCGGATGCGAGGTCACGCCGATGATTTCTGCGACGCCGAGGTGACGGGAGAACTCCATGATCTCCAGCACTTCCTTGGACTTTCCGCTGGTGGAGAAGGCGATCATGATGTCGTCCCGGTCGACAAGTCCCAGGTCGCCATGGGCCGCCTCGGCCGGGTGCACGAACACCGCGGGCGTGGCCGTCGAGCAAAGCGTCGCGGCGAACTTGCGCGCGATGTGGCCGGCCTTGCCGATGCCCGTCGTGATCACCTTCCCCTGACAACCGAAGAGTCTCTCGACCGCGGTCACGTAGTCGTCAGTGACGCGAATGCTACCGATCGCTTCGGCTTCGGCGGCGATGACCGCCTGCATGCGTTGCTTTATGTCCAATCCGGCATCCAGTTCAAGTGCATTGCGCCGATGGTCGCTGCCCCGGCCGCGTTTGACAAGGTGTGGGCACTTCGAGTGTTGTCAACAAATAGAAGTGTCCGGTTTTAGAACAAATAAACTGTCCGGTCTGT
>JAPPGA010000029.1 GCA_028821515.1 Gammaproteobacteria bacterium | reverse complement strand
CCCAAGATAATCCACGCTCTTGAGGACGGGCAGGTCAAAACATTATGTCTAGCAGCCTCAGTGTGCATGCCGCGCGCTCATCACGTGCCAGGATTCCGAGTACTATTGGCGCACGACAGATGCGTTTGAAGACAGTGGGAAGCAACCAGTCGACCTTGCCTGCCGGAATCCTGACTGTCTGCCTCTCGTTCGTGGGCGGATGTACGACAGAGCAGGCCCGAGACGTCGACAATTGGGTCACCGACAGTTCAAACCGTTGCGAGGCGCTGAGCATCAGCTATGCAGTCGTCGGCCCTACGCTACAGTCGATCCTGGGACCCAACTTCGTGCCGCAACTGGATCCGTCAACGGGTCGAGGCACGCTTGTCATCGAGATGTACGGTTGCAGGTCGGCACCGCTCGTCACCCGTCTTCACGGCCCGTATCAGGCTGGCCGCGTCCTTATCGCCCTGGACGGATCCCAGGCCCCGATCGCAGTCACAGGCACGGATCGATGGGACTCATACGTCCTGCATATCGGCGGTGACGATGAACCATTGACCCGATTCATGAAAACCAATGACGTGGCCACGTTCGCTGGACACAGTACCCTTCCTTCCCTGGACGAATCCGGGGAGCATGCGCTAGTGGGGAAAATCCACTTTCCGCAAGGCAGTATTACGGTACGCGCCCCGAGGACTTGCTCCTCCCGTCCATACGATCAGCGGCGAGCGATCGTTGGTACGGGCCGTGCGGAGTTTTCGCTGTTCGTGGGTACGGAATCCGGCCTCGTCTGCAAACTGGAAGATGCGCAGGTCGCCATCGAAGGGATCACGCCCTTTTCCGATCTTGGTCTCGATTCGGCGACTGCCTCAACGGAGTACCGGGAAGCGGTTCTCTGGGATTTCACGATCTGGCGGCAAGCCAATCTCGGCCTCGAATGATCACTGGACTGACATCCTGGCTTGAGGCACCGAGCACTTTGTGCGTTATATGGGACGCATCCTGCGGGCAAACTGGACATTGATGGCGAACAACACGTCAAAGGTTGTCCACCTTCGAAGGAAGGACGGCGTATCGGATGCGCTTCAGCGCATCGCGCTGGAGCACGAACCGGCATTGCGCCGATTCGTAGGCGCCCGCCTGTCCGCACACCCGGACCACGAAGACGTGGTTCAGGAGACATTCCTGCGCGTGGCACGACAGGAAAACGTGGAAGAGAGGCTCTCGCGAAGCCTCGACAGTGTCAGGTCGTACCTGTTCTCCATTGCGACAAACATCATCAGGGACCGCTACAGGAAAGCTGGAACACGACAGAAGTACGACGATCTGACGCGGTACCGGGCGAGAGCGCATGGTGTGGAGAGTTCGGCCGAAGAGGTCGTCTCCGCGCAGGAACAGCTGGCAGACGTGAAGGCCGCCATCATGAAGTTGAGCCCCGAATGCCGCGATGCGTTCGTGCTCAATCGGTTCGAAGGCCTGAGTTACCGGGAAGTCGCGGACACGATGAGCGTTTCCGTCAGCATGGTGGAAAAGCACATCATGCGGGCGCTCGCGGAACTACGGCGACATGTCGACCGGGGCTGACGACCACAGAAGACGAGCACGATGAAAGAGCGCTTTGACAGACGAAAGAAACACGTGGAACGTCGTGCCCAGTGGTTCGTTATGCGCCTGTATTCCGGGGACATGACTGCCACGGATGAGTCGGAGTTGCTCGGGTGGCTGGCCGAGGACCCCGACCATCGGCAGGCCTACGAGCGCCTGCTGCACCTGCGGGATCTGTCCGGAGACCTGGCCGGTGACAAGGACATTGCTGCCTTGACCAAGGGCGCCCTGCACGCCAGGACGCGAAAGAGACTCGATCGCCGCTGGATCGGGTTGGCGGCGGCAGTGTTTTTGGTGGCCGTGACGGGCGTGGTGACAAGGACGTTCCTGGTCAGCACCGACGGCACGCAAATCCTTGAGACGGCCCTTGGAGATCAGCAGACGTTCGTGCTGCGGGACGGGTCCAGCGCTACGCTCAACTCGGGATCGCGCGTACTCATCGACTTTGATTCCCTGGGACGGCGCATCCTGCTGGATTTCGGGGAGATTTTCCTCGCGGTTGCGAAAGACCCCGAGCGGACCTTGACCATACGGGCCGGTGACCACGTGGTCACTGCGCTCGGCACGAAATTCAGCGTCCACCTTTCGGGTCATCGACTGGAGATAGCGGTTGCGGAAGGGAGGGTCGCCGTCAGCGACGACAACATTCGTTTCCCGCGGCAGACCGAGTTCCTGGCGAGGTTCGAAGCCGGGAGCCTGATTCTCGACGCCGGCTCCGTGGCCAGGTTTGAACAGGACCAGCAAACAGTCACCGAGGACAGCATTGCTGAAGTTGAACGTTTACAGAGTTGGCGCAGCGGCCGGGTTCGTTTCGAGGACCAGACGCTGATGGACGTGATCAGCGAGGTCAATCGCTACAGCAGGGTGAAGGTCCTGATCGAGGACAGCACCATCGCCGACCTGCGGATCAGCGCCGTCCTGAACCTCGATCAGGTCGAAATGACGGGCCAGGTGGAACTGCTGCTCTCATCCCTTGAAGACATTCATCCCATAAAGGTAGTTCGGCATCCGGACCGCTTCGTGCTGATCGCCGATCGCGGTACGAGACGCAACAGGTCCTAGTGTCGTGTGACACGACACTAGAGCCTTCATTTTCCGTTGAGGGTGTCGCCATCCCAGCCGTTCTACTGGAAAGCTGGTTTCCCGGGGAGTGGGGGCAGCAACACCACTGGCAGGATGCATATGATTCCCAACGCTTTGATTTCTTGTTCGGCGACGCGGCTCGCCATCTCTTGCGCAGTCTCCTGCGGACAACTGGCGTTCAGCCTTGCGAGCGCCCAGGAAGTTGAATTCGACATCGATCCTCAAGCCACCGACCAGACCCTGCTCGAAATAGCAGAGGTCGGAGAGGTCCAGATCGTGTTCGTTCCGGATGTCGTGGAGGAGAGTCAGTCTCCGGAAGTGCGCGGCAGCCAGTCGGTTCAATCGGCAATCGAAAGATCACTCGACACCACCGAACTGGTGT
Organism: Gammaproteobacteria bacterium; assembly: GCA_028821515.1. Classification (GTDB taxonomy): domain Bacteria; phylum Pseudomonadota; class Gammaproteobacteria; order Pseudomonadales; family Azotimanducaceae; genus VXNE01. The sequence continues at coordinate 89,641 of JAPPGA010000029.1, read as the reverse complement.
ACGAATTCAAGGCGAAGAACTTCGTTGTCGTGAAGCAGGAAAACACAACGGCACCCCGGCCAGGGGCATTGGTTCACAACACTGGAGCCGAACCCGTCATGCTGGCCCAGCTGCAGAATTCCGACGAACCCGATGCACCGGCGGGCGGTGCTACCGCGTCGGATACCGAGGAACCGTCTCCTGACCCGGACCTCAGACCGGTTGATGAAATCGTGGTGACGGGCACACGACTGCGCGACTCGAGCCCAACCTCCCCTGTGCAGGTGTTCTCCATGACCGACATGGTGCGAATGGGGATCAACAGCGTCGAGGGGTTCGTGCGCGCCCTGCCGCAGAACTACGCGGGGCACACGCAAACCTCCGCGATAGACAACTCCAGCAGCGTCGGCACGCTCGGTGTCGCGACCGCGAACCTGAGGGGTCTCGGCTCGGATGGCACATTGGTACTGATCAACGGGCGCCGCACCGCGTCGACTCCGACGATCCAGGGATCCAACATCAATCTCAACTCGATTCCATTCTCCGCGATCGAGCGGGTCGAGGTGCTCACCGATGGCGCCGCCGCCATTTACGGCGGCGACGCGGTGGCCGGCGTCATCAACTTCATTCTGAGGCAAGGCTATGACGCCGAGGAAAAACTCGCCCTGCGTTACACCAGTGGCGCCCATGGCGGCAATTCCACGCTGATTGCCCCTACCTTTGGCGTAGGCTGGGGGTCGGGGTCCCTGAGCGGCAGCCTTAGGATCGAGACGATTGATCCGGTCGTCGCCGAAAAAACGGGTTTTACGACGCTCGATTACAGATCCCTCGGCGGATCGGACCAGAGATCGCAACCGGGACCCTTTCATCCCCTGATCATAAGAAACGCACTGACCTTTCAGCCTCTCGGCGGCGTGGATCCCTCGAGAGACGGGACGGTGCCGGTAACGCTCGCAGACATATCCATGGCGAATCTCGCACCGTGGGATTCCGTGCCCACGCACCTGACCGACGAGCGGGAGTCAACAACGGCCTTCGTGTCCATTGAACAGAGGCTCGCCGAGTCCGTCGACGGCTACGTGGAGTTCAACTACGCAAGCTATGAGAGCTACGCCGAGCGCGGCGGGATCTTTGCGAGAAATGCGTTCGTTCCCCCAAGCAACGCGTTCAACAATACGGGCGTGCCGCTGATCGCTGGCTACCGTTTTCAGACCGAAACGGAAAGGGGCCTGATCGAGCCCTCCACGAATCAATCCGCGACCGACAGCTACGGGGTGGTACTCGGAGTCATTGCCGACTTGCCCTTCAGAAACTGGCAAGTCGATTCGTTCGTCAAATATGCCCAGGAGGAAGCATGGATTCGCGCGTTCGATGGCCCTGGCGCGACAGAACTCGCGGCGCGTCTCGCCGATTCGAATCCGGCAACCGCTTTGAACCTCTTCGGTGACGGTTCGCAGCAGACCGAAGCGGCTGTCGCAAACCTGTTCGAGGTCTCCACGCATCCCTGGTCGCTACCGACCACCGACACCAACGACACCACGCAGTATTCGATCTCCGCGAACGGCAATCTTTTCTCGTTGCCGGGGGGGAACATCGCGGGCGTGCTCGGCTACGACTACCGCAAGGACTCCCGGACATTCTCGGGATACCTCGCAACCACCCTGCTCGAGACATCACCGGAGCGGGAGGTGAACGCGCTCTATTCGGAGGTCATGATTCCGATCGTCGGCGACGGCAACTCCATGCTGGGGATATATGCCCTGGAATTCAGGGCGGCGGCCCGGTGGGAGGAATACGTCATCAACGGACCGTTCGGGGGTGTCGGCAGCAGCAACGAGCAGCGCGAGTTCGCCGAAACCTCGCCGTCCATCGGCCTCGCCTGGCACCTCACGCCGGGCCTCAAGATCCGTGCAAATGCCGGGGACACCTTCAAGGCGCCGAGACTCGACCAGCTCTTCGGAGCGCCGGACCCAAGGGTCACGTTCTTCTCCACGATTATTCCAGGCTACCTCGCGCGGGCCGGCGTGTTCGTCGATCCCGAGACAGGCTCGCCCTTCGGGGTCTATCCGACGAACTTTGGAGGCAACCCCGATCTCAAGCCGGAAGTGTCCGATACCCTGACCGTGGGATTCGACTATGCCCCCGAAGGGATCCTGAACGGCTTGCGTATCTCGGCCACCTATTCGGAAATTGATACGCAGCAGGTCGTGGCATCAACCTCGTCCGTGCTGTTCGATGTCGCGGAGGCATTCGTAGGGGTCGCAGCGGGACGTGACGCGAGCGGGAATATCGTGCAATGGAACCTGTTCCCGGTGAATTTCTCGCTGGAGACGGCGCGCGCGGCGGACCTCGATGTGAGCTACGACTTCGACCCCGACTGGGGTCATGTCCAGCTCGGGGCCTCCGGCACTTACACCTACGAGCGCAGCCTGACATTCCTGCCCGGCGCCGAAGCGGTTGAATCGCAGGAGACGTTACAAGGGCCCGACCGCCTGAAATATCGGGCCTGGTTCGCCTGGAGCAATGGCCCCTGGGCAGCAACGCTCAACATGAACTACTCGAGCAGCTACGAAAACAACATTTCGCGCGTGCAGGACCGGGTCGACGGCTATACCTGGTTCGATCTCACCGGGAGTTACGAATTCGGTGAGGGCTGGCGGCTCGACGGGGGTATCCGAAATCTCACGGACGCGGAGTTCCCGTTTGTCGACCAGCGCCAGCCATTCGACCCGCGGCGCGTGGACATCATGGGCCGTACCACATACCTCGAGGTGTCAAAGTCCCTTGACCTGTTGTGACCTGAAGCCCGCCGGGAACCGGGGAAGAGCCGTGACGGTGCCGGCAAGGGCCTGGTGTATCGGCGGACTCCTGTTGCTGTCCGCCTGCGCCGATACCGGAAAACCGGTTGATGATCCCGCTGCCGCCCCTGCCGAGCCCGGCATGGAGTTCTTCCACGGCAGCTTCGACGATGCGCTGGCACAGGCGCGGGAACAGGGCAAGAGGGTGTTCCTGGATGTCTACACGACGTGGTGCGGACCGTGCATCGTCATGCAGGAGACGGTCTTTCCCCTGCCGGAAGTTGGCGAGTACTTCAACGCGCGTTTCGTGAACTACAAGCTTGACGCTGAAGACGAATCCATCATGGGGCCGGAAATCGCCGCGCGCTATGGCGTGAAGGGCTATCCCACGTACCTGATTCTCGACAGCGAAGGTGCGGAGATCGGCCGCGCGACGAGCGGCATGTCCGGCGACCAGTTCATCGCCCTGTTCAGCCAGATGCTGGGTGAGACCGAGTCACAGTTCGCAACGGTCAAGGCGCGCTTCGACGCCGGCGACCAATCGCCGGAGGTAGTGCAGGAATACCTGGACGCAGCCATTGTCGATCAGAGCATGGGCGGCGACTTCGATTTCCAGCGATTCATTGAGCTGAAAAAAGTTGCGGGCGATTACTTCGCGAGCCGCGAGTATTCGGACCTGATCAACGAGACCGATGCACGGCTTATAGCGGCGTACTGGGACAAGACGCCACGGGGCGATGCCCTGGTTGAATTCGTGATCGACAACTACGACGAATTCGTTTCGGTTTCTTCCGAAGCGGCCATGAGCCAGTTTGTTCTCGGCGCCACCTGGTACGCGGGGCTGGCTGCAGCGCAGCTCGGAGACGGAAGCTATGGAGCTTTCCTCGACGATCTTGCGGAAGAGCCCCTGTCCAAAGCCGTCGCCTACGATCTTGGGCGGGATCCCGAGAGTGTGCTCGACCCCGAGCGAATGCGCGGGAGATTCCAGATGATGGATCTGGTCGCGAGCGAGGATTGGGGCGCGGTCGCGAGCGAATGGGAACGTCGAATCGCGGCCGAGGGCACTATGGCGAGCGCGCGAACGTACAATGCAGCGGCGAGAGACCTCGCTGGCTCACCCGAGGCCGCGCACCAGGTCCTTGCGCTCGAATACTCCTCCAAGGCCTATGAACTGGACGGTTCGGACGTGATGATCGTGACGGTATACGTCGGACAGTTGCGGCAGTCTGGTCAAGACGGGCTCGCGCAGCAAGTGACGGACGATTTCCGGGCTTCCCTGGGCGATTCCGCTGAGGACCAGCGCAAACTCGAGCTCTTCGACAGGTTGAGTCCTCCACCTCCGGAATAGTCCGCCCGACGGTTGCACTTGAGATCAGAGGCCCCCATGGGGGCCGCGGTAACATGAAGGTCTCAAATCGACGGAGCACTTGACGTGAGCCAGGAACTGGACGTTGCCGTTCTTACCGGAAGCCACCCGTTTCATGTCCGACCCTTCTACGACTTCATCCATGGTCTCGATGGGGTCAGACCGTATATCCAGAGTTTCGACGACTGGCTTACCGCCGCCGGCTTCGAAGACAGCGACCAGGAGGAACGCGACAGCTACGACGTGACGCTGTTCTACACGATGCTGCGGGGAGTGTCGGAGGGGAAATCCCGGGCATGCATCGAGCACCTGTTCGACAGCGGCCAGCCCGTCTTCGTGTTGCATCACGCACTGCTGAACTACAGGGAGGACGACTGGTGGGCGGAGGTTGTCGGGCTACCCGACCGGTCCTTCAGTTCGGACATATGGCTGGGTTCCTATCGAGTAGACGTGAACGAGGACCACCCCGCCTCCGCCGGACTCGAGGACTTCGAGATATACGACGAGACGTTCAGCCTGAGCGACTGCAACGCGGACTGCGACGTCCTGCTGACGACAGCGAAAGAAGGGTCCATGCACACGCTGGCGTGGAGCCGGATCCACGGAAATTCGAGGGTTTTCTGCCTGCAACTCGGTCACGACGCAAGGAGTTGGGAGAACCCGGCGTTCCGGACAGTCGTGCAGAACGGGCTTCGGTGGTGCGCCGGTGAAACGGCGGGCGCCGATCAAGGCGTGCGCTTTTAGCACGGCAGGGGTCGAGGCCAAGCGACAGCATCCCTTCCTGTCTCTGGCCAGTCCGGGAGTCGAACACCATGGAGTGTCCGATCAAACAAGCCAAGGGCGATGCCGTGCATCCGAACTAGTCGTGGCGAGCATCTGTCTTACAAAGGCGCCCGTCGCCGCCTCTTGAGAGAGACCACACCATGGAACACGCCGTTCAGATAGAGATGCTCGGGATAATGGTGCCGATCATCTTCTTCATCGCCATCTCGATCGTACTGTGCGTCTACTTCTACCTGCGCCATCGCACCAGCCAGTCGGTCCAGGAGACCGTTCGCACCGCCATCGAACAGGGCCAGCAACTCACCCCCGAAATCCTGGAGCGGCTTGGGCAGACTCCCCAGCGCGCGAAGTCGGAGAATTCTGACCTGCGGCGGGGCGTCATCCTCATCGCAGCAGGAATCGGGGTCGCGGCCATCGGGGCGCTGGCCGGAGAGGATGAAGGCACCGTGCGACTCTTCCTTACCCTTGGTTTTCTGCCATTCATGGTTGGAATTGCGTACCTGGGGCTCTGGAGATTCGACAGGTCCGAGTAGCGCCGGGATACGCACGACCGTGGGGAGCCGCGATGCGGAACTCGTTGCCCGTGCCATCGCGACCGGTGACCCGGCAGACTACGAAGCATTGATCCGCGGCCATCAGTCCGACGTGCGGAACTGGCTCCGCCACCTCACGGGGGACCCCGCGTGGGCGGACGACCTGGCGCAGGAGACCTTTATCCAGGCATGGGAGAAGCTGCACACGATCGCCGATGCCAGGAAGTTCAAGGCCTGGATCATGAAGATCGCCTACAACATGTTCCTGCAGTCACGCCGCAGGCAGGGCAGGGAGACGAGATTGGCGGATGCCCTGGGTCGGGAGCAACTGGCCGGCGAAAGTCATGGCATCCCGAGCCCGGACGCCAGTCTGGCGGACCTGCCCAGAATGCTGGCGGCCCTGACCCGGGAGGAGCGCATCACGATGGTCCTTTGCTACGCTTACGGCATGAGTCACCGCGAGATCGCCGACCTCACCAGAATGCCCCTCGGCACGGTGAAGTCCCACGTTCGCAGGGGAGCGGCACGGATTCGCAACCGTTTCGACATCCGGAGCAGTGGGCATGAATAGAACCGCAACCCCCCAGGAGGAGCGCCGGCTCTCGGAGCTGTTTCAGACGCTCAACCCGCCACTTTCGGACGATGGATTCAGCAACACCGTGCTGCGGCGTATCAGACGGCGCCCGTGGCTGCGACACATCGTACTTGGGACAGCGGCGGTCGTCGGAGGCGCAATGGCCCTGGGACCACTCTTCGAACTGGCCGTCCTGCTCTCCGAAGGACTCGTTGCCGCCGCCACGCAATGGAATGACCCCGCCTGGCTGGCGCAAAATCAGCCGCTCGTGATCACGGCGCTTCTGGCTATGGCATTGCTCGGCGCGATTCGACTACTGGAGCGTTAGCGCCTCAAGGGGAACCCGGTCCAGTCAGGTTCCAGGCGTGCGGCAGCTTGGCGGCGATCTCCCTGCCGACCCAGATCTGGGGCCTGGAATGCTTGTAGTCCTGCTCCTCCTCGCGCGCGCGCACCAGCGGCACGGCACGGTCGAAAGCGGCGCGGAAGTCCGCATCGATCAGGCTATCCCGGTAGAAGGCCGCACCAAAATAGGTGTAGTCGCGCCCGTTCTCGCAGCCGAACGACGTCCGTCTCGCGCTCGCGGCGGTGATGACCATGGTGCGCGGCGACTTCAGTGCCTTGATGAAACCGCCGGAAAAACACGCCGAGACCACGACGACGCGCCACGGCAATCCCGCGCCGCCGACGATATCTCCGACCTCCGCGGCCGACAGATCGTTCAGGCCCAGGTTCTCGAACGACACCGACAGCTCGTGGTCTCTTGAGCCATGGGTCGTGATGTGCAGGAACAGCAGGTCCTCCGGGCCCATCCTTTCGGCCATCCCCTCGAGCACGGTGACGAGGTTCGGACCATTGGCCAGAGGCAGTTCGTCGACGGTGTTACGGCTGTTGACGAGCAGCACGGTCCGACCCTCGGCACCGAACTTTTCACGGAACAGCGCCTCGACGTGCTTCACCTCGGTTTCGAACACGTCCTCCGCCGCGTCCGGGGCGAAACCCACGAAGTAGACCTCGGCCAGGTCGTGCGAGGAGAATCGCACGTTGTCCAGGGCGGCCGTGAGGAGACCGTCCTGGGCGTAGTAGACGGTCTCTATGTCGAGAGGCTCCTGCTCCGGGGTCGCCTTATCTTCTTCCGCGTCTTTTTCCGCGCCAATGGCAAACGCCGCCACGCCGACCGCGGCGAACGACACCATGCAACGTGCCAGGGGCATCTGCAGCTCCCGTCCGATCCTGAACCGCACATCCCACGCGCGCGGGGGTTGCCGGAGTTGGATGTGCGTCGCGAGCATAGCACCTGTGCCGCGACAGTATCGCCAGGCCCATCGCGTACGGCCGCGAACTTCCGCTGAGCGGGAGGCCGAAATCCAGTGCCGCCATCGATCACCCACCTTCAGGCTGACAGCGTCCCGGTTTATTGGGTGACGGCAGAACAGCAAATCGATCAGGTTCCGAGCCATTGTGATGTCATGTGCCGGCAACCTGGGTGAGAGGACCGGAAGCGCCCCGAAGACAAGAAGGAATCTATGCCATGAAAATCACGGATGTCAGCGTAACGGTGTGGGAGTGGAAGGACATTCCGCCCACCCGGTACACCAGGACGGTTACCAGTTCCCGCACCCGCAGCACGCAGATGGGCCTGCTCCGCATTCGCACGGATGATGGTCTCGAGGGAAACGGCTTCCTCGGTTCCGCGCTGGGGTCGGCGCGGGAAGATGCACCGTTCGTCATCTCCACGGTCAAGCCCATGTTGATGGGAGAGGACGCGCTGGCGCGCGAACGCATCTGGCAGAACCTGATGCGGCGGACGCGGGGGCGCATGCCGGTCGTGGGGGCCGTGGACGTTGCCCTGCACGACCTGGCCGGAAAGTCCGCCGGCGTGCCCGTACACAGGCTGCTCGGCTCCTACCGCGACAGCGTGCCCGCGTACGCGAGTTCGGCGGTGCTCGATTCTCCGGAGGCCTACGCCGAGGAAGCGGTTCGCCACAAGGAAGCCAACTGGGGAGCCTACAAGATCCATCCACCCGGCATCGCGGCCGAAGACATCCGGATCTGCGAAGCGGTCCGCAAGGCCGTGGGCGACGACTACCGCGTCATGCTGGATTCCACCTGGTCCTACGACTATCCCGACGCGGTCAGGGTCGGTGTGGCCATCCAGGAAATGGGGTTCTACTGGTACGAGGACCCGCTGGCCAACGACGATCTCTACTCATACGTGAAGCTGAAACAGGCCCTTCACATTCCGATCATGGCCACCGAACTGCCCCCTGCCGGACCCACGTCCTATGCGCCCTGGGTGATGGAACAGGCCACGGACTACCTGCGTGGCGACGTCTTCATCAAGGGCGGCATCACTTCCTGCATGAAGACAGCGCACTTGGCCGAGGCTTTCCAGATGAACTACGAGGTGCATCACGGAAGCAACTCACTCAACAACATCGCCAACCTGCACATGATCATGGCAATGAGGAACTGCGAGTTTTTTGAAGTGCTGCTGCCCGACGAAGTGCAGAAACACGCGATCGTCAACGAGATCGAACTGGACGGGAACGGCCATGTCCACGCCTACAACGATCCCGGGCTGGGGGCGCAGATCGACTTCGACCTGATCGAGGCCAACAAGCTGGCGGATCTGTCCTAGTCAACAAGGGTTACAGCCAGAATCAAGGCTTCCCGAGGAGAAACTTCAACGGAATATGCAGCCGTTCACGCCAGGCTCTCGGCGAATGGTCGGCGCCCTCGAAGCGAAGCGTGACCCAGTCCTCGCCGGCCGTGTAGCCGTGCTGGCGCATCACCTCGTCCATCTGCTGCTGGAACGGTTCATAAGCGGCATCAAGGGTCTCGGTGCCGTGATCGAAATAGATTCTGTGTGACCCGGCCGAGGGCAAGTGGTGTTCGAGCCATTGCACGACGACACCATCCCCGATGGGCCAATGAGACGACAGGCAGGCCGCGCCTCCGAAGACCTCCGGGTATTCCGCGACGGCGTAAGCAGAGATAAGGCCACCCATGCTGGAGCCAATGATGAAGGTGTTGCCCCGGTCGGATTGCGTGCGGTAGGTCTCGTCAATGAACGGCTTGAGTTCATCGACAATGAACTTGAGGTAATTGTCGGCGGTCATTTCCTCGCCGCCCTTCTCAACCGCAAAGCTCTGCCCCGTCTCCTTCATTAACTGCAGGACCTTGCCGGTGACGGGTTTCTGCGGCATGTACTCGGCACCGCGCGCACCCTTTGACCAATCGGCCATCCAGATCGAAACGACGATGGCGGGCCTGATTTCGCCATCGCGGGCGAGCCGCGTGATGGCTTTGTCCACATCCCAGAACAGTTCCAAACCGGCAAAAGGCGAAGTGCTGTGGTCAAACATCATCTGGCCATCGTGCATGTAGATCACCGGGTATCCCTCGTCGGATGCGTGGTCATAGCCTTCGGGCAACCAGACATCCACCGGGCGAGGCCGTATGAGTTCGGTCGGGAACTCCTCGTAGTGGAGGAGAGCACCTTCCAATGGAGCCGGTGTTCTCGTGCCGACCATTTCCTTCAATGACTCTTCTTCTTTCTTGTCCACATTCCTGTCCTCGGCATGGTACGGAGAGCTGCAACCAATGACGCCCAGGCTCAATGCCAGGGCCGCACGACATACCCGACCTCTGAGTATTCCCTTCATCGCCGGTCAGGCTGGATCGCCGAGGGCGACCAGGTCGTCACGCACGCGCTGAATTTCACCTGCTTCCAGTTCGACGGCTCCCGCACCCGCATTCTGGATGGCCTGCTCGACGGTTCGAGTACCGCATAGCACGTGGGTCGCTCCGGATTGGGCCGCCGTCCAGGCGACTGTCAATTGCGCGATCGTACAGCCATGATTCTCGGTCAGGTCGGCCCAGCCCGCGAACATGTCGAGCAGGCGCTGCCGGTTCTCCAGTCTGAACCAGGGGAGCCATTCGCCCGCGGTGTTGCGGAAATCGTCCTCCCTGAACACGCGGTCCAGTCCCACCTTGCCGGTGAGCAGACCCTGCTCGAGTGACCAGTACGTCAACGTCGCGATGTTGTGCTCGGCGCAGTAGGGCAGGATGTCCGCCTCGCGATCGCGCAAGAGCATGCTGTAGCGGAACTGGTCGCTGGCAAGATCACCGGCTGCGCGGTAAGCAGCAAGCTGATCGAGCGACACGTTGGACACGCCGATCGCGCGGATCTTCCCCTGGTCCTTCAGGTCCATGAGACAGCCCATGGTCTCGGGGATGGGCGTGTTCTCAGGCGGCATGGCCGGCTTGTGGCACTGCAGGAGGTCGATGTAGTCCACGCCGAGCCGCCCGAGACTGTTCTCGACTTCAATGGTGATGGTGTCGGGACGCAGGCTGACGTAGTTGTCCCTGCCGTCCTTCACACCGTTGTACGAGCCCCGCTCGTCCTCCCACCAGACACCGCACTTGGTGGCGATGATCACCTGGTCGCGCCGGCCCTTGATAGCCCTGCCGATGACCTCTTCGGCGTGCCCCCAACCGTATGAGGGCGCAGTGTCGATGAGCGTGACGCCACTGTCGATGGCTGCGTGGATAGCCTTGACGGACTCATTGACGTCCGGGCCGACAAACGTGTCGCCTCCGCCGATCGTCGCCGTGCCGAGTCCGACGATGGAGGCGTCGATTCCCGATGTTCCCAAAGGTCTGTAATGCATCCTGGGCCTGATAACGCAACTGAGCCGGCTCTGCCGGGAGCCGTTTCCCGTCCGGCAATGGTGCATCAATTATTGGGTGATGTCCGGTCGGCGTATCGATCAGCCTGCCAGACATTGTGGTTTTATTCGCAGCGACTTGTGGGAATGCATCGATGAGCATCCTCGACCTCGATGACAACGCGCGGGATCGACGCCGCCGGGACGCGATTCCTGTCTGGCGTGCCGGGCCTATACCCGCGGCGCGCGATCGCGACGAGGTCGAGGACGTCCGCGGGTTCACCGATGTCCTGCGCATCTTCTTCCGCACCTGGCCATACCTGCTGCCGATGGTGCTGGGGTACTGGCGCGAACGTGCGGTCGTCAGTTGGTCCGGATGGCGGCGGTCTGGGACGACCGACTGGAACTACGGCTATGTCCCCTTCCTCGTTACGGGGCTGCTCGCTGTCGGGCTGCTGACGGGTCCCATCAGCTTTGGGGAGAACTGGCAAACCGACTACCTCGTCTACGCCGCCATCCTGATGACGCTCCTGGTCTGGACGCTCATGTTCGCGCGTGGCCAGACGTTTGTCTGGAGCGCCGTTGCGCTGGTCCTGGTCGGCATCGCCGCCAACCTGTTTGCCGTTCTTGTCGTCGCCGGCTGGCTGGACAACGTTTTCGTCGGGATGGTCAGCTTCGGTTGCCTGTCCATGTGGCTGCTGCAGTACCGCCTCGTCGAGGGAGAGCTGCAGCTTCGACTGCGCCTCGGCTGTCACCTCGTGTACTACTACATCATCGTCTGGTTGCAGATGCTGCTGGGCGTGGTGGTTGGCCTTTTCACCGTGGACCTCCTGAACCAGTCGATTCTCCAGGCCGAACCGCTGACGCCGTTCCTGGCGGACTTCGTTGGCCGCAGGGATCTTGCCGACGGTGCCCTGGAAACGCTCACGACGGCGCAGCGCCAGGAACTGCAGTGGACCTACATGGTCATCATCGTCCTGGTCGGCGTGCTGACCTTTCCGTTCGGGATCGCGCTGCCCTACTACAACGTCTGGATCATGCAGCAGATCAACCAGGATCTGCGCCTCGCGCTGGTCGAGCGCTGGCACCAGCTTTCGCTGCGCTATCACGGCGACCACCGCGTCGGCGACTCCGTGTACCGCATCTACCAGGACTCGGCGCAGGTCACCGCCATCATCGGCATGCTGGTCAACGTCGTCACCCAGGTGACCCAGTACACGATCACCATCCTCTTTGTCGCCGCACTCGACCCGATCCTCGGGCTGATGGGCATCACCATCGCTATCTTCGCACTCGGTTGGGCGCGCTGGTTCTCGCCGCGTGTTAGGACGAGGTCACTTGTGGCCCGAGAGACCAATTCCGACCTGACCTCGCGCATCCAGGAGGTCCTCGGCGCGGTCAGGGTCACCAAGGCGTACGGGCGCGAGGCGGATGAGCAGCGGCGCTTCGAGGAAGACAGCGTGGTCGCGTTCAACGCCGCCCACAAGGTGCGCTCGCTCGTCGCCGTTGTCGGCATCATCATGTTCACTCTGGCGGCGGCGATCCTGCTCTCCGGTGAATTCCTCATGGCGATCTGGGCCAACACGGATCGCGAGACCTTTGCCGCAGTGCTGATCGGCTTGATCGGACTCTCCTTCGTGCGCTGGAACCTCGCCGCGTTCCAGTGGGCGCGGGACGAGTTCTTCAAGGCCAGCGGGCAGGTGCGAGGACTGGTCCGGGACTGGACCTCCGCCCAGGACATGGCCATGGGCCTCGACCGGGTGTTCACGATCCTGGACATCGAACCCGACGTGAAGAACGCCGCCGATCCGATGCCCATGCCGGACTTCGAGAGAGAGATCCGCTTCGAGAACGTGAGGTTTGCCTACGAAGCGGCGCGACCCGTGCTGCAGGACGTCACTTTCACCGCACCCGCGGGCTCCATCAATGCCATCGTCGGCCCCACCGGCAGCGGCAAGAGCACGCTGGTCAGCCTGCTGACCCGACTGTTCGATCCGGACTCGGGGGTGGTCAGCATCGATGGCCACGACGTGCGCCTGCTCGACGTGGAGAGCCTGCGCGCCAACGTGTCCATCGCCCTGCAGGAGAACGTGCTGTTCGGCATGAGCGTGCGCGACAACATTCGCTACGTGGTCCCTGACGCCACCGATGAGGAGGTTCTCGAGGCGGCCCGGGTCGCCTGCGCCGACGGCTACATAGCGGGGCTGCCGCAAGGACTGGATACCATGCTCGGCGACCGCGGCGGGCGGCTGTCCACGGGTCAGCGGCAGCGGCTGTCGATCGCCCGGGCGGTGGTACGCAACGCGCCGATCCTGATCCTGGACGAACCCACGGCGGCGCTGGATGCCGAGACCGAGCACCGGGTGCTGGAGCGGCTGGCGGCCTGGGGCGCGGGAAGGGTCATATTCCTCATCACGCACCGCATCTCGACCATCCAGCGGGCGGACCAGATCCTCTACCTGGATGGCGGCGAGATTCTTGAATCCGGCAGCCATGACGCGTTGATGCGGATCGGGGATGGCCACTACCGGCGCTTTGTCGAGACTGAGGCCGAGCTGGCACGCGGCACAACGGGGGAGTCGCCGTGAGCGAGTCCGTCGTCATCGGCAAGGAGCTGGAGGCACATGAGCAGTCGCTGGATGCAGCGGCCAGCACGCTGGACCTCGATACGGACCTCAATTTCCGCGATACCTGCCGCATCATCGGGAGGGCGCTGACCTACATCAGGTATTTCCCCTATCGGTACAGCGCCAAGTTCGCGCTCTTTGGCATGTCGCTGATGACGCCGCTGGTCCTGCCCTGGCCGATCAAGATCGTCATCGACAACGTGATCCTGCAGAAGGCCGTCGCCCCCAGTGCATTTCCCCCGTACTTCAGGCCGTTTGTCGAGTTCCTGGATGGCCGGACGCCGTTCGAGATGATGGTGTGGGTGCTGTGCCTGGGCGTCGCGATGGTATTGCTGATCGGCGGCTTCGGGTCATCCGGCGACGCCAACGACCAGGTCGATGCGGGGATGGCCCAGGGCCACGATACGGCGACGCAGACCGAGAACGAGGCGAACGCGGCGTTCAGCAAATTTGCCGGCCTGGTTGGCTTCATCGAGTTTCGCATCCAGCTGCGCCTCAGCCAGGCGCTCAACCACCTGCTGCGGTCACAGTTGTTCGAGCGCATTCAGACGCTGCCACTGCCGCTCCTGAACGACCAGAAAATCGGCGACAGCCTGTATCGGGTCATGTATGACACCCCGGCGCTGCAGAATGTCTTTCTCCAGACCATCACCTCGCCGATCGGCGCCATATTCACCGGCACGCTGGTGCTCGTGGTGATGTCTTTCAACTATGGCCAGGCTCCCGAGATTGTCTGGCTGGCCCTCTGCATCCTGCCGTTGCAGTTCATCGCCATGCTGCCGTTCCCGCGCGCCATGCGCCGCCGCAGCCAGGCGAGCCGGGCGGCGGGGTCGGTGACCACGGGTAACATCGAGGAAGGCATGAGCAACGTGCTGGCGGTGCAGAGCCTGGGCGGCAACAGGCGCGAACGGCAGCGTTTCCGCGGTCACAGCAACGAATCGTTCAAACGATTCCGGGCCGAAGTGCTGGTGCACATGCTTTACCGCGTCGCCAACAGAATGGCGGGTGGGCTGATGGGCCTGATCGCGTTTTACTTCATCAGTTCCCGGGTCATCGAGGGCGTGCTGACACCCGGCGACTACAGCGTGCTGTTCTACTACTACGCCTGGCTCTCGGGCGCCGTTACGGCGCTGCCTTACCTTTGGATCCGCATCCAGGCGGACATTCCCGGAATCCGCCGGGTGTTCTTCCTCATGGACCTGCCGAGCGAAACGGCACGTCACGGGGTGGAGCTGAATTCCATCGATCACGGCATCGAGATGTCCGGCGTCAGCATGGCCTATCCCGACGGCCGCGAGGCGTTGCGCGAGGTCGACCTGACGCTGGACGTGGGCGATATCACCGCGCTGGTGGGCCCGACCGGGGCGGGCAAGACCAGCCTCGCCTACCTGGTCCCGGGATTTCACGATGCGAGCGCAGGCACCATCCGTATCGATGGGCGCGACATCAACGAGATCTCTCTCAAGAGTCTGCGCAACCAGGTGTCCTACGTGTTCCAGGAGACACAACTCTTCTCCGATTCCATCCGCGACAACATCCGCTACGGCAAGCCGGACGCGACGCAGGAAGAAGTCGAGCGCGCCGCCAGGATTGCCGGGGCGCACGACTTCATCGATGCCCTGCCCGAGGGTTACGACACGCGACTGGGCACGGTGACCAGCAAGATCTCCGTCGGGCAGAAACAGCGCATCGCCATCGCGCGCGGCCTGATCAAGCCAGCGAGCGTCCTCATCCTGGACGAGCCAACCTCGGCGCTAGACCCGGAGACCGAGTCATACCTGGTCCGGGCGCTGCATGAAGCCGCGAAGGACCGGCTGGTGATCATCATCGCGCACCGGCTGTCGACGATCGCGAACGCCGACAAGATCGTGTTCCTCGAAGACGGCAGAGTCCTGGAGCAAGGCACCCACGGCTCGCTGATGGCGGACACGGACGGTCACTACCATCGATTCGTCACGCTGCAATCGGCATCCGCGGCGGGCTAACCGGTGGACCGACCGCTATGAACCAGCGACCCTGACGCTGATCATCGTGTCTCCCTGCTGAATGGCATCCACCACGTCCTCGCCCCCGGTGACCTTTCCGAACACCGTGTGCATGCCATCCAGGTGCGGGGTGGCGAGATGGGTGATGAAGAACTGACTGCCATTGGTATTCGGCCCGGCGTTAGCCATCGAAATGACGCAGCGCTCGTGTTTCAGCGGACTCCCGTCGCACTCATCGGCAAATCGATACCCGGGTCCACCGCGCCCGGTACCGGTCGGGTCGCCACCCTGGATCATGAAATTCGCGATCACTCGATGAAATGTGACGCCGTCGTAAAAGCCCTGCCCCGCCAGGAACACAAAGTTGTTTACGGTCTGCGGAGCGTGCTGCGGATACAGTTCGAGCTCGATGCGGCCACGGTTCGTGTCGATCGAGACAGCGTAGTTTTTCGACACGTCGATCTGCATTGCCGGCGGCGCATTCCATTGCTGTTCAGCCATCTGGGGTCCCCTGGGTGTTTCGTGAATGGAGGCTGCTCAAGGAGCCGTAAGCGTACCAGCATTCCGGCTGGCCGCACCCGGGCCCATCGCGATGATCGCGATGTACGAAACGAGTCGACCCGCATAGGCCATTCGCGGCTCCTGTTGGGACCGGAGCCGCGAACATGCGCTGGCGCGAACGGCACCGGAAAGTTGAACCCGTACCGGGAGCATTGCAGTGCCCCACAGCCAGTGCCCCCGGGCGCGGCACAGCTCGTCGCCCATGGGAGGAGTATCCCTCGTACTCCCAGCTGAAGGCTTCAGCCCGGCTTGACTCGTCCCCCTGTCCGGCCTGAAGGCGAATCGGTGGCGTCCCCACCCGATATTGGCCAGGCCTCCTGATGCAGTGTCCCGCAGGTCATGCGACGGACCGCGCCCGCCCGTTACCCCAGCAGGTCGCCGGGTTCGAGGCCCGCGGACCTGGCGAACTCGTCGGCGGGAATCTTCCCGCTGCCCTTCGGGCGCACACGCAGAACCTCGATGCTGCCGCCAGCCGCCGCCACTTCCACGCCTTTGTCGCCGACGCTCAGCAACGTACTCGGTTGGGCGTCAGTCTCGCCACCACGACGGGCATCGAATAGCTGCAACCGCTGCCCGTTGCACAGCGTCCAGGCCCCCGGCTGCGGATTGCAGCCGCGGATCAGGTTATAGACATCGGCCACGGGCCTGGACCAGTCGATCTCCGCCTGCTCCGCTCGGCACCAGCTTTCGTAGCTGCCGGCGTCGGGATCCTGCTCGATTTTCGGCGCCCTGCCGTCGCGCACGAGGTCCACGGACTCGATCATGGCGTCCACACCGAGCGGGAACAGGTGGTTGAAGTAGACGCTGCCCAGGGTGTCGTCCGGGCCAATATCGACTTCCTTCTGGAGCAGGATCGGGCCGGTGTCGAGACCGTTGTCCGGCCAGAAGATGCTCAGGCCCGTCCTGGTCTCGCCGAAGATGATCGGCCAGTTGATCGAACTCGGCCCCTTGTGCATCGGCAGCAGCGAGGGGTGATACTGGATGGTGCCGAGGGTTGGAATGCTGAGCGCTTCTTCGGGGACGAACAACGTGACGTAGGCCATGACCGCCAGGTCCGGCTTGAGTCCTCGCATCTGCTCCCAGACGCGGGGGCGGCGGAAAGACTTCGGCTGGAACACCGGCAGGCCGCGCTCGACCGCGCATTCCTTCAGCGGATCCGGAGGAGCGCCCTTCCCCTCCGGAGCCGTGAACACGCCTACGACCTCTTCGCGGTCAAGAAGCGCCTCCAGGACGGCTCGCCCGAACGCCTGCTGGCCGTTGACGATGATTCTCATGATTCCCCCTTTCCAAGGGCCCGTGACGACATGACGGAGCACACGATTCGGTTAACGTCCCGCGTCGATGCGGCGTGCCTTCTCCTCGTCGAACCACCAGCCGTCGGGGAACGGTGCGATGAACATCTCGTCGGGCTGGTCGGGTCGTCCGAACTTGTCCCAGTAGACGATACGCGTATCGTCGAGGACATCGATCGGGAGTTGGTAGTAGTGCCAGAGCAGTACGCGGTCGAGCGCGCGCAGGGCACTCACGAACACGTCGAGGTCGGTAGCCCCCAGAGCCGCATCGACCAACGCATCGACCGCGGGATGGTCGATGCCGGACGGGTTCCAGTAAGTATCCGCGGCGGAGTGAAAATAAGGCCGTAGCTGCCACGATGGCGGGACCGCCATGAAGCCCTGAAGGATAAGGGCGTCGAAGTCGCCGCTGCGCCGCCGATTGGTGAGGCTGACGGTCTCGACCATCCCGATGCTGGCCTGGATGCCAAGCACGGTGAGCGCGTTCACGTACGGCAGCAACGTGCGCATATGGACCGGCGAGGCACAGAGAAACTCGATTGTGAAAGGCTCGCCCGACGTGTCTGCCAGGACATTGCCCTGCATCCTGTAGCCGGCGTCCGCGAGCAGTTGCCGAGCCCTTGACAGGCCCCGGCGGTCGACGCCGATGCCTTCCGAGCGGGGGAACGAGAAGTCCCGGTTGAACACGGCGTCAGGCAACAGCGCCCGGTATGGTTCGAGCAGCGCCAGTTCCCCCGCGTCCGGCAACCCCGATGAGGCGAACATCGAGTCCGCAAAGTAGCTGTGGGCGCGTCGCCGCTCACCGCCGTGCAGCGCTCGGTTCTGCCATTCGAAATCGAACGCGTGGGCCAGGGCTTCCCGCACCAGGGGATCGTCGAACGGTTTTCGCTGCGTGTTGAGCGCGAGGCGCCATCGGGCACCGCGTACGGCCCCCGAACCGAGGGTGCCTTTCCGCAGCCAACCGCGCTCGACTGCCGGAACGTCGTAGGAAAACAACCAGTGGCGGGAGTCGCTCTCGGTCCAGACATCGATCATGCCGGCACGCAGCGCTTCGCGGGCGACGACGCCGTCGAGATGGCGCTCGTAGCGAATCGTGTCGAAGTTGAACCTGCCGCGGTTGATGGGCAGGTCACGACCCCAGTAATCGGGCACCCTGCTGTACTCGAAGTACCGGCCCCGGGATGTCCTTGTCATTCGATACGGGCCGCTCTGCAACGGCGGCTCATGCGTCGGCTGGGTGACGTCACGTTCGACCCAGTAGTGCTCCGGAACGATCGGGATGAAGCCCATGATGTGGACCTGCTTGGCCACATCGGAGTCGCCGTGAACCGCAACCGTCAGCGGACCCGGCGCCTCGACCCCGACAATCCAGTCGAGAACTCCTCCCCATCCCGAAGCCATGAAGTCCTGGCGGAACGTGTCCAGCGAGAATTTGACATCCGTAGACGTAATCGGCTTCCCATCGTGCCAGCGGGCCTCGGGCCGCAGTCGAAATACTATGCTGCGCCGGTCGGCGCTCAAGGCCACCGACTCGGCGAGACTGCCGTAATAGCCGGAAAGTTCGTCCCCGGCGCGCTCCAGCAGGTAGTCGTACGACAGCCCAAATCCCGGCGGTTTGGATGTTGGTGTCGCGCTAACCATGCTGTAGGTATAGGCCAGCGACAGCGCGCCTCCCTTCGGGGCAGCGGGATTGACGTAATCCAGGTGCGCGAAATCCTCCGGATATTTCAGCTCGTAGTTGGGTATTTGCGAAATTCCGTGACGGAACTCGAGGGCATCGTAGTCGACACCGGCCGCAGCCGCCTGGTGCGTACACAGGGCCAGCAACCCGGGGCCGGCAATCGATGCTGCCGCTCGTGCGCGGAACCGGAACACGTCAAGGACGAGGAAGTCGCGGAAACGGCAAAGTCAGTTTGACGAGAGCTAGAAGACCGACAGAACCTCTTCGTCAACCCGCTGTATGGCAGCCGTATTGCCCCCAAAGCCGCACAACATGATCTCGTCGGCGCCAGCTTCGATATAGCCGCCAAGATAGTCCTGGAGAGCATTGACGGTGCCCCAGCAGTACCAGGGCTGCCCCGGTGATTTCTTCCATTCTTCATCACTGTCGAACACCCTGGTCGGTATGCAGACCGTGCGGCGGATTTCTGCCGGATCGCGCCCAAAGTCCTCGCAGTGGCGGTCGATCGCCCGTTGCTTCTGTTTGTATACCTCCACACCGCCCGGGTGCCAGAAGTCCAGGTTGCTGGTATCGCCATAGCGTGCACAGGTCCTCAGGGTGCGCTTTTCGCCATTGCCCCCGATCAGGATGGGAATCGGCCTGTCCTGGGACGTTCGAGGCGACATGGGCGCGTCATTCAACTGGTAGTACTTGCCGGAGAAGTTCACGTATTCCTCCGGGTCCTTGGTGAGCAGCAGGCGGATCAACTGCGTCGCCTCCTCCAGCCGGTCACTGCGCTCCCGCAGCGACGGGAAGTCCCAGCCGTAGGCGGTATGTTCCTGTTCGTACCAGGCGGCACCCAGTCCCAGTTCCACCCGACCGCCGGATATGTGATCGATGGTGGTCGCCATCTTTGCCACGAGCGCCGGGTTTCGGTAGGTGTTTCCGGTCGCGAGAATGCCGAGCCGCACCCGCTCGGTGACCATCGCCACGGCAGAGAGCAGCGTCCAGCCCTCCAGGGCACCACCGTGTCCACCTACCCCGGGCGGCATGAAGTGATCAGAAAGCCACAGGCTTTCCCAGCGACCCGCTTCCGCCGTCTTCGCGACCGCGACAACGTCGGACCACTGCGTGTTGTATTGACCGGTCTGCAAGCCGAATATCATGGTGATCTCCTGTGTACGCGGGTTGTTCTATCCGTCCCCACTAACCTCATGGGTATAGTCCAGATTCGGGGATCAATACGACCATACTTGACTGACAGTGGCTCGTACAGCGCTCCGATCGAACTATCCGTCCATCGAGGGAAACGCCCAGGCTGTTCTTGCAAAATAGAAATGTATTTCTAAAATGCAAGAATGCTCAAGCGCACGATCTCTCCCCTGATCGCTCAACGACTCCGCGACTATCCTGCCGTCGCTCTCGTTGGACCCCGGCAATCCGGCAAGACGACTCTCGCCCGTCAGCTCGGCAAACGCTACTACGACCTGGAGCAGGAATCGGATCGCCTGCGGCTTGACGTCCAATGGGACGAAGTCGTTCGGGAACCCGGTCTACTGGTACTCGACGAAGCACAGGAATGGCCTGAGGTCTTCGCAAGGCTCCGCGGCGAGATCGACAGGGATCGTCAGCGTGCCGGCCGGTTTCTGCTACTGGGTTCGGTCTCGCCCGCGCTGATGACGCGCGTTTCGGAGTCCTTGGCGGGAAGGCTGTCCGTCGTCGAACTCGCCCCGCTCGCATGGGATGAACTCAACTCCAACGCGCAACGCCACCGCCATTGGCTGATGGGCGGATTCCCGGATGGCGGAGTACTGAACGGAAGAACGTTTCCGGCATGGCAGCGCGACTATCTCGATCTCCTCAGACAGCGCGACCTGCCAAACTGGGGCCTGGCGGCGACGCCGCAAACCATGCTGCGCCTCCTGCGAATGCTTGCGTCCGTGCACGGACAGGAGTGGAACGCCAGTCAGATCGGTAACAGCCTCGGATTGTCCTATCACACCGTAAACTCCCATGTCGACTACCTCGTGGGCGCTTTCCTGCTCCGCAGGCTCGAGGCATTTCACGCGAACATAAGGAAGCGCCTGGTAAAGCGCCCCAAGGTCTATTGGCGGGACACGGGTCTGCTGCACTCGATACTGAACGTCGAAGACCCCAACTCGCTGCTGAGCCAGCCTTGGGTTGGGGCAAGCTGGGAAGGGTATGTCATTCAACAGGTGATCAGCGCGCTGGAGGTCAAGGGGGCGGTTCACAACGCCTTCTACCTGCGCACCAGCGACCAGCGCGAAATCGACCTGATCCTGGAACTCTCGGGAGAACGCTGGGCGATCGAAATCAAATTGACGAGCCGGCCCAGCCGGGACGATCTTGCATCGCTGAACCGCAATGCCGACCTGATCGAGGCTGACAGGCGGTTCCTGGTGTGCCGCCAGAGTGACCTCGTGCAGAGCGGAGGTCAGACCGTCTGCGACCTTGAAGGGATGCTGGAATGCCTGCCCTAGCGCGATTGAAAATGGCGGGCCGCAAGCCGCCCATTACGGTGCGGGCTGTTTCCGGCGTCGTGATGATGCTGCGCGAACCATTCTCCGATTAGTTTCTATCCAAATGCGAAATCGGCTTACTCATCGCTGATTTGGGACGTGATTCTGGCATTAGAATTGCCCCCATGCCGGCGATGACGCACATCGAGCAGCTCGAAGCGGAGAGCATTCACATCATCCGCGAGGTTGCGGCGGAGTTCGAGAAGCCTGTCCTGCTCTATTCGATCGGCAAGGACTCGTCGGTACTGCTGCACCTCGCCCGCAAGGCGTTCTTTCCCGGCAGGCTGCCCTTTCCGCTGCTGCACGTCGACACGACCTGGAAGTTCCGCGAGATGATCGCGTTCCGGGACCGGATAGCGCGCGAGTACGGTCTCGATCTCATCGTCCACACGAATACGCAGGGGGTCGCCGACAACGTCACGCCGTTCACCTACGACAGCAGGAAATACACCGACATCATGAAGACCCAGGCGCTGCTCACAGCGCTCGACAAGCACGGCTTCGACGCCGCGTTCGGTGGCGCCCGGCGCGACGAGGAGCGCTCCCGCGCCAAGGAACGCGTCTACTCCATACGCGACCGCAACCACCGCTGGGATCCCAGGAGCCAGCGGCCCGAACTATGGAACCTGTACAACGGCAACATCAATCGAGGCGAGGAAGTGCGCGTCTTCCCGCTCTCGAACTGGACCGAGTTCGACGTCTGGCAGTACATCCTGGCGGAGAACATCGAGATCGTTCCGCTCTATCTCGCGGCCCGGCGGCCGGTGGTCGAGCGCGAAGGCACGCTCATCATGGTGGACGACGACCGCATGCCGCTCGAGCCCGGCGAAGTGCCCGAGCAACGCATGGTCCGGTTCCGGACCCTCGGCTGCTACCCGTTGTCCGGCGCGATCGAATCCACCGCCCGGACCCTGCAGGAAGTGATCCAGGAGATGTTGCTTGCCCGGTACTCCGAACGTCAGGGCCGGTTAATCGACCACGACGCCGTGAGTTCGATGGAGCAAAAGAAGCGCGAAGGGTACTTCTGATGTCCGAACCGGTGACGCCCGGCTCCGATCAGCGGCAGCTGATCGAACGGGACATAGATGGTTATCTCGCCCGGCACGCAGACAAGGAGATTCTGCGCGTCCTGACCTGCGGCTCGGTGGACGACGGCAAGAGCACCCTCATCGGACGCCTGTTGCACGATTCGCAGTTGATCCATGAAGACCAGCTCGCGGCGGTCGAGCGCGAAAGCAGGACCGGCGGCTCGCGGGCTGGCGAACTCGACCTCGCACTTGTCGTCGACGGCCTGCAGGCGGAACGCGAACAGGGCATCACCATCGACGTGGCCTACCGCTACTTTTCCACCGCCAGGCGCAAGTTCATCATCGCGGATACACCCGGACACGAGCAGTACACGCGCAACATGGCAACGGGCGCGTCCAACTGCGACGCCGCCATCATCCTGATCGACGCCACGAACGGCGTGCTGATACAGACGCGGCGTCACACATTCATCGCGCGTCTGCTAGGCATCCGCCACCTGATCGTCGCCGTCAACAAGATGGACCTTGTCGAGTACGACGAAGCCACCTTTGCAGACATTCGCGGAGACTACGAGGCGTTCGCCTCGCGCCTCAGGGTGGAGGACCTCAACTTCATTCCCATGTCGGCGCTGCACGGCGACAACGTCGTCGAACGGTCCACGAACATGCCGTGGTACCGCGGTGCCTCCCTGATGCACCTGCTTGAGAACATGCACGTCGCGCCCGGCGGCGGCATCGACAACTTCCGCATGCCCGTGCAGCGCGTGAACCGTCCGGACGCCTCCTTTCGCGGCTATAGCGGCAGCGTGGCGAGCGGTGCGGTGCGGCCCGGCGACTCCGTCGTGGTCCTGCCTTCGGGCCTTTCCACCGAAGTCACGCGCATCGTCACCATGGACGGCGACCTCGAGGAAGCGTCTGCGCCGATGGCCGTGACCCTGACGCTCGCCGACCAGGTCGACGTCGGCCGGGGCGACATCCTGGCGAGCCCCGTGAACCAGCCCCGGGTCTCGGACACGATAGACGCCACATTGGTGTGGATGGGCGAAGAGCCGATGGCGCCGGGCAGGCAGTACATTGTCAAGCAGGGCGCGAAACAGGTCTTCGGCAGGGTCGAAACGCTGCGCGACAGGGTCGATGTCAATACGCTGGAACCCCTGCCCGCATCCACCCTCGCCCTGAACGAAATCGGCCGCGTCCGCCTGGTTCTCGCAGAACCGGTACCGTACGACGCATACGAAGACAGCCGCGCCACGGGCTCCTTCATCGTCATCGACCGCCTCTCCAACATCACGGTCGGCGCCGGCATGATCCAGGCCCCCGGCGGACAGGCGTTGCATTCGCATTGGGACGAGACGCCCCACGGGGCGTTGACTGCCACCGGTTCCGCGGTCACCGCGGAAGAAAAATCGCAGCGCCTCGGCCAGACACCGGTGACCATGCTGTTCACCGGCCTCTCGAAGAGCGGCAAGACGGTCATCGCCCAGGCCGTCGAACGCAAGCTGTTTGACGAGGGAAGGCTTGCCACGGTGATCGACGGGCAGAACTTCCGGTTGGGCCTCAGCCGCGATCTCGGCTTTTCCGCCGAGGATCGCTCCGAGAACGTGCGGCGCGCGGCTGAATCCGCCCGCCAGATGAATGACGCCGGCCTGATCTGCCTGACGGCGTTCGTGGTGCCTCTCGACAGCGTGCGCGAACGCGCCAGGACGGTTGTCGGCCCCGAACGCTTCCTCGAGGTATACCTGACCGCGCCCATCGAGGAACTGAAACGCCGCGACGACAGCGGCCTCTTCGAGGCAGCGGAACGCGGTGAGATTCCGAGTTTCCCCGGCGTCAGCTCCGAGTTCGAAGAACCGGCATCGCCGGACCTGGTCCTGGATACCGCTTCGCTCGGCGTGGAGGATTGCGCCTTGCGTGTCATGGACCTGCTGCGGCAGAGGGGTTTCATCCACTGAAGGGTGTATGCTCGCTCGGCATTCGTGCCTGGGAGCGCTCGATGTCCACCAAGCCGTTGCCGGCGGTTGCCTACCTGAAGATTCCGGACGAGGGGGACCCCTACCTCGAGGGTCACAGGTGCGATGCCTGCGGCGCGATCTTCCTCGACGCGCGCCGCGTTTGCGCGAAGTGCGGGGCCCGGGATCGGATGCATGCCACGCGGTTGTCCAACACGGGCACGCTCTACTCCTGGTCGATCGTGTACCGGTCGTTCCCCGGCGTCGAGGTGCCGTACATTTCCGCGGTGGTCGACCTGGATGACGGCGCGACGGTCAAGGGCAACCTGATAAACGTCGAGCCGGACCCCGCCAACATCGCCTTCGACATGCCGGTGGAAGTGACCTATGGCGATGCCCTGGGGCGCAGGGACAGGGACGGCAACGCGTACCTGTCGTACTTTTTCCAACCACGAACCGGGTAGAAGGTACGCCCGGAGCAGGATTTCAAAGGAGCCGAGCAATGACTGATGCCTATATCGTCGGCGTGGACATGATCAAGTTCGGGCGATTCCCCGAAAAATCCGTGCCCCAGCTCGGGGCCGAGGCGGCGCTGCTGGCGCTCGATGACTGCGGCCTGACCATCCAGGACATGCAGGCGCTGTACTGCGGCAACCTGGGACAGGCAAGCGCGATGGTCGGCCAGAGGATCCTGCAGCAGATCGGCCAGACCGGAATCCCGGTGGTCAACTGCGCCAACGCCTGCGCCACAGGCGCGACGGCGTTTCGGGAAGCCTGGGCTTCCGTCAAGGCGGAACTCTACGACCTCGTGCTTGCCGTCGGTGTCGAACAGATGGGCCGTGGCCTGCTCGGCGGCGGGGCTGGGCGCAGCGGCATTCCCAGGGAGGGGTTGCTCGGCTCGGGCACCATGCCGTCGGTTTTTGCCGAAGCCGGCATGGAGCACTCGCGCAAGCATGGAACCACTTTCGAGCAGTTCGCCAAGGTCTCGGTGAAGAACCACCACCACGCCACGATGAACCCGAAGGCGATGTACCAGATCGAGACGCCGCTCGAAACCGTCATGAACTCGGAGATGATCTCCTACCCCAACACCAAGCTCATGTGCTCGGTGAACGTGGACGGCTCTGCCGCCGCGGTCATCGCCAGCGAAAGGAAGGCTCGCGAACTCGGACTCATGGACCGCGCCGTCAAGGTGCGGGCATCCGTGCTGACTTCGGACCCGTGGCAGGAGCGCGATCTCGTGATGCCCGACGTCAATACCTGCACGCGCACGGCGGCAGCGGCGGCGTACGAGATGGCCGGCGCCGGTCCCGACGACATCGACCTGGTCGAACTCCACGACTGTTTCGCGACCGCGGAAATCCTGCACTACGAGAACCTCGGGCTGTGCGCCGATGGCGAAGCGGGCCGGCTGATCGACGAGGGCGAGGTCGAGCTGGGAGGCAGGATCCCGGTCAACGTGTCCGGCGGCCTGCTGTCGAAAGGCCATCCCCTGGGCGCCACTGGCATTGCCAACATCTACGAGGTGTCCACCCACCTGCGCGGCGAAGCGGGCAAGCGGCAGGTGGAAGGCGCACGGCTCGGGATGACCCACGTGATCGGGCTCGGCAGCGCCTGCGGCATCCACATTCTGGAACGGGTCGCGTAAGGCGCCGGTGGAGAATCGAGCCCCATCCAGACGCATGCGCATCGGCGTCGTCAGCGACACCCACAACAACCTGAAGAACTGCCACCGCATCGTGAAGCTGTTCAATGACGCGGGCGTCGATGCGGTCGTGCATACGGGCGATATCACGCAGGCCAGGACCCTTGGCGTATTCGCCTCTCTTGATGCCCCGCTCTACGGCGTGTTCGGCAACAACGACCAGGAGCGCGACGAACTCATCGCCGCCGCGAGGGAGTCCGGCTTTCACTTCCAGGATCCGCCGCTCGAAGTCGTGTGGTCCAAACGGCGTATCGTCGTGGTCCACGACCCGCGCGAACTCCAGGGGGCACTGAGCCCGGAGCACGATCTCGCCCTCCATGGCCACACCCACATGCTGCGCATGGAGCGGAAGGCGCACCAACTCATCTTCAATCCCGGTGAGTGCGCGGGGCACATGGTGGGGCTCAACGCCGTCGGCGTCGTAGACCTGGATTCGCTCGAACCGCATCTGCTGCACTTCTGATCGGGGTGCGGAAGGACCGCAGTTGAGCCGGATCGGAAAACTCCTCGGCACATGCCTGGTGTCAGGCCGTTGGTACCTGGTGATCCTGTCCTGTCTGCCGGCCTGCAACCTCTATTCAGAAACAGGGAAAGCGATTGTGAAAGAGAAGGATTCGCCTGTTGTCATCGAAGGCACGCAACGACTTATCGTGCATTCGGAAACAGTGGGTGGCGAATACCGGATCGATATCCTCCTGCCGTTCTCGTACGCACACGGAAAAAAGCACTATCCGGTAGTGTATTTGACTGATAGCACCGACTTCTTCCCAACAGTGGCTGGCAATATCCACCTGTTGCGGCTGACCGGTGAGTTGCCCGAAGTCATTCTGGTCGGTATTGGATATCCAGAGGGATCTCCCGTCATGGCGCTTCGTACCCGCGACCTCACGCCGACTCTGGACAATGACTATGTCAAGGAAGCTCGCAGTGATCCTTACTTTCCATTGCCGGCGCATATTGATCCCGGTGGCGCCGGAAAATTCCTTCGTTTCGTGCAGCAGGAGCTCAAACCACTGATAAACAGTCGATACAGAACTGACCGTGTTGACGAGACGCTCCTCGGTTATTCGTTTGGTGGGCTCTTTGGCCTGTATGTTCTCTTCAATCACCCCGAGGCATTCGATCGATACGTCATAGGCAGTCCTTCCATCTGGTATGACGATGGTGTCTGCTTTCGATATGAAGCGAAATATGCCAACCAGAATCGGGATCTGACCAAGCGTGTATTTCTGTCAGCAAACGAGCTCGACGCACTTGAAGATCCTGATGGGATCTTCAGATCCATCGAAAACGTCAACAGAATGGAGTCCTTGCTAAGGAGCAGGAGTTACCCGCGAATCAGACTCAACTCACATGTTTTTGAAGGAGAAACGCATCAGTCGGGTGTCGGCACTACGCTGAACCGGGGATTGCGGTTTGTATTTGACAGGCTTCATTGACGGGAAAGGGATCCTAGTTCCGCGATCATCCGGCCCCCGATACAACTTGCGGGTTAGCGCCGTGCGGATCTGCTAGCGCCGGCATGCGTTTCCTGCGCGAAATCCGAATGGTCAAGGACAACGGAGAATTTCCGTTTTCCCTACCACTATTCCGAGACTTCGATACGTTGTCCCTCGACGCCCCGATCACCTTTCTCGTCGGCGAGAACGGCTGCGGCAAGTCGACACTGCTCGAGATCGTCGCCGCCGCGCTGCGCCTGCCCGGGCTGACGCAACGGAGCATAGAAACGCACCCCCTGATGGAGGTGGCGCGCGAAGCGGCGGCGGGATTCCGATTCGTGCGGCAAGGCGCGGGGTGGCGGGGGTTCTACTTCCGCGCCGACGACGTCACTGGCTTCCTACAGTCGATCCGCCGCAACGCCGAAGAGCACGGCGATCTCGCGCGGCACTTCGAGCAAACGCTACCGGAAGGGTCGGGCCGCGACCGCGCCGTCGGCATGGCCCGGGCCCAGGTGCGGGCCTTCGCCGAGCGCTATGGGGAAGATCCATTCGCCCGGTCACACGGCGAGCTCTTTCTTGCACTGTTCCAGGCGCGACTGACGGCGCCCGGACTGTACCTGCTCGACGAGCCCGAGGGGCCGCTGTCGCCCACGAACCAAATCGCGCTGATCGCCATGATTCGCGATGCCGTGTCGGAGGGCTCCCAGTTCCTCATCGCAACGCATTCGCCCATCCTGATGGCGCTCCGGGGGGCGGTTATCCTGGACATGGACGTTTCGCCGCCACGGCCGATCGCATGGGACGATGTCGAGCACGTAGCGATAACCCGGGCATTTCTCAGCCACCCGGATTCCTATCTGAGTCGGCTTTGACGCTGGTCAGCCGGGTGTGAGCAGGGGTACACCGGAAGCATCCCGTCCGCAACCAGCCTTCGCCCTGAACCCGTCGCCCCGCGCCGCGGCCCTCCCGGGGACACGACATTGCGGTATAGTGCCGCCGCCTCAAACTCGCGACGAAACCCGGATCAGAAAATGCCCGCGCAGTCGATGGACCAACTCGTTGCCCTCTGCAAGCGCAGGGGGTTTGTTTTCCCGGCGAGCGACATCTACGGCGGGCTGCAGGGCGTTTACGATTACGGCCCACTCGGCGTCGAACTGAAGAACAACCTCAAGAACGCCTGGTGGCGCGCCGTGGTCCATCAGCGCGACGATGTCGAGGGACTGGATTCCGCCATACTCACCAATCGCAACGTGTTGCACTACTCGGGGCACGAGGACACCTTCGCCGATCCGCTGGTGGACTGCCGCGCGTGCAAGGCGCGGTGGCGCGCCGACCACCTGGACGGCCGCTGTCCAAACTGCGGCTCCGACGACCTGACCGAGCCGCGACCGTTCAACCTGATGTTCAAGACCACCATCGGCCCCGTGGAGGACGACTCCGCGTTCGCCTATCTTCGCCCGGAGACAGCGCAGTCGATCTTCACCAACTTCAAGCACGTGCTCGACTCCACCTCGCGGCGTCCCCCCTTCGGCATCGCCCAGATAGGGAAGGCGTTCCGCAACGAGATCACACCCCGGAACTTCATCTTCCGCGTGCGGGAATTCGAACAGATGGAGCTGGAGTTCTTCGTCGAGCCGGGCACCGACGAGGACTGGCTTCAGACGTGGGTGCAGGCTCGCCTCGAGTGGTGGCAGGACCAGGGCGTGAACCCGAACAACCTGCAGTTGTACCACGTTCCCGAGGACGAACTGGCGCACTATTCGAAAGCGACCGTGGACATCATGTACCGCTTTCCCCACGGGGTGGAAGAACTCGAGGGGATCGCCAACCGCACCGACTTCGACCTCGGCTCGCACTCCAGGGGACAGTCCGAACTCCCCATCGACGCCGAGGTCATGCCCAACGCGGACTCGACGGCACGGCTCGCCTCGCTTGACCAGGCGTCCGGGAAATGGACGGTGCCCTACGTGATCGAACCGTCCGCAGGCGTGGACCGGGGCGTGCTGGCACTGCTCAATGAAGCGTACCGCGTGGAGGAACTCGACAAGGGCAGGCGGCGCACGGTGCTCGGCCTGAAGCCGCACCTGGCGCCGATCAAGGCCGCGGTGCTGCCGCTCAAGCGCAACCACGAAGGAATCGTCGCCAGGGCGCGGTCGATCAAACAGGAACTGCAGGCGCTGGGGCTCGGGCGCGTGTTGTACGAGAACACCGGCAACATCGGCAAGGGCTACCGCCGACACGACGAGGTGGGGACGCCTTTCTGCGTGACGGTGGATTTCCAGACCATCGAGGAGGATGACACGGTCACGGTGCGCGACCGCGACACCATGGACCAGTGCCGCGTCGCGGTGAACGACCTGCCCGCCTGGCTATCGGAGCGCCTGTGACGCGCGCCGTCGTCACTACCATCGGCCGTGACCGGCCCGGGCTCGTCAACGATCTCGCCAAGCTGGCACACGATCTCAAGTTGTCCATCGAGGACAGCCGCATGACGGTGCTCGGGGGCGAATTCGCGGTGCTGATGAGCGTGTCGGGCGGAGGCCTGGCGCTCTCCCGCCTCGAGGAGAAACTCGCCCAGCTCGCCGAGGCCAACGGCCTCGCGTACCTGTTCCGCCGCACCAGCGATCGCGAAGGGGTCGAGGGATGCCTGCCTTATACGGTGAGCGTCACGGCGATGGACCATCCCGGAATCGTGTACGCCGTGGCGAGCTTCTTCTCTTCCCGCAGCATCAACATACACAACCTCGACACCGTGACCGAGCGGGCGCCGCATACGGGGACGCCGCTGTTCTCCATGGTCATGGAGATAGAGGTGCCGCCCACCGTGCGCATCGCCGAGCTGCGGGACGCCTTCTTCTATTTCTGCGACGACCGCGACCTCGACGCCGAGTTCCGTCCCGCCTGAGCCGGCCCGCGAAAGCCACGGTCCTCGAAGCGACCATTGGGCACGTCCCGGCTATGTGCCGGACGTCACTTCGACCGACAGGCCTGGATGCAGCGAAGACAGCGTCAGGTTCGGGTTGTAGTACGGATCGCGTGGCAGGTGCTTGGCGATAAAGCGTTCCAGCCGCTCGTTGTCCGACTGCGGATCCGAACGGCCCCGCGACTGCGACTCGTGGTGCAGCAGGACGATTTCCGGCAGGTAGACGTTGTGCAGTCCCGCAAGGTGCGCGCGCAGGCAGAATTCGGTGTCGTTGCCCACGATCCGGTAGTCCTCGTTGAAAACGCCTATGGTTTCCACCACGTTGCGGCTAACGGCAAGACATGCCCCGGTTACCGTCGCCACGTTGCGCGGAACCGTTGGCGGAACAAACGCGCCGCTCGCGTCTTCCGGACGGACGCCGCTGTAGACGTGGCCCGCACGTCCACCGTAACCGACCACCACGCCCGCATGTTGAATCGTTCCGTCGCCGAACAAGAGCAGCGCCCCGACAACACCCACGTCCTCCCGGCTTGCGTACTCGGCGATGCGCGCAAGCCATCCGTCGGTCATCGACACGGTGTCGTTGTTCAGAAACACGAACACGTCGCCTGCGGCATCGGCCATGGCAAGGTTATTGAGCCTTGACCAGTTGAACTCGATGTCGGCGGTCAATGTACGGAAGTCCCCGCGATCGCGTTCCATGCGCCCAAGCCACTCGTGCGTTTCCGGCTCCCGGGACCCGTTGTCCACGACGATGATTTCGAATCCGCTCCCGGCGTTCGTCGCGTAGAGGCTGTCCACGCACGGTGCCAGCAGGTCGATGCGATCCCGCGTCGGGATAACGACCGAGACATGCGCCCGGGCACCGTTGCCGAAGCGGCAGCGCCAACCCGAAGGCGTTGCCTCGACGCGTGCGCTGGAACCGTAGCGACGCTGCAGGAGCGGTTCCAGGCAATCCGGCGGCGCCGGTGGCGTGCGTACCGCGCCGGCCAGTGCATGGCTGAGTATCGCGGGCAGGTGTTCGACGCAGCTCGCGGCTTCCACCGAGCGAAGCACGCTTGCGTAGGGATTGTCGAAGCGCCAGGTCCCGTCCCAGATCCGGCACGATATGCCCACGCAGTCGGACATGTAGTCCTGGTGAAACAGCAGGTCCGGCGAATAGTCGGGCTTGAAGTAGGGAAGCTGGCGATTTCCTTCCGCGTCGATCTGATCCGAGTCGCCGTAGACCAGGTCCGCACCTGCATCGAGCGCCCGCGTGATGGCAGCCAGACTGTTGGGGTGCAAGCAGCAGGCGCGGCCCGGAAGGACGACGCCCAGTGCGTCGGCCGGTAATCGGCACTCGCCTGCCATCGGATGGGCATCGACGCCGTGCGCGCGAAGCTCACCCAGCGAGTCGTGACGCTCGGGGTCGACATCGACGAACACCCTGGCGCACGGCGTGGTCTCTATCAGATTTGCGAAAATGGACCCGAACTGCTCGTCATCGAGTCCGCGAAAACTGACAGCCACCACCACCCTGACTGGTTGGCCGCCGCTCCCTGCCTCCGTGGCATCGATCCATCGGCGGTAGCGCCGGGCCTGCTCTCCCGGGTACAGCGACGTGTAGTCGATCAGAACCCCGTAGGCCCGGCGTAATCCGCCCGCCCGCACCAGGGCGCGCAGAAGTCCTCTTGCTCCCCGGCGAGCAAGCCAGGATCCGGGCAGGTCCCGCACGACGCGCAGGAACCGCAATAGCCGGCGGCGATGGCGATTCATCGCTGGCAGCACAACGCTCTCAGCCTTGCGCCAGCCGCAGCAGGTACTCTCCATAAGAACTGGCGGGCAGGGCTCGTCCGAGCGCCTCGAGTTCCCGGCGGCTGATCCAACCGTTGATGAACGCGACTTCCTCCAGCACCGCTATACGCTCGCCGTGCCGGCTCTCCAGCGTCTGCACGAAGGTCGAAGCCTCCACCAGGCTGTCGTGGGTGCCCGCATCGAACCAGGTGAATCCCCGCCCAAGACACTCGACATGAAGGTCCCCACGCTCGAGGTAGTGGCGGTTGACGTCACTGATCTCGAGTTCGCCCCGCCCACTCGGTTTCACGCTTGCGGCGATATCGACGACATCGGCGTCGTAGAAATAGAGCCCCGTCACTGCCCAATCGGACTGCGGATGCGCGGGTTTCTCCTCGATCGAGGTCGCCCGCCCCTCCTCGTCGAATGCCACCACCCCGTAGCGCTCCGGGTCCGGCACGCGATAGCCAAACACCGTGGCGCCCCGCGGGCGCAAAGCCGCCGCGCGCAGTCTTTCCGTCAGCCCGTTGCCGAAGAATATGTTGTCGCCGAGTGCCAGCGCGCAGGCATCGCCGCCGATGAAATCCCTGCCTATCAGGAACGCCTGGGCCAGCCCATCCGGTTTCGGTTGGGGCGCGTAGCCGAGCCGCATGCCCAGCCGGCTGCCGTCGCCCAGCAGGTTCCTGTAACTCTCGAGATGCTCGGGCGAGGAGATGATGAGAATCTCCCGGATCCCCGCCAGCATGAGGACGCTCAAGGG
Organism: Gammaproteobacteria bacterium; assembly: GCA_028821515.1. Classification (GTDB taxonomy): domain Bacteria; phylum Pseudomonadota; class Gammaproteobacteria; order Pseudomonadales; family Azotimanducaceae; genus VXNE01. The sequence goes on along the minus strand of JAPPGA010000029.1, from coordinate 56,696 downwards.
GTAGAAGACCATCGGCTTGTTGTACACGGGCAGCAGTTGCTTCGATAACGTCAGCGTGAGGGGATACAGCCGCGTCCCTGCGCCCCCTGCGAGAATGATGCCCTTCATGCGGTGCTTCCCGGTCTCGTCAACTCTTGCATGCGGACGTCACTCCAAGGAGATCGGCCCACCGGCGCCAAGCGTCAAATATCAACGATTCCGCCGTACATTTCGACATCGCGCAAGACCGTCTGCCAATGCAGCAGTTCCTTGTACCAGTCAAGCGTGATGGTCTGGACCGTCCGGTCGATCCGACCGGCATCCAGCGCTTCGCAGATCTCGGCGACACCGTCTTCCGCCGTTTTCTCCGCGCGATAGCCCAACGACTCGATCTTGTCGAAAGCGACGCGATAGCTGCGGCGATCCGGGTCCCCGTACCACTCTATCTCCACGTTCCCCGGCACGCACGCCGCGACCGCTTCGCCAAGGGCGCGGATCTGGTAGCTGTTCGACGCGGAGCCGACGTTGTAGATCTCGCCGTTCACCGTCGCCGCGTCGGCTTCCAGCATGAACATCAACGCGCGCGCCGTATCGCGCACATGGACCATCGGACGCCACTGCGTGCCGTCCCGCATCAGCGGCAGCTTGCCGGTCTTCCAGGCGCCGTAGGTCATGCCGTTGACCGCCAGGTCGAAACGCATGCGCGGCGACAGGCCGTACACAGTCGCCTGCCGTACCACGACAACGCAAAAGGACTCGTCCGCAAGCGGCAACACCCCGAGTTCGGCCAGTTCGTTGGCCCGCGCATAGGTCGTGAGGGGGTTCGTGGGATTCCTTTCGTCGGCGATGACACCCCCGTCCTGTGCCCCGTAGATGCTGCATGAGGACGGCAGGACATAGCGCCGTGCCCCGGCCCCTTTTGCGAGGCCCGCCGTGCGCACCCGCGCGCGATGGTTGATGGCGAGCGTCGCGTCCTGGAACAGTTCGCCGGAGGGGTCGTTGGAAATGGCGGCCAGGTCGATGACCGCATCCACGCCCGCCATGTGATCTGGCGTCAGCTTGCGCGTATCCTCGACGATAACTTCGAGACCCGCCTGATCCGCCAACAGTTCCCGACCGAAGAAGAACCGGTCCACGGCGCGGACCCGGTAGCCTTCCTGGAGCAGCATGGGCACCAGCGTCGTGCCGATGTAACCGCCCGCCCCCGTGACGAGGACAAGATCCCGCGTGCGCGTCATGCCGTGACCCGTAAGGCTTTACTTGTTGCCGTTCACGCGGGTGCCATGCCTGCCCGCAAGGCACCCATGGCGGCGGGCGTAACCGGGATCGCGGGACACTCCACGCAAGCGTTGCCGCCTGGCCTCAGGAGGGGTCGGACTCTTCATCGGCGCGCTCATAGTCGTCGTCGAACCGGACGATGTCGTCCTCTCCAAGGTAGTCGCCCACCTGCACTTCGATCAGTTCCATCGGCACGGTACCCGGATTGCTGATCCGATGCCTGCTGCCCAGGGGAATATAGGTCGATTCGTTCGCCGAAAGGGTCAGGGTGGCATCCCCGCGGGTCACCTCGGCCGTGCCGCGCACGACGATCCAATGCTCCGATCGGTGCTGGTGCGCCTGCAGCGACAGCCGGGCGCCCGGATTCACCGATATCTTCTTGACCTGGTAGTGCTCGCCCGCCTCGACCACTTCGTAGCTTCCCCAGGGCCGATTGACGCGGGTATGCGCATCGTATTGCGTATAGTCCAGGTCCTTGATGCGCCCGACCACTTCCTTGACCTTCTGGGTGTGGCCTTCTCCCGCGATCAATACGGCGTCGGCGGTATCCACGACCATGAGGCCGTCCACGCCCACGGTCACCACGAGCCGCTTGTCCGCCTGCACGAGAGAGTTCTTGGTGTCGAGGGTGATGACGTCGCCCGCGATGGCATTGTTGTCCTCGTTGCGCGCCCGGAGTCCGTGCAGCGCCGACCAGGACCCGACATCGGACCACCCGACATCGAGCGGCAGCATCACGGCGGATTCCGTCTTCTCCATGATGCCGTAGTCGATCGAATCGTTCGGCGAATCCGCGAATTCGGGACCCGGGCGGAAAAAATCCTGGTGGTCGGACCCGGAGGCCACCGCCGCCTGGCAGGACGCGAGCATCTCGGGTTGGTACCGGCCCAGTTGCTCCAGGTAGGTGCTCGCCCTGCAGAGGAATATGCCGCTGTTCCAGTAGAAGTCGCCCGACTCCACGTATGCCACCGCGGTCGCCGAGTCAGGTTTCTCAAAAAACTGGGCCACTCGACGTAGTCCGCCATCCAGCGATTCACCCGCCCGGATATAGCCGTAACCCGTGTCCGGACTCGATGGCTGGACGCCGAACGCCACGAGTTGCCCCGAGCCGGCAGCATCCAGCCCGGATCGCACGGTGGCGCAGAAGGCGTCCGGGAGTTCAATGTGGTGATCCGAAGGCACGATCAGCAGCACCGGGTCCAGGCCGCGCTCACGCGCGTGACACGCTGCCAGCCCCGCCGCGGGCGCCGTGCCGCACGCCACGCTCTCCAGCAGGATGGCGCCACATGGCCGGGCGATCTCGCGGCAGTGTTCGGCGACGAGGAACCGATGTTCCTCGTTGCAGACGATGTAGGGTGGCATGGCGTCGAGGCGTGCCACCCGCAGCAGCGTTTCCTGCAACATCGAGCGGTCGCTGGTCAGGGACAGGAAGTGCTTGGGGAAGCACCCGCGCGAAAGGGGCCACAGCCGGGTTCCCGATCCGCCTGCCAATACAACGGGGAGGATAGACTCCAAATGCTTGCTCCCTGACGGTGAGACCGGTTGGGTATTTCGCCGGTCTCCATACTGTTGCTATCATTCTAGCGCGTTGCGTTCGGCCGTTGGGAGAGGTAGCAGACCGGGCGCGGGGGCCATGCCGGGGGGCACATTGCGCGTTCTACACGTCTACCGAACCTATTTCCCCGATAGCCAGGGCGGAATCGAAGAACTCATTCGGCAGATTTGCCTCGACACCAAGTCGCGCGGCATCGACAACCGCCTGCTCGCGCTTAGCGCCAACGCCCGTCCCCGGGTTCTCCGCCACAACGAAGTCAAGGTGTATCGCGCGCACCGCGACCTTGAGGTCGCTTCCTGCGGCATGTCGCTGCAGGCCTTCGCGATGCACGAACGCCTCGCCGAATGGGCAGACCTCATCCACTATCACTTCCCGTGGCCGTTCGGCGATGTCCTGAACCTGACCTGCCGGATAAAGCGCCCGACGGTCCTGACCTACCACTCCGACATCGTCCGGCAGCGCGTACTCCGGCTGCTCTATCGGCCGGTGATGCACCGGTTCCTGCGCAACGTCGACCGAATCGTGGGCACCTCGCCCAACTACTTCGCCACCAGCGACGTGCTGCGCCGTTTCCAGGACAAGGTGGAGATCGTACCGATCGGCTTGAACGAACGCACTTATCCGAAGGTCTGTCCCCGCATTCGGGCCCGGATGCGCGACAGGTACGGAGAGGGTTTCTTCCTCTTCATCGGCGTCCTGCGCTACTACAAGGGATTGCATATCCTCCTCGACGCGTGCGCGGGCGCCCCGTTCCGCGTGGTCATCGCCGGGTCGGGTCCCACGGAACGCGAACTGCTCGACCAGGCGCAGCGGCTACGCCTCGACAACGTCGACTTCACCGGTTACGTGTCGAACGAGGAAAAGGTCGCACTGCTGTCGCTTTGCCGCGGCGTGGTCTTTCCGTCCTACCTGCGCACCGAGGCCTTTGGCGTGGCGCTGCTGGAAGGCGCAATGTACTCCAAGGCGCTGATATCGACGGAAGCGGGATCAGGCACCAGCCACGTCAATATCGGCGGTGAGACCGGGTTGGCCGTGGCTCCCGGCTCCCCGCTGGCGCTGCGCCAGGCGATGGACCGGATTCACGACTGCCCGGAGATGGCCGCCGCCATGGGACGGCGCGCCCGGCAGCGGTTCGAACGGTTCTTCACTGGTGACCGCATGGGTGAGCGTTACGACGCGATCTACCGCAGCCTCGGGCATGAGGCCATCAACGTACATCAACGGCGCAGCAACGGAGCGCCCATCGGGCGATGAGGATCGCGGTCGACGCCCGCCCCCTGTCTGCACCCAGGACAGGTATCGGCCGCTACCTCGCCGAACTGCTTCAACGGATGTTGAAGGGTTCGAATCACCAGTGGTTTCTGTATGGGCCCGCGCCCGCCTGGGAGAAGTTCTCACCTTCGCTAAACGGGCCTTCGGCTGTTCCGCCGAATGTCGTGGTCCGGACGCCCGACCTCCTGGGGGAACTGCATGCCCAGGTTCAGTTTCCGCGCTGGGTTGCGCTTGACCGGGCGGACGTGTTCTGGTCTCCGCGGCACCGCGTGCCCGTTCGTCTGCCGACGCCCGCAGTGGTCACGATTCACGACCTGGTCTGGAAGCACGCTCCCGAGACCATGCGGCCACTCGGGTACGTCCTCGAGCGGGCGATGATGCCGCGCTCCATCAACAGGGCAAACCGCCTCATCGCTGTATCCCGCGCGACGAAGTGCTCCATCCAGCGCCACTTCCCCGAGGCCGCCCACAAGACGACCGTCGTACACGCGGCGTCATTCGTCTCACCGTCCGTGATTCCCGTTCCACAAGTCCCCCGGCCCTACGGGCTTTTCGTCGGTACGGTGGAGCCGAGAAAGAACCTCCAACGCCTGCTGGCAGCGTTCACGCGCATCAAGGACGACGTGCAACACGACCTCCATCTTGTCGGAGGCGCGGGCTGGCGCATGCCAAAGCCGGACGCGCTCGTCCGGGCGCATGGGCTCGAGTCCCGCGTTCATGCCTTGGGGTCACTGGAAGACGAAGACCTGCTCGCGCAGTACGCCGGTTGCGATTTCGTCGCGCTGCCAAGTCTCTACGAAGGCTTCGGCCTGCCGATCATCGAAGCGATGACATTCGGCAAGCCCGTGCTCACCGGCAACACGTCGTCAATGCCGGAGATTGCGGGCGATGCAGGCCTGTTCGTCGATCCGGCATCCATCGATGACATCGCCTGCGGACTGAAACGCATGATGACGGACGCCTCGCTTCGATCGCGATTGGCCGGCGCCGCCCGGCGGCGGGCGATGGATTTCTCCTGGGACTCAGCCGCCGCCGAAACGATTCGCGTCATCGAGTCGGCCGCCACCGCTTAGCGCGACGCTGACCGCGACCGGCAACCAGACCAGGAGCCAGGTCCAGCCTATCCTGGTGAGCAGTTCGTGACCGTCTAGCAGGTATGCGGGCAACGCCAGCGCACAGATTCCGAGCGCGAGCTTCGCCTCCTCCCGCCCGAAGTTCAGGAGCAGGGTTCGAATGGAGAGCGCGAGCACGGCGGCAAACAGGGCGACTGCGACGAGGCCCCCCTGGAACAGCACCGCGAGGTACAGGTTGTGCGGGTGCGCCAGCAGGTAGCAGTCGACAAAGACGCCGTCGTCCGTCAATAAGCCGTTGCCCAGCCACGGTCCCCCCGCCAGCGCACGGGAAAGGACTTCCGCCCAGATTGCCGGCCGGAAACTGTCGCCGCGCGGCAGCAGGAATTCGCTTGCCGGGCTTGCCAGCAGCCCTCCCACGAGAGCCAGTGACACAGCGGCAAAGGCGATCACGATGACGGCGAACGTCCCGGCCGACTTCGACTGCCGGGAAACGAGGTAGACGATGCAGGCGAACGGCACCGCCACCCAGGCATTCCGGGAGTCCGTCAACACCACCGCAGACGCCAGGCATAGTGCGTTCAACACGGCCCACACTCTCCAGCGCAGTGACGGCGCCTCGAACACCCAATACAGCGTGCACAGCAATGCCACGCCGAATATCAGGGCCGCGCACACCTGGCATTCGAGCTGGCCCAAGCCGCTTAGCCGGCCATCGTCCGGCGGGAACGCGAAGAACCGGACCAGGGCTACCACGGAAGCCGCCCCCGCGAACAAGGCGATCGTCAGGGTCAGCCTCCGAAAAAACCAGTCAGTGCGTAATCCCTCGGCCGCCGCCACGACGAAACACGCTACCAGGAGCGCCTTGCCCCATTGGCTGAACGCGTCCCGGGCGTCGAACGGGTCCGACCACAAGGTCGAAGCCGCCAGGTAGCCGACCAATGCCACGACACACAGGAAAGTCCAGTCGAGCCAGAGCCCCGACCAGCGGCTGAACCCCAGGAGGGTCAGGATCGCAAGCACATAGGTCGGGAAACTGGAACCGCTCTGACTCGTGAGGACAAACACGGACGCGAACGAGAACACCAGCAGCGCTGCGCTGATGGGGACACGGTATTCGAGCAGGTACATCGGGGCAGAGCGTACCCCGGTTACGGGTTGCGGCCAATTGCCGAGGGCGTTCGTTGTAGCAAATCCCGGGTGGGCACCCCCAGGCCCTTGACCGGCACCCGTGCCGCGCTTCCGGCGCAGGCGGCTAGGGTCGTCGTATCACGAAACTAGGGTCGTGGTTCGCGCCGGTCGAGGACTAGCCAGGCTATCAGGTAGGCAGCGACAACGATCTTCGGAAAGAACAGGCCGGTTACCACCAATCCGACCCGTACAATCGCCGGATCGATATCAAAATAGTTTGCGAATCCGGCGCAAACGCCCCCGATCCAGCGCTGGCCATAATCCAGCGCGAGGCGATCACGGCCAATTTCGTCCGCTTCGTAGCTCATTCGGGCCTCCTACCGTTCCGAGATTTCCACCAGTGACGCGTCGAGTTCGGCCATGCAGGCCAAGGGAGCAGCGACCGGTCCATGCGCCTGCGCGATGATGCCGAACAGGAGCATCGCCACGACCACCAGGGCAAACGCCGCCAGCGTGCCGCGCGGCGCATGTATTCGCGACAGTCTGAACATGACCCCTTTCTCAACACATCCGGTACATTCTTTGGCATCAAGAAACGTGCCAAGTTCAATTCACGTGGCGTGTTTTCCCGGTCTGGACGTCTCAGGCGCCGTCAAAACGCCGTCCGGCATAGCGACTCCGGCCAATTCCTCCTGAATCGCACGTCGATGCACGGATCGATTCTCGATTCACTGCAACGAATGAGCCCGCATTCGCGCCACATTGGCCACATTGAGTGGCCAAAATCACCAACAATTGACGCATCTGATCTCGCCCGCGCGATGACTGGCCAAGGCAATGCGCTTTCCTGGCGAGTGTTCAATCGGCGGCCGAGGCTTTCGCCTGTCTGCGGCACGCGTGACATCCACACGCCGATTCATTAGTTTCAATCCTCGATTCCACTGGAAGATCCGCGATGGACCTGCACTTCGCCTCCGTCTGGGAGGCAATCTCTGATGAGATTCCCAACCGCGACGCGCTCGTCTGCGGCGATGTGCGGAGAACCTGGGGGGAGTACGACGACCGCGCGGCACGGATCGCGCGATTCCTGCAGTCGCGTGGCCTGCGGCCCGATGGCAAGGCGGCCATCTACCTGCACAATTCGAACGAGTACCTCGAAGCACAGTACGGCATCTTCAAGGCGCGCGGCGTCTCCGTGAACGTCAACTACCGCTACAAGTTCGACGAACTCGTCTACCTGCTCGACAACTCCGACGCCGAGGTCGTCTTCTTCCAGGCCTGCTACGCGGCACGCATCTGGGAAATCCGCAACCGGCTACCACGGGTTACGACCTATATCCAGGTCGACGACGGCACGGAGGCGCTACTTCCCGACGTCTTCGACTACGAACAGGTCATCCGGGGAAATCCGCCGCTCGATCGCATGGAACGGCCCGGCGACGACATCTACATGCTCTACACCGGGGGCACTACCGGCATGCCGAAGGGCGTGATGTACCACCACCACCCATTTGTCTTCGGGCTCACCGCCTTCCTTCTCGGCAGCCGCAATGCCGCGCCAAAACAGGTCGAGGATGTGCCGGCGGTCATCCGGGAACTGTCCGAGCGGGGGAACCAGCCCATCAGCCTCACGGCCTGTCCCCTGATGCATGGCACCGGCATGTGGCTGGGGGCGATGATGCCGCTGCTCGGCGGGGGCACGATCGTGACGATCTCGAAACTCGGCCTGGACCCGCACCTGATATGGGGCGAGATTGAGCGCAACCGCTGCACGACCGTGACCATCGTCGGCGATGCGTTCGCGAGACCCATGCTGGATGCGCTGAACGACGCCGGCGCGCGCAGTAATCCCTACGACATCTCGTCGCTGAAACAGATCGTTTCCAGTGGCGTAATGTGGAGCGCCGAAGTCAAGGAGCGTCTGCTCGAGTACCAGGACATGAGCCTGCTAGATACCATGGGCTCGACCGAAGGCGGCCTCGCCACGTCCGTCTCGACGCGCGACAACCCCGTCGAGACGGCCAGGTTCAGGATCAACTCGGGGGTCCGGGTTTTCACGGAAGACGGTCGCGACGTCGAACCCGGATCCGGGGAAGTCGGCATGCTGGCGAGTGGCCGTACGGCGGCTTTCGGCTACTACAAGGATCCGGAAAAGTCCGCCGAGACCTTCAGGGAGATCGACGGCATCTGGTACAGCTTCGCCGGCGACTGGGCGACCGTGGAGGCCGACGGCTCCATCACACTCCTCGGCCGCGGCAGCAACTGCATCAACACCGCCGGCGAGAAGGTCTATCCGGAGGAAGTGGAGGAAGCACTCAAAAGACACGCAGAGGTCTACGACTGTCTCGTCGTCGGCATCGACGACGAGCGTTTCGGCCAGCGGGTCGTCGCGGTCACTTCCGCCCGCAACCCGATCTCCGAGCAGGACCTGATCGACTTTGCACACGGCCACCTGGCGGGATACAAGTCACCCAAACGCATCGTGTTCGTGGACGAGGTGAGGCGCGCCCCCAACGGCAAGGCCGACTACAAGTGGGCGCGGTCGGAAGCCGAGCGCGCCCTTTCCTGAGTCCGCAAGCCGTGAGAATCCCAGAACCCCTGTTCGTGGTCATCAATGCCGGCATGCGGTTGCTGCTGCGCTCGCCCCTGCATGCCCTCGCGAGCCGGAGCCTGATGCTGATCACCTTCACCGGACGGGTGACGGGTCGCACCTACACGACGCCGGTGCGCTACATCAAGGTCGGAACGACGATCCGTTGGTTCACGAATCGGGACGCCAAGTGGTGGCCGAACCTGAAGCATGACCCAACGGTGGTGTTGCGCATGCGCGGTCGCGATGTCATCTGTACCGCGCGTGTCATCGACGACGATCCGGCGACGGTCCGGGAACTGCTGGCCGGCTATCTCGCGCAGTTTCCCGGAGACGCCGTGTACCACGACGTGGGTCTCACGAAGGACGGAACTCCTTTGCCGGCGGATCTCGACCGCGCCGCATCTCACTCGCTCGTGGTGGAAGCTCGACCAAAGCTCGCGGACAGATAGGAACTGCGGCGAATGGGGATGCAACGCACGCCGCTCCTGATGTCGCGTCTCATCGACCGGGGTGCTGCGGTCGCGCCCGAGACAGAGATCGTCACCGCGACCGAGACCGGAACGCGCCGCCAGACCTTCCTCGAGACCCGCAATCGCGCTCACCAGTTGGCGCATGCGCTGAAGGACGCCGGCATAGGCATAGGCGATCGCGTCGGCACCTTCATGTGGAATGGGTCGCGCCACCTGGAGGCTTACCATGCGACCGCCGGCATGGGCGCGGTATTGCACACCCTTAACCTGCGCCTGTCCGATCACGACCTCGAGTACATCATCAACCACGGCGCCGACAGGCTCATCATCGTCGACGCCGACGTGCTGCCCCTGCTGGAAAGGCTCGCCGGACGCATACCGAGCGTCGAGAAGATCGTCGTCGCCACGGAGGACGGTTTCGAGAACTGGTCGACCTCAGTGGCGGACGCGGTCGAATACGAAGACTTCATCGTCAACAGGCCGCGCGAGTTCGAGTGGCCGGAGATCGACGAGAACTCACCGCTCGGGCTCTGCTACACGAGCGGCACGACAGGCAATCCCAAGGGCGTCGAGTACGAACACCGGGCCCAGTATCTCCACACCCTGTCGATCTGCATGGCCGACGTCATGGCGCTCTCCGCCACGGACACGATCTGCGGCATCGTGCCCATGTTTCATGCGATGGGCTGGGGAATCCCCTGGAGCGCCCTGATGCTGGGCTGCAAGCAGGTCATGCCGCACCGTTTCATGGACCCGGCGCGACTGTTGCGGCTGATCGCCGAAGAAGGCGTGACCATATCCGCGGGCGTGCCGACCATCTGGCAGGGCGTACAGACGGTTCTCGAGGCCGATCCCGACGCTTACGACCTGCGCCGGCTGTCGAGGGTGACCTGCGGGGGTTCCGCCCCGCCGCCCTCGCTGATCCGCTGGTACTGGGACACCCTTGGCGTCGAGATGATCCAGGGCTGGGGGCTGACGGAAACGAGCCCGCTCGCGACGGTGTCGCGCCGGCTGATGAAACACGCGCATCGCGAGCTCTCCATCGACGCGCAGTTCGAGAACGTCGCCAAGGCGGGCCAACTCATCCCGGGGCTCGAAGTCGAGATCGTCGACGAGGCCTTCCGCCCGCTACCGCACGACGGCGAATCCAGCGGCGAGATACTGGTCCGTGGACCGTGGGTCTGTTCCGAGTACTACCGGAATCCCCAGCCCGAGCGGTTCCGGGACGACTGGCTGATCACCGGCGACGTCGGCAGGATCGATCCGGAGGAGTATCTCATCATCTCCGACCGCTCGAAGGACCTGGTCAAGAGCGGCGGCGAGTGGATCTCATCGGTGGACCTCGAGAATCACCTCGCGGCGCTGGACGGCGTGGCACAGGCGTGCGTCGTCGCGCAGCCCCACCCCAAGTGGGACGAACGGCCGGTGGCGCTCATCGTCCGCGCCGGGGATCTCGACATCGGGACGGAAGAGATCATCGCCCATTGCGCAACACGGTTCGCCAAGTGGCAGCTTCCCGACGACGTGTTGTTCGTCGACTCGATTCCTCTCACGTCCACAGGGAAGATGGACAAGAAAACGGTCCGTGCGCGCCTTGAGGAGGAAGGCTACCGGTTGCCGGAGCTTCGGGAGGACGGCGGTTGGTAGTGTGTCTCTCCAGCTATACGGCAAACAGCTTGATGATAGCGAGCGTCAGGGTCGCCGCCGCCACCATGCCGCCTACCACGCCTCCGAGAACCCATGCTTTGGTGGCCATATGCAGCAAGTGGGTTTCCAGGCGTGCGAGACGCTCATCGGTCGAGTAGCCGCCGACATCCATTTTGGCCGCCATCATTCGTGCCCGATACGCGCCTTGACGCAACTCACGGCGATCTCGCGCCTGCGCCTTGCGCTCAGCCTGGCGGCTGCGGCGATGCGCCCCACCAGCGTGGCGTTGGCCATCACGTCGGCCAGTCGCTGTTCTCCGTTCGGTCGTACAAGCATTCGGTCATCCAGCCTCTCGATTCCGCGCTCACGCCGCCAATGGGATCATGAACCGTCACCAGAAATCGTCCGCGGATCACATCCCCAAGTCAACCGGCCAGTCTCGCAACATGTCACCAGACATCTCTCAAGAACAGGTAAGTCGGACGCCTACATTTCGCGGGCTTCCATGGATGTACGCCTCCAGCAGCGGGAAAAAAGCCAGCACTTCCTTTGCAGGCCACTGATCAGCACGACGTCAGTTGGGTTAACGGTCGAATTCCACGGCCATGGCGCGTGACGTGTCGCGCACTTCGCCGTCCGAGAACACCAGGTTCCCGTTGAGGAACGTGTGGGTGACGCGCGATCTGAAAGTCACTCCGGAAAACGGCGACCAGCCGCACTTGTAGTAGAGGCGCTCGTCGTCGACCGCTGTCGTCCGGCCCGGATCGATCAACACCAGGTCGGCCCAGTACCCCTCGCGCAGGAAACCGCGTTCCCTGACGCCGAACCTGAGTGCCGGCGCATGGGCTGTCTTATGCACCACCGTCTCCACAGGCGTGTATTCGAGGAGGCTCAGGAGGGCGTGCTGAACGAGCGGCATGCCCGACGGTGCATCGACATAGCGAAGACCTTTTTCTTCCCGTGTATGCGGCGCGTGGTCCGTCGCCACGATGTCGATGCGGTCCTCGAGCACTGCCGCCCGCAGCGCCCGCCTGTCGTCCGGTGTCTTGATCGCCGGGTTGCACTTGATGTCCGCCCCGCGCGTCGCGTAGTCCGTCTCGTCGAAAAAGAGATGGTGCACGCAGACTTCGGCCGTGATGCGCTTGCCTTCGATGGGTCCCGTCTCGAACAACTCCAGTTCGCGCGCGGTCGTGAGATGCAGCACGTGCAGCCTGCTGCCGTAGCGTCTCGCGAGTTCCACGGCGAGGCTCGACGACTTGTAGCAGGCCTCCTCCGAGCGGATCCGGGGATGCATTTCGATGGGGATCGCATCGCCGTATTCCGCTTGCGCCCGCGCCTCGTTGGCAAGAATCGTCGGCGTGTCCTCGCAGTGCGTGGCGATGACCAGCGGACTCGACGCGAAGATGCCCTCCAGGGTCTCTTCGTCGTCCACCAGCATGTTGCCCGTGGACGCGCCCATGAACACCTTGACGCCGCACGCCTTCAGGGGATCGACGGCCTTGATTGCTTCGAGATTGTCGTTCGTCGCCCCGAAATAGAACGCGTAGTTGGCAGCGGATTTGGCCGCTGCGCGGCGATGCTTGTCCTCCAGCGCCCCCGCGTCGATGGTCTGCGGGATGCAGTTAGGCATCTCCATGTAGCTCGTCACGCCACCTGCCAGGGCGGCCGCCGACTCCGTCTCGATGTTGGCCTTGTGTTCGAACCCGGGTTCACGAAAATGCACCTGGTCGTCGATCATCCCCGGCATCAGCCAGGCGCCGGCGGCGTCTATCTCGACATCACCCGCGATAGATCCACCGATACGCTCGATGCGTCCATCCCGCATCGCGAGGTCGCCCTGCACTATCGCGCCCTCATTGACGATCCGGGCGTTCTTGATGACGGTTCTCGCACCCATGCGCCTAGCCCTCGTCCGTCGAGGGCGCCTGTACGAACAGGTCCTCGAGCTTTCGCCGGAGTTGATGACGCCGCAGGTCGGTGGCAAGGATCTCGCCGGTCCGTGCATCGATCAGGTAGCTGTCCGGCACACCCCTGACGTTATAGGCGGCGGCCGCTCCCGCCCCCGGGCCCATGCCCACGTCGATCCACGGCAGGTCCTCCTCAGCGGACGCCACCTCCCAGGCCTCCCGGTCCTCGTCGATGGTGAACGAGACGATCTCGAAACCCTGGTCGCTGAAGAGTTCGTAGGCCTCCATCATGTGCGGGAACTCCACCCGGCAGGAGCCGCACCAGGACGCCCAAAAGTCGAGCAGCACGTAGCGGTTGTCCGCCCGCACCTCGGCCAGTTGCACCGACTCGCCCGCAAGCGTCTCCCCCGTGAAGTCAAGGCACGTGTCGCCGACTCCCAACTGCCTTTCCTGCGCCCAACGTTCCTCGGCGGCTTCCGCCCCCGCCAGGCGTTCGATCACCCACGGGTCGTCGGGCGTCAACTGGGCGAGGCCGCGCAGTGCCTCGAGCATCCACGGACCCCACAGCCACGACGACTCGATCGCGAGCCGCCTTACCTTCGGGTCCGGGTGGGTCCGCGCAACCCTGGACATGCCTTCCATCTCCAGCTTCGAGGCATTCCTCTGCGCCTCGACCATGCGGTCCCAACGCAGTTCCTCCTCCTCTTTCGACGCCCCTTCCACCGGCTTCGTCAACTCCCGGTACTCGGCGTCGGCCGCCATGTACTCCTCCGAAAGCCGCCACGAGTTGTAAACGGCATCGTTGTAGTGACCGCCTCTCACGACGAAACGGCTGCTTGACGACATTTTCAGATTCAGTTCGCCCGGCTCCAGGATGAACCGGAGTCCGCTGACCCGCCCCCAGCGCTGTCCTTCGGGGCCCACCGCATTCTCGACATAGAAAGAAACCATGCGGGGCTCTTCCACCTCGACTTCCAGGTGGAACCTGCCATCCGGGCCGATCGGCGCCCGGGCGAGGACGCCCGGATCCGGTTCATCGGAACCCGACGCATCATCCAACGGCGCGGCTTTCACCATTTTCATCGCACCACCACCGGCGCGCATCTGATCGAACACGACGAAGTCTCCGTTCGTGTAGAACGCGGACGCGTCTCCTTCAAGCACCATCACCGACGCTTCGTCGGCATTGACCGGGCAGGCGCCCAACATGGCGAGCACCAACCACTTCGCCCAACTCTTCATGGAAACCACCTCGTGGCCAGGGTCTTCCCGTATTTGACCCTACTCGAACCCCTATGGGAACCGCTGAGGTTGCCGAGCGTTCCGTGCCCGCCCCGGCGCCGCGTATAATTCCGTCGCGGTGGCGACAACCCAAGGAGGGCGTCACACGCCCCATGCGCAACCCCCGAGTCATTAATCTCCTGCGGGAAGAACTATCCGCCGGGAGCGTGGTCACCGACACCCACGCGCTGACGCCTTTCGAAACCGACGGCCTGACGGCGATCAGGCAGAAGCCCTGGGTCGTCGCCCTTCCCGAGACGGTGAAGCAGGTGCGCGCGGTGCTGCGGATCTGCCGTGAGCATCGGGTACCGGTGGTTACGCGCGGCGCCGGTACGGGCCTTTCCGGCGGGGCGCGTCCGCTCGCCGACGGCGTGCTGCTGACGCTCACGAAGATGAACCGAATCCTTGAAGTGATCCCCCAGGCCCGCGTCGCGCGGGTCGAGCCTGGCGTTCCCAATGCGAGGATCACCGAGGCGGCGGCGCCCTTCGGCCTCTACTACGCGCCCGACCCATCGTCGCAGATCGCCTGCAGCATCGGTGGCAACGTGGCGGAGAACTCCGGCGGCGTACATTGCCTGAAGTACGGCCTGACGCTCAACAACGTGCTCGGCATGACGGTGCAGACCCTCGAAGGTGACGAACTGGTGCTCGGCGGAAAGACCCTCGACGCGCCCGGCTATGACCTGATTGCCGCGATGGTGGGATCGGAGGGGATGCTCGGCGTCGTCACCGAAGTGGTCGTGAAACTGCTGCCCGAACCGTTCGCGAAGCGCGTGCTGCTCGCCGCGTTCGACGACCTCCGGCGTGCTGGCGACGCCGTCGCGGCCATCATCCGGGGCGGCGTCATTCCGGCCGGACTCGAAATGATGGACGCGCTCGCCATCAACGCCGCCGAAGACTATGCCAACGCCGGGTATCCACGCGATGCCGCGGCGATCCTGCTCTGCGAACTCGATGGCACCGAGGAGGGCGTGAACGCGGACGTCGGAATCGTGCGCGGCATCCTCGACGAGGCCGGCGCGACGGGCGTGCGCATCGCCTCCGAGGAGGCCGACCGCGAGAACCTCTGGCGCGGACGCAAGGCGGCCTTCCCCGCCGCCGGGAGGATGGCACCCGACTACTACTGCATGGACGGCACCATCCCGCGCCGCGAACTCGGCGACGTACTGACCGAGATCGCTATCCTGTCGGAGCGCTTCGGGCTCCCGGTGGCGAACGTCTTCCACGCTGGCGACGGCAACCTGCACCCACTCATCCTCTTTGACTCCAGCAAGCCCGGCGAACTCGAAAAAGCCGAGCAGTTCGGCGGCGAAATTCTCAAGCTCTGCGTCGCTCGGGGCGGGACCGTCACGGGAGAGCACGGCGTCGGGGTCGAGAAACTCGACGCGATGTGCGCCCAGTTCACGGACACGGAACTCGACCAGTTCCACCGGCTGAAGGCCGCTTTCGACCCCGAAGGCCTGATGAACCCCGGCAAGGCGATTCCAACCCTCGCCCGCTGCTCGGAACTCGGCGGCATGCATGTCAGGGGCGGCGCACTGCCGCACGCGGGACTGGAGCGATTCTAGTGCCGTCCGACGGAGACCGTTCCGAGCCGCTAACCGCCGCCGTCGCCGCAGCCAGCGAGACTGGCCGTTCCCTCACCATCGTCGGCAGCGGCAGCAAGTCGGGTACGCCCAACGGATCGGAAACAGTCTCGACGGCCGGCCACGAAGGCGTCGTCGACTATCGTCCCGACGAGTTGGTCGTTGTCGCCCGAGCGGGTTCACCTCTGAATGACATCGAATCGGTCCTCGCGGATGCCGGTCAGGCGTTGCCCTTTGAACCTCCGCAGTTCGGCGGCCGGGGGACGCTGGGCGGCGCAGTGGCGGCAGGGCTCTCCGGGCCGGGCCGCCCCTGGTTCGGCTCGGCGCGTGACGCCATTCTCGGCGTCACCATCGTCAACGGCATGGGCCAGAGGCTTGCCTTTGGCGGACAGGTGCTGAAGAACGTCGCGGGATACGACGTCTCGAGGTTGATGGCCGGTGCCTTCGGCACCCTCGGACTCCTGCTCGACGTCAGTCTTCGCGTCCGCCCCCTGCCGGAAACCTCGCTGACACTGGCCCGCGAATGTACGCCAGACACGGCCCACGGACTAACCTGCGACCTGCTTCGCCAGCCCTTGCCGGTCACGGCCACCGCCTATTGCGGCGGCGTATTGCGCATTCGGCTGTCTGGCAGCCCCGAGGCCGCCTCGCACGCGGCAGCGGGACTCGATCTCGACCTCGAAGTCGAAGACGAGGTGTTTTTCCAGGGCGTACGCGATCACACCCATCCCTTCTTCTCGGGCTTCCATGGAAGTACGCCTCCACCGACGGGGGGAACGCCAACGCTCTCTCACGCGTCAGAGGCCGGGGCAGATTCCCCGGCTGAAGGCTCCGGCCGTCTATGGATGCTCTCCCTGCCGCTCGGAAGCATCTTCGACGAAGCGAACACCCTGACGGAGTGGGCCGGAGCGAGGGTCTGGTGGCGCACCGACGCCGACGCGGACACCGTCCAGGCCAGGGCGCGCGTCGCCGGCGGGTACGCGGCGTCGTTTCCGCCGCGCCTCGACGATGTCGCCCCGGCGGTCAGGAAGTACATGGGCCGGCTGAAGGTCGCCTTCGATCCTGCGGGCATCCTTAACACGGAACTCCTTCCCCATGCAGACTGACCTGCCGGCAGAGTTTCTCGCGACACCCGAGGGCGAGCGCGCGAACGCGATCCTTCGGTCCTGTGTGCACTGCGGTTTCTGCAATGCGACGTGCCCCACCTACCAGGTGCTGGGCAACGAACTCGACGGCCCGCGTGGGCGCATCTATCTGATCAAGGAAATGCTGGAGACCCAGACGCCGAATGCCGCCGTCACCACGCACCTGGACCGCTGCCTCACCTGCCGGGCCTGCGAGACGACCTGTCCATCCGGTGTCCGGTACGGCGAACTGCTTGAGATCGGCCGCGAGTTTCTCGAGCGCCGCCCAGGGCGCGGTCTCTTCGACCGTCTCGTTCGCTGGTGGCTGACGCGCGTCGTTCCGCACCCTGAGAAGCTGCGGCGCTGGCTTCGGGCCGCCCTGCCGTTCGAACGCCTCGCGCCCCGACACCTGCGCGCGATGCTGCGCCGTCCACCGGAGCCGGATGCGGCGGCGGGCACCGGTGAAGTGCTGTTGTTGCAGGGCTGCGTACAGCGCGTGATGACCCCGGAAGTAAACGTTCATCTCAGGAAACTGCTCGCGGACCGCGGCATCGCGGCCCGGTTCGACCCCAACGAGGGCTGCTGCGGGGGTCTGAGCCTGCATCTCGGAAACGCGGGGCGGGCGCGAGCCGACATTGCGCGCAACCTGGACCGAATGGACTGGCCCGGCGCCGACCGCATCGTCTCCACGGCGACCGGCTGTGGCGTCACGCTGAAGGAGTATGATCGTATCCTGGCCCTGGCACCGGACTACGCGGCGGCTGCCACGGATTTCGCGGCGAAAGTGTGCGATGTTTCCGAACTCCTCCACGAATTCGAGTTCGGCAAGCGCGACGACATGCATCGGGTCGCCTGGCACGCGCCATGTACCCTGCAGCACGGACAGAAGATCAACGGCCGCGTCGAAGAGCTCCTGGGCCGGGCCGGATACGAGTTGCTACCGGTACGCGATGCGCACCTTTGCTGCGGGTCCGCCGGAAGCTACTCGATACTGCAGCCCGAGATCGCGGGCGAGCTGAAACAGCGCAAGACGGCCGCATTGATGGAACACCGCCCCGACGTCATCGCCACCGCCAACATCGGCTGCCATATGCATCTTGCCGACGGCAGCGATGTCCCCGTGATCCACTGGCTGCAGTTGCTGCAATGAGGCTGCCGGAAGAAATCGTCACGCCGCGCCTGCTGTTGCGGCGGCCACGGGCCGGAGACGGCACCATGATCAACCAGGCCGTGCACGAATCGTTCGCGGAACTGTCCCCGTGGATGCAATGGGCGAGGGAAGTGCCGACCGTGGAACAGTCTGAGGCATTCGCCCGGGACGCCGCCGTTCGCTACAACAACGGAAGCAGCGCGGAGCTCCTGATCCTGCACCGCGACACCGGCCGTCTCATAGGCGCCACCGGAATGCCGCGCATAGACTGGAAGCTGCCCGGCTTCGAGATCGGGTACTGGTGCCGGACAGGGGAGACGGGCAAGGGCTATGTCAGCGAGTCGACCTGGTGGCTCGCGAAGGCGCTGTTCGAGTTGGGCGCCAAGCGCGTCGAGATTCGCATGGACGATCTCAACCGGCGCAGCTGGCGGGTCGCGGAACGGCTCGGCTTCACGCTGCAATCACTGCTGAAGAAGGACCTGATCGCGAACGACGGCAGTCTCCGGGATACGCGCATCTACGTCGCGTTCGCGCTGGACCAGTTGACGCGTCCGCGCACGTGACTCGCTAACCCGCGCCCTCGCCCTGTGAGGCCTCGTCCGCCGCCCGCGCCTCGAGTTCCTCGCGCACCAGCTGATCCACGACCGCGAGGACCTGCTTGCGGCCGAGTTCCATGTTGACTACGTATTTGCCCGCAACCACCATCGCTGGCACTCCGACGAGGTCCGCGTCGCGAAATGCGCCATCGATCGCTGCGACGGCCCTGCGAACACCCGGCTGATCGATGGCGGCCAGGAACGCGTCCCGCTCCACTCCGTAACCGTCGACGAAATCCGCGAGTTGCTGGCGACCCGTGAACTGGCGATTGCGGTCATGAATGGCCCGAAACAGGCGTTCGTGATTCGCTTCGAGGACCTGCTCCTGCCCAAGTACCACGTGGGCACGCGCAAGGATTTCGGCCCTGCCGGAAAATCCGACATGCGCACGGCGGAAACTCGCCCCCTCCGGCAGGGTCTCCTGCCACCCCTCAAGCATTGGATCGAAGTTGCGGCACAACACGCAGGTGTAGGAAAAGTACTCCACCACCTCCACGGTCCGGGACCGGGACTGCCGCGCACCGTCGATCAGCCGGTAGTGGTCATCCTCGGCGATTTCCCCCCCGGCACCGGCGCCGGTGCCATAGAAGATTCCGACCGCCACGGTCACCACGGCGACGAGCGCGACGAACCCTATGCTCGCGTAGCGGATGAGGCGAATCTTGTCTTCGGTCTTCCGAACTCTCCTTGCCATGGGACGAGTGTGTCACAATTCACGGCATGAACGAACAATACGTGCTCTACCAGTACGACGCCTGTCCGTTCTGTCGGCGCGTGCGCGCGTTCCTGGACCGATCCGGCATCGAAATGCCCATGCGCGACACTATGCGCGACATGGCCGCGTTCCGCGAACTCTGCATCGGCGGAGGGCGTTCCACGGTGCCCTGTCTCAAGATCACGAAGCCCGACGGCGAGTCCACCTGGCTGTACGAATCGAACGACATCATCGAGTACCTGTCCCGGATCGCCGCGTAACACCACCAATACAAGGGAAGCGAAACCATGAAACTCGGCCTCTTGGGCGGCTATGGCGGCCGCGTTGTCCACCTCCCCATGGACCGCATACGACACGCGGAAGCCCTCGGCTACGAATCGGTGTGGACGTCCGAAGCCTACGGCGCGGACGCGGTATCTCCGGCGGCATGGATTCTTGCGCAAACCGAGCGTATACGCGTGGGCACCGCGATCATGCAGATGTCCGCCCGAACACCCGCGATGACGGCCATGACAACCATGACCCTGGCACAACTTTCCGGGGGGCGCTTCATGCTCGGCCTGGGTGCGTCCGGTCCCCAGGTGGTGGAGGGTTGGCACGGCGTCGCCTATGGCAAACCCGTCACACGGCTGAAGGAATACGTCGCGATCGTCCGGAAGATCCTCGCGCGCGAGGAGTCCGTGGTCTTCGACGGCGACCAGTACCAGCTGCCTTTTTCCGGCCCGGGCGCCACGGGTCTCGGCAAGCCTCTGAAGAGCATCCTGCACTGCGCCGAGCATGTTCCGATCTACGCGGCCAGCATCACGCCGAGAGGCGTGCGGGCGGCGGCGGAAGTCGCCGACGGTTTCTTCCCGATCTGGATGGACCCCGAGAAGTACTCGGTATTCGAGCAACCTGTCCGCGAGGGTCTGGAGGCTTCCGGCAGGACCGCCGCCGAGTTCGATTTCGCGCCCTTCGTGACGGTTGTCATGGGCGACAGCGTGGAAGAGTGCATGCGCCCGATCCGGGGCACCATGGCGCTCTACATCGGTGGCATGGGGGCACGCGGACGGAACTTCTACAACGATTACGCAAAGGCGTTGGGCTTCGGGGAAGCCGCTGTTCGGATCCAGGACCTCTACCTCTCCGACCGCCGCGACGAGGCAATGGCGGCGGTGCCGGCCGAACTGATTGACGCCTGCCACCTGGTCGGTCCGGCGGACCGCATCCGCGAACGCCTGCAACGCTGGAGTGGAACGAACGTCTCGACCCTGATGATCGGCGGCGGCTCCAACGAAGCCCTGACGCTGATCGCAGAGGAGATGCTCTAATGCTGAACGCGGGGTCCGCGAACCCTTGCGGACCGGGATAGGCCGCCGATGCCCGTCTGGCTGTTCATCCTCGTCGGCGTCGCCGTCCTCTGCCTCCCGGGCATCGCCTTGCGCTTCCTGCTGAACGGCAGTCTCGACCCCCTCCATGCCCTGCTCAGCTTCTTCTTCTCGCTCAACCTCGTGGTGAGCTACTGGGAGATCTGCCTCTACTTTCGGAGGGACTACATCGAGCGGCGGGTGGTCTTCTGGCGCGAGGAGCGCGAACGGCGGCAACGATCTCCGGCAAGGCTGTTCCTTCAGCAACACGTCACGGCGCGCAACGCGTTCTCCGCGACTTTCTGGGCGGACATCTGGGCGAGTTACTCACTGTACGACGGCTCTTATGCCGACAGGCGTTCGTTCGGCTTCACCTGCGATATCGGCAACGGCTTCGTGACACCCCTGCCATCGCTGGTCCTCTACGCCACGTTCACGGTTCCGTTCCTGCCGGCCACCGTCGCCGGCGCAATCGGCGCCATGCTCTTCTGGCAGTGGGTCTACGTCACATCCGGGTACTGGGTGAGTTTCTTCGTCGCGGGACGCCACAGACAACTCGGCGCCCTGGAAGCGGTGCTCCACGTCCACATGGCCAATTCGCTCTGGGTGCTGGTGCCCCTGGTTGGAATCTACGTGTCCGTTCGACTGATTCTCGACGGAAACTACGCCGTTCTCGGTCTCGGCTGACCTGCGGGCACAGCCCCTACCTGCGCAGCATCTCCTGGACGATCCCCCACCCGCGCTCGGCGCGTTCTCGGGCGGCCTTGTCGTATTCCAGCGCGTGCTCGGAACTCGCGTTGCCATCGAGGCCCCGCTTGTAGACCCCCTGCACGATACCAGCGGACCGGAACATGTTGAACGCGATGTAGAACGGCCAGTTCTCGATGGCCGGGCGATTCGCTTCCCGGCAATAGGCGTCCACGATTTCCTGCTCGCCCGGGATATTCAATGCTTCGAGATCCGCGCCCGGGAGGCCTTTGCCCTGCGGGTCGCCGTAAAATTCCTGGCACCAATAGCTCAAGTCCGCCATGCCGTCGCCAAGGGTCGACAGTTCCCAGTCGAGGATGGCGGCGACGCGCGGTTCCGTGGGGTGGATGATCAGGTTCCCCAGCCGGTAGTCGCCGTGCACGATGACCGGCGGCGAGTCGTCCGGAAGGTTCCTGGGCAGCCACTCGATCAGGGCGTTCATCGCTTCTATGGTCTCCGTCTCGGACGCGATGTACTGCCTGCTCCAACGGTTGACCTGGCGCGCGAAGTAGTTGCCCGGCCGGCCGAACTCGGCAAGGCCCACCGTCGCCGGGTCCACGCTGTGCAGCCGCGCGAGCGTGCGAACCATGTCGAGGTAGATTTCCCGGCGCTCCTCACGGCTCACGGCGGGCAGCAGGTTGTCCGTCCACAGCCGGCCCTGGACATGCTCCATGACGTAAAACTTGGTGCCGATCACGCTCGCGTCCTCGCACAGGCAGTGCATTCTCGGCACCGGTACATCGGTGGCCCCGAGGGCGTCCATCACCCGGTATTCGCGGTCCACCTGGTGCGCCGAGGGCAACAGTTCGCCTGGCGGCTGCTTGCGCATGACGTACTCGCCTCCCGGCGCCTCGACCAGGAACGTCGGGTTGCTCTGACCGCCTTCGAACTGCCGAACCGCGAGGGGCTCGCCGGCATACCCATCCACGTGATCGGCCATGTACGCGCGCAACGCGCCTTCATCGAAACGGTGCGCTTCCCGCACCGGCGTAAGTTCGACTTCGCTCATGGATGCATCCTGCCGAGGGCAGGGCCAAGGATATACGGTTGCGCCGAGCCGCCGCAAAATGCGACGCTGCGGCGAACGAACCCGTAGCGGAGCGGACGATGGCACTTACCAGGCGCATCGCGATCACGATGCCCATGTCGAACCGGCTGGAAGACAACATTCAGCTCGTGCAATGGGCCGAGGAGAACGGCTACCACGACGCCTGGTTCTCGGATGCGGCATCGCCGGACTCGCTGACCATGCTGGCGGCGCTTGGCACCTACATCAGGACAATGCGCGTCGGATGCGCCGTCACGCCGGTCTATACGCGTGCCCCATCCGTGCTGGCAGCCACTGCCAACGTGCTCGGCCAGGTGTACCCCGGACGCTTCGTCATGGGTCTTGGCTCGTCCAGCGAGGCCATCATGACCCGCTTCAACGGAATCCCCCTGGAAAAGCCGCTCACGCGCGTGAAGGAGACCGCGATCATCGTGCGCCACATGCTGACCGGGGAACGCACGGATTTCGATCTCGAGACACTCGCCAGCAACGGCTACCGGCAGGCGCCCATGGACAATCCCCCGCCGCTGTACCTGGCGGCGCTCCGGCCGAAGATGATCGAGATGGCGG
This sequence comes from Gammaproteobacteria bacterium, assembly GCA_028821515.1. Lineage (GTDB taxonomy): Bacteria > Pseudomonadota > Gammaproteobacteria > Pseudomonadales > Azotimanducaceae > VXNE01. The sequence continues at coordinate 33,631 of JAPPGA010000029.1, read as the reverse complement.
CAGAGTACGGCGACGGCGTGGTGTTCAACCTGTGGCCGAAGAAGGCGCTGCCGAAGATGATGGAACACGTCAGGATCGGCGCTGCCCGTGCCGGAAAGAACTGGGAGGACATCGAGATCGTCAACCGCAAGGTGGTCCTGGTCACCGGCGACAAGCAGGAAGGCTATGATCGATTCCGCGCCGGCTACGCCCCCTACTATGCCAATCCGGCCTACAACAGGTTCCTCGCATGGTCGGGCTACGAAGATGCCGCCCGGGAGCTCACGGAAGGCTGGGCGAACCGGGACCGTGCCCGCACCGCGGCCGCGTTCTCCGAGGACTTGATCAACGAGATCGCCCTCATCGGCAGCGCGGAGGAAGTGCGTGACGGCATTCGCGAAGACGCAGACGCCGGCATTCACACGCACATCATCGCGCCGATCACCCCGGTCGACGCCATCCACCCCGAAGCGCGCGCCACGTTTTCCGCGTTCACCGGCGACAGGTTCAGCCTTTAGGAGTCCGTGCCGCCGGAACCCGCCAACTGGCGTGTGATCGCCCGGTCCACACTCTCGCACAGCGCGTCGATACCACGGCCGCCGCGCAGGTCGAAAGCGAATTCACGCCACTCTGAGAACAGGATTGCATCGGGAGCCACGCGCGTCTCGCCCGCATAAGGGAACTCGATGACGCGCAGCAACGCGTCCGGATAGGACGCCGGCCCCCGGGTTCGACTCGCAAGGGATTTCCCGATGCATCGGAACATCGCGTCGATATTGCGCTCGTGGCCCGGATGGTAGAAGACCTCGACCGTCATATGGTTGAAGTGGCGGCGTGCAACCGCATACCTGCCGGAGTGGATCGAGAAAGCGAGGCCCGGACCGCCAGGCGCCTCCACGCGGGACGCATGCGGACCTCGGGCATACTCGAAATACCGTCCCGCGTTCTCCTTCCACTCGCGCAGCAGTACTCCGGGACCGATGGCCACCTGGTCCAGGCTGGTTCCGATGACGGTCCTGATCCGGGTGGCCGGAACCCTTTCCCCTTCGTGTCCCGTGTCATGGCCGAACGAGGGAACGACATCTCCGCTTTTGAGGAACGTGCCGTTCTGCACCAGCCGGGACGCACTCCCGTCAGTGTCGAGACCACGTCCCTGAAAGACCAGTTCGAACAGCATCCTGACCCGCTCGCCGGAACGCAACGGCCGGGCGAAGGCGTAGCGATGGAACTCAGGGTTCCGCTCCAACGCTGACGTATTCGGGATGTCGATCCTCATGAGGTGGGCTCCTCTCGGGGCGAGGAGCGTGAGTTCGCGTATCGGTTCGGCCCGAACGTTGGCCAGCAACGCCGAACCCCGGCTTTCGAGGCTACACTCGACCGGATCGATATCGATCTCGAGGTCCCATGCCACGACGTGCGGAACGCCGGAATCGGCTACGCGCTGGTGGTCTTGCTGCCACCGGGACGACGCCTGCTGGTCGATCCCGTTTGCGTAGATCCAGCAGCCCGTGCCGATCCAGACCGCAAGCGCCGGCACGCCAAAGTTGACGACACGTGCGGGTCGCCGTTCGTCGCGACGCGACCGCGCGTGCGCCGCGAGCACGAGGATCCCCACGAGGGCAGTCCAGTACAGTCCCGACACGTAGAACAGTTTCGGATGGTGACCGTAACCGTTCATCCCAGAATATCGCACGGAACCCGGACCGAACGGCGCATCCCCACCGTCAAGCACCCAGGCGGCGAGGAACACCGCTGCAACGATCGACATAACGAACCGCTTGCCGGAAAACAGATTAGCCCACCGCGTGTCGGCCGCCACGCAGTTCGGGAGCATGTCACGCAGGCTGATCTGCAGAACCATGGACACCATCCCCAGCAGCACCACGTGCCAGCCGAAGTTGACATGGGTGGCGTACGCACAGAGAACAACGTCCATATCGGATTCGCCGCGAACCGTCTGCACACCGGTGGCCGTGATCCCGAAGACGGTCAACACCACGACGAGAGCAACGCATAACGCGGCAGCCTTCGCCCCGATAGTTGCCCCGGCCTCCCGCTGCGCGATCTCTGCGCCGCAGTAGATGGCGATCGCGTACGCCGGCACCCGGAACGCGTCGGCGATGTGCAGCGCCACGAAATCCGAAGTCAGCGCGAACGGCGCACGGGCGACACCGGTAAGGTATCCGGCCCCGACGACAGCACCGAGCGCGAGCAACGCAGAAAAGACGGCGTTGAACACCGCTCTCGCTTCCTCCCACACAGCAGACAGGAATCGACATGCCGCGGCGAGCCGAGCCCTGCCGCCGTGTTGCCCATCCGCTGAAGGATGCTCCCGGAAGGTCTCGGAGGGCGGCACAACCATCCGTTAACGGTAGGTCGAACGCGTACGCCAGGTCGATGGCGAATCGCCCCCGCGAGACGGCGCCAGAAGCTCCAATTGGCGTAGCAGGTTTGCCTATTCGGCGGCGTCGGAGAAATTTGTGATGGCCACATCACCTTGCGGAAACCTGGCGTACGGCAACAGGGATATCCGAAAGTCGATGGATCGTCCATCTCGGATGGTGCCGTTCGATCCACCCGGCGTAGTTCGTCGGCCAAACCACCCGGGCTGGGGTACATCACAACATCCCGGTACCGAGTCAGACCAACATCGCCAGGTGACAGCCTGCCGCTTCGATGAAAGCAAGTCGACCGAGCATGGACTCGCTTCTCCAAATGACCGGCCTACGTCGATCCGACAAGTTGGGGTACTCAGCTATCCTTGGCTATGTGTGCGGCACGATTCGACACAAACCAGAGGTTTGAGTACGGGAAGCAGGTCACTCTTATGATCCGCTCTTTGATCTGGCATGGCTTGTGAGCGGACATCCGACTACGCAATCGCACAGACTCAGTTGAGGAACGTTGTCCAAATGGCTCTACGATACGGCGCTTAGGCCAACGACCCCTCCCATGACTCAAGCTACAATCCACAACCCTGATCGTTACATGACCGAGTTGCGGCAAATCCTCTCACAAGGCCGCAAACGCATCGGATTGCTCATCGGCGCTGGCGCGCCTGTCGCAATCAAAGTCAATGCCCAAGGGGACCTCGACCCCGACGGCCAGCCACTTATCCCCGATGTTGAGCGGCTGACTCATGTCGTCATCCACGAACTAGAACCGGACGACAGGGCAATTGTTGACATCCTCTCAGCTGAACTGGGCGAGAATCCCAACATCGAAATGATCTTGACCCGGGTCCGGCAGCTTTCGCAAGCGATCGGTAACGCGAAAGTCCACAATCTGAACGGTGCCGGCTACGAGGTCTTGGCAGACCGCATCTGTCGGAAGATTGGGCATAAGGTTGCGCCCCCGCTCCCCGACGAACCAAACGCCTTCACCGACCTCGTTTCCTGGATCGGCGGCGCACATCGAGACCACCCGATCGAGATATTCACGCCGAACTACGACCTCCTCCTGGAAGAAGCGTTTGAACGGGCACGGCTTCCGTACTTCGACGGTTTCGTCGGTGCTCACAGGCCTTTCTTTGATCCGACTAGCATCTCAGATGATGTACTTCCACCTCGGTGGTCTCGGCTATGGAAGATTCATGGATCGCTGGGCTGGAAACTCTCAAATGCTGCGATCATCAGGACCGGTAGCCGCGATGCCACCATGCTCATCTATCCCGATCATCTCAAGTACGACCAGATCACGCGCCAACCCTATTCGGCCCTTTTTGAGCGGCTTCGCTCGTTCTTGATGACGCCGGACAGCCTTCTCCTCTGTGTGGGTTTCTCTTTCTTGGATGCTCAGATAACAGCCGTTCTAGACGAGTCGCTCGCTGCCAACACACACACCGCGGTCCTCGCGTTTCAGTACCGATCATTCGCTCAAGAGCACGCAGCTGCCGAGCTCGCCCTTCGTCGGCCGAATCTCAGCGTCTATGCACAGGACGCTGCCGTGATATCGGCTGTGCGAGGATCGTGGCAGCCCGGCCAACCACCCACCGAAGACTGGGGAGCCATCCGCACAACATTCTGGCGAATTGACCCTGCGAGCGGAAACGGAGAGTTCCTATTGGGCGACTTCGCGATGCTTGCTAGATTCTTCGCGCTGGCCCAGGGTACTACTTTCAGACCTGTGGGCGATCCTCCAGAGTCTGCGCTTGAAGGAGAAGAACTATAGAACCAACGACAGCCGCAAACGAACTTTCGAACGACAGCGTCCATGATTAGCCGGGATCCGACCTATCTCGGCACGGTCGCCTCCGTTTCGGGTTCGTCCGTCAGCGTCCATCTGGCACAATCGGTGGCGTCCGGTCTCTCCATCATCGAGGGCCGTGCTTACCGTATTGGTCAAGTCGCCAGCTTTGTCCGCATCCCCCAAGGTTATCAGGACTTGTTTGGTATCGTCTCTGAGGTCGGGGCCAAGGCAGCACCTCAGTTGCCGGACACGGATGACCCAGATACCGGTCGCTGGATGGAAGTTCAACTTGTTGGAGAGGCAATTGGCGGTGTTTTCGAACGCGGGATCAGCCAATACCCCAACTATGGTGACAGTGTTCACATTGCGACGGAGAGTGGCCTTGGTCGAGTCTACGGCACCGAGGAGTTCGGACATGTCATTGTCGGCTCGCTATCAAGCGCCGAGAGCATTCCGGCGAGGGTCTCCCTAGATGAATTGGTAACGCGCCATTCTGCCGTCCTCGGATCAACCGGCTCCGGGAAATCGACCACCATAGCCAGCCTGCTGCAAGCAATCACTGCCGACTACGCAAAGGACGCCGCGTATCCGAGCGCCAGAATCCTAATGCTTGACATCCATGGAGAATACCGCCGCGCGCTCTCCGGTGTAGCCACCATCTATTCCGTCGATCCGGAGCCCAACGAAAAACAGCTGTTTGTTCCCTATTGGGCGCTAAGTGCATCCGATCTGCTTCACTTCCTAACCGGCGGTTTGGATGACGGACCGAGAGAAACTGCTTTCAACGACAGAATATTCGAACTCAAGGTCCAATCGCATACGTCCTCACCGTTCGCGGGGGTTGCAGAAAGCTCTATCACCGTCGATACGCCCCTCCCATTTAGCTTGAAGCAGCTTTGGTACGACCTCACTAATTTCGAGGTCATGACGTTCGAGGGCCCCGATAGGGATCAACCCACACTACAAGATGCGGGTGACCCCGATACTCTGACTGCCCCTCGGTACAAGCCGCACGCGATGGGCGCTAAAGGGCCCTTCCTTAATTCGGAAGCAGTCGGTATTCGACGACAACTCAATCTGCTCCGCTCCCGTCTCTTGGATCGAAGATATGACTTCTTGCTCCATCCCGGCCCTTGGGAGCCAGACCTCAACGGCCATACCCAACTTGACCTCGACGCCTTACTCGCTGGATGGATAGGTGGCAAAAGGCCAATCTCAATACTTGATCTTTCCGGCGTACCGAGCACAGTGCTCGAACGACTAATAGGGTCAATTCTTAAGGTCGTCTATGAGTCTCTCTTTTGGAGTCGCGAGAAGTCCGAGGGTGGCATTGACCGGCCGTTGCTGGTCGTCATGGAGGAAGCTCACCGATACTTGTCGAGCGACGCCGACAGCCTAGCGTCGGAGACGGTCCAGCGGATCGCCAAAGAAGGGCGGAAATACGGCGTTGGAGCTATGGTTATCAGTCAGCGCCCCTCCGAGGTTGATGAAACCATCCTTTCTCAATGCGGCACCTTCTTCGCCCTCCGGCTGTCGAACCCTGCCGACCGGCAGCGCGTTAGGGGCATACTTCCGGATGGCCTCGTAGGGCTTCTCGACGTGCTGCCCGTTCTTCGCACGGGGGAAGCAATCATCATGGGTGAAGCAGCCAAGCTTCCTATGCGCTGCCGCATTACCCTTCCGCCGAGTGATCGTCAGCCGCAAAGCGCTGACCCCGATGTCAGTTTGCAGTGGTCACTTTGCCGGCGAGTCGAAGGCTACGATCGCGTAGTGGCGTCATGGCGCTCACAACGACCACGGGCGGTCGTGCATGATCTAGGCATTGACCGCCAGTCAGTTAAAGATCTGTCTGAGGACGACTAAGGGCCTATTATGCAGAGATATTCCGTTTCATCATCAAACATTGCTTCCGTCGGATACGATGCCGCATCAGAGACGCTTGAAGTCGAGTTCTTGGATGGATCGCTCTACCAATATTACAACGTGCCAGAAAACATGTATGACCGCATGATGGCCGAAGGATCAAAAGGACGATTCCTGCACGCCTACATAAAGAACGCGTATCCCTACTCGCGTGTTGGCTAACGTTCGCAACCTTCCACAAACAGTGGAATCGCACCGCGACCACTCGTGTTCGCGGGCACTATGATCGAATGCCCCGCTTCAGCGACCTCCAGGAACGGCTCGATACCCTTCGCGCCCAAAACATGTACCGGAAGCGCCGAAACGTCAGCAGCCGGCAGGGCCGCGCGATCCGGGTTGACGGGCGGGAACTGCTGAACTTCTGCAGCAACGACTACCTCGGTCTGGCCGGCGACGTGCGCGTCGCGGAGGCATTCAAGACGGCTGTCGAGCGCTGGGGCGTGGGCGCCGGCGCATCGCACCTCGTCTGTGGTCATACCCAGGCGCACGAGGAACTCGAAACCACGCTCGCCGAGTTCACCGGGCGTCCGCGGGCACTCGTCTACTCCAGCGGCTATGCCGCGAACGTCGGCGTCATCAACGCGCTCCTGTCCGTCAGCGACCTGGTGTGCGAGGACCGCTTGAATCACGCCTCCCTGCTGGATGGGGGATGGATCAGCCGCGCGCGTTTCGCCTGGTACGGGCATCTCGACTACGACGATCTTGATCGGCAACTGGCAACCGACGCCAACCGAAAACTCGTCGTCAGCGACGGCACGTTCAGCATGGACGGGGACCGTTGCCGCCTGGACGATCTGATCGCCATCGCCCGGCGGCGGGACGCCTGGGTCATGATCGACGACGCGCACGGGATGGGGGTGCATGGTGCGACCGGTGTCGGCCTCGTCGATCCGGCGCGATACACCGTCGATGACGTACAGGTGCTGGTCGGGACCTTCGGCAAGGCATTCGGCACGTCCGGCGCGTTCGTCGCCGGCAACGAGGCGCTCATCGAGACGCTCATCCAGCGTTCCCGGAACTACATCTACACGACGGCCATGCCACCCGCGATCGCCGTCGCGACACTCGCCAGTCTCGCCATCGCCAAGGCCGAGTCGTGGCGGCGAGATCGGCTGGTGTCACTGGTTGAACGATTCCGGACAGGTGCGGCGCAACTCGGTTTCACGCTGCCCGAGTCGGCGTCTCCCATCCAGCCCCTGGTCGTCGGCGACCCCCAGGCCAGTCTGGACATGAGCCGGGACCTCGAGGAACGCGGCTGCCTCTGCACGGCCATCCGTCCACCTTCAGTGCCCGAAGGCACTTCAAGACTGCGTATCACGCTGACAGCAGCCCATACGGACGCGGACGTGGATCAACTACTCCGCGCCCTCAAGGACGCAAGCATGGTCGCTGGCAAGAGAACTTCGTCAAACACGGTGTAGACGATGCGCATCCGAGAATCCATACAAATGCGCTGAGATGGCGATGCGAACTATTCAAATCACGATAGATGACGAGCTTCTCGAACGTGTCGACGAACGAGCGAAGCGTCTTGGGTCGACCCGCGCAGGCTTCGCACGGGATGCGTTGCGGGCTGCCCTGGCACGCTACGAGGAGTCGGAGGCAGAAGAACGCCACATCGTCGGATATCGCCGAATCCCGCCTGCGCCACAGGAGTTCGCCGTTCAGGAGGAGGACCGCGCGTGGGGCGGTGATCTCCTGGACGCCTGGAACGATGAATGAGTGCCAGGCTATCGCGACAGCCGTTTCGGGATGACGTGCCCACTGGCAAGTCATTCGTGCATACCCGTAGTTCATTGAACGCTCAGGTTTCTCGCTCGGCCCGGCACAGAGGGGGGCCGCGCCCCGTTGTATTGGGCGCAGCGAGTCGCCTGCAATGAATGTCCCCGCACCGATTCGATGGGAAGGCGGCAAGCTGTGGCTGCTCGACCAGCAAAAGCTGCCCGAGGAAGTCGTCTACGAGGAGCAGACAAGTACGGGGATGGTGGCCGCATCCATAGCCACCATGAAGGTTCGAGGCGCGCCGGCCATCGGTATTGCCGCCGCATATGGCATGGCGCTCGCCGCCCGAGACGGTGAGGATCTGGTGGGTGCGGCCCGGGTGCTCGTCGCCGCACGTCCGACCGCGGTCAATCTCGCCTGGGCGGTCAATCGCGTGCTCCAGGCGCACGATGCCGTCGCGGAAGCCGAAGCCATCCATCGCGAGGATGCCGAAATGTGCCACGCGATCGGCGCAAACGGCATGGGGCTGATCGGCGAGAACAGCGCGGTGCTGACGCACTGCAACGCGGGCGCCCTGGCCGTCTCCGCGCTCGGAACCGCAACTGCCCCGCTATACCTCGCGCACGATGCCGGCGTTCGCTTCAGGGTATTCGTCGACGAGACGCGGCCGCTCCTGCAAGGGGCGCGGCTCACGGCCTGGGAGCTGCTTCAGGCCGGTCTTGACGTCACCCTGATCTGCGACAGCACGGTCTCTCACCTGATGTCGGAGGGTATGGTCGATCTCGTCATCGTCGGTGCCGACCGGGTTACCGCCAATGGCGACGTGGTGAACAAGATCGGCACCCGGGGCATCGCGATCGCGAGCCGCTACCACGGTATCCCGTTCCATGTGGCCTTCCCGTCCTCGACCTTCGACGCGGACAGCGCGAGCGGTGCCGATGTCGACATCGAGCAACGCGACGCCGGCGAAGTTACCGGCCCGATTCGGGCGGCCCCAGGAGTACACGTTCGGAACCCGGCATTCGACGTGACCCCGGCCGAACTGGTGACCAGCTGGATCACGGATCGTGGTCGTATCGGAAGCGCACGCGACCTAGCGAAACTGAAGTGAGGATGGCAGTGGTTCAATCATCGTCCAGCGGTGAACCACCGTAGGCGCAGTAGCTGGTCTTGGTCCGTAAGGACGCGCTTGGAGCTTTCGAAAGTAGCCGTCGTGCCGGACCGAATATGATTAGCCGATCATCAGCATCCACATGTAGTTGACCGAGCACACAAAAAGCGCTATATCTTGTGTCTATGACCATTACTGCCGTCTCGACTGCCGCCTCCGAGATCCATCGCCTGATTTGGAACAGCAGAGACGCGGTCTGGCCGCTTGGCGCGCCCCAAGATCCCGTCGATATGCTGGATCCCCGGGTCGCCGTAGAGCTACTCGGTTACACATACGTCTCTGTTCCCGAGATCTTCGACTGGCCCCCGAACACACAATCTGCAATTGCGGGCATTGTCGATCCTGGACGAAAGAGAATCACTGTTTCCCAAAGATTCGGATTTGCGTCGGCTCGGTTTACTGGCGCGCATGAACTGGGCCACATCGTTCTTGATTCTCCAAAAATCGCGTTTCGCGAGCGGTCCATACGCGCTCCAAGAGAGCACATTCGCGACCCCGTGGAGCGTCGAGCGGATCGTTTTGCCGCGAGTTTTCTCATGCCGGAGAACTTGGTGAAGCAGCGAGCTGCGGAAGCGTTCGGAACTCTACCTATTGAAGTGAACGATGCCATGGCGTTCTTGCTGGATTCGAACGAGCCCGAACGCCTCTTGCGGGCAAACCCGGACTCTCGGGAAAGGGCTTTCGCACTCGCTCGTTGTAGCCGGGACATTCTTGGCAACCACATCATCTCGCTGCACAAACAATTCAAAGTGTCTGTGGAGGCGATGGCGTATAGGCTGGACGAACTTGAGTTGATTCGGCGATATCCGTAATTTCGCCGAGACTACGGCCTCACAATCCGAGACAGGCGTCCCGAACCAATCTGAACGCGACGGGCCGGTAGGCGGGGAAACTCCAGCGGACGTGCTGCCACAACGCCCCAACCATCTGCGAAGAAAGGATGAACCGAGACAAAATGCCGCGCCCGCATATACGTCGCACCTGCTGTCTGCCGTCAGCCTAAGATACCGACGAAGTGACCTGCACGATCCGACTCCCGTTGGCGCGCGCGTTCACAACCTCGCTTTGGTCGTCACGCCCGCCGAAGTCGTCCCAAGCTCGATCGCGAACTGCGGCCGTTTCGACCACGCCGTGACTGCACGCTGAAGTGACCTTGGCTGAACCCTTGACGACTTGGCTGACGGCTGCTGAGCAACGCAACAGTACGCCTCCCAACCAGCAAACAAGTTCTTTTGCGCCAACGCAAATATCCTTGTAGTACGATGCGAATATGCGAGGCGTTCTTGTTTCTTGGATAGGACACGCAGATCTTCGAGCCGCGGAGTCGAAAGAACCTCTGGGGATCGGCCCCGTGGCACAAGCCGTTGAGGAGCGCCAGTTCGACCACGCGTTCCTGATCGCCGACCACGAAGATCGATCTGTCAACCATTACAGCCGTTGGATTGAGGATCGTGTTGGTAGAACCCCTAAGGTACATGTGCTGCGCGAGCAGCTCACAAGCCCAACCGACTTTAGCGAGATTTACGTTGCCGCCGTGCGCGCGAGCGAAAGGGCTTTGGCCGATGATGCTGACAACACTTCATTGACGTATCACTTAAGCCCTGGGACGCCCGCCATGGCGGCTGTGTGGATCATCCTTGCCAAGACGCGCTTTCCTGCAGAGCTAATTGAGTCGTCCAGAGAGAGAGGAGTCGTCACGGCGTCCGTTCCCTTTGACATATCGGCGGACTTTCTGCCTGACCTGCTTCGCCGCCCGGACGAGGAACTCCAACGCCTTAGTGCAGGGCTACCGTCCCAAGCTCCCGAGTTCGATACGATCATCTATCGCAGCGGCGTTATGGAGCGCGTGGTCCTACGGGCGCGTCGAGTCGCCCCCCGCTCCGTACCGGTGCTAATCGAAGGCGAGACAGGAACCGGCAAGGAGTTGCTTGCTCGTGCCATCCACCGTGCCAGCCCACGGCGCACTAAACCTTTCGTGGCCGTGAACTGTGGAGCCATCCCTCCAGAGTTGGTCGAATCGGAACTCTTCGGTCACGAGAAGGGCGCCTTCACGGGAGCTGTCACCCGTAGGAATGGGCATTTCCTCGAAGCAGACGGCGGATCGCTTTTTCTCGACGAAGTCGGCGAACTGCCCAAGCCCGCACAAGTAAAGCTGCTCCGGGTACTCCAGGAAGGTGAGGTTCTTCCTGTCGGGAGTTCGCGTAGTCGGAATGTGGATGTGCGAACAATCGCTGCGACCAACCGGCCGATCATCCCGGAAGTTGCCGATGGCACCTTCCGCGAAGACCTGTTTCACCGACTTGCAGTGGCAATACTGCGACTCCCGCCCCTTCGTGAAAGAGGTGGTGACTTGCCATTGCTGATTGACCATGTGCTGAGCTTGGTAAATCGGGAAGGTCGGGAACAACCCGGCTTTGTTGAGAAGGAACTTTCTGTAGGCGCAAGAGATCTTCTGCTCGCGCATCCTTGGCCCGGAAACGTGCGTGAACTCCAGAACACGCTGAGCCGCGCTTCGATCTGGACCCCTGACGCGATAGTCAAGGCGGAAGACATTTACGACGCACTACTACCTCCGACCAAAAGCAGGGAAGATGGAGTTCTCGGCAAACCACTCGGCGATGGTCTGGACCTGGCGGAAATCCTTGGCGACGTGGCGCGTCACTATTTGCGGCGAGCCCTTGACGAAGTTCACGGCAACAAGACTCGGGCAGCGCAACTCTTGGGTCTTCCGAGCTATCAGACGTTGACTAACTGGACGAAGCGTTACGGAGTCGATGCATGATGGCACGAGGATTGCTAGGGTGAAACTTGCTATGGGCAAGAGTCTGATGAGTCCAAGAGAGAGCGAAGCCGACGCCCGTGTCGTCATCGACGCGCAGTTGCGACAGGCCGGTTGGAATCCAGCCGACAAGTCGATGGTCCAAACCGAAGTGCTTGCGCCGGGTTCAGCGAATACGCCTGAGCTATCCGGGTACTCGCCTTCGCAAGCGTTCCGGACGCATGCCCCGGTCTACGATCTTCTGGCCTCTGCAGGTACCTTCGGCCCCGACCACACCGTCGGACTTGATTCCGATGAACTAGGTTGGATGCGAGTGCCCGATCAAGTCAGGTTGACGCGCGATCATTTCGTGGCTCGTGTCAAGGGACGTTCCATGGAGCCGTCGATCCCGGACAACTCACATTGCCTCTTCCGGGCAGAGCGCGGCGGCAGCAGGGAAGGAAGGTCCGTCCTCGTCTGGCATCGCGGTTGCACTGATCCAGCCCTTGGCGGGGAATTCTCGGTCAAGAAATACACGAGCACCAAAGTTGCTAGCACGCCAAATGAGAGCTGGAGCCACCGCGAAATCCGGCTCAAACCACTCAATCCCGATCCAAACTATAGCGATCTTGTCTTCGACCCCACCGCAGAAGGCGATCTACGCGTGATCGGCGAGTTTGTCTGTGTCCTTGAAGCAGGCCAAGACCTTGAGCCAGTTCGCGGCCGTGCCGACTACGTGCTTCTCGACCAGCGCGGGCGACCGCTTGCTGTGATCGAGGCCAAAAGAAACGCGATCAATCCCTACGTCGCGAAGCAACAAGCGCTTCCCTACGCCAAAGCACTGGGCGCCCCCTTTGTTTTCCTTACGAACGGCGAACTGACCTACTTCTGGGACTACCAGAACGACGACGCGCGACCGATCGCCGGCTTTTTCTCCCGACGCGATCTTGAACGCATGTTGGAGATGCGTCAGAACCGACGACCATTGGCCACGGAGGAGGTTCCGGAGTACTTCATCCGCCAAGGCGAGACACGTACCGTACGGCCATACCAGGCCGAAGCAATGCAAGCCCTTGACCACGCGTTGGAACTCGGTAAGAAGCGTTTTCTGATCGAACTGCCTACCGGCACGGGCAAGACCGATCTCGTGTGCCTCTACTTGCAACGTCTGTTCAACGCCGGATGGGCCGAGCGCGTTCTAGTGCTTGTAGATCGCGAGCAACTGGCGAAACAGGCGCTTGAGGCGATTCAGGACATCCTTTCGACCCACTCCAGCTACTGGCTGCGACCCGGCATGGCGCGTCAAGAGCAGCAGATCACAGTGGCGCTGCTTCAGACCATGATCGGTCGCGTCGACGAATACACGGCAGGATACTTCGATATCGTCATCGCCGACGAATGCCACCGATCCATCTACGATGCGTGGCGGGGTGCACTTACCCGCTTCGATGCCTTCCACATCGGGCTTACTGCCACGCCAGCCGGCTACATAGAACGCAACACATACGACTTCTACCACTGCGAAACGGACAAGCCCGACTTCAGCTATTCCATTCGAGATGCCTTTAGGGAGGGCTATCTCGTGCCCTATCGCTTTGCGACGGGCATCACGGAAATCATTGCCGAGGGTGCGGAAATCGACGAAGAGCACTACGACCCTGCTGCCTTCGAGAGAGAGTGGACCAACGAAGAGTCGAACCGTCTCATGATGGACGAGTTCGACAGACTAGCCTGGGATAGCTATCGGGAACTCGCACCGGGGCAGGCCATCGGACCCGGCAAGGCGATTGTCTTCGCAATCACAAAGCACCACGCGGCGCGCCTCGCCCAGCACCTTAACGCGCGGCATCCCGAACACAAGGGTCGCTACGCCGAAGTCATCACGTCCGACGTAGCCGATCCGGACGCACTGATTCGCAGGTTCAAGACCGAAACCTACCCCATGATCGCTGTCAGCGTTGGCATGCTCGACACCGGATTCAACTGTCGAGAAGTGCTGCACTTAGTGCTCTGTCGAAGGGTACGCAGCCCAATCCTCTACCAACAGATGCGGGGCCGAGGTACCCGCACCGCGCCGCACATCGAAAAGCAGAGGTTCGTGATCTACGATTTCTTCCGCAACCACGAGTACTTCAACGACAGCGAAACCGATGTGTTCACCGGCACGGGGAGCGGCCACGCAACGCGTCCTGATCGGCGGCCAAGCCAAAGGGAACTGATAGAACTCGGTCTCGAAGACGAGTGGCTTGAGGCCGTGATCTACATCGAAGTTGGACCGGACGGAGAGCGTGTCGACAAGCAAGAGTATGTGAGCCAGTGGCAGGAGACGATTCGCTCCCAAGTGGCTGATGATCCACTGCTGCAGAAGGTGCGCGACAACGAACATCTCGATGGAGCCGAAGAGGAAGCGCTCGCGCGTCACTTGAACCGACCCGATCGCTACTTCAACGAGGACAATCTCCGCCGCGCCTACCGCAACCCGAGCGGAAATCTCGTCGACTTCATTCGCGCTGCGCTCGGCCAGCTGCACATCAAGAGTCGCGAGGAGAAGTTAGAGGAGGCTTTTCGCGCCTGGCTCGTATCGCGTTCACTCACCCCGCAGCAAGCCGAGTACCTATGTCTGCTCAAGAACCGAGGCATTGCTACTGGTCGCGTAAGTCTCGAAGACTTGTTTCAACCACCACTCTCGATTCTGGACGCCGCCGGGAAAGGTGTGGAGTTGTTCGGTGAGGATGGTCTTAAGCGGGTGGTTCAACAATTGAACGACGACATCTTCGAGGCAGCGAGTTGACGAGGAATCACGATGGACCAGACCTTACGCCGCAAGTTCGACCGAATCACCGACATCCTCTGGGCGGGTGGGGTTACGAATCCTGTCACCTATATCGAGCAGATCTCCTATCTCATCTACCTAAAGCTCCTTGACGAGGAGGAGTCCTCTCATGAACTGCAGCACCGACTCGGCGGCGGCACCGTTTCCAGACTCTTTCCCGGACAAACCGAGCGATTCCGTTGGTCGAAGTGGCGCTTCAGGAGCGGCGAAGCTCTCCGGAACTTCGTACGCGACGAGGTCTTTCCCTACATGGCATCGCTCGTCAAGGACGATCCACAAGTGGCGGACTACTTCCGAGACGCCGTGCTTGAGGTAGTCGACCCGAACGTGTTGAAGCAGGTGATCGACGAACTCGACTCCATCGACTTTCGCAAGCTCGGACCGGACATCAAAGGCGATATCTTCGAGTACCTGCTAACGCATCTTGGCCAGTCGTCGCTGAACGGCCAGTTCCGCACACCACGCCAAATCCGCGCTTTTATGGTGGAAATGGTCGACCCGGATATCGGCGATACGATCTACGATCCGGCATGCGGCACCGCCGGTTTCCTCATAGATGCGGTGGACCACATCCTCGCGAGGTACAGCGAGGAGGCGCAGGAAGTACCTATCTACGGCGAGGAATGGCTTGAAAAGCGGCACCAAACGCTCGATGAGGCCAAAAAGAACATTCCCAACCTTCAGACCTACAAAAAGGGCCCCGGCGAGAAAATCCCGGACTGGGGTCGGCTTGAGGCGTCGATGCACGGCACCGATGTGTCGCGCCAAATGATGCGAATCGCCATGATGAACCTGGTCCTCCACGGTATCCGCAGTGCTCGCCTCAAGCGCGCCAATGTCCTGTCCGAGATGAGCGGCCTAACAGAGAATGACCTTAGCCGTCGCTACGCCGTGATTCTCTCCAATCCGCCCTTCTCCGGTCAGATCCCAAGGGAGTCGATCCGCCAAGACCTGCCTTCAACGTCCCGAAAAAGCGAGTTGCTGTTCCTCGCCCTTATGTTGCGTTCGTTGGCACCACGAGGACGTTGCGCGGTTGTCGTGCCTGAGGGCGCACTCTTCGGATCAACAAAGGCGCACAAGGATCTGCGAGAGAAGCTGCTTCGAGAGTACGAGCTCCAGGCGGTAGTATCGCTACCGGCGGGCGTGTTCAAACCATACGCTGGCGTCAAGACATCGGTCCTCGTCTTCCGACGTCCCGCAACGGAACCGGACGAGAGCGATGCCGCCACGAAACGTGTGTGGTTCTACGAGATTCTGAACGACGGCTATGATCCCGAGAAGGTACAGGCTGGCGGACGACCGGAAACGCCAGAGCAAAACGATCTTCCCGGCCTTCTTACGTCATGGACGAGTTACAAGGCTTCGCGGTTCGAAGATCCACCAGGTGCGGAGTCCGGCACCCTTCTTGAACCGGACACCGACCCGCCGCAGTGCTGGTGGGCATCGTTCAAGACAGTCGCCGAGAACGACTACAGCCTTGGAGCTTCGCGGTACAAGCCCCGCGTTGCCGAGGAAGTACCCAACGAAGACCCGGCGGAACTGATCCGGGAGGTCTTGGGGATCGAACGCGAGATCGCTAACGGGCTGGAGAAGCTATTGGACGAGGTCGAGCAGTGATAGTCCATAACCAAGAACACTCGTCGATCAGACACGACTCAAGTGTTGGCAGCATCTTCGACGCCAATGCGTTGCCCATCTATGTCCAGCGGCACATCCCAGAGAACCCATGATGGCGTGGCATCGTTATACGCTTGAGGACATCGCACCCGCCACGACATCCAACGTTTTCCCGAATCCAGAGGATATCGTTTGGCATCTCGGCCTTGAGGATATTGAGAGCGGCACGGGAGTTGTGCTCAATAAACACCGCGCGCCAGCTTCAGATGCCCGAACCTCTACCTATAGCTTTGATCAAGGCCATGTTCTTTACTCCAAGCTTCGCCCATATCTGAATAAGGTTGTGGTGCCCGATGAGCCAGGCATGGCAACTACTGAATTGATACCTCTTAGACCACGACCCGAGATCGTTTGCCGGGATTTCCTTTCATATTATTTGCGTTCACCAAGCTTTGTCCGATACGCATCTCACTATGTGACGGGCGCGAAAATGCCACGCGTGATCCTCGACAGATTCTGGCAACATGAGGTTCATATCCCTCCCCTTAGTGAACAACACCGCATCGTGGAGCTTCTCGACGAAGTTGACCAACTTCGCCGTCTACGATCCAAGGGCAACGCGAAGGCTGATCGAATACCGCCAGCTCTTTTCCTCAAGATGTTCGGTGATCCTGTGACGAATCCAATGCGATGGCCCGTAAAGCCATTGGGAGAAATCGGTCAACTGGATAGGGGACGCTCAAGACATCGACCACGCAACGATCCCGCGCTTCTGGGCGGACCGTATCCGCTGGTGCAAACCGGCGAAGTAGCGAACTCGAAAGGTCGAATCAGAGAGTACTCTCACACCTATTCCGAACGGGGCCTTGCCCAGAGCAAGCTATGGCCCGCTGGAACGTTGTGCATAACGATCGCGGCGAACATCGCAAACACGGGTGTACTTGAATTTGATGCTTGTTTTCCCGACAGCATCGTCGGATTCGTTCCTGGGAAACAGGCAACCACCGAATATGTGCAATTCGTGATTAACCGCCTACGTAATACGCTGGACCGAAACGCGCCGCAGCTCGCTCAAAAGAACATCAACCTCAAGGTGCTGAGATCACTTCCCGTTCCCGTTCCACCAATAGAACTACAAAGGCGTTTCTCAGATCTTGTGAAGGCGAATGCCGACTACTCCTCACGTCAGGAGTCGGTTCAATGTCATTTGAACCGTCTCTTTGAATCGACCATGGCACGGGCTCTTTCGGGCGATCTGACGTGTTCTTCGAGCAATTTCATGCGGGTTGAGCGGTAGCGAGGCACAATGGCCATTGACGCCCTTCGCATCGCCAACTTCAAAGCCTTCGCAGCCTCCCAACGGGTGCCGTTGCGGCCCATTACCCTGATCTATGGGGCCAACAGCGCTGGCAAGTCCAGTGTCCTTCATGCGCTCGCGCTTGCCCATCACGCTATCGAAACCGGCGATCTGGACTCGCAACGAACCCAGATTGGCGGCGAGGCCATTGATCTCGGCGGCTTCCGCCAATACGTCCATCGCCGAGAGAGACAGCGGCAGGTCGAGTTCCGTTTTGAACTGGACCCAAGGCAGCTTTCGAGCCGCGTAGCCGAACTTCTCCGCTCGGCTCAGAGCGTCGTGGTGGAGGTGGCAATCGGCGAGGGGCGCATGGCGAACGATGCGGTGATGCCTAGCGTCTCAATGGGCGAAAAGGACCAGGAGACCGGTGTCGCGACGGAGCGGTTCTTGCTGGAGGTCGATGGTGCGCCACTGCTGTCGATGAGCGCACGAGCGAGCGGACGCCTTCGCCTTGACCGACTGGATCACACGCATCCCGTCTTCAGGACACTTCTGCAGGGATTGTTGTTGCTGGCGACCACCACCCAAGAGATTCACGAAGAGGACTTCGCAGCGTTGACCGAGGTTCTGGACGCGATAGTCCCGGAAATAGGTGCCGCGACTCGTGGCGGCTTGTTCCCCCGAATCGAGGAAGAGGAGTCATCGGCTGGCGAAGGAGAGGAAAGCTGGGATCCCTTGCTGCCTGTGAGTCGAGGTCGCCGTCATCAGGATTTGGCGCGTGCCGTTCGACTCTTCGTGCCGAAGGCTCTGCGGGACTTGCTGGAAGGATTGGGAGCGACGATTGAGAACAATATTCGGCGATTGCGTTACCTCGGTCCCCTGCGATCATATCCACCCCGTCATCTGGCCTTTTCGCAGCACCACGACCCGAACTGGTTCGCGGGCGGGGGCTATGCCTGGGATGTCGTGCGCAACCGAATGGATGTCCGCCAGCGCGTAAACGCATGGCTTGGTGATGCAGTTCGATTGAAGACGCCCTACGAGTTGGAGGTGCGTGACCTGATGCCTGCAATGGCCCTTTCACGCGAGTTACCTGACATGCTCGAAGAGGCGCTGCATGATTTCGTCGCGTCACTTGTTGGATTCGAAGGGTACGGACCACAAGAACTTTCGGAATCCGTCACGAAGCTCGTTCAGCAAGTCGCGGACACCGAACGTGACGATCAATACGAACTCGTCCCAGACATTCGCGAACTCATTGAGGCTGCGGTAGACAGCGAGGAACTCTGCCATCGCTGGACGGAGGTGATCAGAGAACGTTCAGACGTGCTTCGAGATCTGGTGCTCATCGACAAGCGCAATGGCACTCGGGTGAGTCATCGCGATGTCGGTATCGGCATTAGCCAAGTGTTGCCAGTCCTGGTCTCGGCATATGCGTCGGAGAATCAGCTTCTCGCCATAGAGCAGCCGGAAATACATTTGCACCCTGCCCTCCAAGCGGAATTGGGCGATGTCTTCCTCGAATCGGCACTCGGCGAGGGGAACAACACCTTACTCATTGAGACCCATAGCGAGCATCTCCTGCTGCGCATCATGCGACGGATTCGAGAAACCAGCAGCGACACACTGCCGGATGGCGTTCCTTCGGTAACTCCCGACGACGTGATGGTTCTTTTTGTCGAGCCCGACGGCGCGGCGAGCCTGGTTCGAGAGATGCCCTTCAACGAACGCGGGGAACTCGTGAAGGCGTGGCCGGGCGGTTTCTTTGAGGAAGGCCTGCGCGAGATCTTCTGATGGCACTTCTGGCCGACTATGCGATTACACCGGATGTCTTCGACGCAACGTCTTATTCCAGCGAAGAGGTCTGCGCGGCGCGGCTCGAGACTATCCGTGAAGCCATGTTGGAAGAAGGTCTCGTTCGCGACCTCCGTAATGGCCGGTGGCGTGCGCTCTTCGGTTCCGATGGTCGAGCTTGGCATGGGCGAGGGAAGGAACTTGTAAAGAAACTCGCCACGCAGGGACGGTTGATTCCACATCAACCGTTGTTGCCGCGCGAGCCGCAAGACGATATGGACTGGTGTGCGGAGGCACTTGCCACACACGACCAAGAAGCTCTCCGCGGCGGCGTGATAGTTACAGAAGCGGTGAAGCACGCATATGCCGACCAGCCTCTCGTTGCCCGGATTGATAGGCTGTCGAGCGCAACGTGGTGGGCGTCGCGAGGTCCATCGGTCAAGGTCGCACGCACTCTATCCGACTATCTGGGGCATCTTGATCCAATCCTGCGGTGCGCAAACTCTGTCATGTTCATCGATCCTCACGTCAACCCGACGCGACATGGCTATCAAGATCTTGTGCAATTACTCACAAAATTGGGCAACAGAAAGCCGGTGCCAATGGTCGAAATCCATCGCGTGTGCTACGAAGGATCGGGACCCAGTCGTAGATTCCCCTTGAACGAAGATCGTGCTTACTTTTCAGACCGATTTCGCGCGGCGCTTTCGGATCGGCTGCGCGCCGCCGGACTCCGCGTCGAGGTTTTTGTGTGGGATGACTTTCACGACCGCTTCCTCATCAGCAACCTCATCGGCATCTCGCTCGCAAACGGGTTTGATATCGGCGGTGCCCACGCAGACACCTATTGGACTCGGTTAAGTCGAAATGATCGCGATAGGGTTCAGCGCGATTTCGACGAAGCCAGTGGGCGACATAAACTGCATGACAGGTTTAGCCTTCCATAGCTGAGACGATCAGGCGTCGTCGCCCACCACCGGGTAGCAGAGATCGCCCCAATCCTCGCCGGGGTTCTCGATCAAAAGGTGGATGACACGCGGGACGAGGTCCACCAGGATCGCCGTGCCATCACGAATCTGGATCAACGCGCTCCTGTCCGTCAGCGACCTGGTGTGCGAGGACCGCTTGAATCACGCCTCCCTGCTGGATGGGGGATGGATCAGCGGCGCGCGTTTCGCCTGGTACGGGCATCTCGACCACGACGATCTGGATCTGCAACTGGCAAGCGACGCCAACCGAAAACTCGTCGTCAGCGACGGCACATTCAGCATGGACGGGGACCGTTGCCGCCTGGACGATCTGATCGCCGTCGCCCGGCGGCGGGACGCCTGGGTCATGGTCGACGACGCCCACGGGATGGGGGTGCATGGTCCGGGCGGTGTCGGCCTCGTCGATCCGGCGCGATATACGGTCGATGACGTGCAGGTACTGGTCGGGACCTTCGGCAAGGCATTCGGCACGTCCGGCGCGTTCGTCGCCGGCAGCGAGGCGCTCATCGAGACGCTCATCCAGCGTTCCCGAAATTACATCTACACCACGGCCATGCCGCTGGCGATCGCCGTCGCGACACTCGCGAGCCTCGCCATCCTCCGGGACGAAGCGTGGCGACGCGACCGGCTCGAAGCCCTGATCGCACGGTTCCGGGAAGGGGCGACACGTCTGGGATTCACCCCGCCCCCCTCGACATCCCCGATCCAGCCCCTGATCGTCGGCGAGCCGCAGGCGGCGCTCGACATGAGCCGGGGCCTTGAAGAGCGCGGCTGTCTCTGCACTGCGATCCGCCCGCCCTCGGTGCCCGAAGGCACGTCAAGGCTGCGCATCACGCTGACCGCCGCCCACACCGACGCCGATGTGGATAGACTGATCGGTGCGTTGGAAGAGGTCCGCAAGGCATCCGATGACGAGACCCGCACGACCCAACACTTCGGTTCCACATTTCAATAGCTATGGGCGTAGGCTAATGTACAGCTATGAGAACCATTCAAATCACAATCGATGACGAACTCGTGGAGCGGGTCGACGAACGGGTAAAACGACTTGGCACGACCCGCTCAGGATTCGCACGACAAGCACTGCGGGCCGCCCTGGCGCGCTACGACGAGGCGGAATTGGATGCGCGTCACATAGCGGGCTATCAGCGGATTCCGCCCACTCCACAAGAGTTTTCCATTCCAGAAGCGGATCGCGCGTGGGGCGATAGTACCAGGTGACAGAGGCCATACGCTTCGCGCTCGCCTTGAGGTGACTGGGCGACGACCATGCAATCAGAACTGGCGTTGCGACGTAACGTCTCCTCCGAGAGATGCTCCGCGGATACACGGTATCCGTTGAAGGCCAGGGCTTCGCGACCTGTCGGACACAAGCGGGTGCGGCTCGGTGCATTTGATCCGGCAAGTCAGTTGCCATGACCGTACCCGCTGCGATTCGGTGGGAGGACAGCAGGTTGTGGCTGCTCGACCAGCGCAAGCTGCCGGAGACGGTCGTCTACGAAGAACAGACGAGTGCCGAAATGGTGGCCGCATCCATCGCCAGCATGAAGGTGCGTGGCGCTCCCGCCATCGGTATCGCTGCGGCATACGGCATGGCTCTTGCGGTCCGCGCAGGCGGAGACTTGGCGAGAGCTGCCCGGGTGCTCGTCGCCGCACGTCCCACCGCGATCAATCTCGCCTGGGCGGTCAATCGCGTGCTCCAGGCGCACGATGCCGGCGTTCGCTTCAGGGTACTCGTCGACGAGACGCGGCCACTCCTGCAAGGGGCCCGGCTCACGGCCTGGGAACTGCTTCAGGCTGGCCTCGACGTCACCCTGATCTGCGACAGCATGGTTTCGCACCTGATGTCTCAAGGGGACATTGACCTCGTGATCGTCGGTGCTGACCGCGTGACGGCCAATGGCGATGTCGTGAACAAGATCGGCACACGGGGCATCGCCATCGCGAGCCGCTACCATGGAATCCCGTTTCACGCGGCCTTCCCATCCTCGACCTTCGATGCGGACAGCGCGAGCGGCGCCGATGTCAACATCGAGCAACGCGACGCCGGCGAAGTTACCGGCTTCGACGTGACTCCGGCCGAACTGGTGACAAGCTGGATCACGGATCGCGGTCGGATCCAGGACGCCCGCGATCTTGCCGGACTGAAGCAGCCGTAGCCATCGTCCGGACGGGGGCCCACCGTAGGCCCGGTAGCCGGTCTCTGCCTGTCGGGACGCAGCCGAAGCTCTCGACAGTCGCCGTTGCCCGGACCGCAATAGGTGATCAGACGATCATCAGCGTCCACATATAGCGTTCACGCAATGATCCCGCACTTCTGGGTGGACCGTATCCGCTAGTGCAAACCAGCGAAGTAGCGAACTCGAACGATCGAATCAGAGAGCGGTGGCGTGATTGTTACAGAAGCGATGAAACAAGCGTGGCAGGTTTAGCCTCCCATAGCTGGCGCGATCAGGCGTCGTGCCCCCGGTCCGACCGCGTCCCATACCGAAGGGGTGGCAGCCGCGCGAGATGCATCGCCGGTTGAACGCGGCGGGACTTTCGCGACGGGCTAGATTTCAGAGTGGTGCCAGGGTCCCCACCACTCGTAGGTCCTGCCGTCAATTTCCAATTCATGCTCTGAAGAAGCAGATGCATCGTCATTCGACAATACGAAGATGCTGGTATGCCCCTGGATGTCCTCGATCATCACTGCCGTGTAATCGTCATCGTCGTACACGACATTCAGCTCTGCGATATTGCTGTTTGCATTGATGGCAATTTCGGATACCGGGCTGTAGCTTCCGTGGGGCTCCACGGCCGTCGCGAAGACAGTGTTCGCGACGCCATTTCTTCGAATGATGAAGGCCGCATCCCTGCGCAGATTGAACTCCGGATCGTTGGCGCCGATTCTTGTGAACAGCAACTCGTCGGCAGCATGGGTCGCCGACGTTAGCGTGTAGAATTTTCCATGGCCCATCCACGAGAGCACTGTGTTGTTGCCGGAAGGTTTGCCTGTGCCTTCCAGGTACAAGTGCTGATATCCGTTTTTTTCCCCAAGGGCACGCAATGCCGCCGGCGATTCGTAGGCAAAGTTTGCCCTCATGACCTGACCCATGAAATAGAAGGGCAGATCGTATTGATTCTCGGTGTGCGAGATCACCTTGAGAATGTCCAGCAGGAATGGCTTTTCGAAACGCTCGTTCTTGATCAATGCCATGGTCCGTTGCATTACCGTCCCGGGGTAGGCGTCGTCTTCGAAAGCGCTTACCACTTGAACCCCGTTGTCGGAGGCGTCAAAGAACTGGAGTTCCGAGTGGTGCTCGCTGCCGATCTCATACCTCCCCTCGAAATGCGACGTCTCATTCCGTACAAGCGTGTTGTGCGAGATCGTCTGCTTGGCCCAAGTGGAGTTTTCCGCCAGGTAGTTGCCGCCACCCTTCTGCCCGATGTTGACGAAACGCGCCATCCCGTAGTCCTGAAGGACTTCGTCACCCTTTTCGTAGAGGGAGAATGAGAGCTTGTCGTAGTGACCATGGCTCAGGCCCTGGGCCGTGTACTTGAAGACGAGCGTCAGGTCTTCATCGCCCTGGCGCAGCACGGCAACGCCGCCCTGCCGGCCATCGTGCCCGTCCGTCAGGTTGATGGTCGATTTCTCATAAGGTTGCGCCCTGCCGTCGCGGATAGCGGCGGCAACTGAGAATCCCGCGTCATCCAAGAGGACCTGGCCCTGCTCTTCGGCAATGCTCAGGAGCTTCGCATCCCGTCCGCCCACGTGGTAGGCAATGTCAACCGCCGTAACCAGCTCGCGAGAACGGTAGGACATGCCCTTCTGCGCGTCGTTCAGGGGGAAGAACTCGCCATCCGCATCCGACAGACTCAAGAGCGCATCGACGCCTTTGAGGAGCACGCTGTTCTTGTGCTCGAAGATGTTCAGATCGGGCCGGACGTTGTGCAAGCTCTGGGCAAAAACCAGGAACGGATACATGGCGTACCGTTGGTAGTAGGGGCCTTCTGTGTAATACCCGTCAGGCGAAAAAGGTGCGTCAAGGTTCGCCAGAAAACCGGCCCGCTGTCCTTCCACCCTGATGAATCCTCCGTCATCGTCGGTGGCGCCCACTCCACGGTTGTAGTCCTCAATGCCGTACAACGCCCGCCGCACCAGTTCCTCGTCTTCCATGACCAGGCCGATCATTCCCACTGCCGCGCTGCCCCAGGTGCTGTGGTTGTGCACCCGGTTGAAGAACTGCGGACTTTCGATCGATATGAAGTCGGCAAACGGGCGAAAGAGATTCTGTTCCAGTGTTTGCCGTTCCTGTTCGGACAACCAGTCGTGGATGGCGTCGTAGGCCTGGCTCACGTACACCAGCCAATTGCTGTCGTTCAGGCATTGCCAGAACAGCCTTCCTCTCGCATAGGACCGTTGCTGGGGATGAAGGGGCAGGTCCTTGTACATGGCCTCATACCGAAAGAGCATGTCGCGAACATAGACAGCGTATTTTTCGTCCTCCAGGATCTGGAACAGCGCTCCCGCCTGTTGCAGTACCAGAAAATTGCGCTTGTGCCGCTCGTGCGTGTAGCCGCCGGAAAGATCTTTCGGGATCGGCGTGTCTATGCCGAGTTCGATTTCGGCATCCACTTCCGCCTTGACGCGCGCCACGGTGGCGTCGAACAGCGGGACGGCGCCCAGTTCCGCCCTGATTCTCTCGACGCCGGCCTCGGTGAGGATCAGATTGGGATGTGCGTCCGCTTGCGATGTCAGTGCAATGGTCAGCCCGAATATCAGCCTCGATATGGCCATTCCGTTTAGTGCATCAGTTCTCGGTGGTCAGCGGTCGAATCCGGCCGCCGAATATCCATACCGAAAGGATCGCAAGCGGCACCAGCGCCGCACCCAGAATGAAGGCGGGCGCGAAAGATGCCTCGGTGATCCGCGGGATGAGCTCGGTGGTGATCAGCACGCCAGCGACGGCTGCCGCGCCGCCGACGCCGGCTAGCGAACCGACCGACTTCCCGGAGAAGTAGTCGCTCGGCAGCGTCTGGATGTTGCCGATCGCAGTCTGAAACCCGAACAGGATGACCGCGATGAGGAGTATCGCCGACAGAGGCGTGGATGCGACCGCTGTCAGGAGCAGCGCCGGCAGCATGATGATCCCGCCCAGAGTGATGGTCAGTTTGCGCGCAAAATTGACAGTTCGGCCCCGTTCAAGCAGGAAACGGGCCAGCCAGCCGCCGAAAATCGCGCCGGCCGCGGCGCCGACATAGGGAACCCAGGCGGAAAACCCGATCTGCTTGATGTCGAAACCGAATGTCGCAGCGAGGTAAATGGGTAGCCAACTGACGAACAGCCACCAGACGGGATCCAGGAAGAACCTCGATGCGACCACGGACCAGCTCTGCCGATAGCGCAGCATTTCGAACCAGCCGGGCGCGACCTGTTCCTCGTCTGCGGACGCGCTTTCGTCCCGCTGGCCCGTGAGGATGTACTCGCGTTCTTCCGCGGAAAGCCACGGGTGACGATCCGGCGGGGCTTTGAATATGAGCAACCAGGGAACGAGCCACAGGAACCCGAAGACGCCGATGATGACGAAAGTGGCCTTCCAGCCGAACTGCAGGTACAGAAGCGCGATGGCGGGTGCCGAAATGACGGCGCCGAGGGACGCGCCGGAATTGAATATGCCTTGGGCGAGGGCGCGTTCCCGGATGGGGAACCACTCGGCGTTGCTCTTGGTCGCGCCGGGCCAGTTGCCGGCTTCGCCGAAGGCCAGGGTGAAGCGCATCGCCGCGAGCGAGGCGAAGGTGCGCGTGACGGCATGCAGCATGATGGCCACGGACCAGATGACGATGGCGAGCACGAATCCCAGCCGCGTGCCGATCATGTCGAATATCTTGCCGAACAGGGCCTGACCGATGGCGTAGCCCACCATGAAGACCATGACCAGCCGGGCGTAGTCGAATTCGTCCATGCCCAGTTCCGGGCCGATCTCGACCCACATGATGGCCAGCGCGTTGCGGTCAACATAGTTGATCACCGTGGCGATCGCCACGAGGGTGACCACCACCCATCTCAAGTAGCCTCGGAACATGGTTGCCTTACTCCTTCGCTTTGCTTCCCTGCTGTTCGGCGGACATCGCGATGGTCGCCGGTGGACGGCAGCCCGGCACCGGAAGTTTCGTATCGCTTGCCGGCCCTCGGGACATCTATTGCCCGCCGAATTCCCGGACGATCGGTTCGGGCGTCCTCTCAAGCCGGTTGTCCCCCAACCGGGTTACGGGATCGCCGACGGTGTGGATCACGCGGACCGGCCGACTGTCGGCAACGACATTGTCGAATATGTCGGTCGCCTGCACCCCCAGCAGCCGGATGGAGGCGGCGGACTTGTTGCGGGAACCCTTGCCCACCGAGTCGAGCGAGGACGCGCGCAGTTCGAAATGCGGCCCGAAGGTGCTCTCGTCGGTGCCGCCCCGGTAGATGTCCGCCACCGCCCCCTCAATGTTCTGGAATGTTGACCCGACCATGGAAACGTACTCGCCGTTGTAGAGGCCGAGATCGTCGGTTTCCTGCGCCAGGGACAGGACGTGTCCGGTGATGTTTCGAAAGACGGAATTGGCGATTTCAATGCGGTCGGCAAACGTATGTCTGGCGACGGACAGGAAATTGAACGAATGGTTGGTATTGAGATCCTGTATCGTCGAGTCCTCCACGACCAGGGCGTAGTTGCCCAGCATCGAGTAGCGGTGCGTGCGGATGGCCGAGTTGCCCGCAACGTCCGGCGCGGCCCGGCCTGAAATCGTCAGGCCGCTCAATTTCAGGCTGCCGCCGTCGGCGATCTCGAACAGCGCGGTGCGCTCGAATTCGATGCTCGCCGTCCCCGGGGCTGCCCGGATCGTCAGAGGCCGGTCGACGACGATGGTTTTCGTCAGGAGGTATCCGCCCGGCGCAAGCATGATGACGTCGCCAGCGCCAGCGCCGGCCGCCGCGTCGAAGATCGCATCCTCACCGGCACCGATGAAGATCGTCTCGCCGGTATCGAAGCGCATCCCGGAGCCGGCCTTCGGATACCAGGATACGCCCGTGCTCTCCGGGTCAAGCACCTTGAGCTCCCGGCTCGCACCCACATCCGCGAATTGCCCGTCCGCCGGATACAGCAGCCTGTTGTCGGCCGCCACCAGCTCAAGCGAGGCGTTGACGAAACCCTCTGTCAGCGCCGGTTCATCCACGTTGTTGGTTGCGTTGCCCCGAAACTCGATGCCGCCGACATCGTCGTGGACGGCAACGATGTTCCGCCCGTCTTCGTTGAAGATCAGGTTCGATCCGAACACGCTGTCGGTGGGCGTCGCCGAACGCTCTTCGTCGCTGCCCGCGCCAAGCTCCACATGGTCGCTGTCGATGATCGAGTTGTTCTCGATGACGGCATTGACGACCGGGTCGTAGCGGTTGAGCGGCGAGTTCGGCACGCCGTTCATGACCACCAGCGCGCCGCCGAAACGATGGCCGGTCAGCCCGTGCATGTAATTGTTGCGCACCACCTGGTCGGCGTTGATGACGCGGATGCCGCCGGTGTGGTCCGCGCGGT
The DNA here is from genome assembly GCA_028821515.1 of Gammaproteobacteria bacterium. Classification (GTDB taxonomy): domain Bacteria; phylum Pseudomonadota; class Gammaproteobacteria; order Pseudomonadales; family Azotimanducaceae; genus VXNE01. The sequence goes on along the minus strand of JAPPGA010000029.1, from coordinate 5,804 downwards.
TGCCCAGAAACACGTTGTTCTCCACCACGGTGCCGTTGCCGTGGCGCAGCGTCAGCGTGCCGCGCGATTCGAAAAAAAGGTTGCCTCGAAACGTGTTGCCGCCGGATTTGTTCGAGATGACCTCAAGCTCGCCGTTGCACCGGTCGAAATAGTTGTTCTCGACCACCGTGAAAGAGTCGGTCCGTGAGTGATGGCTGGTCCCGATCCGAAGGGTCTCGCCGCCGTTGGCGCCGAGGATCGGCCGGGGACCAAAATAGTTGTGGTCGATGCGGTGATGGTTCTCCCGGCTTTCCTCGCCGTCGAGCCGTACCGCCATGGTGACGCCCGCATTGCTTTTCCCAACCAGGTGGTTGTGATCGAAGCGGTTGTGCCTGCCGTACATCATCACCCAGAAATCGGTCTCGTGACGCTCCGGGTTATTGAACCGGTCGATGACGGTTTCGGTCACGCGCGAGTGGTAGGCCGGGTCGCCGCGGGTGCGGCGGAAGGAGATCACCGTGTTGGTGGGTGTATGGCCGTCCCTGAAGATCAGTCCGGATACGACCAGATACTTTCCAGCCATGCGCAGGTTGGACTGACCGGTGATGAAGACCTCGCCCCTGGTTTCGGCCGTCAGCGTGATCGGTTGTTCGGCTGTGCCGAACCCGGTGAAGAGGATTTCGAAATCACGCCATGCGCCGTTGGCCAGCATGATCGTATCGCCGGGCTTGAGGTTGTCGACGGCGTCCTCGAACTCGTCCTGGGAACCGACAAGCAGCGTCTCGGCAAGCCCTGCGTGGCTCAGAACGAAGGTCAGCGCGGCCAGCGCGATTCGTATCATCAAATCCCCATTCCTTGACGTGGGTTGTCCCGTGCGGGCGCCTGAAATCAAAGCTGAAAGCTGGTGAGGAACCGTTCGCGGCTCTCGGTCGCCTTCCGTCGAAGCTCCTCCAGCGCCTGTTCTTCGGTGACGTCCAGCATCGCCTCGATCAGGCGCCGGAAATGCTCGCGCATTGCGATGCGGGTCGCCGCGGGGTCCCGCGCGCGCAGCGCGTCGAGAATCTCCCGGTGCTCGGCCTCCCGCGCCTCGGAGTCGTGATGACACACCGAGTCGTATACCCGGCGCACCGGTTTCGACTCCATGCGAATCCGCCACAGCATCTCCACGACATGGCACACCGCGGCGTTGCCGCTGGCCGATGCGATTGTCAGGTGAAAGTCCCGATCCGCCAATTCGGCCTCGCGCTCGGCGTCCGCGCCGTTGCCTGCGATCTTCTTGAGATACCCCTCAAGGCGGCTCAACGTCTCGTCGCTGATGTCCCGCGCCGCCAAGGCGGCCGCCTCCGATTCGAACAGCGTGCGGGCCTCGGTCAACTCGAAGGCGCTGACGCTCGACAGGCTCTCATTGTGCTTCGACGGGTCCAGCACATAGGCGCCGGAACCCGTCCTGACCTGGATGATGCCGCGCGCCTGCAGGAAGATCTCGGCCTCCCGCACCGTGACCCGGCTGACGTTGAGTTGGTCGGCGAGTTCCCGCTCGCCCGGCAGTCGGCTGCCGGGCGGGAACGTGCCGTCATCGATCATGGTGAGGATCCGGTCGGCCACCGAGTGATAAAGTCGCTTACCTGTCATTGATCGCTTCTCGCAAAGGCCCGTGGGTTGCTGATCCGGGCAATGATCCGCCGATGGTCGCGGGCAGCCCGGAGAGGGCCGCCCGCAGCCTCGGGCATGAACTAGAACCGCGCTCTGACGCCGGCGAATACTCGCGGACCATACTCCAGGGTTTGGACAACCTGGCCCACCAACGCGCGGTAATCCATACGCGGCTCGCTGAGCAAGTTAATGCCCTCCAGCGACAGTTCAACATTGTCGGTGACGTCGACGCGCAAGCGAAGGTCGAGCGTATCGTAGTCGGCCACGTATCGAACGCGGGCGGTCGTATCGCGGCCGAAGCCCTGGAAGTACCGGGAGCGCGCCTTGTAGATCACCTGTACATTGATGCGATCATTCTGCCAGTAAATCTGCGTTGCGGCCGTATGACGCGATAGCCCCCACAACCCGGCCGGCGGCAACAGGCCCAGGCGCGGAATCGGATTGCCGGCGGCATCGAATGCAATCCCGTCACCGCCGTGTCCGTCCTCAAATTCAAAATCGGAATCCGCATAGTTGTAGCTGAACTTCCCACCGAAGCCGCCCAAAAATCCGGGCAGATAGTCGAACGAATGTGTCGCGGTGATTTCTATTCCATTGAGGTTGCTCTTGTTGTCGGAAACCTGTGTGGTTCTCACGGAGCCGGTCACTACATTTCCGTCAATCAGGATGTCTTCCGGCTGGTAGGCGTTCTCGAAAGCACCCTGGAACCGTTTCCAGTAGACACCGGCCGCCAACAACGTATCTTCGTTGGCATACCATTCCACACCAACATCGACATTCCAGGACGGCAAAGCCTGCAATTTCGGGTTGCCCGGCGAGCTGATGCCATGCACCGCTTCTTCCAGGCTGGCATAGCCGGAGTCCGGATCATCGGAGTCGTTGGTATTGATGGAGCGGCTATTGCCGTAGGAGTGGGGATCCGGACGCGAAATGCCCTTGAATACTCCGGCTCGGAAGACCCAATCTTCATTGAAATCCATGATGAAGGTCAGGCTGGGCAAGATTTCCGTATAGCTATTGGTTTGCGACACGCTTTCGTATTCGGCGCCCGATACTTGCTCAACAAAATAAAGGCCCTCTTCCTGTATGACGGTGAGCGGGGTCCGGTAGCCGATCGATTCGACGTCCGTTTGCACAACACGCACACCGAAGTTGCCTCGAACCGGCCTGTCGGACACCAAGGATTCGTAATTGGCCTGCAAGTAGAAAGCCGTCACATCTTCGGTCAAGTCGATACTGTTGGTCTCGATTCCATTCTCGTAGCGAATTGCGGATCTGCCGCCGTAGTTTACGAGCAGTTCATCGAGCAAACAGCCGTGATCGAATGTCGCCCATCCCGTGCCGGTGCCGATGCCGTGCGCAAACGTGATGAGATCGCGGCCGCCTCTGGACTCTGACAGGAAATCAGGCTCCGGAAAACTGGACTGTCCGCAATTGTTGGCGGCATTGAAGACGGCCGCGCGGATCTCAGGCGTGTTGTTACTCCCGTGGGGGACGCCGTCAAGATCCTCATCGTCCCATCGATTAATGCCAGCACGGCTGCGATTGCCACCGAAGGTCCGATACTCAAGCGACGAAAGGCGTACGCCGCCCTGGATGTTGTTGACAATACCCAGCTCGGTGTACCAGGACAGATCCAGCCTCAAGGCATCGATCGTGTGTTCGCGAATCTGCTGCCTGGCTCGAACCTGCACGCGATCCTTGGCGGTAAAGTAGCGGGGATCGTTAATGTCGAAATCCAGGAGCGAAGCGGGATCGCGCGAACTGCTGCCGTCCGTGCTGAGAACCGTCGGCAATGTAAGCCCATCCGTGCCGGACGCATTCACATCGAACCTGACCCAGAACTCTTCCCTATTGGATATGTCGTCTGGATCCGTGACCAATACCTCGTTCGCAGCCAGTCGAATCTCCACATCCGTCTCGGTACGCCTGGTGTCCGCAAACGCCGCATCGAATGAAACTTCCAGGTTATCCGTGGCTTGCCAGGCAACGTTCAGGCCAGCGCCTTCGTACTCTTCGAAGCGTACGAAGTCCGTTGTCTTGGACCGGATATCGGTATCCGCGACGAAACTCTGCAGAAGGCCTGTATGCGGGTCGGAAACGACGTCCCGCAGGTTGTTTTGGGTTCCTCCGAACTGAAGATCCTGGCGGAGCTCCTTCTGATCCCGCTCGGACTGCTGGAAATCCACCATGAATTCCAAACGGTCACTGGGCTGCCACTGGATCGCTCCGAAAAACGCCTGACGGTCATCGTCCGTCGTATTCCGGCGGAATTGGCGATCACGGGGAATATAGGCAAACGGAATGTCCGCGACGCCGTTGTAATTGGGGCCGGAGTCGATGAGGTCCTGAAGTTGATCGTTGCTCAGGTCGGGATCGCTGCCGTTTTCGTCGCATCGACCGGATGTGTCAAGCGGCTGCGCCGTGGAGTCGAATGATTCCAGCACACAAGCTTCGAACCGCCCGCCTCCCGTGGTGTGCGTCGCTTCCGCCTCGGGGTTCGAGTCGTCGCGCAGCTGGGCGCCGAAGGATACGCCAATATTGCCCAACCCCTCGGTTTCCCATGAATTGATATAGCTGGCAGTCGTGCGGTGACCCATGCTCTGGCCATCGATATTGGAGTCGTCGGGATGCGCCGAGCCCTTGAGGCTGAATTGCGCGCGCTGGTCGCCATACTCGATCGGTCGCCTGGTCGTCAGCTGAACCTGGCCGCTGACGGCGCCTTCAATGTAGCTCGCCGACTGCGTCTTGTGAATGGCAATGGAATTGAACAATTCGGAAGGGAAGATGCTGAAGTTGACCGCGCGGTTGCCGCTCCCGTTGGTCGACTCTCTGACATTGACGGTGGTGGTGCCGAGGTAAGGCCCCAATCCACGAATGGCAACCTCGGTCGCGCCGCCGTTCTCGCGGTGCGTCGCCGCGCCGGTGACAGTCTCCAGCGCTTCACCGATGGACAGGGCCGGCAGCGCGCCGATCTCGTCGGCATTCAGCCCGTCGACGATCTCGACCGAATTCCGCTTGAGCTGGATCGAGTCCTGGATCGTGCGCCGCGTGCCTGTGACGACGATCTCCTCAATGAGGTCGGCACCGTCGTCCTCCTGCTGGGCGAGGGCCGCGGTTGGGGGCAGCAATATTGGCGCACATAGCACGAGCAGCCATGACGAACGCAGAGAGGCAAAAGCAGTAGTGGTACGCATGTCGGACCCCCTTTGGGTGTTGCGTAATGCAAATCGGTAATTCCAATTTGATGGAACTGTGCTGCATGTGGTCTACAAGACCTCAACACTGCCACCAGCAAGTAGTAGTGTCAACCAGTTGCTATCCATTTGTTTGGATTATTGGTAATACCTATTGGTACAGTCCACTCGAACTCAAGCGCCGACCACCCGGACCGAAGTGGCAGTCCCCGAACAGCTATTCGTCCCGCACCACCGGATAGCATGGGGTACCCCAATCCTCCTCGCGGTTGACGATCAGGAGGTGGATCACGCGCGGCACGAGGTCAGCGAGGATCGCCGTGCCGTCGCGAATCTGGTCCCGGTTCACGCTGCTCCGCCAGGTCGCGCCGCCGTGCATCAACTGGTTGCGTAGCGTGTATAGGCGGGATAGGACGATGGCCAGCACGGTCGCCGTCTGCCGTCTGTCGCCAAGCGCCCTGCGCGCGGCCGTCTTCGCGCTCTCGAACCCTCTGCGCCAGCGATCCGCGTCGATCTTGCCGTTCTGATGGTCCCAGAACGGCTGATAGACGTACCGGTTATCGAGTAGTACGCGAAATGGGCCAGCGAATTTCAACCAGACCAACTCGTAAAGCAGGTTGTCAGTGTCGAGATCGACCAGCCGTTGCAGGAAGCGATTGAGTATCGCCTGTTCCGGGGTCGATTCCCGCTTGATCTCATCCGCGTACGCCGCATTGAGCGAAATCCAGAGAAATATGAACCTGGCGTCGTCATCGTCCCCGCAACGCTCCGCGGCATCCAGCCAACTCAGCGCCCTGTGTACGCGCAAACCCAACCCGTCGGCGCCCTTCGCTTCTATCCTGCGTGCCCGCGCCCGCAGGCTGGCGTGATCGAAAGTCATCGTGCCGTTCGCTTCGTTGAACGGACGATGGTACACCCGACTTCCATGGAACAACTCTTTGAACGGTTTCATTAGTTCACGCGGCTGTAGCAGGT
>JAPPGA010000054.1 GCA_028821515.1 Gammaproteobacteria bacterium | reverse complement strand
AGTGTTCCTTGGCCAACTTGACAGGTCAAAACATATCAGCGCCATGAAATCCGTCAGCCCTTCGGGCGTGCCGTCTTTCACCCCCGCCCAAGCCCACCTACTGCCCTGCGCTTTGACCGGCACTCGCGTGCCGTTCTATAGCGCAGGCCACTAGGTCGCTTCCACCATAGCGGGTGTGCAGGCCCGCATCGCGGCCCTGACAGAATCGAGGCCTGGCCTCGCGGCCACCACGCGAACGATTGCGGTGTCGAGGCCTTGGGCCAGTCGCTTGAAAGCCGCCGCCGCGCCGTCGGCTGGTCCGAAATAGCCGACCGCACGCAACACGTGCGCCGGAAAGGCTTCGGCGACGTCATCCGGACTCGCGCCCTCGTTCCGCATCGCGTCCAGTTCCGCCAGTTCGTCCGAGAATCCCATCCGCTCGAAGTGGGCGCGGTACCCGAACTGTCGCTCTCGCTCAGTGGGCACGTTGGCTCCCAACGCATATCCCGCCGTGGCATTGGCCAGCGCTATACGTGCGACATCCTCATCGTCGTCGATGCAGATCCGGACGTACTCCGCCATCTTGATCTCGGATGGGTCGCGTCCCGCCCTGGTGGCGCCGGCGTCGATACGTTCACGGCTCCAGGCGACCTGCTCGGGCGTGCACCAGTTGAGCGACGCCCCGTCCGCAAGCTCTCCCGAGAGCTCCAGCATCCTCGGCCCCAGTGCGCCTAGGTAGACCGGTGTCCGTGGTGGGGGAGAGATGCCGAGGCGCATGTTCCGCAATGTGAGCGTCTCTCCTTCGTAGTCGACCAACTCCCCCGCCACCAATCGTCGGATAACCGTCAGGTAGTCGCGCATGAGCGCTAGAGCAGAGATACGGCCTAGGCCCACATTACGCCGGGCCGCGGGCCTGTGCGCGGCACCGGTCCCGATGCCCATGACGAATCGACCCCCGGTGATTTCGCTGACCGTGCCTCCGGCCATGGCGAAAGACACGGGTGTTCGGTACATGACGGGCGATACGCCGATGCCGGTTCCGACGCCCCCGGTCACGGCTTCCCGGCTCGCCATCCATCGTTGGACGCAGAGATGAAAGGAGTCCTGCCCGGCCCCTTCCGGCGTCCACATGCTCTTGTAGCCCAACTCCGCCGCTTCGCGTGACAGCACCGCCTGGTCCGCCCAGCCCATGCCCAGCCTTGCATCAAGGCCCAACCCGATTTCCATGCTTCAACTCCGGTCCTTGCCCGGCCACGCCGTTCGCGCGGCCGGTGCATAATATACGTGCCGGAGCACACGCTGATTCGGCCGGGGATGGGAGGAACACCGGGTGAAGCCCGCGGGCATCAGGTTGAACGACGAGCAGGTTCGGCGGTTCATCTGCGACGGTGTGCTCGTGCTCGACAGCGGCTTCGAACCCGAGGTCCACCGGGATATCTACGACAAGATCCAGTGGAACAACACGCGTGAGTTCAACATGGGCAACAACGTGTTGCCCCGCATCGCCGAGCTGCAGCAGGTACTGGATGCCCCGGCCATCCACGGCGCCCTGCAGAGCATCCTCGGCGACGACTACATGCTCCATCCGCACCGGTTCATGCACGCGAGCGAACCCGTGGACGAGGCGGACCGAAACCTGTCGCTGAACGGTAGCGAGCATGGCGTACTGATGGGCAAGGGCTCATCGGGAAACAGCTGCTGGCACCAGGACGGGCAGATTCCGATGTCCCGGGCCCGCTATCACGTGCCCCGGCTCGCCATGATCCTCTACTTTCCACAGGACACGCCTGCCGAGCGGGGCCCCACCCGGGTCATTCCTGGTACGCACCTGCAGCCGTATCTCCGAAAGAGCGACTTTCCCTACGCGTTCGTCGGCGATCACGTCAAGGCCGGCACGTGCCTCCTGATCGCTTTCGACATCGCCCACGCCGCGCTCAGCAATCGAACCGATGCGAGCCGGTACATGGTGAAGTTCATATTCCTGCGCACTCGAACTCCGACGAGGCCAAGCTGGGACGGCGGCGACGTGGAGTGGCGGGCGCCTAAAGCGCGCCTCGGCCGTTACGACCACAGCGAGACCTGGTCATATATCTGGGACTGGATGCGGGGAGCACCGCGGTTCGCAAGCCGCAATGCCTCAGTTTCGAAGGACGTGCGGAAGTGGATGGGTTTCCTCCACGACACCGACCAGGAGATCCGGCTCAAGGCCATTTACACCTTGGCGGCGATGGGTGCCGACGCCATCGGCCCGTTGACGGAAAGCCTGCTTCGAACCGCTGGCCAGGAGCGCGAATTCACGTGTCCCTACATGATCGACAAGTCCGGCGCATTCGTACCGATTGGCGACCCGAACGTGCGCCGATGGAACGACGTCGCCTATACGCTGCAGGACGAGGCGTACGCGCTGGGCGCCATGGGCGAAGTCGCCGTGGAGCCACTGATCGAACTGCTCGGCAACGACGATGCGTGGATCAGGATCAACGCCGCCTTCGCCCTCGGCGAGATCGGCCCGCCCGCCGCCCGTGCCATGCCCAAACTGGCGAAACTCCTGGACGACGAACGCCACCAGGTCGCGCGTGCGACCCTGGACGCCATGGGCTGCATCGGCACCAACATGCACGCGGCCCTACCGGCAGTACGGAGGGTGCTGACGGTGGCCAATCCGGACTGGCGTCAGCCCATGGGCTCCAGCGGCGACAGGTACGGCGAGATGGGGGTCCGTTTCAATGCGCTCTACGCGTTGCTGAGTTCCGATATTTCCATGAACGAGGTGGATGACGTGCTGGCGACCTGCCTCGACGATGGATTTGGCTATGTGCAGGCCATGGCGCTCGAAGGCCTGACGCGGGGGCGGCCCGGCGAAGACCGTGCGGGTCTCTTGCATGCGCTCGACTACCTGAAGACGCACTGCTGGGACCACACGCTGGCGAACGGCCAGCGCGTGTTCTAGTGTCGGCAACGATGGAAAGGACAAAGCAGCAGGTGAAACCCAACAGCATCAAGCTGACGGACGAGCAGGTCCGGCGGTTCATCTGCGATGGCGTAATCCTGCTCGACAGCAGCCTTCCGCCTGAGTACCACCAGGACATCTTCGAGAAGATGGAGTGGAGCAACAGGCAGGAATTCAACATGGGCAACAACGTGTTGCCCCGGATCGCCGAGTTGCAGGAACTGCTCGATGACCCGGTGATCCACGGCGCCGTGCAAAGCGTTCTCGGCGACGACTACATGCTGCATCCGCACCGCTACATGCACGCCAACGAACCGCTGGCGGAGGCGGATCGATCCCTTGAGCTGACCGGGTTCGAGTACCAACCGCCAGTAGGGGAAGGATCCACGGCCAACAGCGGCTGGCACCAGGATGGGCAGTGCCCCCTCGGCCGGTTCCGGCACCACGTGCCCCGGATCGCCATGATCATTTACTTTCCGCAGGACACGCCGGCCATGCGTGGCCCAACCCGGGTCATTCCCGGCACGCACCTGCATGCTCTCCTGTTTGAAAGCGACTTTCCGTTCGGACTGGTCGGCGACCACATCAAGGCGGGCACCTGCATGCTGACAGCTTTTGATATAGCCCACGGTGCGCTCAGCAACCGGACCGATTCGAGCCGGTACATGTTCAAGTTCTGTTACCTTCGTACGCGTAACCCGACCGCACCGAGTTGGGACGGCGGCGAGGTCGGTTGGCAGGCACCGAAAGCGCGCCTGGCACAATTCGAACACACCAGGGCGTGGTCCTATGTCTGGGACTGGATGCGTGGAACGCCGCGATTCGCGAGCCGCACCGACGAGGTGTCGAGGGACGTAACCGAATGGATGGGCAAGCTCAACGGCGCCGACCAGAAGGCCCGGCTTGAGGCGATCTACGAGCTGGCGGCGATAGGCGCCGATGCCATCGGGCCGCTTAAGGGTAGCCTGCTCCAGTACGCCGGCCTGCAGCGAGAAATCCCGCCGGTGTACGACCCATATCGCAGAAAGCGGGACAATTTCCGTCCGGACGACGAGAGTCGTCTCGTGCGCCGCTGGAATGACGGCGCCGTCGTTCCTCAGGACGAGGCGTACGCGATGGGGGCCATGGGGGAGGTTGCGGTGCAGCCGTTGATCGAGCTACTCGGTCACGACGATCCCTGGATCAATATCAACGCTGCCTTCGCCTTGGGCGAAATCGGCGAGGCTGCGGCGTGCGCCATGCCGGAGCTGGCCCGGCTTCTAACCCATGAACTCCCACAAGTGGCACGGGCGAGCCTGGACGCCATGGCCTTTATCGGCACGAATACCGGAGTCGCCCTGCCAGCCATTCACAGGCTGCTGACCGTGAACAATCCGGACTGGCAGGAGCCGAGCCCGCGCGCGGGCTGGACCGGCGAGAACCAGGCCCGGTTCAACGCGATGTGCGCCTTGCTGAACTCCGACATCCCGGTCGAGGAACTGGACGATCTGCTGGTTGCCTGTCTGGACGACGACACGGGATACGTGCACGGGCTGGCCCTGGAAGCCCTCACTGAACGGCGCAGCGGCGAGGACCGTCCTGGGCTGCGATACGCGCTCGAGTATCTGAAGACGCATCGCTTCGACCACACGCTGGCGAACGACTTTCGCGTGTACTGAGGGCTACCTTCCGAACCGATAGCGCAGCTTGACCACCAGGAGGTCGACCAGGGGGTCGGCGAACGCGTCTCGGTAGAGTTGGCCGAAACTGTCGCGCGGAATCGCGAAGGGATCGTCCAGGTCGTAGGCGTTCGCAAGATTGCTTCCCCGCGTGTAGACGACAAACAGGTCGGAGAGCGGGGCGATCTCCCACCGGTACCGTAGTTGGGCGATCAGCCGGCTGATCGTGAAGTCGTCGCTCTCGGCACCGTCCTCGCGTACGCGCGGCTGCAGCCGCTCCATGCCCTCGATGACCTGCAGAAGTTCCTGCTCATTTGCCCGGATGCCGGCCCATTGCATCGTCAACCGCAGTTGCTGGCGGGCGGTGATGAAGAAATCCATGGCGAGCTTCGGCTGCAGGTCGGAGGCAGAGAAGGTCGCGAAGTCCCCTTCGTCAAACACGTATTGCAGCCAGCCGTCGCGTTCGCGGTAGTTGACGTCCAGGTCGACCGAGAATCGGTCCGCCGGTTTGAAGGTGAAACCGCCGCCCCACGTGTAGCCCATTCCGCCGAGATCTTCGCTCAGGGCGGCCCACTGCGCGCTCACGCTGATTGTCTTGCTGGTGTCGGTGCCGAACGACAGCTCGATGCCCTTGCGGGGATGGACCCTGTAGGCGCCATGGCCCCGGCTCTCGAGGTCCTCCCAGCGCACCGGGAAGTAGCGCAGTGTCACGCGCAACTCGCTCTCGTTGCGGAAAGTGAAGGCGTTCATGAGAAATGCGCCGTTGAGGGTGGCCTGTCCGGCGCTGTTCGTGAACTGGCCGACGGAAATACGGCTGCCGAGCCGGCGCAGGCCGAACACGTTGGGTTGAACGAGCGACAGCGTGTAGAGAGCTCCGTACTGGTCGTTGCGCCCGAGAAATCCGAGGTCGTTGATATTGAGATGCTCGTCGAACATGTCGACCCGCAGGGTGTGCCGCAATCCCGGACGAGGCGTGTAGTCGACATCTGCCCAGACGCCATAGCCGCGCTGGCTACCGTTCACGTCGTCCGGACAGGCGGGCCTTCGCTTCATGTCCTCGCCGACGGGCGTGCAACGCACGTCGCTGGCCAGGGACTGAAGCTCCGCGCGCCATCTCCCGCCCGCGCTCAGGAACTGTGCATCGATGCCGTGAACCGTGGCGCGGTGCAGCGGATGGGCGACGTGGGTGCCGATATAGCCGAAGGACTGACGGCCGTCGCCGGATCTCTCGAAGAGGACGCGGGCGACGCCGAAATTGCGCCCCTCGCCGCTGATCGCGGTATCGATCGTGGCCCCGGTTTCGTCGGTCGCCGTTGCGGGTAATGTTGGGTCGTCTTCGAACGCCGCCAGCATGCCGTAGCGCATCGATCCCGTCTGCCCGACTACCTTGGCAGCGCCGAGGAGATCCGTCGGCTGCGAGAGGCGATGGCTCTCGATGTCGAGGTCATCGTCGTACGTAAGGATCGGCGCGCCGCCGATACGGCGGGTGTTGAGCACGCTCGAAGGGGGACGCCGGCTTGTGGATATTGTCGGCCTTGCGCCGCTGAACTGGGAACTGGCACCCCTGCTGCGGCGCTGGAAGGCCGCGGCAGAGCGTCCAGAGGTGTTGAAGATCTCGCTGCCTTCGACGAAGAACAGGCGCTTGTCCGGGAAATAAGTCTCCCTTGCCGTGAGGTTGATCACGGCGTCGTCAGACTCGACCGCGCCGAAATCCGGCAATGCCGTCGCCGTGACCTGGAAGTTGGGCGACGGCCGCCAGAACACGTCGACACCGGCACTCCAGTCGTTGTCGCCGTCGCGATTATCCAGCGCCGCGGAGGCATAGGGAAAGAGGTTGAACTGTCGTTTGGGGGCGACATCGGGCACCTTCATCGGCTGGAGCGCGGACATGAACCGCGCACCGCTCAAGGGGAGGGCGGGCCAACCCCAGCGTTCGTTTATGTAAGCGACCCTGCGCCTCGCAAAGAACCCCATGATCCGTTCGCCGTCCGCAGGTGGCATGGTCATCATTGACCACGGCAGGAACAGTTCGGCGCTCCAGCCATCGGGAAGCATCGCCGTCGCGCCGTGCCACGGTCCGTCCCATTCCGACGAGAGGTTCCGTTCTGGCAGGACCTTGCCGTCCATGACGGACCCGCCCAGGTTGACGGTGAACCAGTAGCCATAGAGCCCCTCGCCGGTCGTGTCCAGCGTGATGCCCCAGCCGTCGCGGCTGATGTCCTCGTCCCGGGAGGATAGCCGCGAGATAAGCGTCTCGGGAGGCTGTTCATTCCAGACGCCGATATAGAGACCCCGGTCGGTGTAGAGGAATCGCGCAACGGTGCGGAAACGGGTCGGCACCAGGGTCTCGGGCTCGACCACCACCATGTTGTCGTAGCCGGCGACCTCCTGCCAGATGGGCTCTTCAAGCTTCCCGTCGATGGCGATGTCGACGGCGTCGTAGCGTGGCACGAGGATGGCTTCGCCGTCGGTGACCAATCGCAGTTCGCCTTGCGGTGTGGGCGTCGTTTCTGCGTGCGCATGCTGACAGGTCAGAAACAAGACCATTGCTGCCACCAGGGCAGACAGCAGGGTTTTCATCGGTTCGCACGGCGCGCGGGGGTTGCGCGCTTCGATTGGTCGTAACAGGTGGGGTCGTTGATTTTCAGTCGGGCGGAAAGCGGCTGTCGCTAGTGTCGAGGGGGCGTCTCGTCGAAGGTAAGCCCCTGGCGCTCGGCCTCGACGCGACGACGGTTCCACGCCATCCAATCCGCGTCTGCTTGCGCCATGCCTCGCTCAAGGCCCTTCTCGATGCCTTCCGCGCGGCCTTCCGCCTTGTGCTTCTCGATCACCGGGATGACGAATCGATTGACCATTGCCTGATAGAAAGTCATTGCGGTTTCTCCCATCCTGTTCACCGGTCGCGTCAGCAGCATCGCCAGCATGGCTGTCCCGATGCCCACGTTGCCGAACTCTCCCAGCACCGCGAGGGCGAAGTCGACTGCGTTCTGACAGCAAGCGGATCAGTAACGCCTAGCGTCGAGGGGGAGTTTCGTCAAACGCAATCCCTTGGCGCTCGGCCTCGACACGGCGACGGTTCCACGCCGTCCACTCCGAGTCTGCTTGCGCCCTGCCTTCCTCGCGGCCCTCCGCCTTGTGCTTCTCGATCACCGGGATGACGAATCGATTGACCATTGCCTGATAGAAAGTCATTGCGGTTTCTCCCATCCTGTTCACCGGTCGCGTCAGCAGCATCGCCAGCATGGCTGTCCCGATGCCCACATTGCCGAACTCCCCCAGCACCGCGAGGGCGAAGTCGACTGCAATCTGCCAGCCGACAAGCGGAACGTCCGCTCGTTCCATCGCGTTATAGCTGATGCGCAATAGCGCGACAAGCCACAGCACGGCGACAATGCGGAAGAACGTGCCGGCATCGTTTGCCCGGATGCTCCAGATGGAGACGTGGTCTTCCAATCGGGGCGTTGGCGACGGCAGCAGCCAGCGAACCCACTTCCAAACCATCGGGAATCTCTCGACCGGTCGCGGACCCATGACGATAGGGAAGGGTAGTCGGTCAGTCTGTAGGAGGACTCTTCTTCATGGCGTGAGACAGCGTGGACAATCGTGTCCGAGATTCGCTCACGCCGACGGCGGACCTCCGAAGGGGTCGCCGTCGAACGCGTCTACCGTGGTAAACGCCTGCACCGGACCGCGTCTCAGGCTCGTGAGTTGCTTGACCGGTTTGCCGATCGGCAGCAACGCCGCCACGGCGTGGCGGTCGGGAATGCCGAACAGTTCCTTCACTTTGGGCTCCATGGCGACCACCAGGGTAGTGAGCGTCCCGCCGAGTCCCTCGTTCCGCGCGGCCAGCAGGATGTTCCAGACGAACGGATAGATCGATGCGCCGGGCACGACGCCGATGCGGGACAGGTCCCGGTCCATGGCGGCGACCACGGACAGGTCGACGGTGACCAGCAATAGCAGGGGAGCATCGGTCAGGCGATGGATGAAGCCGGACGGGATCGGCGTGGCATCGATGGTCGTTTGGTCAATCTGTGCGGGCTCGATGGTGTTCAGGGGATTCGCGCCGGCATTGACCTCCGCCAGGTAGCGCCTGATGGTGGGTTCGATCAACTGTCCGAGGGCCGCGCGCTTCGCCTTGTCACGGACGACGATGACATGCCAGCCCTGCCGGTTGCCACCGCTTGGCGCAAAGCGGGCGTTCTCGAGAATGCGGTGCACGACCTCGTCCGGTACGGGATCGGCAGTGAAGTCGCGTGCCGCAAAGGTGGTCCGCATGACGTCGTAGGTTTCCATGGGGCTCATCCAACTGTGTCGGGGGAATGAACGGTAATGGCTTGTCTCGGGCGGGTAAACCGCCAGGAGCACTCGACGGATAGTGGGCCTGTTGGTTAGTGCGCCGCCTCGAGCAGGTTCTCGCGTATCGCATCCTGCATCGCATCGCTGACACCGAGGTTGCGCAGGAAGGCAAGCGGCCCGCCGTGTTGTCTTTCCACGCCATCCAGGAACACGCGGATGGCGTCTTCGCGCACGCCGGCGGACCGCGTAAACGCCTCGCGGGTCATGCCTTCGGGGAAACCCGGGCCCTGCGCGACGAACTCCACGTGGCGTGGCACATCGCGGTTCGTCAGGGCGAAGTCCGCCTCGATCACGCGACGGTCAACGCCCAGGATAGAAAGCAGGAGAGCCGTGATCACGCCGGTGCGGTCCTTTCCTGCCGTGCAGTGCAATAGCACGGGATAGCACCCCTCGTCGGCCAGCACTTCGAATACCTGGCGCCACGGCTCGTGGGAATACTGAAAGTAGGCGAGGTAGCGTTCGCCGAGGGTGCCGGTCTCGCGGTTGAGTTGTTCGTAGCTGCCGTCAGGCAGGACGGACAGTCCGATGTAGCGGGACCCCAGCCTCTCGAAGGGGCCGCGGCCGCAGGTGCGCACTTCGTCTGGCCGCCGCAGGTCGACCTGGGTCCTGATCGCCAATTCCGCCGCGCGTTGCAGGTCGCCCAGGGTCATCCGGTCCTGGCGGCCGGCGCGGAAGTAGCGGCCCCAGCGAATGGTCCTGCCGCCGTCCGCGCGATAGCCGCCGATGTCCCGGAAATTGAAGCAGCCTTCAAACGGGTGGTGGCGGGCCCCGAAGTCGTCGATCATGCCGTTCGTCATGTGATTCCGTCTTAAGCGCGTCCAGCGTGTACGAGTATCAGCCCGTGCGCAAGTTCCCGTGAACTGGTGATCGCGACCGGTCTATAGTGCTGCTCAAGGGAGGACAGCAATGAACGAACTGAACGGAAAGGTCGCGGTTGTCTCGGGAGCCAGCCGCGGCATCGGAGAAGCCAGCGCCCGTGCGCTCGACGCGGCCGGCGCAAGAGTCGTGCTCACGGCACGTACGGTCCCTGATCTCGACAGGGTGGCAGGCGATCTTTCCAACGATCCGGTGGTAATGGAAGCCGACCTGTCGGCGCCTCGCGCGGGAACGGAACTGGCTGAACGGATCCTGGCGGCCGTGGGGGGAGTCGACATCCTGGTCAACAACGCTGGCATACCGATGCGGCGAAAACCCGACGAATTGACCGAGGAGGATTTTGATCTCGTCTTCTCCATCAACGTTCGCTCGCTCCTGATGCTCACCCTCGGGCTTGGTCCGTCGATGGTCGCCCGCGGCGGTGGTTCGGTCATCAATATCTCGTCCATCGCAAGCCTCCGCGGTCCCCGCGGAAGGGTGGCCTATGCGGGTGCAAAGGGCGCCGTCGACGCGATGACACGGGCGCTGGCTGCGGATTGGGGTCCGGACGGTATTCGGGTGAACGCGCTTTGCCCTGGCCTGATCATCACTTCGATCTGGGAGGCGGACCGCCGCGATGTGCCGGGCCTCGCAGAGCAACTGGAAGAAATGATCGCGCTCAAGCGCTGGGGCGACGGAGCCGATGTCGCCGATGTCGTCGTGTTCTTCGCGAGCGATGCTTCCCGCTATGTGACCGGTGAGGTCGTGGCGGTGGATGGCGGCATGGCGAGAGTGAGCTCCGCGCCGCGCCGGAAGGATTGATACAGGCAGGGGATGCAGCATGACGACGCTCTACCGCAATGGACGAATCTTCGATGGCGAACGCATGATCGACGGCCACGCGGTGCTCGTCGAAGATGGACGCATCGGCCGGGTCGCGCCGCAGGGCGAGTTCGACGGCTTTGCCGGCGAAGAGGTCGATTGCTCGGAAGGTACCTTGTTGCCTGGCCTCATCGACTGCCACGTGCACCTGCTGTTCCGCGGCGAGCCCGACCCGATGGCGGTGCTCGACAAGCTGGACGCCGCGCATGCCGTTATTCGCGCGCTTGAACATGCCGCCGATACCTTGCGCGGAGGAATCACGTCGGTGCGCGATTGCGGCGGCCGCGAATACCAGGAGTTCGCCGTGCGCAACGCATGCAACGACGGGCGTTTCCCCGGTCCCACCATTCGCGCCGCCGGCAAGATGATCTGCATGACCGGCGGCCACGGCAACCGCATGGGTCGCGTCGCGGACGGTCCGGACGAGGTGGTCAAGGCAGTCCGCGAGCAGGTCCACGCCGGTTGCGATCTCGTCAAGATCATGGCGACGGGTGGCGTCATGACTCCCGGCGTCAATCCGGAGGACGCCCACTACTCTGCGCAGGAAATGGCCGTCGGTATCGCCGAAGCGAAGCGCTTTCACCGGCCGACGGCGAGCCATGCGCAAGGCGCCGAGGGCATTCTCAACGCCACGCGTGGCGGCGTCACCTCCATCGAGCACGGCATCTTCATGAACGACGAGTGCTGTCGCGAGATGGTGGAGCGAGGCACGTTCCTGGTGCCCACCCTGGCGGCACTGCGCCACATCCTGGCGAATGCCGGAACCGGCATACCGGACTACGTGGTCGAGAAGGCGGGACGATGTGCGGAAGCGCACGAGCAGTCAGTACGCATGTTCCGGGACGCGGGCGGACGCATCGCCCTGGGCACGGACGCCGGGACGCCTTTCAACTTGCACGGCCGCAACTCCGACGAACTGCGGTTCATGGTGGAAGTCGGCATGACCAATCTCGAAGCCCTGCGGGCCGGCACGTCGAACGCGGCGGATCTCATGGGCCTCGACGACCGGGGGCGAATCATGGAAGGGGCGATGGCGGACCTCCTCGTGGTCGAGGGCGATCCTTCGAGTGACATCGCGGCGGTGGCGGACCGCGGTCGCCATCGCCGTGTAGTCAAGAATGGAGCTGTTGTCTGACGACCGGGGCGGCCCGACGGTGTACGCTCTATGGCAACGCCAATGATCAAGGGAAGGCAAGGATGACGGAACTGAAACGCGTGGACATCGTCTCGGCGGCAAAAGTGACGGCGGTGCTGGCCGCGATTTTTGGCCTTATCGTGGGAGTCCTGTTCACGTTCGTTGGCGGGTTCGGTGCCATGCCGAGCCTCGGTGGCTGGTGGCCCCTCAACCTGATTTTCTGGCCGATCCTCTATGCATTGGCGGGCGTTGTCTTCGGCGCCCTTTACGCGGCGCTATACAACGTCGTGGCCAGGTTGGTCGGCGGGATCAAGATCGAGCTCGTATAGGACGCCTGCTGTCCTCGCAGCCGAGTCCTCGCCGTGCAGGCTGGCGTGCGCTAACTCCTGTCGGCGATCTCCAACAGGCGATCCCTGAGTTCGGTCGGGACAGTCTTCAGGCCGTAGGCCTCGTCGTCGCCGATCTCGCAGCCACCGAGGGACGCCAGCCGAGAATTCGTCATGTAGGCGCAGATGCCGAACACGAGTTGCGTCAACTGCCTGTGGGTGAACTTTTTGCTCATGGCGGTCAGCGTCGGCTCGGCGGGACGGCCGTCCAGTACCACTTCGTTCGTGAACTGCAGCACCAGCTTCTCGGTTTCGTCGAACACGTCGGAATCCAGGTCGCCGGTGATGATCGCCTCCAGCTCGGCCTGGCTTCCGCCCCGGCGCAGCATCGAGACAGCGTGATTTCCCCACTCGTAGGATGAGTTGGCGAGGACGCTGGCGTGTACGACCGCCATCTCCTTCAGCAGCAGCGGCATGCCGTCCGCTTCTTCCTGCCAGACCGTGCGATTGAACAGGATGTATTTCAGAAACGCCTGGGGCGCATGTGCCCAGACGTGAAATATGGCGAGATCGAAACGCATCGCATCCCAGGCTTCTCTAAGTTCGGGATCGGCCTCTTCTTTCGGCAACAGGGGAATGTGTTTCATCGTCGGTCCTTGCCTTGACGTGGAAATTGCCGGTCGAGCGCCGCCGGCATGTCGTTTGCGCCGCGCTCGACCACGTTTCGTGACTGGACGCCTTTGCCCTGGAGCTCCTTCGCTTGTGGGGCTCCGCTATTCCACCAAGTCCATCAACTCAATTTCGGGTCTGCCACCGGAAAAGGGACCGAGTTTAGCGCCTCCGGCCTTGAAGGCGTCGGATTGACCGTGCTGCCCCAATGCGTCGGCATCTTCGTACTGCTCCATGACGAAGTAGGCGGTGGGATCGTTCCGCGATTTGAACAGCAGGTAGAAGATGCAGCCGGGTTCGTTGTCCTTCACCGCCTGCTGCAATTCCTTGAATCCCGCTTCGAACTGCGCGTTCGCGCCTTCCTTGCATCTCAGTTTCGCGACGATTCCTATGCTCATGGCAACTCCTTGATCTGTGTAACGACGAATGTTGGGGGTTATCGTTTGGCCTTCGCTGCATCCCAGGCCGCGAACGAACTGCCTTCCTCCGCAAGCCGCTGCAACAACGGGGCCGGACGCCAGGCGTCCCCGTACGCCTGGTGGTACGCCAGGATGTCCCGGTACACGTTGTCCAGTCCGACCTGGTCCGCGTAGTACATCGGCCCGCCCCGGTATTTCGGGAAGCCGTAGCCGTAGACGTACACGATGTCAATATCGCTGGCACGCAGGGCGATACCGTCGTCCAGTAGCTGGGCGCCGATGTTGATGAGCGGATACAGGCATCGCTTCAGGATCTCACCATCGTCGAGTTCCTCGCGTTCGAAGCCGAGTTCGGCACGGGTCTCCGCGATGACCTTGGCGACTGCCGGATCCGGCTGTCCCTGGCGGCTGCCTTCCGGGTACGTGTAATAGCCCGCGTTCGTCTTCTGCCCGAGGCGGCCGAGTTCGCATAGCTTGTCCGGCACGATGGAGGCGAGCGGCTTGTCCTTGACGCCGGACATCTTGCGCGCGCGCCAGCGGAGGTCGAGGCCGACCAGGTCGGCCATCGCGAACGGACCCATGTTGAAACCGAAGTCGTAGATCACCTTGTCCACCTGCTCGGGCAGTGCCCCGTGCAGGATGATCTCGCCGGCCTGGCGGGTGTACCCGCCGAGCATGTGGTTACCGATGAATCCGGGCGCGTTCAGGGCCATGACCGGGATCTTGCCGATGGCCTTGCCGAGTGCCATGGCCGTGGCGAGGGTTTCCTTGCTGGTTTCGACTCCGCGCACCACCTCGAGCATCTGCATGATATTGGCGGGGCTGAAGAAGTGTGCGCCGACCACGTCGCCGGGGCGCCCGGTCATCGCTGCCATCTGGTCCAGGTCGAGACCCGACGTGTTGCTTGCGAGCACCGCGCCTTCCTTCATCGTGGCGTCGAGCCTGGCGAAGACTTCTTTCTTGAGATCCAGGTTCTCGTAGACGGCTTCGATGACGAGGTCCGCGTCGGCGATGGCCTCATAGTCCAGCACGCCTTCGATCAGACCGAGGCGTGCATCCCGTTCCGACTCGCTGATCCTGCCGCTTCTGACCATGCGTCCGTAGTTGTTCTCGATCACGGCCAACCCCCTGTCGAGGGATTCCTGGCTCACTTCGAGCACTTTCACGGGGATGCCGGAGTCGGCGAAGCTCATGGCGATACCGCCGCCCATCAAACCACCGCCGACAGTTGCCGCGCTGGCGATCCGTTTCGTTGGCGTGTCCGCTGGCACATCCGGAATCCGCGCCGCCTGGCGCTCGGAAAAGAAGACGTGGATCATCGCCGCGCGCTGCGGGTGGGCTACGCATCGTGCGAAGTTCGCCTGCTCGCGACGCGTGGCTTCCTCGAAGGTCTCGAACTCTATCGCGCCCTTTATGCACTCGAACGCCATCTGGCCGTTGAACTGGCCGCGCATTCGCCGCACCAGGTAGGCTTCTCCCGCCTTCAGGACATCGGGATTTTTCCGGTCGGCGTCGATCTTGTCGCGCTTGTCGCGAGCGAGGGGATACGGGCCGCCCTCGGCGACCCTCGCTCTCGCGAACGCTATGGCGCCAGTCACCAGATCGCCCTCGATGATCGCGTCGATGAGGCCGACTTCAAGTGCCTCTTCGGTGTCGAAGGGATCGCCGGTGAGGATCGCCTGCATGGCTCGCTCCACGCCGATCAATCTCGGCACGCGCTGGGTGCCGCCGTCGCCGGGCAGCAGTCCGATCTTGATCTCGGGCAGGCCGACCGGTGCGCCCGGTGTGGCGACCCGGTAATGGCAGTACAGCGCCACTTCGAAGCCGCCGCCGAAGCAGGTACCGTTAAGCGCGGCGACAACGGGCTTTTCGCTTTCCTCGATGTATTCGGTCGCCCGCCGTTTCGGCTGCTCGTCGGGGTTCTGTCTGGTGCCGAACTCGCGGATGTCGGCGCCGGCGATGAAGGCGCGCCCCTTGCCGGTGATGACGATGGCCTCCACGGCATCGTCCGCGAGCGCCGTCTCCATGTGTTGGGACAGGTAGAAGCGCACACCGGAACTCAACGGGTTTACCGGCGGATTGTCGATGGTCAGAAGCGCTACACCGTCGCGCACCTCGTAATGGACCGTTCCAAGTAGGGCCACAGCAGTTCCTCGCTGTTCGAATCGCGGCGAGTATACGGTTGTCCGCGCGGACGGGACAGGAACGTTCGTGAATTCGTTTGCGTGGCCGTCGGGATGGGTGGGATGGGCGAAACAGTGGGCTTGGGCGGGGTGAAACACGGCGCCCGTCAGGGCGACGGATTTCATGGCACTAGTCGTCGTTGCCGATCAGCCACCCCACCCCGAAGGCTGCTGCGACCCCCCAGAACAGCGAGCGTCCCGCGTTGCGGGATGCCGATAGCTCGGCTGCTTCCACTTCATCCAGCTGATCCTCGATCCAGCAGATCAGTTCCTCGAGCTTCGGTTCGTGCCCATCGAACTCGAGCCTGATGGTCACGTCGCCATGCGTGGAGTATCCCCGCCGTCTCAGGCCGGCGACGGGGTCGTGGGATATATCAACGATGTCGTCAAGCCAGCGCTGGATTCGGAGCAACACATCGCGATAGAGATCGCTCAGCAGCGACCAGCCCTCGAAGTCCTCCGGGCCTGGGTTCGCGCGCTCAATTTCGTCGTGGCTTGCCAACAGGCGCTCGATATGGACTTCGAGGCGGCCGGCAGCGCGATGCACCTCGGCATCGGACATTCCCTCAAAGTCCTGGTTGATCTCATTGCCCAGGGCTACGACCGTTTCCGCCAGCTCGCGGGTCTTGCTCGAAATGAAATCGAGCAAGTCGTGTACTCGTGCGGTCTGCGGTGGCGGCTTCTCCAGCCGGCCCCGTACGTTGTCGGCCACCGGGATGATGGCTTCGCCGAAGATGACGAAAGGCCGCGGCAGTTCTGGTTGGGTGCTCAACGAGTGACTTCACATCGGTCCGAATCGAGGAGGCAGCGTATCAGATCACCCACCCCTGGGCGGGGGTGCATGACAAATTTGTTGGATTCTAGGCGACACGGTGTTGTTGACGTTT
>JAPPGA010000011.1 GCA_028821515.1 Gammaproteobacteria bacterium | reverse complement strand
GCCGCGCAAGTCACTCGTGACCCTCGAAATGAGGGGTTGTTCAGACCTTCCCTAGTCAACCCGCTTGGTTCGCAAGCTATGTCTACCCTGCCAACGCAGCGCGTGGTCGTCGAAGGGGATTGTCAGGACTTGCAAGCCCCTTCCGTTTGGTGAATAGTCCGCTTGTCCACTTATCCCTTTTGAAAGTGCCAATATGAGTTCCAGCAAACCCGAAACCCGCGACCCCCTGCTGACGTGGCCTTGGCGAAAGGAAGATACCAGCGACGATGTCCAAGTGTACATTGACGATGCTGGCGGTTTGTTTGTCGATCCTGATGAACTCGCCGAAAGTGACAGCTTCCAGACTCTCCTGAATGCCATGGCCGAAGAGGATCAGGAAGCGGCGTAAGGTCCGTTTGTGGGGTCTCTCGGCCTATTATTGGTCCCGGCCTTCGGAGGGTATCTTTTCGTTGCGCGCTTCAACGCGACTCGGGACCGACTGAAGCGTGAGCATGGTTACCATGTCGTTTTCCGAGCGGGCGTAGCCGGAGTCGTCCTTTTCGGCGCGGGCCGCGTGATCGTCATTTGCGTCGACTACCTCTGTCCAGGCTTGGGACCGCTTTGGAAGGCCGCCTTCCCAATGGACTATTCGGGCACCGCAACGCTTGCACTGATCGTCGGCTGGAGCTTGCCGTACCTCCTGAATCCCTTCGTGAACCGTCTAGAAGCGCGCCGACGTAGTGCCGTACAGAGCGGTGACCACATCGGTGTCGTTGTCGACCAAGCTCTCACGAAGAGACACCCCGTCCAGATCTCATTGACGGGTCGAAAGGCATACATTGGACTTCCCTTGGCGAGGACGTTCCACGCTCGTGACGACGGTGGCGATCTTGTACTTGTCCCCTTTTGGAGCGGTTACCGGGACAGAGAGACCCAAGAGCTAAAGCGAACCACCAACTACGTGCCTGTCATAAGACGGCACCTCAAGAAAGCTAAAAAAGCCTCGCAGACTTTCGTATCGCAATCCCGATGGCCGAGATCCAGTCAGTTCGGCCATTCGACAGTGTCACATACCATGATTTCCAGCAAAGGCACGTCGAACCGCGCCGCGTCCGTCAGACTTCCTGACTAATCCGAGCCAGCTATAGCCTGTGCGGCAAGTCTGACAAACCGCTATCCCACGTTGTACTGAGCCCAGAGCAGGCGGTCCTCTTCAAACGGCGCGTTCTCGACCCGGGCCGGGTGACCGAACACGGCGGTCGAGCGCGTCTCTTCGACGTACGGTACCAGGTCGGAGAGCACCTCCGTGCGTGGATTGCCGGTTCTCGCGAAGTTGATCACCGAGTCCTGCAGGTTCGCTGCGAGGGTGTCTTCGGCCGCGCCGCCGCCGAAGAACTCGATGCTCTCGTCGCTCCCGGCATGGGTGCCGAAAATGAAACCGATGATGATCGCGTGGCACGATCGCAGGATGCCGCCGTCCCACGGCGATTCCGCGGTGAACACGTACTGGTACGCCGGGTTGCCGCGCGCCGCGATGCCCTCGCAGAGGCGGATCGAGGGCATGCGCATCCTGCGGCCCGTCTCGATGGCCGCCAGCACCGAAACGGGGTCGGTCCAGTGCCCGCGGGACTTGAGGATCTGTCGGAATCCGTCGATGAGGCCCTGGGCGTCGTCGACGGTCTTCGACACCTCGGCGACCAGTCCGGCCTCGTCGAGGTTCTCCGCCAGTGGAGAGCGGCAGGTGAAGAGCCGCCACTCGTCCCGCTGCGTTCCGGCGAAGACAGAGATGCCGTCCGCTGCGCCGGCCTTGACCGCATCGACCGGTATCGCCTTGAGGTCGGTGCCGTCGATCACCGACCGGAAGTTCCCGAGGCCGTCCGGCATCGAGAACCCCAGTCCGGCATCCGTAATGGTTTCCGGATCGAGCGCCAGAAGCTTGTCGACATCGTTGCCGGACAGGCCGACCTTGTCGAGGAACGCCTCGGAGACCCGCACCGCGCGTTCGAGCGGGTTCGCGCTGCTGCCGCCTCCGCTCACCGGCATCGCCCGGTGGAAGAGCCCCCTGGCGGGCGCGAACGCCAGCAGGGCGCAGACACTCGCCGCGCCCGCCGACTCGCCCAGGATGGTGACGTTGCCGGGTTCTCCGCCGAATGCCGAGATGTTGTCGCGGATCCACTTGAGAGCCTCGACCTGGTCCAGCAGGCCCTCGTTCCCGGTCGAGGGAATGCGCCCGCCCGTCACTTCGTTCAGGTTGAGGAATCCGAGCGCACCGATCCGATAGTTGATCGTGACGACCACGACGTCGCCGCGGCGGGACAGTATCTCGCCGTCGTAGGTCGGCGTGGCCCCCGTGCCGCCGGTGAAGCCACCCCCGTGGATCCACATCAGTACTGGCCGCTTCGCGTTTTCAAGGCCCGGCGTCCAGACATTGAGCTGCAGGCAGTCCTCGTCGCGCTTCTCGGCGTTGGCGGCGTTGAATACGAACTTCAGCGGACCTTCGCCCGGCCGGGCCGCCTGCCACGCCTGCGTGCCCCAGTCGCCGCCGGCGGCGCGTACGCCGGCCCATGGCTCGGGGGGTTCCGGCGCGCGCCAGCGCCGCTCACCCACGGGAGGGGCCGCAAAGGGAATGGCCCTGAAGCGGTGGACTCCGTCAATGTACGCACCCTCTACCTTGCCGTATCGCGTTTCGACGATGGCCATGCTGCCCTCCACCTGGTGATCTCTTGAGCGCCTAAGTTTGGGAGGGACTGCGGGGCAACGCAAGGTCGGTTGCCGGGCAACGTGGGTCAGACCATACTGACGGACGAAGCGAGCCAGTCCATCGAGCGGGATGCCAAGAGAACACAGCAACGCCGATAGGGTTCGAGAACTCATGCGGTTCCTGGGGCGCGAGGCGCGGGGAGATGGTCGAATCTACCTGGTCGGTGGTGCGTCTGCGGTGATTGTCGGATGGCGCGACACGACGATTGATATCGACCTCAAGCTCGATCCCGAACCGCCCGGCGTCTTCGAGGCCATTGCGCATGCCAAGGATGCGTTGGACATGAACCTGGAACTGGCGAGCCCCGACGATTTCATACCCACATTGCCGGCCTGGCGTGACCGAAGCGTATTTGTCGCACGGCATGGTGCCGTGGAATTCCTTCACTACGACTTTTATGCTCAGGCGCTTGCCAAGATTGAACGCGGTCACGTGCAGGACCTGGGCGATGTCGAAGCGATGTCTCGGTTGAAACTGATCGAGCCCGATCGGCTCATGCGCCTGTTTGGAGCCATCGAATCCGATCTCGTGCGCTATCCGGCCCTTGATCCCGCTCGGTTCCGGCATCGAGTGGAGAAAGCGGTCGATGCAATGGGGGCCGGTGAATCATGACCGGAACCTGGGGACAGGAGTCGATCCGTCAATCGATTCGGCCGGACCTCCCCGGCGCGGATCTTGTGACGAAGGGGATCGATGATTTGCAGCGCGGCGAACTGACGGTCGAGGCCCTGCTTGTCGCCGTGGGCGCACCGCGGTTGCGCAGTGTCGGTCTTGAGATTCCGGCTATACCGGCACTGTCCGAGAGCCCGGAACTTGCGCTGTACGCGGCTGTCTGCGCCAGCGAGGCCGATGATGCCCACTCCCGCTACAACGCCCTGATCCGCCGCTTGGTCAGTTTCGAGCGTGCAATGGAGGCGCTGTACCCCGTCCCCTGATCAGTCCGTCATGTCGGGGAAGGGGTTCTCCTCGTCCAGGGGAATCGGTTGGCCGTACCCCGGCACCCGCAGTTCGCTCCCGGACAGACCGAGATCGTCAGCCTCGATCACGCCCTCGCCGAAGCCGTACAGGACATTGGTCTCGCCCCGTGTCATGGCGGCGTCGTAGGCGAGCGCCCGTTCGCGAACGGCGTCGTTCCGCCTGGCGTGGGAAGCCATCGCGCGCTGTCCGTGCTTTTTCTCCAGCATGCGTTTCGTGAGGGCGGGTGAGAGGAACAGGCCCGTCGCGTTGTTGCCGCCGAAACCCTTGGAGTTTACGAACACGGCGTCCATGTCCTTGCCGGGGAGCTCGAAGTGCTCGGTCGGAAGCCGCAGGTGAGCATGGGACACGTCCTCGGCGATGGCGTCGATGGTCGTGATGCCCGGCATGCAGTCGTAGGTCCAGGTGCCGAGCGCGCAGGCGAGCTGATCGCCGGAGGCGGGTGCCATGGAGTGGCCCAGCACCGACTTGACCGCCGCCACCGGCCAGCTCTCGATGCCGAAGACGCCCGCGAGTTCGTCCAGGATGCGGGATTCGGTGACGCGGTTCTGCGGCGTGCCGGTGCCGTGGGCATGCACGAACGTTCGGCGCCGCACGCTGTCCTCGCCGAGGATCGCCCGTGCCATTGCCATCGCCTTGGCCATGGTGACGTAGTTGCCCACGCCCGGGGAGGAGATGGACTTCTTGAAACCGTCGGCATTGACGTAGATGGCGGGGGCCCCGCAATGGATGTTGGCGCCGAGTTCGAGCGCGAGCGCATCGTCGCAGACCACCGCGTAGACTGCGGCTTCGGCCACGGTGAAGCCGCAGTTGTTGCCGAACGGGCGGCAGGCACGGCGATTGTCCACCGTATCGCTGCCGTCGAGGGCCATCAGCGCTTCGTCTTCGGCGAGCGCGCCCATGACACGGTAACCCTCGATGATCTCGGGCACGATGGGGGCTTCCGCGCCGCCTACCAGCGCCACCCGCAGCTTGCCGGAGCAGATCTCTTCCACCGCGCGGCCCAGGTTGTAGAGAAATGTGGCGCAGGCGCCGATGATGCCGCCGATGGCGCCGACATTGCCGATGGTGTAGGCACTGACGAAGTCCGCCACCATGTCCGGCAGGCCGAAGGCGACATGCTTGGAGCTGACGCGTCTGCCCGTGAGGGGCAACTGCATGAGGCCGGCATTGCTTTGCGCGTCGAGCTGGCCCATGGCGCTGCCGGCGTACACTGCGAACGCATCAGGGCGCACTCGCGCGCGGAGTTCGCTCCAGTCGAAGCCTAGGGACTGGACGGCGTCGGAAGCGCCGAAAATGGCCAGCTCCAGACCCCTCGGGTGACTGCGTGAAGGGTAGAGCCGACCGGGTTGGAACCCGGTGGGAAGCTGTCCGGCGGACGTGACGCGCGATGTCGTGCGCTCCGGAAACAGGACCAAAGTGTCGTCCTTGACGCGCACCTTGACGCGCCTCTGGTCCAGGGGTTCGACCTGCCAACCCGGTGGAACGCATTCCGGCAGGTGTCGCTTCGCAACGACAAACTCGATGCCGGGGCTCGCGGCGGCGCTGATCGTGGCCTGCCGGTGGCGCACGACATCCGTTGGATCGAAGCGCGATATGCGGCGGATCAGCGTGTTTGCGCGAATGTGCTCCCGCGTCGCCGGATCCGCCGGGTCGTCGTTCAGCCGCATCAGCGCGGCGAGGCTCGCGTAGGTGTCGTCGGCGTCGGCCGCGCCGATCGCGTCGATGACGATGCGGCGAAACGCGTGGTGGAACGAGACCCGGCCGGCAGGATTTACGCCGCCGATACCTACGATGACAGGGAGCCTGGACAACTTAACCCGGGTGCTTCATCAAGGGCCGAGGGCCATTGTAGGGCCCGCCAGTCGCTATGACACCCGCTTGATCGCCACCGCGGTCGCCTCGCCGCCGCCGATGCAGAGCGAAGCTACGCCCTTGCTGCCGCCGGTCGCGGCGAGGGCGTGCGCCAGGGTGACGAGCAGCCGGCTGCCGGTGGATCCGATGGGATGGCCCTGGGCGCAGGCGCCGCCGTAGATGTTCACCCTGTCGGGATCGAGCCCGAGTTCGGAGATGGCGAGCATGGTCACCATGGCGAACGCCTCGTTGATCTCGAACAGGTCCACCTCTTCCTTGCTCCAGCCGACTTCGGACAGCAGTCTGTCGATGGCGCCGACCGGCGCGATGGTGAAGTCGGACGGGTGAATCGAGTGGGTGGCGTGCCCCACAACGCGCGCGAGCGGCTGGCCTCCCACGGATGCGTCGCCAAGCACCAGCGCCGACGCGCCATCGGAGATGGAACTCGCGTTCGCCGCGGTGATCGTGCCGTCCCGGGCGAAGGCCGGGCGCAGCGTGGGAATCCGGTCGACCCTGGAGCGCCGCGGTTGCTCGTCTTCGCGCACGTCGTCGAACGGCGCGATCTCGCGATCGAGGTCGCCGCCGTCCATCGCGTGCAGGGCCTTTGTCACGGAGGCGATGGCGAATGCGTCCATGTCTTCCCGCGTGATCTGGTGTGCGTCCGCGGTGGTCTGGGCGAAGCTGCCCATGGACGCGCCGGTCTCGGCGTCTTCCAGGCCATCGACGAACATGGCGTCCGCGGTTTCGCGGTGACCCATGCGGTGTCCGCGGCGTGCATTGGCCAGCAGGTAGGGCGCGTTGGACATGCTCTCCATGCCGCCGGCGACGACGCAACTGGCGCTGCCGGCCCGGATCAGGTCGGTGCCGAGCATGGCGCACTTCATGCCGGAAGCGCACACCTTGTTCACGGTCGTCGCACCCACCGCGTCGGGTATGCCCGCGAGGCGCATCGCCTGGCGCGCGGGGGCCTGCTTCACGCCCGCGCCGATGACGCAACCCATGAGCACCTCGTCGATTGCGGCGGTGTCGACGCCGGAATCCGCCGTGGCGGCCTCGATGGCGCGCGCGCCGAGTTCGGGCGCGGCCCTGTCGCTGAGCGCGCCGAGAAAGCTGCCGATGGGCGTGCGTTGCGCGCCGAGAATGAAGACATCGTTCATGGAAGGTTCCTTTTGTCTATAAGCGCCGGGGTGCGGTGCTCCGGCGGTAGTTTGCCGTGCGATTCATGCCGACTGGCGCCGCCCGAATCGCGGGATCAGTTCCGCGAAGTTGCAGGGCTTGAAGTCGGCGTCGAGTTGGAACTTCAGGATTTCGTCCCAGCCGGTGCGGCAGGCGTTGGTGGAGCCGGGCAGCGCAAAGATCAGCGTGCCGTTGGCCAGGCCACCCACCGCGCGGGACTGGATGGTGGAACTGCCGATCTGGGTCAGGGAGACCTGCCGAAACAGCTCCCCGAAGCCATCGATGGTCTTGTCGAACAGGGGCAGCAGGGCTTCCGGCGTGCTGTCGCGATCCGAGAATCCCGTTCCACCGGTGGCGAGGATCGCGTCGATTCCCGGGTTCGCAATCCAGGCCGATACCCGCGCCCGGATGCGGTACATGTCATCGATCTCTATGGCGCGCTCGACCAGCGTGTGTCCGGCGTCCGCGAGGCGCCCGCAGAGGAGGTCGCCGGAAGCGTCGTCCGCCTCGGTGCGGGTGTCCGAAACAGTTAACACCGCGATTTGCAAGGATTTACTTGCCGATTGGCCAGCCATTTGGTAACCATTCGAGAGTTTGCGGACTCGGGAGCGTTTACATTACAGTAGCCGCCCCCTGATGCATATGGGTTCGGGATTGAATAAAGACGTGTCGGTCAACGACCGGCTCTATTTTATTGCCGAGAGTCTGGCCCAGGACTTCTCGCTGTTTCCCAGTCCCGAGACCGGTCGGCACCGGTCCATGCGCGGCGTGCTGCGGGAGGCGGAAATAGCGCGCCGGCGGGACACGCTGGCGAACATGGACATCGATTCCTATATCGAGGCCGTCGTGGCGGACGCCGAGGATACGCGCCGCACGCCGGCGCCGGACGTGATCCGGCGCCTCGGGGAAAGGGTCGGCGACGAGGTGCGCGAAGGGCCGTTCGACGCCTGTGTCCTGCGCATGGATTTCGATGGCGTTCCGCGCCCGGTGGCGTTCATCGCCCAGGACCGTTCGGTGAACAATGGCGTCTGGGGGCCGGAACACCACCTGGCCGCGGCCGACTGGGTCGGGGAGTCCGCCAACCGGGCAATGCCGATCGTCACTTTCATGGACACGCCCGGAGCAGACGCCCAGGCGGACGCCAATCGCAACAACCAGGCGCACAGTATCTCCAGGCTGATCACCCAGATGTCCGGTGTGAACGTGCCGAACCTCGGCATCATCTTCGGGCTCGGTTACTCGGGCGGCGCCATTCCGCTGGCGGCGAGCAATCTCCTGCTGTCGGTGCGGGACGGGGTTTTCAGCACCATCCAGCCCCAGGGCTTGGCAAGTATCGCGCGCAGGCTGGACCTGTCGTGGCAACAGTGCGCCAAGCAGGTGGGCCTGTCGCCGTTCGAACTGTACGCCCAGGGCAACATCGACGGCATCATAGACTACAGCCCGGGCGAGGAGAGCACCCTGCACAACCTCCGCCAGGCCATCGTCACGGGCATCCAGTCCATCGAAGCCCGGACCCAGTCGTTCGTTGCGGACAATCCCTACATCCTCGATCACTACCGGCGCAGCCTGGAGCGATTCCTGGCGCCGTCGGAGCGTCTGCGGCGCATACAGGAGAGCGGGTCGTTCCGGATCTCGCGCAATCCCACCGAGTATCCGAACGTATTCGGCGTCGCCAACCGCTATCTCCGGTACCTGGGCTGCCGGCGTCGGATAAAGGCCACTTCCAGGCACCAGTACGGGCGCCTCGCGCGGCAGAACGTGCCGGAAGGCGAGTTGGCGGCGCGCGCGGCGCGCGAGCGCCGCCGGGTGTTCCTGAAGTGGATGCAGGAACCCGACCAGGTGCGCTACGAAGATGTGCTGTCGCGCGCGTGGAGGAACTACGTATCGAGGAAGGAGGCGCTGGGCGATCAGCGGGGCCGCTTCGCGCGGCTGTTCCTGGGCGAACCGGCCAAGAACTACCGTGAAGCCCGCGCGACGCTTCTCTCCGACGTGGGCATGCACCTCTTCAATCGCTGGAAATCCGATGCAAGGGGCAACTTCGAGGCACTGAAGCACTACCTGACGAATCACGCGGAGGTTGGCGCCCTGGTCAGCGTGGACGCGATTCGCGAACCGTACGCCTTCCTGCGCGCCATGGCGACCGATCCCGCGTTCGGGCCGCTGCTCCGGCAGCGTTTCACCCACGAGGGCGGCAAGCTGCTTTCGCCGGAACATCTCGACGGCAAGTCCGACTCGTACGTCCGTTCGCAGTTGACGGCGGAACTGAACCTGGCGATGACCGAAGGCCCGATGGACGGCACGGTCGAACTGGCGGAGCGGACACGCCAGTCGCTGGTACGCGCCGGCGGCTCCGCCTCGCCGCTGGTGGTCAACCGGTTGATCCTCGAGGACCGGTTCCCGGCGTTCCTCCGCGCGCCCGCGGGTGCGGGTGCTGGAGGGGGAGTGGGCGCGGGCGCGGAGGAAGACAAGGAGCGTACGGTGCTCGATATCCTGCTCGAGGACGATCTGCGCGAGGACTTCGCTTCGGAGTGCGAGAACTTCCTGCTGTTCGATGCCGTCTACGATCACACCATCGGGAGTCTCGACTCCATCGCCGAAGAAGCCGGCCGCACCCGGAGCCTGTCGCAGGGGTCCCTGTCGGGACTGATGGACCTGGCTTTCGCGGCGGCGGCCAGGGGCGGCACCTTCGACGGGCCAGCGGGCGCGACCCCCGAACAGGTCGTCGCGCGTCTCAAGGAGCGGTTCTTCGACTGGTACCGGCGCATCTCGGACAATCCCCGGTCAGGCGACTTCTTCCGCGCGGTGGAAGAGTGGAAAAAGCGGGCCTTCGCGCACCTGCCGGACACGCTCTTCGTAGTCGTCACGTTCCTGTTCGAGAGGCTGCTCCTGTCCTACCTGCGTTCGGAGCTGGACGGCCGCCGCTACGACGGACGCATCGCGCCCCGCAAGATCGGCCGCAAGGACTTCTGGAACCGGCTCCATATCGCCTACCGCGATCTGCGCATCCAGAACACCCTGACGCGTTTCAAGTCCCGGCGCGCCACGGGGCCGCAGGCATTCATCGACCTTTTCTTTTCAGATTTCGAGGAACTCTTCGCCGACCTCCTGAGTTCCGACCCGTGCGAGTTCCCGGGCTTGCGCCAATCCATCGAGACCGCGCTGTCGAACGGCGTCACCCCGTGCGGCGTCATCACCGGGATCGGCAGTTTCAAGGACGGCGGCGGGGGCTTGAGGGCCGGCGCCGTCATCTCCAATCCGGACTTCCAGGCCGGAGCCTTCGATATGGCCAGTGCCGAGAAGTTCTGCAAACTGCTGGTAGTCTGCGCGGAGCAGAATCTCCCGGTGATCTGCTTCATCTCCTCAGGGGGCATGCAGACCAAGGAGGGCGCCGGCGCGCTGTTCTCCATGGCGGCCATCAACGACCGCGTCACGCGCTTCGTGCGGGACTACGACCTGCCCGTGATCATGTTCGGCTTCGGCGACTGCACGGGCGGCGCGCAGGCGAGTTTCGTCACCCATCCGCTGGCGCAGACGTATTACTTTTCCGGCGCCAGCATGCCGTTCGCGGGCCAGATCGTCGTGCCGTCCAACCTGCCCATGGACGCGATCCTCTCCAACTACCTCTGCGACACGCCGGGATCGATGCAGGGCCTGGTCAAACACCCGCTGCTTCCCGACCTGGACGACGAACTGCGGAAAATCGATGCGGACATTCCCGTCCCGGTGGAGTCGGTGACCGACGTCGTGAATCGCGTCATGGCGGGCGTGCTAAGCCAGGAGCGGCCGGTGGCCGCGCCTTCCCGGCCGGCTGTCGCCGCGGCGGACCTGATCCGTCCGGTGTCGAAGGTACTGATTCACGCGCGCGGCTGCACCGCGGTCAAGCTGATCCGCATCGCCCAGCGCAGGGGCATAGAGGTGGTGCTCGTGCAGTCGGACCCGGACATGGAGTCGCTGCCGGTGGACATGCTGACCGAACGCGACTCGGTGGTGTGCATCGGCGGCGCCACGCCGGACGAGAGCTATCTCAACGCGCTGTCCGTCATTTCGGTTGCCGAGCACGAGGGCGTGGACGCCCTGCATCCCGGCATCGGTTTCCTTTCCGAGAGCAGCCAGTTCGCCGAACTCGTCCGCTCGCGCGGGATCAACTTCATCGGCCCGTCCACGGTCACGATGGACATCATGGGGAACAAGTCGAACGCCATCACGACCGCGATGCGCCTGGGCGTGCCGGTGGTGCCCGGCAGCCACGGCATCGTGACCGAGGTGGACCGCGCCGCCGAGCTGGCGGACGAGATCGGTTACCCGATACTGATCAAGGCCGTGCACGGCGGCGGCGGCAAGGGCATCCAGGTGGTTCAGTCGCGGGACCGCTTCCACGAACTGTTCCAGCGCGTCTCCGCGGAGGCCCGCGCCGCGTTCGGGAACGGCGATGTGTATCTCGAGAAATACGTCACCTCGCTGCGCCACATCGAGGCGCAGATCCTGCGTGACTACCATGGCAACACGAAGGTGCTGGGCCTGCGCGACTGCAGCGTGCAGCGGGACAAGCAGAAGGTGATCGAAGAGTCCGGATCGACCCTGCTGCCGGCCGAACTCGAAAGCGCCGTGCGGGAACACGCGGCGGCGCTGGCCGACGAGGTGGCATACGTCGGTGCCGGCACGGTGGAGTTCATCTACGACCTCGACGCCGGAGAGGTCTATTTCATGGAGATGAATACCCGGCTGCAGGTGGAGCATCCGGTGACGGAAATGGTCTCCGGCATCGACATTGTCGGCGAACAGTTCAGGATCGCCGCCGGGGAGAGCATCGCCGAGATCGAGGTGCGCGAGGACGGCTATGCCATCGAGGCCCGCATCAATGCCGAGCGCATAGCGGGCGGGGACCGCTCCTTCCAGCCGAACCCCGGCACCATCACCACCTGCGAGTTCCCCGCGGCCCGGGGCATCGACATCATCCGCCTCGCGGGACCGGACAAGTTCATCTCGCCTTACTACGACAGCATGGTCGGACAGGTGATCGCGCACGGCAGGGACCGGGCCGAAACCGCGGCCAGGCTCGCGGACTACCTCGACCGCGTGCGCATAGAAGGCATCGCCACGAACATCGCCCTGGTCAAGCGGGTATTGCGTGACTCGACGTTCCTCGCGGGCGACTACGACACCGACTACCTGCCGAAGTTCCTCGCGAATGCGGATGTCGACACGCTGATCGAGGAGATGGAAGGCGCCGCTGGATCCCGCGCCGGAGATATCGGCAGCGATGCCATCCGCATAGAGAACAGCGTCGAACTGCGTGTGCTCTCGCCTTCGGCGGGCATTTTCTTCGCCACGCCGTCGCCGGCCGAGCCGGAATACGTCCAGCCCGGCCAGCGTATCGGCCTGAACGACATCCTGTGCCAGCTCGAAGCGTTCAAGATCTTCACTCCGCTGCGGCTCGAGGACTACAACTCCGGGGACAACGGTCTCTATCGCGACAGCGAGTACGAAGTGACGCACGTCAACGTCACGAGCGGCCAGCAGGTCAACGCCGGCGACCTGTTGTTCGTGGTGAAGCCTATGCACGCGGCGGAAGCCGGCTGAGTCGCCCGCGCCCACCCGGCGCGCCTTGCCGACAAGCGTCTTGCACCGAGACCCCACTCATGGGCGGGTGGTATTGTCTGCCGAACCTATCGACGCAGGAGACGAAAGCCCATGTTCAATCGAATCGGCGGAGTATTTCTCATCGCGATGGCGGTCCTGATCGCCGTGCACACGGTGATCGAGCCGCTCTATCACACGTCCGAGACCGGGCAGCCCTACAGCCAGGTCTGGGAGGTCCTGAACCCGCTGATGGCGCTGGCGCTGCTGCTGGGCATCAGAACCGCCTACGTGAACAAGAGAGCCGCGGCGGGCGACGGCGTGACGGTCACCCGCGCATATCTCGTCTCGAATACGCTGTTCTACGGCTTCCTGTTCGTCGGAATCATGTTTCTCTGGAACTGGTTCACCCTCCTGAGCCCCGGGTACAGCGCAGCGGGGAGCGATACCAATTCACTGGTCTGGATACTCATCGACGCGGCGCTGCCGCTGCTCATGGGCGCCATGGGATCGTGCATGCTGACGGAGGCGGAAGCGGCGTAGCAGCGCGGGGGAGTAGACGCAGCCGGGAGTGGTCGAGTCCCGGAAACTATACCGGCGGCTCGGCGCACCATTCGGCGACGCCCCTGGCCCATTCTTCGTCGTCGTTCAGGCACGGCGCCAGCCGGAACGAATCGCCGCCCGCGTCCATGAAGGTTGCCCGGCCGCGGATGCCGATTTCTTCCAGCGTCTCGAGGTTGTCCGCTGTAAATGCGGGACACGCCACGGTGACCGATCGCACGCCCTGCCGGGGTAGCTCCGACAGCAATTCATCGGTATAGGGCCGCAGCCAGGGCAGCCGGCCGAGACGTGACTGAAAACTCGTGGAAAAGTTCGGGACGCTCGGGGCCGTACCCGTCGCATCGAGTAGCCCGAGCCGCTGCACGAGCGCTCGCGTGGTTTCGAGACACTGGTGCCGGTAGCACGTGGCGTGGGCGTTGGAGGGCGTCTCGCAGCAGTCGGCCTCCGCAAGGCAATGGGACCCGGTCGGGTCGGCTTTCCTGAGGTGCCGCTCGGGCAGGCCGTGGTAGCTGAAGACGACGTGGTCGTCCGCGGCCATGGTCTCGCGAACCAGCCGGGCGACGGCGTCGAGGAACGGTGCCCGCGCATAGAAGGGCGGCATCACGCGGACCGGCGCCGTGGTCAGCGCCTTGACCCGCTCGATGGTGGTGGTGCGCGTGGATGCCGCGTGCTGCGGATACAAGGGAATGAGGAGGATTTCATCCACCGTCCCGAGGGATGCGATGCCCTCCGCCAGGCCCGGTGCGCCGTAGCGCATGCCGACGGCGACCTTGAGGCCAGTCAGCCCCCGGAGGCGCTCCGCCAGGGCCATCGTATGGTGGATGAGGGGCGAACCGGGCACATCATCTCGCCAGATCGCCCGGTACGCCTCGGCGCTTTGCCGCGGCCGCAGCGGGAGGATAAAGGCGGACACGATCAGCCGCCGGAGCGGCCACGGCAGGTCCATGACATGGGGGTCCATCAGGAACTCGTTCAGGTAGCGCCGCACCGAGGCGGTGTCGCAGCCGGCGGGCGATCCGAGATTGGCGATCAGCACGCCGCGCTGGCTCATGGAATGCCACGGTCCCTGAAGGTTGCCGCATTGTTCCAAGGCCGCGCCCGATGGACAAGCTTTCGGTCACCGCCTACCATCGCGCGCTTGACGCGAGCAGCCGCGGACGCCCCGCGGATTCTGGCTTGAAAGCGACTTGGCGCGTTGAGAACATGACCGTAATCGTCGACTACGACGCCGGCAACCTGCGCAGCGTGCAGCGCGCGTGCGCGGAAGTGGGTACCGCCGCCGCCATCACCAGCGACCCGGCCGAGGTACGCCGGGCGGACCGCGTGATCTTCCCGGGCGTGGGCGCCGCCGGCAGCGCCATGCGGAGCCTGGCCGCGCGCGGTCTCGATCGCGCGCTGGTCGACGTCATGCAGGGCGGCACGCCGGTGCTCGGTATCTGCCTGGGGTTGCAGATCTCCCTCGATCACTCGGAGGAGAACGACCAGGACACGCTGGGCCTCGTCGCCGGGGAGGTGCGGCGTTTCGCGCTCTCCGATCCGGCGTTGAAGGTGCCGCACATGGGCTGGAACGCCGTGCGCGTCGTGCGTGGGCATCCGCTCCTCGCGCACGTCGAGCCGGGGGACGAGTTCTACTTCGTGCATGCCTACTACCCGGTGCCTGAGGACGAGCGGACGGTGCACGCGGTGGCGGACTACGAGGGCCGGTTCTGCTGCGCGCTGGGCGTCGGCAACTATTTCGCGACCCAGTTCCACCCGGAGAAAAGCGGCCGCGTGGGCTTAAGGCTCATCGAGAACTTCGTGCGCTGGGACGGGCGCGATGCTTAGCAAGCGCCTGATCGCGTGTCTCGACGTCCGGGACGGGAATCTCGCCAAGAGCGTGCGCTTCGTCGACACGAAGGATATCGGCGACCCCGTCGCCAAGGCACGCGAATACTACGACGACGGCCTCGACGAACTCGTCTTCTATGACATTACCGCCTCGAGCGAGAAGCGCCGCATCATCCTCGATGTCGTCGAGGCGGTGGCCGAGCAGGTATTCATCCCGCTGTCGGTTGGCGGCGGCGTGCGCTCGGTCGCGGATGCGACGGACC
The DNA here is from genome assembly GCA_028821515.1 of Gammaproteobacteria bacterium. Lineage (GTDB taxonomy): Bacteria > Pseudomonadota > Gammaproteobacteria > Pseudomonadales > Azotimanducaceae > VXNE01. The sequence goes on along the minus strand of JAPPGA010000011.1, from coordinate 1,532 downwards.
TGCGCCTCGCGGGGGCGGAGAAGATCAATGTGAACACGGCGGCGGTGGAGCGGCCCGCGCTCATCGCCGAATGCGCCGAGGCGATCGGCAGCCAGAACGTCGTGCTGTCCATGGATATTCGAAAGGTCGGCATTGCGCCGGAGTTTCCCTCGGGCTACGAGATCGTGGTGCGCGGGGGCCGCACGCCCACGGGCATCGACGCCCTCGCCTGGACGCGCGAGGGCGAACGCCTGGGCGCCGGCGAACTGGTGGTCAATTCGATCGACGCGGACGGCACCCGCGACGGCTATGAACTGCACCTGACGCGGACGATCAGCGAAGCGGTGCGGATTCCGGTCATCGCTTCCGGCGGTGCCGGGGTTCCCGACCACCTCTACGACGTCCTGACCGACGGCAAGGCCGATGCCGCGTTGGTGGCATCCATGGTCCACTACGGGGACTACACTGTGAGCGGTCTGAAGCGGCACCTGGACGGGCGCGGTGTGAAGATGCGGATGTCCTGGTGAAAGCCATTCGCGTCGACGGCGATCGGCTCGTCTGGACGGACGCGCCGGTCGGCGATCCGGGACCCGGGCACGTCAGGATCGCCATCCGCGCCAGCGCCGTGAATCGCGCCGACCTCGTCCAGCGGGCGGGCCACTATCCGCCGCCACCGGGCGCGAGCGACATTCTCGGCCTGGAATGCGCTGGTGTCGTCGATGCGGTGGGCGACGGCGTCTCAAGGGTGTGTGCCGGCGATGCCGTGTGCGCCCTGCTCGCGGGCGGGGGCTATGCCGAATCCGTGATCGTGCCGGCGGGCCAGGTATTGAAGGCACCGGCGGGCCTCTCTTTCGCCGAGGCGGCGGCTTTGCCGGAGGTGTTCGCGACAGCGTATCTGAACCTCTACATGGAAGGCCGGCTCCGATTCGCCGAGACCGCGCTCCTGCATGCCGGCGGGAGCGGCGTGGGGACAGCGGCGATACAGTTGTGCCGCGAGTTCGGCAACCCGTGCTACGTGACCGCGGGATCCAGGCAGAAGGTGGAGCGCTGTATCGAACTGGGTGCAGCGGGCGGCTGTGACAGGCACGTGGAGTCATTTGCCGCACACGTCCGGGAGTGGACGCGGGGCGAGGGCGTCGACGTGATCCTCGACCCGGTGGGCGCCGCCTACCTGGCGGACAACCTGGCTAGCCTGAAACCCGAAGGCCGCCTCATCGTCATCGGGCTGCTGGGCGGGTCCCGCGCCGAACTGGCGTTTTCGACGGTGCTGATGAGGCGGCTCTCTATCGTGGGTTCCACGCTGCGCTCCCGGAGCATTGCGGAGAAAGCCGCCGTCATGGACAGGTTGAGGGATCGCGTCTGGCCCAGGATTGCTGCCGGGGCCATCCGTCCCGTGATCGACACAGTGATGCCGATGGACCGCGCCGACGAGGCGCACATGTTGATCGCCGGCAACCAGACCTTTGGCAAGGTCGTTCTCGAGGTCCCGTAGGCCTCGGACTTCCATGGAACAACTCTTTGAACGGTTTCATTAGTTCACGCGGCTGTAGCAG
>JAPPGA010000070.1 GCA_028821515.1 Gammaproteobacteria bacterium | reverse complement strand
GTTAACCGGACACTTCATCTGTTCTTGAAGCGGACACTTTATTTGTTCTCAACACAGTTTGGCGTCGGGATTGTGTCGCAGTCCGACTGGGCCCGAGTCCGAACTGTCAGTCAGCCCAGGCTATAGGTGGCATCCAGGGCGACTTCGCCGTCGCAATGCACTTCGCCTCTCTCGACCATGTAGATCATCGCAGCAAAGACGCTTCGCGCCGCCGCCGGGTACATGAACTCCGGCAATGCGGCGTACATGATCGGCACCATCTCCTTGATTTTTCGGATATCTCGCGCGAGACAGTCTCGAATCTCGTCCTCCCGTTCGAGTCGATGCGCGATGAATGCCTCGACATGCGGCCTGGGTTGCGTGATCGCCGGCCCATGGGTGGGCCAATAGACGGCGTCGTCGCGTTCGAGCAGGAGGCGCAGGCTCTCCATGTAGCTCTGCATGTCACCGTCCGGCGGCGAGACGATGCTGGTAGACCAACCCATCACGTGGTCGCCGGTGAAGAGCGTCCGCTCCTCCCGCAGTTGATAGCAGACGTGGTTCGACGTGTGGCCTGGCGTATACACGCACTCGACCGACCAGCCATCGCCTTCTATGACGTCGCCGTCCGCCACCTTGAGTTCCGGCACGAAATCCATGTCGCCACCCTCCTCCACCGGCACGCCCTGCTCGATCTTTCCCGCGCCGTGGGGTCCGTATCCGTAGGTAGGCGCGTCCGTCGCCTCGCGCAACAAGCGGCATCCGGGCGAGTGATCCATGTGGGTATGCGTGACGAGCAGGTGCGTGATGCGTTCTCCTTCGGTTGCGGCGACGATTGCGTCGATATGCGCCGGATCCGCGGGCCCCGGGTCGATGACCGCCACGTTACCCCGCCCGAGAATGTAGGTACCGGTGCCGTAGAGCGTGAACGGACCGGGGTTGTTTGCGATGACGCGCCGGATGTTCGCCGACAGTTCGGCGACCTTGCCGTACTCGAATCTGAGTTCCCGGCGGAACGGGATCTCTACCGCCACTATTCGTTGGCGGCCGCCGGAGCCGCTGCCTCTTCTGGTTCGGCGGTCTCCGCCGCCTGGTTCAAGATGTCGAGCCGCCAGCCACGCCACATGGTTCGCAAGATCCCTGCATTCTCCGAAACGATCGTCGCCACAGGCCCGTCACCACCGCTGCCTATCGCCTGCACCGTAACGTTGTACACCGCATCGGCCGGGACACCCTCGAAGATACAGTGTGTCTGTTCGGCAGCGACCTCACAAGTGAGGGACTCCCCGCCGCCCACGGGCGTGGCCACGACACGGTAACTGGTAACGCCCGCACGCGGCATGGCGCCCCAACCGACGGTCAGGACGTTCTCATCGATCTCCGCAAAAACACTCGGTGGAGGCGTTACCGGAGTCCCGTTCGCGTGAACCAGATACGGCCCGACGGAATCGCGACCCGTGCTGCGACTGGACACCTCAACGTAGTAGACGCCAGGTTCCACGACGCGTTCGATGCGGAAGTTCTTGTCGTCGCCTTCGTCTTCGCTGGCCGACAGTTCCCTGCCCGTCTCATCGAGCAGGCGCCCGTACGGGTCGAATGGGCTGGCGGTGAACACCGTGACCTTCGTCCGGTACCCGATTTCGACGCGGAAATAGTCCTTGTCGTAGGAAGGATTGAGCAGCCCTCTTGCCGCGCTCCCGAGAGCCAGGGACGTAGCCTTGTCCGGCGTGTCTCCATGGAGATCGAAGAGCACCACAAAGACGCCGCGGCTCAGGAGCGTGGGGATGTGCCGGTTGAGCGAGTCAGCGTTCAGCGGATTGCGCCGAAGGTCCACAAACCCCAGGCTCGGAAGGTCGACCAGCGGAGAAACATCCGTAATCGCGTTGTCGGGGACAATCAGGGTTCGCAGGCTGAACGCGGTGTCAAGACCCGACAGGTCGACGATCCGGGCATCCGCTGCCCGCAGGTAGTTCAACTTGACGATATCGGCCGAGTTGATCGTCGCGCCTCGCGGCTTGCGCAACGCGCTCTCCACCGCAACGCGAAGGTTGGCGTCCGGAATGCTGACTTGGACATTCTCGATGAGGCCGATCGAGTATTGGCCCGTCCGGCCGTACACCAGACTCACTTCCAGGTAATACGTGCCGGGATCAAGCCGGCGCCAGATGTGGAAGTTGAAGTAACCGGCACCCCCATCGTCGCTGACTGCAAGCTCGTTACCGGCAGCATCAAGCAGACGACCCTCGGTATCGAGGATCCCCGCAGAGAAGATCACCACATCAGTGGAGCTGACCAACTCGAAACGGAGGTAGTCCTTGTCGAAAGCGGGGTTGAGTTCGTCGGACACGACGTCGCCAAGACGCAGCGAGGTGGCCGTCTCCAGGGTGTCCCCGTGCGCGTCCTCCAGGGCCACATTAACCCCCTGCTCCCGGAGCGCGGGAACGTGGACGCGAGTGGATTCGCTGTTCAGCGGATTGCGCCGCAGGTCCAATACGTACAGTTGAGGCATGTCCGCCTCCACTAGCGGCGAGACGTCGACGATCAGGTTGTCGGCCAGATAGATCTCGAGCACGTACGTGACGCCAGCGAGCGGCGAGATATCGACTATCTCATTCTCACGGAGATCCAGCCAAAGAACGTGAGGCAGGTCACCAAGCGGTGTGACATCGACAATCCTGTTTCCGCGAAGGTACAGCCCTTCCAGCCTGTTCAGGCGGCCAAGTGACGGAAGGTCGACGATCTCGTTTTGCGCAAGAATCAGGTACTGCAGATTCGTGAGGCCCGCAAGCGGCGCAATGTCCACGATCCTGTTGCGCTGGAGGGAGAGCACCGTCAGTTCTGTCAGGTCTCGGAGGGGCGATATGTCGACAATCGCGTTGTCGGAGAGATTCAACTGGGTCAGTTTGACCAGGCCAGCGAGCGGTGATATGTCCTCGATCCGGTTCTCGGACAGAACCAGCTTGGTGAGGCCGGTGGCGAACTCGAGCCCCTTGAGGTTGGTGATCCCCTCGCGAAAAGCCTCCAGGCTGTCGAGCGAGGCCATGTCGACCGAGGTGATGATTGAGCCTGGTACCTTCCCGAGCTCTTCCTTGACCTTTGCTTCGAGCCTGGCGTCGAGGAAGTTGACCCGCTCGGCAGTGGCGATCCAGTAGTCGCTTTCCGTCTCGCAGGTGATCTTGAAGTAGTAGGCCCCCGGAGCCAGCACTTCCCGCATCACCACTCGCGAGTCATCGGTCGTCCGCTGAAGCAATCTGCCCGACTCGTCCGTCAGCTCAACCGTGCATCGCTCTTCGAATCCCACGGTAATGACGGCATCCTTCGTGACCGTGATGTCCAGCCGAAGGTGGTCCTCGTCGTAATGCGGGTAGATCCAGCCGAATACCGATTCTGCAAAGGCGAAGACCGTCGCCGCCTCGCGCGTGTTCCCATGGTCGTCTTCGAACGACACCCTGACACCTCTGTCCCGAAGGTCGCGTATGTGAACGTCAATCGACCGTTCGTTCAGGGGGTTGTTGCGAACATCCAGCGAGGACAGGAAAGGCATTGCCAGTAGCGGTGAGATATCGACAATCTCGTTGCCGCCGAGCTTCAGGTCCCACAACCTGGGCAGATCCATCAGGGGGGAGACATCGACAATCCGGTTGTCTTCGAGGTTCAGAGTCCGCAGCTCTACAAGCTTCGAGACGGTCGAAATGTCCATGATGTCGTTGCTCGAAAGATCAAGTTCGGTCAGTTTCGCGTGCGCCGCAAGCGGGGAAAGATCCACGATGTCGTTGCGCGAGAGATCGAGGTTGTACAGGTTCGTCAGGCTGGAGAGAGCGGAGATGTCCCGGAGCCCGTTGCCGGCCAGGTTCAGCGCCGCCAGGCCGAGCAGGCGCGACAACGGCGAAAGATCGGTGATCGGGTTGTCGTTGAGCGTCAACTCCCTTAGACCGGACAATCCCGCAAGGGGAGCAAGGTCCGCGATCCGGTTACCGGCAAGAAACAGACTCTCCAGATCGGTCAGTTCCGCCAGCGGTGACAGGTCCCTGATGGCATTTCCGGCCAGGCTCAGATATGTCAGCCTGATGGCGAACTCGAGGCCGGTCAGATCGACGATGCCCCCGCCGGCCTGCAGTCGCGTGAGGGTCGCCATATCGGCCGAGGTAATCGTTCCCCCGCCCGTGTAGCGAAACAGCGACTCGATGCGGCCACGAAGATTCACATCGGGGATGTGAACGTCGATCACCTCCAGGGCGGTGACTGAATAGTCGTACGGGAGACGCCAGTTGCTGGCGGCAGAACCCACGCTGACTTCCACATAGTAGACGCCCCGAACGAGCTGTCGCTGGATGAGGGCATGGTCGTAGGTCCCATTGGCGTGTTCAATCTCGACACCCTCCGCATCGAGCAAACGGACGATGGGTCGGACGTCGTGGGCAAAGCTGCCTACAATGACTGCCATCTCCTTTGTTTCGCTGATTTCGAACCGGAAGTAGTCCTCATCGTAGTAGGGGAAAATCTCGCCCCGCAGCATGTCGCCGACCACCAGGTCTGTCGCCCTCTGTCGAGAGTCCCCGTGCCTGTCATCAAGCTCGTCAACCACTACGCCTTTGGCCTCCAGGGCCGGGATATGGATGTCGGTGGACTCCGCGTTCAATGGGTTGTTTCCGACGTTCAACCGTTTCAGATTAGCCAGTTCCATCAACGGCGAGATGTCCTCGATCTCGTTGCCGCCGAGATCCAGCACCTGCAGGTTGGCCAGGTGTCTCAGCGCGGAGATGTCTGCAATCCGGTTGTCCTGGAGATCCAGGTGCGTCAGGGACGTGAGGTCAGAAAGGACCGAAATATCAGCGAGATCATTGGTGACAAGGGTCAAGACCTTGAGATTTTCCAAGCCTGAAAGCGACGACAGATCGACGATCTTGTGGTTGCTGAGTATCAGTTGTTTCAAGCTGGTCAGGCCCGATAGGGGCGACAGGTCCTCGATCTCGCCGTCGGTAAGCTGGAGCGAGGTGAGGCTCTCGGCGAACTCGAGACCGGTCAAATCCGTGATGCCGGTGCTGGACGCGATCCCGAATACCGGGTGCAGTTCCATCAACGTGGCCAGTTCGGCCGAGGAGATGGCTTCCCCCGGTCGCTTGAACAGGGCATGCTCGACCAACCCCCGAAGTACGGAGTCCGGAAAATCGACATCGATGCCGCCGGCCACCGCATGCAAACGGTAAGACCGTTCGCCTTTTATCGCGCCTACCACCACGTAGTACACGCCCGGGACGAGATATCGGCGAAAAAGGAAGTTCGCGCTCTCACCCTCGGTGTTGTCTCGCGCGAGTTCCTTTCCATCGTGGTCGAGCAGCCGGCCGTCCGTGTTTGAGGCACCCGTGGTAAAGATGTCGACGCTCGCCGCGGTTTCGATTTCCAGGCGAAAGTAGTCCTCGTCGAAATATGCATTGATCTTGCCGGAGACAACTTCGTCCAGATCGATAGGGGTCGCCGTCGCCGGCGAGTCGCCATGATCGTCGCCGAGCGCCAGAACCTCGACGCCTTTCGCTTCGAGGGCCGGTATGTGAACGTCGATTGACTCGGCACTCAACGGGTTGTTCCGAACATCAACCCACTCGAGGTTGGTCAGGCTCGTCATGGCCGAGATGTCCTCGATATCGTTGGCGCCGAGATGCAGCGTCCTCAATGCGGTGACATTCGCCAAAGGCTCGACGTTGGAGATCTCGTTTTCCGACAGCGACAGGCCGGTCAAGAGGGGTAGATTCCCAAGGGGCGAGACATCCCTGATTCGATTCTTGGCAAGAGACAGCCGGACCAAGCTCGTCAAATCCGCCAACGGTGAGATGTCGGCGACAGCATTGTCAGAAAGAACCAGGGATTGAAGGTTGGTCAAGCGAGAAAGTGGGGAAAGGTCTGATATCTCGTTCTCCCGGAGCCACAACTCGTCTTTCAGGGAGATCGCGAACTCAAGGCCGGTCAAATCACGGATTTGACTTTCCCACGCATAAAATGTCTGGAGAAAGGCAGCCATTTCGCCAGAGGTGACCGTCTCCCCCGATGTCTTGCCGAGGTCCGCCTCAATGGAGGCACGGAGATTCGGATCGGAAATGTCAACCGCGATGTCCACCACGGCCCCAGCGAGGTAGTCGTCCTCACCGGACCCGCGGAGTTCCAGAAAATAGACACCGGGGGCGAGATGACGCCGGATCAGGAATGCTGTGTAGTAACGCGAGCCCCCTGGCTGAAGTTCCGTACCCGACTCGTCCAATAACCGGGCTTGGAAATAGTCCCCGTTCGCGAATACACCTACATCCGCCGCTTCGGCGACTTCGAAGCGAAAGTAGTCCACGTCGTAGTGCGGCTCGATCTTGCCCGCCGTGGTGGCGCCCAGAACCACAGGAGTCGCCGTCGACATTTGATTTCCATGGTCATCGTGAAACAGCACCGCGACCCCCCTCTCCCGAAGGTCCGCGATGTGGGTCTCGACAGACTGGTCATCCAGAGGGTTGCCTTGCAGGTTCAGCCACTCCAAGTCCGCAAGGGTAACCAGGGGAGCGATATCGACAATGTCGTTGCCGCCCAGATCCAATTCGGCAAGGCTCGCCAAATCACCCAGCCATGACACCTCCGAAATCCGGTTGCCCTGCAGAAACAGTCGTGTCAGAGCGGTCAGGTCAGCTAAGGGCGAGGCATCCTCGATCTGGTTACTGCGCAAGTCGAGTTCCGTCAGTTTGGTCAAGTCCCCCAGAAGAGAGATATCGTCAATTCTGTTGCCCCCCAGATTCAGGCTCGTGAGATTTGTGGCGAACTCGAGACCGGAAAGCGACTCGATGCCGTGACCGATCCCGGTCAGCTGCGTCAGGGTCGCCATTTCCGCCTCGGTGATTGCTTCATCCGTCCTCTTGCCCAGGGCGGACCCGACAACGTTGCGGAGGCCTATGTCCGGTATATCGACTTCCGCGTCAGCGCTTCCGTCCTGTCCCCGGGCCAAGGGAGCCATGGCCAGGAACGCCCAGAGCATGAGCAGCGGCACCCCCGTCCGCCACCGAAACCGGCCTCGATGACTTATCGGATACCTGCTGTTCGGAACCGGCTCTCCCGCCACGCGTGCCCGTCTCCTTCCCAGGTGCTGCCCAAGCACCTTGACTCGAAGATGGTGCCACAGAAACGACACTTCCATGGACGACGAGCGCGGGCGGGCCACAGCCGAAGCCAATAGACGCTGACTTTGGGGCATGTAAACGCGCATCGCGGTCCCTATAATTGCCGGTCCCCTCTTGCGGCCGATGCGCATTGGAGATTCGAATGGGCTACCAGCACATTGTCGTCCCCGACAAAGGCGAGAAGATCACCGTCAACGGCGGCGGCAACCTGAACGTCCCGGATCATCCCATCATTCCCTTCATCGAGGGCGACGGCATCGGCGTCGACATTTCGCCGGTCATGATCAAGGTGGTAGACGAGGCCGTGCAGAAGAGCTACGACGGCCAGCGCTCGATATCCTGGATGGAGGTGTACGCGGGAGAGAAGTCGGTGCGCCTGTATGGCGAGAATCAATGGCTGCCGGACGAGACGGTCGACGCCATGCGCGAGTTCGTTGTCGGGATCAAGGGTCCGATGACGACGCCGGTAGGCGGCGGAATCCGCTCGCTCAACGTTGCCTTGCGGCAGGTGCTCGACCTCTACGTCTGCCAGCGGCCCGTCCGCTGGCTGAAAGGCGTACCGAGTCCGGTGAAATCGCCGGAAAAGACCGACATGACGATCTTTCGAGAGAACACGGAAGACATCTACGCCGGCGTCGAATGGGAGGCGGACTCGGCGGAGGCCGACAAGGTCATCCGTTTCCTGCAGGAAGAAATGGGCGTACAGAAAATCCGTTTCCCGGAACATTGCGGGGTCGGCATCAAGCCGATTTCCGTCGAAGGCACCCAGCGCCTCGTGCGCAAGGCCTTACAGTACGCGATCGCAGAAGACCGCGACTCGGTGACATTCGTGCACAAGGGCAACATCATGAAATTCACGGAGGGCGCGTTCAAGGACTGGGGCTATGAACTCGCCGCCTCCGAATTCGGCGCAACGCTTCTCGACGGCGGTCCCTGGCACGAACTGACGAACCCAAACACCGGCAGGCAGATCGTCATCAAGGACATGATCGCCGACGCCATGCTGCAGCAGATCCTCACGCGCCCGGACGAGTACGATGTCATCGCGACACCGAACCTGAACGGCGACTACCTGTCCGATGCCCTGGCGGCCCAGGTCGGCGGCATCGGCATCGCTCCCGGCGCCAATATCGGCGACACGGTCGCGCTGTTCGAGGCCACCCACGGCACCGCGCCGAAATACGCGGGCCAGGACAAGGTCAATCCCGGTTCACTCATTCTTTCCGCGGAAATGATGCTGAAGCACATGGGCTGGCGCGAAGCCGCCGACGCAATCGTGCGGGGCATGGAAGCCACCATTTCCAAGGGCACTGTCACTTATGACTTTGAACGGCTCATGACGGGCGCCACGCTGCTCAAGTGCTCGGAGTTCGGGGACGCGATCATCGCGGAGATGTAGCCCGGCCGTTCGACCATTTTCGGGTCACGCGTCGTCCTGCCAGTGCTTCGCACGCTCGAAATCGTCGCCGGTGGAACGAATCCAGGTGCCTTCCGATCCCGTCTGGACTTCCTTTTTCCAGAACACGGCCGTCGTCTTGAGCATGTCCATGATGAATTCGCAACCCGCGAACGCCGCCCCCCGGTGCGCGGATGCCGCCAGTACGAGCACGATCTGATCCCCCGGCTCAAGATCCCCCACGCGATGCACGACGACCACGTCCTGCAACGGCCAGCGCTCGCGGGCCCGGCCGATGATCTCCTCGATACTCGATTCCGTCATGCCCGGATAGTGCTCGAGAAAGAGCCGCGAGACCTCCTCACCAGCCCTCGCCCGCTCCCGGACCAGTCCCGCGAATGCGACGATGCCGCCCGCAGTGCCGCCAGTACGCTGTCGAAGGGCCTCCCATTCGCCCGCCAGGGAGAAGTCCTCCTCCTGTATGCGAACGGTCACCGCCATTCTCAGCCTCCGGTCACGGGCGGCATGAACGCGACCTCGTCACCCGCCGCCAGCATCGACTCGTCGCCATCGTGTACAAGCCGGCGGTTGACGGCGACGCGCACATCCGCCGCGTCGATCGCCGCCATCTGATCGGCGCGCAGACGCGCCGCGAGACATCGGCGAAGGTCCGCGAGGTTCGCGCCATCGTCGATGTCGAGGTCGAGAACATCATTGTCCACGGCCTCCCGGAGCGAGGCGAAAAAGACGGCTCGAACCTTCATCGGTGCCACGCGCCACTCGCGCCGCCCTCCTTGGCGACGAGTTGTACGCTCTCGATTCGCATGTCGCGGTCCATGGCCTTGCACATGTCGTAGACCGTCAGTGAGGCGATGCTTGCAGCCGTCAAGGCCTCCATCTCCACGCCGGTCCTGGCCGTGACCTTGCACCGCGCATCGATCCGCAACCTGTCCTCGCCCACGATCTCGAAATCCACCGTGACCGTTGAGAGCGGCAGTGGGTGGCAAAGCGGTATGAGTTCGCTGGTGCGCTTGGCGGCCTGGATCCCGGCGATTCGCGCGGCGGCGAGGACATCGCCTTTCGGCACATTGCCGGACCGGATCTCTGCCAACGTCGCAGGACGCATTGCAAGAGTCGCCTGCGCGTGTGCGGTGCGCACGGTGACGGCCTTGTCCGACACGTCCACCATGCGCGCCGCGCCGTCGTCGCCGATATGTGTGAGCCGCGTCATGCACGCGATTACAAACCAGGGCGCAGTCTCCGCGCAACCGCGCACCTCTCGGCAAACCCAAAGCACGCGTACAATATCCATCCCTCTTCCGATGTGGGACAAGGTACTCGGTGACGGGCGCAAAGGTGATCGTCGGCATGTCGGGCGGCGTCGATTCGGCTGTCGCCGCCCTCCTTCTCCTGCGACAGGGATACCGCGTCGAAGGGATGTTCATGAAGAACTGGGACGAGGACGACGGCGAGGAGTACTGCACCGCCGAAATCGACCGCGACGATGCGCGGGCGGTGTGCGCGCGCCTCGGCATCAGGTTGCACGAGGCGAATTTTGCGGCCGAGTACTGGGACAATGTCTTCGATCGCTTTCTCGCGGAGTACGCGGCGGGACGCACGCCGAATCCCGACGTGCTCTGCAACCGTGAGATCAAGTTCAACCTCTTTCTCGACTATGCCCGGTTGCTGGGCGCGGACATGATCGCCACCGGGCATTATGTGCGTTCATCGCACCTGGACAGCGAATTCCAGCTTCTGAAAGGCGTTGACCGGGACAAGGACCAGAGTTATTTCCTGCAGGCCGTGCCGGCCCAACAACTCGCACCTTGCCTCTTCCCGCTCGGCGAAATGATGAAGCACGAAGTGCGGCGCATGGCCAGGGAAGCCGGCCTGCCCGTCCACGACAAGAAGGACAGCACCGGAATCTGCTTTATAGGAGAGCGCCGCTTCGCCGAGTTCCTCGCGCGATACCTGCCCGAGAGCGAGGGGCGCATCGTCGACGCAGAAGGGGAAACCCTCGGCGCGCATCGGGGTGTGGCCTACTATACGCTTGGCCAGCGCCAGGGACTCGGCATCGGAGGCCGCGCCAACCGGCCGGAAGCGCCCTGGTACGTAGTCTCCAAGGACGCCCGCCACAATGAACTGGTGGCAAGCCAGGACCAGGCTGACCTCATGAGCCAGAGCCTCACCGCCGAAGAAATGAACTGGCTTGCCCACGTCGAGCCTCCGTTCCGGTGCTCTGCCAAGGTGCGCTACGGGCAGTCCGACCAGGCATGCTTCGTGACAACGAACGGTCACGGCATCCGCGTCGATTTCGAGGCGCCCCAGCGCGCCATAGCCCCGGGGCAGTACGTCTGCCTCTACGATGGCGACCGGTGCCTCGGTGGCGGCGTGATCGCGGAGGCGAAGGCCTGTCGAGCGAGAGCGGTAGCGTAATGGACCGGGGTTCCATGACCGCCATCTCGCCGCTGGACGGGCGCTATCGCTCGCGCCTGGCCGCGCTCACGCCACTCACCAGTGAGTTCGGCCTCATGCGCAACCGCGTGATGGTGGAGATCGAGTGGTTCCTGCACCTGGCGGCCGAGGAGCAGATACCGGAACTTCCAGAGCCCGGAGGCGATGCCAGGCGTGCCGCACGCGCTATCTGGCAAGACTTCACGGTCGCCGACGCGGAGCGCATCCGTGACATCGAGCGCACCACCAACCACGACGTCAAGGCGGTCGAGTATTTCGTCAAGGAACGGATTGAAGGCATGGCGCCCGGGCACCTGGAGTTCGTCCACTTCGGCTGCACCTCCGAAGACATCAACAACCTCGCCTACGCCGTGATGCTGAAACGCGCGCGGGAAGAGGTCATGGCACCCTCGATGCGCGAACTCATCGAGAACCTGAGGCAGCTCGCGGCAGCGACAGCGGACGTGCCGATGCTTGCCCGAACACACGGACAGGCAGCTTCGCCCACCACGGTCGGCAAGGAGGTCGCAGTCTTCGTCGCCCGGCTCGAACGGCAGCTCAATGGATTCGAGGGCGTCGCGGTCCTCGGCAAGATGAACGGGGCCGTCGGAAACTACAACGCGCACTTGGCCGCCTTCCCCGAAATCGACTGGCCCGCCCTCGCCGCCCGCTTCGTCGAGGGCCTGGGATTGAGCTTCAACGCATACACCACCCAGATCGAGCCCCACGACTACATCGCCGAGTACTTCGATGCGCTGACCCGGTTCAACCAGGTCATGCTCGATCTGGCACAGGACGTCTGGGGCTACATCTCCGTCGGCTATTTCAGGAGTCGGCGGGTGGAGGGAGAAACCGGCAGTTCGACCATGCCGCACAAGGTCAATCCCATCGACTTCGAGAATGCCGAAGGCAACCTGGGCATCGCCAACGCACTGATGTCGCACCTTGCCCGCAAGCTCGCCGTGTCGCGCTGGCAGCGCGATCTCTCCGACTCGACGGCGCTCAGGGCCGTGGGAACGTGCCTCGGCCACTCCCTGGTGGCCTACACCTCCGCGCTGCGAGGCATAGGCAAGCTCGAACTGGATGCCGAGCGGCTGCAACAGGACCTGGACAGCAGTTGGGAAGTGTTGGCAGAGGCCGTGCAGACCGTGATGCGCAGGGAAGGACTGGAGGAACCCTACGAACGCCTGAAGGAACTGACACGCGGGCGAGAGCTGGACGAGGCCTCCTTCAAGGCGCTCATCGAAGGGCTCGATCTGCCTTCGCCCGCGCTGGAAACGTTGCGGCGCCTGACCCCAGCAGACTACACGGGACTGGCGCAACGCCTCGCGGAAATGCTCACCCAGCCGGACCCCTGACAGCGCACGCACGACAGATGGAGTTTCGCGTCGCCGAGGCGGACTGGCGTGTCCGGGAAACCGACCTGATGGCGGTCCGTAACGCAGTGTTCGTCGATGAGCAGGGCGTCCCTCCGGAACTGGAGTCGGATGGCCGCGACGCGGAGGCCACCCATTTCCTCGCCACCAACGAAGCCGGGAATCCCGTTGGCACGGCACGCCTGCTGGCCGACGGTCAGATCGGGCGCATTGCCGTATTGCCCGAGTTCCGGCGCCGTGGGATCGCCCGCCGCCTCCTCGGCCTGGCCTTGGACTCTGCCCGCACGCGAGGCGACCGCCGCGTCTGGCTGCACGCGCAACACGACGCGACCGACCTCTATCTGCAAGCCGGGTTCCGCGTCGTCGGCGAACGCTTCATGGAGGCGGGAATACTGCACATCGGGATGGAGCTCGACCTCGCATAGCAGACCCGCTCCTGGAGCGCCCGCACCTACCCGGCAAGGGCAGCGAGTTCCGAGAGCAGCGCCGACAGACCCATCGCCTCTACACCGGCACCCTTCGGGAAGCGGTCTTCCCTTCCATGCACAATGATCGCCCGATCCGGTTTCGCATCGTCGAAGGCGGTATGCAAGGCACGGTCCGTGGTCGCCAATCCGCGCCTGATCTCGATGGCCCATCTCCGGTTGTTCGGCATGTCGAGTACGAGATCGAGCTCCACGCCGGTCGCCGTACGGTAGAAACTCGCCTCCGTACGTTCCGGCACCGCGCGAAGCACCGTTTCGATCACGAAACCCTCCCAACTGGGTCCGGCAACCGGATGGCCAAGTACCGCTTCCCGATCATCGAGACGCAGCAGCGTATGCACGAGGCCGCTATCTCGCACGTATGTCTTGGGAGACTTCACAAGCCGTTTAGGTGTGTTGACGTGAAGCGGCTGCAGGCGGCGGACAAGAAGCAGGTCGACCAGGAGGTCCAGGTAACGGGCAACGGTCTTGCCGTCCAGGGCGAGGCCCCGTGCAAGCGGAGCGGCGTTCCAGAGAGAACCCTGGGAATGCGCCAGCATGGTCCAGAACCGGCGCAGGGTTTCCGCCGGTATCCGCGGCCCCAGCATGGGAATGTCCCGCTCCAGGTAGGTGGAGATGAAATTGGCACGCCAAATCGCGCTCTCACGATCGCTTGTCGCGAGGAAGCTGCGAGGGAAGCCCCCGCGGACCCATAGCCGGTCAATCTGCCCGCCGCCAAGTTCCCGTGCGTCAAAAGGACCGAGTTCAAGTATCCCGACGCGTCCCGCCAGCGTTTCCTCCGTCTGGCGCAACAGGTCAACCGAGGCCGAACCGAGCAGCAGGAACTGCCCCACGCCCTCGCCGGCGCGAATCCGTTCATCTATTACGCCCCGAAGCACCTGGAACAGCGTTGCGATACGGTGGATTTCGTCAATTACCACCAAGCATCCTCGATGTTCATCGAGATACGCACCCGGGTCCGCCAGCTTTTCGAGGTCAGCCGGGGCCTCAAGGTCGAGATAGACCCCTGGATGCTCCCTGTCCTCGGCAGCAATGGCACGGGCCAACGTTGTCTTGCCCACCTGCCTCGGGCCCACAAGCACAACGGCCGGGAAAATTCGCAAGTATTCCTCGACCCGTTGACCGAGGTGACGAGTGATTGAAGCCATCAACATATTTGCAATTATGGAACGTTATGCCGAAATTACAACTTTATTGCGTCAACAGGCGACGCCAACGCTTCGCTCGCATCACGGGCAGGCGCCAAGGAAGCCGCAATCCCCTGTCTCGCGATGGAACTCCGGGTCGCGGACTTGCCCCGATCATGAAACCGTAGCGCTATCCCCGCGAATCGGGGTGCCATTCCGACTAACGATTCGCCCGCGTCCCGGATGGTCGATGGACGTAGACAACTACCGTCGCGTTGTCCTGGCGGGGCATCCGTTTGGCGCGAACTGCGCCGAGCAGCGCCGTGACCATCGCCGCAGGTGAGGTCGCATTCGCTGTGGCGATGGCCGCGATCTCGTTCTCGCCCAGTGTCTCGATCCCGTCGCTCGCAACGATCAGGATATCGCCTGGTTCCAATTCGACGGCATCGTCCTGCAGGTCGATCAACGGGATGTCAGCACCCATGACAACCGAACGCAGCCGATGGTGGCGCCGGTCCATCGCGGCCTCGCCCGGCGTCATGTAGCCAAGCTCCACCAGTTGCCTGAGCAGCGGCGTCATGGAATGGTCCCGGTTGAGGCGCATAAGCTTCCCGTTCGAAAGGCGCCACATCGGGGAGTCACCGACGCTGAGCCAGCGCAGGAATCGACCGCCAGCGATGTGCGCGGCGACCAGGGTAGCGCCCATCCCACGGAGGGAAGGGCTTTCCCGAACGGCGTTCGCGACCGTCCGGTTGGCGCGCCACAGGCTGTCTTCCAGGCGTTCCGAGATCGCGCCCCGCGTGTTACGAAATCCCTCGACGAAGGCCTCGATGACGGTACGGCTCGCCGTCGCCCCGCCCGCGTGTCCTCCCATGCCATCGGCAACCAGCAGCACGCGTTGCTCGCCGATGCGTCGGAAGCCCGGATCCACGACCCAGCCATAGCTGTCCTGCTGCTCATGCCTCTGGCCCTGCAACTGACCGCCAGCGCAGCCGGGAGGTCCTTGCACGGCGACCCGATCAGGCCCCTGATAGGTTTGTGACAAGCCAATCTCCCGTATCTGTCGGCTGTTCCAGGGACCAAAAGCGACGCGGATTCATCGCCGGACCGACATCCGTAGCGAGAAATTTCACCACCATGGCCCCGCATGGTGCAAAATTAGGACTTACACCCCGGATGTTCAAAATCCTTCGGCGCGACCCCACGCCGAAGGCACTTGCTTTTTAGGAGAGGAGACCCGAATGGCACTGCACTATGTTCCCCGCAAGTCGCGGGACGAACAAATCCGTGAACTGGAGCACGAGTGGGAGACGAATGCGCGCTGGGCCGACGTCAAACGCGGCTACCGTGCCGAGGACGTCGTAAAGCTACGCGGCACGATTCCACACCGAAGCATGCTGGCCGCCCATGGCGCCGACAAGCTGTGGGAATACCTGCAGACCGACGACTACGTCAATTCGCTCGGCGCCGTTACCGGCGGACAGGCGGTGCAACAGGTAAAGGCCGGCATCAAGGCAATTTACCTTTCGGGCTGGCAGGTGGCGGCCGACAACAACACGTCCGAGACGATGTATCCGGACCAGTCGCTGTACGCCGTGAACTCGGTGCCCCAGGTGGTCAACCGCATCAACAATGCGTTCCGGCGCGCGGACGAGATCCAGTGGGCGAACGGCATCGACGATGGAATCGACTTCTACGCCCCCATCGTGGCGGACGCCGAAGCTGGATTCGGGGGCGTATTGAACGCGTTCGAACTGATGAAGGCGATGATCTCGGCCGGCGCCGCCGGCGTGCATTTCGAGGACCAGCTCGCCTCCGTCAAGAAATGTGGACACATGGGTGGCAAGGTCCTGGTCCCGACCAAGGAAGCGGTGCAGAAACTGATTGCCGCCCGTCTCGCGGCTGACGTCTGTGACGTTCCCACAGTCCTCATGGCCCGCACTGACGCGATGGCGGCGGATATGGTGGTCAGCGATGTCGACGAGTGCGAGGAACCGTTCCTGACCGGCGAACGGACGCCGGAAGGCTTCTACCGGACGCGCGCCGGCATGGACCAGGCAGTGGCCCGGGGCCTGGCCTACGCGCCGTACGCCGATCTCATCTGGTGCGAGACCGCGGTACCCGATCTCGACGAGGCCAGGCAATTTGCCGAGGCGATCCACAGGGAGTATCCGAACCAGATGCTGTCCTACAACTGCTCGCCATCGTTCAACTGGAAGGCAAATATCGACGATGCGACCATCGCCAAATTCCAGAAGGAACTTGCGGCCATGGGCTACAGGTTCCAGTTCATCACCCTGGCCGGAATTCACAGCATGTGGTACAGCATGTTCGAACTGACGCGCGGCTACGTCGAGCGGCAGATGTCGGCCTACGTCGAACTGCAGCAGAAAGAATTTGCGGCGGCCGAAGACGGCTACTCATTCGTCAGCCACCAGCAGGAAGTCGGCACCGGCTACTTTGACGAAGTGGCTAACGTGATCCAGGGCGGCGAATCGTCAGTGACGGCGTTGACCGGATCCACCGAAGAGCAACAGTTCCGACAGGCACACGGATAGGAGTATCCATGTTGTCAAGGTAGGGGTCGCCGGAGCTCTGTGCATGCCGCGG
>JAPPGA010000004.1 GCA_028821515.1 Gammaproteobacteria bacterium | reverse complement strand
CCCCAAGATAATCCACGCTCTTGAGGACGGGCAGGTCAAAACATTATGTCTAGCATTCCCGTAATGGTTCTCGCCTGGTACGACTGGGTCATCATCGCGGCCTTCCTGATCGCGTCGCTCGCGATCGGGTTCGTGCTTCGCCGGCGGGCGGGCCGCGACAGCGGTTCGTTCTTTCTCTCCGGCCGGAACGTGCCGTGGTGGCTGCTCGGCATCTCCATGGTCGCCACGACGTTTTCCACCGACACCCCCAACCTGGTCACCGAGATCGTGCGTACCCGGGGCGTCGCGGGCAACTGGGTGTGGTGGGCCTTTCTCATCACGGGCATGTTCACCTGCTTCCTGTATGCGCGGCTATGGCGCCGGTCGGGGGTGTTCACCGACCTCGAATTCTACGAACTGCGCTACAGCGGCAAACCGGCCGCCGCCGTGCGCGCCTTTCGGGCGGTCTACCTGGGCGTCTTCTTCAACGTGGTGGTCATTGCGCTCGTCACGCTCGCCGCCATCAAGATCGCCGCCGTGACACTGGGAGCGAGCCCGCTGCAGACGGTACTCGTCGCCGGTGCCGTGACAGTGGCGTTCAGCGCGCTGGGAGGGTTCCTCGGCGTGGTCATCACCGATCTCATCCTGTTCGCCGTGTCGATGGCCGGCGCGGTCGCCGCAGCGTGGGTCGCCGTGAACCTCCCCGAGGTGGGGGGCCTCGCAAACCTGCTGGAAAGTCCCGAGGTGGCGTCCCGGCTGAGTTTCTTCCCGGACCTGTCCAACATGGAACTGGCCGTCACGCTGCTGATCATCCCGCTCGCCGTACAGTGGTGGAGCGTCTGGTACCCGGGATCGGAACCGGGCGGCGGCGGCTACGTGGCGCAACGCATGCTGGCGGCGAGGACCGAGCGCGACGCGACCGGCGCGGTGTTGCTGTTCCAGGCCGCACATTACGTGATCCGGCCATGGCCATGGATCCTCGTCGCGTTGGCCTCGCTGGTGGTGTTCCCGGATCTCGATGCCATTCGGGAGGCGTTTCCGCACATCGAGGCCAGTGTCATCGGCCACGATCTCGCGTATCCGGCCATGCTGACGTTCCTGCCCCACGGCCTCCTCGGCCTGGTGCTCGCATCACTCGTTTCCGCCTACATGTCGACCGTCTCGACGCAACTGAACTGGGGCGCGTCCTACGTCGTCAACGACTTCTACAGGCGATTCGTCGCACCCGAGTCGGACGAGAGAACGCTGGTCCTCGTCGGGCGGCTAACGACCGTGCTACTCATGGTGCTGGCGGGATGGCTGGCCCTATACCTCGAGAGCGCGCTGCAGGCATTCAACGTGCTTCTAACCATCGGCGCCGGAACGGGCCTGCTGTTCTTCCTGCGATGGTTCTGGTGGCGCATCAGCGCGTTCAGCGAGATCGCCGCAATGGCGGTGTCCTTCGTAGCAGCGCTCTATTTCCAGTTCGCCGAACTGCCGGGCTGGACCTCCTGGCAGAAGCTGGTCGGCGGCGTCGCCGTCACCACCGTCGGCTGGGTACTCGCCACGTACCTGTGCCCGCGCACGGACCCCGCAGTGCTACGCCATTTCTACCGCAGGATTCGGCCGGGCGGGCCGGGGTGGAAGCCGGCCCGCGAAAACGCAGGAAACGAGGAACCAACGGATCCGGATGATCGCATTCCAAGGTCGCTCGTGAACGTGCTGCTCGGCTGCGTCGCCGTCTACGCCCTGCTGTTCGCGATCGGCAGCGCCCTTTACGGAGAGATCGTCCGCGCCGGCGTCCTTGTTGCGGTCAGCCTGGCAGCGGGAATCCCGGTCTCGATCAGGGTGGTTCGTAGCCGGCCAACCGTCACAACCGCCATATCAGGCTGACCCCCGCGCCGAACTCGCTGGTCGCCAGCTCGACGGGCACCGTCACGGCCACCTCGGTGAACGGGACCGTCCGCGTCGAACTGCCGTGGTCCGTGTAACGAAACTCGCCCCGGATGGCCGCGCCGCCGAACGCCTTTTCGAGACCGGCGCCGAATGTGCGCGCGTCGAACGATTCATCGTGCTGCTCTTCTCCCGATGTGAGTTCGCCCGGCGCGCAACCCATCGGCGACAGGCACCCCGTGTAGGCGGTTTCGAAGTCCGCGTCGAGGCGGCGCAGACCGAAAAGGGCGTACGCGCTCGCCCCAAGCGCTGGGATCTCCCATCCGATCCGGGCTGTTGCGCCCAGGCTCCGCTGCTTCGTAAGGGACCAGTCCTCCGGCCAGACATCGCCGAGCTGGTTGCGCAGCGGCGAAGTGCCCTGCCCCGCAAGGTGGGACGACACGCTCCCCTGGTGCAGGACGAGATCTCCTTCAATGTCGAGGTAGAGGGACCCCAACGGCAGCCGGTAACCTGCCAGTACTCCGGCGTCCCAGGTGGCGCTGTCCGCTGCAGCAGAGGCCCGGATGACGCGGCCCGCGTTCGCGGAGACGTTCGCGGGGCTCGTGTTGTCGACGGCCTTCGAGTAGTCGACGTCGTAGAAGCTGCCCGACGCACTCACGCCCACGTACGGGCCACCGTCCGTCTGGGCGGCGGCACCGATTGCAGCCAGCACCGCGAATGCGCACAGCGCGCTCCTTGTAGAAGATGTCATGTCAGGCCCCGTTCGAACGCTCGCGGAATTTTACACTCGACGTCCACTCGCCGGCGGGCCAGGGCGCCTGCTCCATGAGCCGGCACGTCCGATTGTTCAAATGCCATAAATATGGGAATATGGGTCCGTGAAGACAACTATCGAAATCCCGGACATCACCTTCCGGAGGGTCAAGGCTTTCGCTGCCGCCCGCGGTATCACCATGAGGCGTTTCTTTACCGAAGCGGTTGAGCAGCAGCTTCGCAGGGGCGCCGTCGGCGTCCGGGATGCAGAACCTTCTCGCGACCCCATCGCCGACACCCCTGGAGGGCCTCCGTGGATGGCGGGGTTCGGCGGCCTCTCCGACCTGGGCGACGATCATCGGCTGGTCCTCGATGCCATAGAGGAGGAGTTCGAGAAGCTCACCCCCGACGACGTCCCATGATTCTCGACACCAATGCGCTGTCAGCGTGGGCCGAAGGACTGGCAGGCGTGGAGGTTCCGCTTCGTTCCACCGACCGACTCGTGGTGCCGAGCATCGTTCTCGGCGAGTACTGGTTCGGCATCCGCCAATCGCGCCACAGGACCCGCTACCAGGCCTGGCTCCGCAGCTACCTGCCTCTCACCGAAGTAGCCACCGTTACTTCCGCCACCGCTGACGTTTACGCCGACATCCGGCTGGAACTCAAGCGCATTGGCAAACCCATCCCATCGAACGACGCCTGGGTGGCCGCCCTCGCCCGCCAGCACGCCCTTGCCGTCCTGAGCAACGACGCGCACTTCGACCTGGTCGACGGTGTCCGGCGAATCGCTTTCTGAAGAATCGGGCACCTGCCCAAGCGCTCCCCGGAGCGGTTGTTAGACTGGAAGCATCTCTGATTCCCTCGAGGTACCGGCCGTGTCGCTGCTCACCGGCAAGGCGAGCGACTTCCTGAAGATCGGCGTGGCGGCGGCGGGCCGCGGCGACATGGACACCGCGCGCGCGGTCCTCGAAGAAAAGCCCGACTGGGTGACGATGGCCGGCTCCCACGGGCGCACGATGCTGTGGGAGGCAGCGTACCGCGGGCGCATCGCGATGGTCGATTACCTGCTCGATCACGGCGCGGACATCGACGCCTGCGGATGCCACTTCACTCCGCTCCTGGTGGACATCTCCCCGTACTGCGCGGCAGAGTTCAGGAAGCACAGGGAAGTCGCCGCCAGGCTGCTCGAGCGCGGCGCCCGCCTCGACGTGTATACGGCCGCGTACCTGGGAGATACCGAGGAGGTCTGCGAATACCTGGACCGTGAACCCGGACTCGCCACTACCGAGAAACCGCAGAACGATCCCAATCTCCGGGCCACGGCGCTGCACTATGCCGTGGCGGCGGGATACCTCGACATCGTCTCCCTGTTGCTCGCGCGGGGCGCGGATCCCCGGCCTTACGGCGACTTCCTCGTGCGCTTCTGCGCATGGCGCCGCCGGCCCGATATCCTCGAGCGTCTGCTCGACGCCGGCCTCGATCCGTCGACATCCGAACCCCCACGTTCCGGCGTCACCGATCCGGAGATTCTCCGCTTGCTCCGAGACCGGGGCGTCGAGTGGAAGCCCGATCACGCCGAGGGAGGCTGGCCGCCCATCGTCTTCCAGTCTCGGGGCGACCGTGGTGGCGATGCCGGGCGGGTTCGCGCGCTCATCGACCAGGGCGCCGACGTCAACGCCCGCAACCACAAGGGCCAGACGGCGCTGCACTGCGCCGCGAAGGCGGGTTTCACCGACATCGTGGCGCTGCTGTTGGCCCACGGCGCCGAAGTGGATGCCGTCGACGCAGGAGGCGAGACACCGCTCGCGGCCGCCATTCGATCGACGGTCAGGAATCGCGGCGGACTCCGCGAGTCGGCACGCTCGCTCGTGGCTGCGGGCGCCGACCCGGATCGAGAGGACAACCGCGGACACTCGCCCCGACGCATCGCGGAGCGCAAAAGGGACGCGGCCGCCTGGCTTGACGTGCTGGCCTGCGCCGGAGAGTCCCCCGTGCCCGATCATGGTCGACGCAGCGCGCGCGAACCGGGGTAGTATCCGCTGCGAACCAACTTCGACCGGCAGGTTCAAAGCTCCCAACAGTTGAATGAATTGGATCCGCCATGGAAGAGATCGTCAAAACCGCGCCGAATCGCCGCCAACGCAGACCGTCCCAAGGCATGTTCTGGCTGCTCGCACTCTTGTGGTTGCCCATGGCCATCGCGGCCACCGCCGTGGTGCGGGGCTTCGGGTTGCCGTTGGAGCCCCAGGCATGGCTGTCGCTCGTCGTCATCGCGCCCTGCGGCCTGCCGCTCGCTTTCGCCTGGTCCTCGATCCATGGTCTGGGCTATCCGCGCACGGCCGGATCCGTGTGCGGGATCTTCGCAATCGCGACAGCAGTGCTGTCCCTGGTCGCAGGCCTGCTCGGACCCATCGGAATCGCTGCCTACGCCATAGTGCTGAGCCTTCCCGCGTGGGTTCTTTACGCGATCCTGCGCCTACGTCTCCGGAAGGAATTTGCGGCTTAATATCATTTGATTACGTGATATCCGACACTGATTTCAAAGTCACGGGCTCGTCATCCTCTCCCTGATTCGGCCGGGCGAACCGGGAGGATGAACGTTCGGCGACTCATGCGCGGGGGCATTGCAGGCGCGCTCCTCGGTTGGGCAGCGCTCGCGGCCGAAGCGCAGTCCGACAGCGGCATCTGCGACCGGACGCCCCAGGTCCGGGACAAGATTCTCGAGATCCTCGGCGCCACGGATTGCGAAGACGTTGCGGCCGGGGACCTGGCCTCGATAGTAGTGCTCGATATCTCCGGCAGCGGCATCGACACGCTCAAGGCGGGAGATTTCGACGGTCTTGCGAATCTGAGGGAGTTGAACTTCCCGGGAAACCAGTTGACGTCGTTGCCCGAGAGTCTCTTTGCCGATCTGGAAAACCTTGAGCAGTTGTGGATCAACGACAACCTGTTGGCCTCGCTGCCGGCGGGCACATTCGATGGCCTGACCAGACTCAGATCGCTGCTGATGGGCAACAACCGGCTCACCGAACTGGAGCAGGACCTGTTCGATGCCCTGCCCGCCCTCGAGCGGCTTTTTTTCGGCGGCAATGCTCTCACGGGATTGCGCGGCGACACCTTTGACGGGCTGCCTAACCTGGAGTGGCTCTACTATGCCGGCAACCAGCTGACCGCCTTGCCGGAAGGTCTGTTCGATGGCCTGGCGAAGCTCAAGGGACTGTACTTCTTCGGAAACGACCTGACCGCCCTGCCCGAGGGAATATTCGACGGACTCTCCAACCTGCAGATACTGAGCTTCCAGGAGAATAAACTGACGCGGCTGCCGGACAACCCGTTCCGTGGACTATCCACCCTTCGGCAACTGAGAGTATAGGGAAACCAGATCGCCACCCTGCCCCCGGGCGCCTTCGAAGACACCACGCGCCTGCAGACACTCTTCCTTCAGAACAACCAGTTGAGTCGTCTATCCGAAGGAATCTTCGCCGGCCTGGCCGAACTGACGACCCTGCGACTGCAGGATAATCGGCTGTCCGCGTTGCCGGGCGGCGTGTTTTCCGATGTCAGGAACCTGCGGGAGCTGGACCTCAACGGCAACCGGCTGACCTCCCTGCCGGACGGCGTATTTGACGGGCTATCCGTCCTCGAGCAACTGCATCTCCATGAGAACCGCCTGACCGCGCTACCGGGCAACGCATTCAGCGACCTCGCCGGCATTCGGGAACTGCACCTCCACGACAATGGCCTTACAGCGCTGCCCGAAGGGGTCTTCGATGGCCTGTCCACCCTCGTGGAACTGGATCTCCACGCAAACGCGCTTGCCGCGATTCCCAGGCGTAGCCTCGACGCCCTGACGAGCCTCGCGAGGCTCTACCTCAACGGCAACGACCTGGTCGAGCTGCCAGCGCGTGCGTTCAAGGGACTGTTGAGCATCCAAGTGCTGGACTTTGCGGACAACCGCCTGGAGAGGCTCGCGAAAGGGGTTTTCGATGGACTGCCCAAGCTGCGAACGCTCCGCTTCCAGGGCAACGAATTGAACTCGCTTCCCGAGGGCGTGTTCGTCGGTCTGGCCGCCATGAGATGGGTGTGGTTCCACGACAATCCCGGCGCGCCGTTTTCGCTCGACGTTGGCCTGGTCGCCCGGGAGGTCCCGGTATCCGAAGCGCGCCGCTTGGCCCGCGTCGCCGCCGAGACCCGAACCGGCGCACCTTTCGACATGACCGTGGAACTGTCCGTCACGGGGGGTGCCTCGGACAGTTCGATGCTGGCGATCGGGACAGGGGCCACGAACAGCGATGAGATCGCTGTCATCACCCGATTCAACGAAGATCCCGTTTGGGTCAGCCTCGAACCACCCACGCTTCCCACTCGCCCCTGCGGGGCCCAACCGTGTTATCGGGGGTTGATCGCGGCAGTCCGCGATCCGCTGCGCCTGTTCGACACCAAACCCATGGTTGCCGCGCAGATCCCGCTGCAGGAGATCGGCCTCGACGGCGACACGCTCACGCTGAACCTGGCCCGTTACTTCTCCGACATCGACAGCGTCTCCCTCGCCTATGCCGCGACATCGAGCCACGCTTCCATTGCGACAGTTACGGTGACCGGCGAAACCATCACCATCACGTCCGTCGGCGAAACCGAGGGCATGGCGACCATAACGGTGTCCGCCACCGACAGCGACGGATCCAGCGCAATGATGAAATTCACCGTGGCAACACGCCCCGAAATCACGCGGAGTTGGTGGCCAGCCTGGCGCCTGGCGGCTGTCCTTTCCGCAGGGGAACCGGCAATCGCGGATGCCCACCCCTCAACCCCGGTTGCCGAGGACTGACGCTCCCGTCCAGCACACCGAACACGCCGACCAACATCGCCGCGTTGCACTATGATACGCGGCCAACTGTCCGTGACGGCGAACCGCGATGCGCATCACGCTCCTGATACAGGGCGCCCCCTACTCCTCCGACGCGCCGCGGTCGGCCCTGCGTTTCGCCAAAGCCGCCGTCGGCGCCGGGCATGAGATACACCGCGCGTTCTTCTACAACGACGGCGTGTATATCGCGAACGCGCTGGCCACACCACCCCGGGACGAAACCGACGTGGCCGCGCAGTGGATCGACTTCGCCACGAGCCACGACGTCGACCTGACGGTATGCGTCGCGGCATCGCTGCGCCGCGGCATCGTGGACGAGAACGAGGCGCAACAATACGAACTTGCAGGCGCCAGCCTGCGCGACGGCTTCGAGATCGTGGGACTCGGACAAATGGTAGAGGGAATGCTCGAAGGCGACCGAACGGTGACCTTCAGTGCGTAGCGTTCTCTATCTCGTTCGCAAGCCTCCCGGGGCGCTGGCGAACGAAATGATCGACATGATGCTCGTCTCCGGCGTATTCGAGCAGCCCGCGCGCGTCCTGTTCCTCGACGATGGCGTCCGGCAACTCGCTTCGGGACAGGATGCTTCCCTGGTCGATCGAAAGGACACGGCGAAAGCCCTGGGCGCGCTTCCGGCCTACGATGTGGAGGAACTCTTCGCCCATGCCGGAAGTCTCACCGCATGCGGGATCGACCCGGACGACATGGCGGTCGACGCGAAGGTCGTGGAAGACGACGAAGTGGCCGCACTGCTGCACGCGGCAGATGTCGTGGTGACGGACTGACATGTCCCTCGTGCACCTGGTCGGCCGGGCGAGCGCGCTGCCCTCGTGCCTGCGCTATGTCGGCCCCGGCGATGCCGTGCTGCTGTTCGCCGACGGCGTCTACGCGGCGGCCGATGCAGCGAATGCCGATGCCGCCGTTTCAGCCATCAAGGACGACGCCGCCGCCCGGGGCGTGCGCCTCGCGCCGCCCGTGCGATCGATTGGCTACGACGGTTTCGTGGAACTGGTGGTCGCCCACGAGGCGAGCGTCACATGGACCTGACCAGCATCGCGCTGGACCGGGACGGCTACCTCAAGGACCTGTCCCAATGGTCGGAAGCCCTGGCCCGGGAACTCGCAGACCGCGCGGACGTGACGCTGACGCCGGACCACTGGCGCGTCATCCGGATGGTCCGTGCCTTCCACGAGGAGACGGGCGTGGCGCCCGCCATGCGTCCGCTGGTGAAACTCGCGCGCCTTCGGCTCGGCCACGAGTTCGGTTCGAGCATCGCCCTGCTGCGGTTGTTTCCCGGCAACCCAGCCAAGCTCATCGCCAGGATCGGCGGCTTGCCACGGCCGACCAACTGCGACGTCTGACGCAAAGACAAATCACCTATTCTGATCGGCCGAGCTGCGCCCGCAGGTCCACCACGCGGCCGATGATCGTTGTCGTCGGCCCCGGCAGGTCGGCCTCCTCCACCGCCCGGGCGAGGCGGGAAATGGATGCCGTCACGACAGCCTGGTCTTCCATGGTGCCCCGGGAAACCATTGCTGACGGCGTTTCGGGATCCATGCCGTGCTCGATGAGCCGCGCCGAGAGTTGCCGCAACCCCGCGAGTCCCATGTAGACGACCAGCGTCTGGTCCGGCTTCGCAAGCTCCGGCCAGTCGAGGTTGACCACGTCTTCCCTGAGGTGGCCCGTGACGAAACGGACGGACTGCGCCCAGTCGCGATGCGTGAGCGGTATCCCCGCATATGCGGCGCATCCGAGGGCCGCGGTGATGCCGGGGATGACCTCGAACCCGATGCCATGCCGGCGCAATGTCTCGATCTCCTCGCCACCCCGGCCGAAGATGAAAGGATCGCCGCCCTTGAGGCGCGCGACCCGGAGGCCCTGTTGCGCGTCCGCGAGCAGCAGTGCATTGATGTCCGCCTGCCGCGTACCGGCGAAGGCGCGGCGCTTGCCGACGTAGACGCGTTTCGCATCGCGGCGGCAGAGTTCCAGCACTGCTGCCGAGACGAGGTTGTCGTAGTAGACGACATCGGCCCGCTGCAGCGCGCGCAGGGCTTTCAGGGTGAGGAGGTCCGGGTCGCCGGGACCCGCCCCCACAAGGGACACGAACCCTTCCGGCGCGCCGCCCGCCGCGAGCCGCTCCAGTTCCGCATCCGCCGCCTCTTCGTCGCCGCCCGCGACATGCGCCGGGACATTGCCATCCAGGACGTCGTCCCACAGGCGGCGCCGGACATCGACATCCGGGACCGACTCCCGGACGCGCGCGCGTCTTTGCCGGAGGAACTCGGCCAGGCGTCCGGTGGTCGCCGGCAGAAGGGTTTCAACCTGTTCCCGGATGCGCCGCGCGAGCGTCGGCGACGCGCCGCCGGTGGAGACAGCGACCGTCACGGGACCGCGGTCCACGATGCTGGGAAAGATCGCCGTGCTGAGCGCCGCATCGTCCACCGTGTTGATCAGCACCCGGCGTTCCCGGCAGGCGGTGAATGCCGCGCGATTGACCCCTGCATCGTCCGTCGCGGCGATCACGAGCAGCCGGCCTCGGACGTCGGAAGGCTCGAATTCGCGCAGGACAACCTCCAGGCCGTGGCGCTCGGCAAGTTCAGCGACCGTATCGCCGATCATCGGAGCGACAACCGTTACCCGCGCGCCCACATCGACGAGCGAGCCGATTTTTCGCGCTGCGACGTCGCCGCCGCCGATGACGAGGCACGGCTGGTGGATAAGGTCCAGGAACAGCGGGAGCCGGTTCACGGCCGGTCGAACCGCAGCCTCGTATCCCCCGCCATGTACGGTTGCAGCGCCTCCGGGACACGCACGCTGCCGTCGGCCTCCTGGTAGTTCTCCAGCACCGCGATCAGGGTGCGTCCCACCGCCAGGCCGGAACCGTTCAGCGTATGCGCGAACGCGGTGCCCTCTTCCGCGCGGTAGCGCGCCATCATGCGGCGCGCCTGGAAATCGAGGTAGTTGCTGCACGAGGAGATTTCCCGGTACCGGTCCTGGCCCGGCAGCCAGACTTCAAGATCGATGGTCTTGGCGGCGGCAAAGCCCAGGTCGCCACCGCAGAGGATGACGGCGCGGTAGGGAAGTTCGAGACGCTTCAGGACCGTCTCAGCGTCGGCGGTGAGTGCTTCATGCGCATCCCAGGACTTCTCCGGCTCGACGACCTGGACGAGTTCCACCTTGTCGAACTGGTGCAGGCGGATCATTCCCCGGGTGTCCTTGCCGTATGAGCCCGCTTCGCGGCGAAAGCACGGCGTGTGCGCGACATAGCGCAGCGGCAGCGCGTCCGCCGGCAGTATCGTGTCGCGAATCACGTTGGTGACCGGTACCTCGGCGGTGGGAATGAGGTAGTAGTTCTCCTCGCCGCGAATGCCGAACTGCTCGATTTCGAATTTCGGCAGTTGGCCGGTGCCCGTCAGCGCGCCGGCGTTGACGATGTACGGGACGTAGAGTTCTTCGTAGCCGTGTTCCCGCGTGTGGATGTCGAGCATGAACGCCGCGAGCGCCCGGTGCAGCCGGGCGAGGTCCCCGTACAGGATGGAGAAGCGCGCCCCGGTGATCCGCGCCGCGGCGGCGAAGTCGAGGGCCTCACCCGCGAGAACGACATGGTCCCGCGGTTCGAAGTCGAAGCTGGGCCGCTCGCCCCAGGCGCGAATCTCGACGTTGTCGTCCTCGTCGTCTCCCGGCGGCACGGAGGCGTCGGGAAGGTTCGGGATGCCTTCGAGAAAGCTGTCTAGTTCCCCGCGCAGCGTTTCGAAACGCCCGCGCGCCTCGTCGAGACGCTGCCCGAGGTCTCCCACTTCGGCGATGCGGGGCGCGATGTCCTCGCCCCGCGCCTTGGCCGCGCCGATGGCCCTCGACCGCTCGTTGCGCTCCGCCTGCAGGGTTTCGGTTTCCTCCTGCAAGGCCTTGCGCTCGACCTCAAGCGCACTGAAGCGGTCCAGGTCGAAGTCGAACCCACGTATCTTGAGGGCGTCACGCGCTTCGACCGCGTGGCGCCGCAGGTAATTGCGATCCAGCATTATTCTTCGCTTGACCCGCTCGTTTCCGAGGTCGTTCCCGTGTCTGAAGCCGGCCGGGCCGTACTCGATTGATCCAGATCGCGTAGTGTAGCCAATCTGTCGGCGATCCTGCCTTCGATGCCGCGCCTGCTCGGGCGATAGAAGCGCACGTCCTCCATCTCGTCCGGCAGGTAACGCTCGCCGGCCGCATACGCATCGGGCTCGTTGTGGGCATAACGATATCCCTTGCCGTGGCCAAGTTCGGACGCGAGCCGCGTCGGCGCGTTGCGAAAACGGGCCGGCACCGGGTAGCTCGGATGCGTCGCGACGAACTCGCGCGCCGCATTGAAGGCCGTCTCCACCGCGTTGCTCTTCGGCAGGCAGGCGAGGTAGACCACCGCCTGCGCCAGCGCCAGTTCGCCCTCCGGCGATCCCAGCCGGTGATAGGCGTCCCAGGCGGCGAGCGCCAACTGCAGCGCGCGGGGATCTGCCGTCCCGATGTCCTCGGTCGCCATGCGCGCCACGCGCCGCGCGACGTAGAGCGGATCGCAGCCGCCGTCCAGCATGCGCGCGAGCCAGTACAGCGCCGCGTCCGGGGAACTCCCGCGCACCGCCTTGTGCAGGGCGGAGATCTGGTCGTAGAACGCGTCGCCGCGCTTCTCGAACCCGCGGTAGCCCTGCCCTCCCGCGAACTCCACGTGCTCCGCGGTGATCGTGCCATCGCCCAGTTGCGCCGCGATCTCAAGCGTGTTGAGCACCCGGCGCGCATCGCCGTCGCCGTTCGCGACGAGGCTCCGGAACGCGTCCGGCTCGATGTCCATACCCTCGAACTCCTTATCCATTGCGCGGCGCGCCAGGGTCTCGAGGTCTTCGGTCGAGAGCGGCCTGAGGACGTAGACGCGGGTACGCGAAAGCAGCGCCGAGTTCACCTCGAACGACGGGTTTTCCGTGGTCGCGCCGATGAAGACGATGGTTCCCTGCTCCACGTGCGGCAGGAACGCGTCCTGCTGGGCCTTGTTGAAGCGGTGGACCTCGTCGATGAAGAGCACGGTGGGCGTGTCCGGGTGCGCTCGCGCGTCGGCGATGGCGGCGCGCACGTCCCTGACACCCGCGAGTACCGCCGACAGGCTGATCCAGCGGGCGCCCGCGGCGTCGGCCAGGATACGGGCCAGCGTCGTCTTGCCGGTTCCGGGCGGTCCCCACAGGATCATGGACGCGACGCGGCGGGAGGCCGCAAGGCGCGCCAGCGGTCGGCCGGGGCCCAGGAGGTGCGCCTGGCCGACGAACCCGTCGAGACTCGTCGGGCGCATGCGCGCCGCGAGCGGCGCGTCAGCGAGCGGAGCTTCGCGCCGGGACATCGCCGATCACATCGACATCTTCGGGAACCTGGAAATCGAACACACCGGGCGCGGGCTCCGGCTGGAGGGTCGGGTCGCGGAACGCAACGCGCGTCTCCTGGTCGAGGTGATCCAGGATCACGATGCCGACCAATGGCGCGTCGGGCATCCCGGCAGATTCTCCTGCCGGTTTCGGCGCGAACTCGAGGCGAATCCGGCGGTACAGGGCTTCGTCGTCAAGCGGGTGCAACGCAAACGTGGTCTCGTCCTCCCTCACGACGGTGAACATGGACTCCAGGGCATCCATCGAACCGATGAGCAGGCGCGCGGGCGTCCCCTCGAGGGTCTCGTCGAGCGGCTGCACGGTGACCTGCGCCAGGTCCGCGTCGTACACGTAGACCGTCGTGCCGTCGGTCACGACGAGCTGGCTGTATGGCTCGACCACCTCCCAGCGGAAACGGCCCGGCCGCTCGAGGCGCATCGTCCCGCTCGCGGTCTGCACCGCTCGCCCGCGCCCATCGAACACCACCTGCTCGAAGTCGGCGGCATAGGCCTGCATGGGCGCGAGCAGCTCCCGCAACGCGGTGGCGTCAGGGTTCGGCGTAGCGGCGGCGACAGCCGCGACGATTGGCCAGAGCGCGACAGGGAGCACGCGTCAGCGCGTCTCGCGAGTGTCCGGGACGAGGACCTGGCGGCTGCCGTTCGTATCCATCGAGCTCACGACCCCCGCCGCCTCCATCGTCTCGATCAGCCGCGCGGCGCGGTTGTAGCCGATCCGGAGTTTCCGCTGCACGGCCGATATGGAAGCGCGGCGGGTCTCGATCACGTGCGCGACCGCCTCGTCGTAGAGTTCGTCCTCCTGCTCGGGATCGCTGTCGCCGAGGATCGAAGGCGCACCAGCGGCCGCAGTCTCGAGCACCTCGGTCCGGTAGTCGGGCTCGCCGCGTTCCTTCCAGTCACGGACGACGGAGTGCACTTCCTCGTCCGACACGAACGCGCCGTGCACGCGCACCGGAATGCTCGTTCCCGGCGGGAGAAACAGCATGTCCCCGTAGCCCAGCAACTGCTCCGCGCCCCCCTGGTCGAGGATCGTGCGCGAGTCGGCGCCGCTCGCCACCTGGTAGCTCATGCGCGCCGGGATGTTGGCCTTGATCAGCCCCGTGATGACATCCACCGAGGGCCGTTGCGTGGCGAGAACCAGGTGGATCCCCGCGGCCCTCGCCTTCTGCGCCACGCGGGCGATGAGCTGGTCGACCTTCTTGCCGACGATCATCATCAGGTCCGCGAACTCGTCGATGACGACCACGACCACCGGCTCTTTCGCAAGCGACGGCGCCTCGGCCTCCGAGTTCTCCGGCCAGAGCGGGTCCGGGATGGGTCTTCCGGTTCGCTCCGCTTCCTCGATCCACCGGTTGTAGCCCTCGAGGCTTCGCACCCCGAGGGTCGACATCAGGCGGTAGCGGCGCTCCATTTCACCGACGCACCAGTTGAGCGCCGTGGCCGCGTCTTTCATGTCCGTGACCACCGGGGTCAGCAGGTGCGGGATACCTTCGTACACCGAGAGTTCCAGCATTTTCGGGTCAACCAGGATCAGCCGCAGTTCCTCCGGCGTCGCCTTGTACAGCATCGAGAGCAGCATGGCGTTGACGCCCACGGACTTGCCGGAACCGGTGGTCCCGGCAATCAGCAGGTGTGGCATCCTGGCGATGTCCGCGACAACGGGATCGCCGGAAATGTCCTTGCCGAGCGCGAGCGTCAGCGGCGAGTCCGCGCGTTGATAGACCTCGGACGCCAGCAGTTCGCGCAAACGCACGGTCTCGCGGTCCCGGTTCGGAATCTCGATTCCGACCACCGTCTTGCCGGGAATGACCTCGACGATCCGCACGCTGATGACGGCCAGCGACCGCGCGAGGTCCTTGGCCAGCGCCGTGATCCGGCTCACCTTCACGCCGGCGGCGGGCTGGACCTCGAATCGCGTGACCACGGGCCCGGGCTGGACAGACTCAACCGTCGCCTCGATGCCGAAGTCCGCCAGCTTGTCTTCGAGCAGGCGTGACATGTCCTCGATGGTCCGCGCGGAGAAACCACCGCTCCCGTCGGCCTCTTCGCTGTCCAGCAGATCGAGGTCGGGCATCTCCGACGCGACCTTCGGGGCATCGGCTTCGTCACTGGCGCCATCGCTCGCCGGCCGCCTGGCCGCGTCCGCTGTCGCCACGGTCTCTTTCCTCGCCCGGCTGGGGGTGACGCGAGGCGATCGCTTCGCGCGTGGCTTCCTCGCCGATGCGCCGCGGCGGGGCTCCGGCTCCGGAACCATCGCCTTCCTCCACAACGACTGGACCATTCCCGCAGCGGCATAGACGCCGCCCACCAACATGCGACTCACCTTGTGCACGCCCTTGCCGGTGACTTCAGCGACGACGACCCACGAATAGCCGAGAGCCGCCTGCGCGCCGATGAGCAGCACCACCACCGCGATCAGGGTGAGGCCAACCCAACCCAGCCCGGGCAACGCCATCAACGCCAGCCCGTCGCCAATCAGCCCGCCTGTCCCGCCTGGCAGGACCGCAGTCGGCGCGGCATGCAGGCGCGCGAGGACACAGGCCGACACCACCACCGCAGCCCAACCGCAGAACCGGATGCTGAACAGCGGCAGCGTCCATGTCTCCTGGGCCGGACGCAGCACCTTTATGCCCGCGATCGTGAGCGCCAGCGGCAACAGGTAGGAGATGCGGCCGAACAGGAGCAGGATGATGTCGGCGGCGAAAGCCCCACTCCTGCCGACGAGATTGGATACCGCCAGATCCGTGCCGGAGAAGCTCCAACCCGGGTCGTCCGGCGAATAGGACACGATGGCGAGGAAGATGTAGACGGCGAGCGCCAGCAGTAGGACCAGCGCGATTTCCCGCAGGGGCAGCGCGGTGATGCGAGACTCTGCCAAATCAATCCTCGCCGTGGCGCAAAGCGATATTTTACTCCTTCCGGGCGCCTCTTTGGGATTCGCTGTCGCGCCCCGCGGCAGACCGGCTCATATCCGCGACCAGACCCCGTTGGCGCATCGATATCGCGCCGAACCGATGACCATGTCTCCCCCATCGAGGCGGACAGGCGTATCCGGCGATGCCGCTACCGAGAAGCGCGAAGGACAGGACGGATCGCCATCCCAGGTGAGCTCCGCGCGAAGCAGGCCGGCGGCGACGCAGACCTCGACCCGATCCTGCCGGCCGGGCCCGCCCAACGGGCCGACCAGCGACAGGGAGCGCTCGCAGTCGCCTTCGGCCGGCGGGTGTGGGCCGGCCTCGCTTGCGGCCGGGCGCTCCGCAGGGGGCACATCGAGCTCGATGTTCGTCAGCACCGCTGCAAGTATCAGCGCCACGATGATCGTGAAGACGCCGCCCGCGATCAGCGAACCGGCCCACCGGCGCGTCGCGCGGCGCGCCGTCTTGAGAATCCTGGCGTCCAGCTCGGCCGGCGGCGTCTCGTCCGAACGGTAGGTCTTGTCGAACCAGTCTTCAGACATAGTCCCGCATCCCCCGCCGCAGCTTCGCCATGGCGTAGCGCAAACGGCTCTTCACGCCCTCCTCGGTGATACCCGTGACCCGCGCAATTTCCCTGATTGTCAGACCGGCTTCCTTGTGCATGATCAGTGCTTCCCGTTGGGCATTAGGCAACGCCGCGATCAGCGAGTTCAGGCGTTCCGTCGCTTCAAGCGCGACGGCGTCACGTTCCGGGGATACTTCGGCCACCGCCTGCACGTCGCTGACCGTCTCCCTCGGCTGACGGCGAAACTGATCGACCAGCACGTTGTGCGCGATGGTGAAAAGGTAAGCCCGGAAGTTGCCCCTGCCCTGGTACTCCCTGCGTCTCGCCACCACGCGCGACCAGGTCTCCTGGTGGCCGTCCGCCGCGCTCGCCGGATCCGCGGCCCGCAGGAAGTAACGGTACACCGCGTCCTTGTGCCGGCCATATAGACTCTCGAACGCCGCGTAGTCGCCCGACGCGAAGCGACCCATCAGGGTAGTCGTCCGAGAATTCAGGCAATGCCAGGCGCCCCGCCGCTCGCAGTCACTGTGGAAGGTAACCCCTTTTTCAGCTTCCTTCCGTTCCAATCAACGCCGCAACATGAAATGAGGGGTTATCGAGTGACCAACCAGACTTCAAACTTGCAGGAATCACCAGCGGTCGCAGCCGCGTGGTGTTTCGACAACCAGCAAACGATGCGATATGCGATCAGCGTCGCCGCCGGCCTGGCGACTACCCTGCTGCTCTTCTTCCTCATGCAGGCGCTGATCAAGACCGACATGAACCCGTTCACCGACCCGGGGAAGGGCCAGGTCGTCGAGTTCGCGCGCCTGCTGGAGGAGGTCGAGATTCCGCCACGGGACCCACCCAAGCCACCGCCCCCTCCGGACGAAATGCCACCGGATCGGCCCAAACCTGACTACGACACCGATGTCAGGGAGGGAATCGAAATTGGTCCGATAGAGATCGACCGCGAGGGAGAAGGACCAATCGGCCCTGCATTCAAGACCGATGGGGAATACCTTCCGATCGTCAAGGTCGAGCCGGTCTACCCCCGGCGCGCCCAGCAGAGAGGCATCGAGGGGTACGTGTTGCTCGAGTTCGTGGTCACGACCTCCGGCGCCATGCGCGATCCGGTGGTGGTCGAGGCGAAACCTGCGGGGATCTTCAACCGGGCGGCGATTCAGGCGGCTCTCAAGTTCAAGTACAGGCCGAAGGTCGCAAATGGAGAGCCGATGGAGGTATCCGGCGTCCGAAACCTGATCAAATTCCGGCTGAAGGACGGCTGAGATCCCCCTGGGGAGTCACTGAGGCCACCTTGCGGTATCGCCGCCGACCGCCGTAAGGTAGCGCGTCCTTCTTGCGGGACGCCGGTCATGCTGAACTGGGAATTCCCTTACGCCTCCAGGCGGGCGCCGGTATTCGCGCGAAACGTCGTCGCAACTTCGCAACCGCTGGCCGCAGCAGCGGGCATCGAAACCATGCGGCGCGGGGGTAACGCTATCGATGCGGCGCTGGCGGCGGCCACCACGTTGACTGTGGTGGAGCCCACCATGAACGGCCTCGGCAGCGACGCGTTCGCGATCGTCTGGGACGGAGAGGCGCTGCATGGCGTCAACGGCTCCGGCCGGTCGCCCCGCGCCTGGAACGCAGAGCGTTTCTCGGGGCTGACCGAAATGCCCACCCTCGGTTGGGACGCGGTCACCGTCCCCGGCGCCGTGGATGCCTGGTCAGCGCTGTCGAAACGCTTCGGCTCGCTGCCTTTCCCAGCCCTGTTCGAATCCGCCATTCACTACGCTCGAGAGGGTTTCCAGGTCGGCCATATCACGGCCGACACGTGGCGGGCAGCGGTCGAGACCTATCGCGGATTCGACGGCTTCATGGATCATTTCGCCCCGAACGGCGCCGGGCCGCAGCCTGGGGAACTGGTCAGGCGGCCGGCTATCGCCCGATCGCTGGAGCAGATCGCCGAATCCCATGGAGAGGCGTTCTATCGGGGCGCTTTGGCCAGAGCCATCGTCGCCAACTCTGAGGCGATGGGCGGTGCCATGTCGATGGAGGACCTGGCGGAGCACGGGACGGAATGGGTGACGCCAGGCGCGCAGGCGTATCGGCGTGTCACGCTGCACGAGATACCGCCCAACGGCCAGGGCCTGGCGGCGCAGATCGCGCTCGCCACCCTCGCGCATTGGGATCTGAGGGGGCTGCCGCCGA
This sequence comes from Gammaproteobacteria bacterium, assembly GCA_028821515.1. GTDB lineage: Bacteria > Pseudomonadota > Gammaproteobacteria > Pseudomonadales > Azotimanducaceae > VXNE01. The sequence continues at coordinate 78,675 of JAPPGA010000004.1, read as the reverse complement.
ACGGCGTCGAGTCGGTTCACCTGCAGGTGGAGGCGATGAAGATCGCGATCCGCGCGGCGTTCGACCACTTCTCGGACCCGGAATCGATGGCCGTAGCACCCGAAGCGCTGCTCGACCCCGTGTCCATCGAACGCGTTGCCGGCACCATAGGGCAAGACGCATCGAAGCTCCCGCCAGCACGACTGCCCGTCAGCCAGGACACCGTCTATCTCACCGCCGCCGACGCCGACGGGCGGATGGTGAGCTTCATTCAGTCGAACTATCGCGGATTCGGTTCGGGCATCGTCGTACCGGGCACCGGCATCGCCATGCAGAACCGGGGCAACGGCTTCACCCTGGAGCCGGGACATCCGAACCAGGTCGCCGGCGGCAAGCGCCCCTATCACACGATCATTCCCGGATTCGTCACGGAGAACGGCGCGCCGCGCATGTCCTTCGGCGTCATGGGCGGCCACATGCAGCACCAGGGCCACGTACAGATGGTGCACCGCATCTTCGACCTCGGCGAGAATCCACAGGCCGCATCCGACGCGCCGCGTTGGCAGGTTCTTCCGGACTACACGGTCGCGCTGGAAGAAGGGTTCTCCAATCGGGTGGCGGCCGGACTGGCCGACCGCAGACACAACGTCTTACGTGTCGAACCAGACGCTCACCTGTTCGGCGGCGCGCAACTCATCTATCGTCTCGACGACGGCTACTGTGCCGCGTCGGACCACCGCAAGGAGGGACTGGCGACCGGGTTTTAGCCGCTACTCCGCCGCAAGCGCGGCCACCGGATCGAGTTGCGCAGCCCGGCGGGCGGGCACGATAGCCGCAACCAGTCCCGTCACGGCGCCGCCACCGAGGGCAACCGGCACGAACCACGAGGCGAAGGCGACCGGTAACTGCGGGAACCCGACCGGCGTTGCCACCGCAGCGATACCAGTCGCGGCCCAGTATCCGAGCAGAACGCCGGCTGCCCCGCCAATGAACGCTACGATGGCTGATTCGACAAGGAATTGGGAGGCAATGTCGCGGCGGCGCGCACCAATGGGCCATGGCTGGCGATCGATCACAGTGGGCCGCATTCTGGTCTCAGCGCGAACCTCAGTCTCGTCGGCTACGGTTCCCCGCCGTACGGCAAGCCAACCTTTCGTCCAGAGGTGCGTCATCGTCACGTTCGGGATCTGGGATCGGATCTCGTCGGCGTCAGCCCACCGCGCAGTTCGATCAGTGGTGACACGGCCGGCCAGTCCGTGTTCGTAGCTGGATCATGTTCGGGAGCGTTGGCAACGCCATCCAGGTTACTCCGCGGCCAGCGCCTCCACCGGGTCGAGCCGCGCCGCCCGGCGTGCAGGCATGATGCCCGCAACCAAGCCTGTTGCCACACCGCCACACAGCGCCGCCGGCACGAACCACGAAGCGAAGGCAACCGGGACCTGGAGAGACCCGGACGGCGTTGCCACCGCAGCAACCCCGACACCTGCCCAGTACCCGAGCAGAAGACCGATTGCCCCGCCAACGAACGCCGCGATTGCCGCTTCCACGAGGAACTGCGAGGCGATATCCCGCCGCCGCGCACCAATGGCCATCCGGATGCCGATTTCCCGGCGCCGCGCGCCCACCGCCACCAGCGTGGTCGCCGTCACGCCGACGATGGCAACCAGCAGCGCGACAGCGGCAATGCCGCCCTGGAGGACGGGATGCAGGCCAAACAACCTGTCGAAAGTGTCCGCCCGTTCGACATCGATCTCCATGCTGAATCCCTCGCGACCGTGCGTCCGGATCAGCAGGTCCCGTATCGCCGAGGCGGTTGCCTCCACCGCGTTCGGATCGGCCACTCGCGCTTCTATGGTGAGTGCGCCGAACGGCGTGGAAACCAACCTGACACCATCAATGATAGTGAGCTCCGGTGCGACGTCGGCGGGCACGAGCAGTTCGCGGGCAGTGTGGAAAGGCACATAGGCGACATCGCCAAACATCGCCAATATGGGTCCCAATAACTCCTCCGGCAGATCCATATTCGGCGGGGGCGGGGATTGTTCGAGCACGCCCTTGACTAGGAACGGAATTCCGTCAATCTGGACATGCTCGCCGATGGGATCGGACGCGCCCCCGAAGAGTGCCTCCGCTATTGCAGGTCCCAGAACCACGACCTGCTCACGGCGTTCGCTGTCTTCCACCGTAAGGAAGGCGCCGCGGGCCAACGGCCATGGCCGGCGATCAATCGCGGTTGGCCGCATCCCGGTCCCGGCATGAACCTCAGTCTCCTCGGCTACGGTTCCCCACCGTATGGAAAGCGGACCTTTCATCCTGAGATGCGTCGTCATGACGTTCGGTATTTCAGACCTGATCGCGTCAGCGTCAGCCAGCGTAAGTTGAACGGCAGTATCCTTCGACGACCCAAGCGAATGGATCTTGATGAGGTTCGCCTCGATGGCCTCGAGGGTTCTTGACTCGATCCCCTCCGAGAGACTTAGCAGGGCCACGACCGATCCGACGCCGAGCGCCACGCTGAGCACCATGAGTGCCGTGCGTAAGGAATTAGCGCCAAGGCACGTCAGCGCGTCCCGAAGGAGCGCGGACAATCCCAACACCCTGCTTCGCCCATTCTCCGGCGTCGGAACATGTGGCGGCGATTCGGATGCCGCAGCGCCCGAATCGGCCACCACGTGACCGTCACTCAGTGCGATCCGGCGATCCGCGCTGGCTGCGATGGCCGCGTCGTGGGAAACGATCAACACCGTGTGGCCCCGCTCCGACAGTCCCCTCAGCAGCGACATCACCTCCTCGCCCTGGGCGGAGTCCAGCGCGCCGGTGGGTTCGTCGGCGAGGATGACCCGGCCGCCGTTCATCAGGGCGCGGGCGATTGCCGTCCTCTGCTGTTCGCCTCCGGACAGCTCCGCTGGCCGGTGGTCCAGCCGGTCGCTCAAACCCAGCGACTGCAGCAGCCTCCGCGCGCGGTCCCGTGCCGGACCCGCGCCCAGACCAAGGTAACGCGCGGGCAGTTCGACGTTCTGCTGACAGGTCGCCGACTCGAGCAGGTTGAAGGACTGGAAGACGAAGCCGAACTCGTCTCTTCGCAGCCGGGCGAGTTCATCGGCATCGAGAACCGTCACATCGCGCCCGTCGACGCGATACTCGCCAGCGGTCGGTCGATCGAGGCAACCGAGGATGTTCAACAGTGTCGACTTGCCGGAGCCGGAAGGGCCGGTAATGCAAACAAGCTCTCCGGCCTCTATGGCCAGCGTCACGTCGGCAAGAGCCTGCGTCCGGACACCGTCCTCGTCTTCGAATACGCGGCCGATGCCGCGCAGTTCGATCAGCGGCGACATCGTCCCGCCTTCACCGGATTCCACAAGTTCTCCCTGGCGCGTTCGACAACACGACGATGCTATCGAGACAACGCCGCCACCGGGTCGAGTGCCGCCGCCCTGCGGGCCGGCACGATGCCGGCCGCGAGCCCGGTCCCCACGGCGCATGCCAGCGCCGCGAACACGAACCATACCGAGAGCGCCGCGGGCACCTCGAAGGCGTCGAACACGACCCGGCTCGCGAAACCGAGCATCGTCCCCAGCACGCCGCCCGCCACGGTGACCGCCACCGCCTCCAGCAGGAACTGGCGCAGGATATCCTGCCGGCGAGCACCCGTGGCCATGCGGATACCGATCTCGCGCGTGCGCTCCGCAACCGATACCAACATCACGGAGGTCACACCCATCCCGCCGACGAAGAGCGAGATTGCTCCCACCGCGCCCATCAAGGCGGACATCAACCGTTCGACCGTCGAGAACCCGATCATGGAAGGGATGTCCGAACTCAGGCTGAAGCCGCGGTGGCCGTGGCGGCGCGCGAGCAGGTTGTCCACCGCCCGGGCCGTTTCGCCAACCCGTTTGGGATCCTCTGCGCTGACCGTGATGCTGTCGAGGGACTCCCGGCCGAAAAGCAGCGCCTGGGCAGTGCCGAGCGGGACCAGCACCTGTTTGTCGCGATAGTCCTCGACCACGCTGCCGGACCGGCGATATCGGGCCAGCACCCCCTTGACCACGAAAGGCGCGCCCCCGACCAGCACGTGCCGGCCCACCGCCGCGCTCACCGGGAACAGCTCGTCGCTTATCCCCGCGCCGATCACCACCACGGGTTCATGGTCCGCACTGTCACGCTCGGAAAAGAACACGCCGCGCGCGAGCCTGAGCCGATCGGTGACGAGCATCTCCGGTACGGCGGCCTGCACCGTGGTTTCGACCGAACGGTCCCCTTGGCGCAGGGTGAGCTGGCCACTGACGTGCGGTAGCACCGCCCGGACGTTGTCCACTTCGCGCCGGATCGCCTCGGCATCGGCCAGCGTAAGCCGCACGGGCGTCGACTTTCGGTCCCCGTATGCGACGCCGGATCGAACGAATATCCGGTCGGCGCCGATCCGGGAGACGGTCTCCACGCTTTCACGATAGCCGCCTTGCACCACGCTCAACATGGCGACCACCGACCACACGCCCACCGTTACGCTGAGCACGGTCAACGCCGTGCGCAGGCGGCTGCCGCGCAGCAGGTTGGCGCGCAACGACGCGAGCGTTCCCCGAAGCGACTCGGCGGCGCGTTGAAAGTCGATTCCGGTCCTTCGGCCGCTGGGCTCCGAGCGGGGCGACGGATTCGGTCCGACGACAGTGTCACCTCTGGCCGGACGCGTTACGCCTTCGGTGCGACGATCAGCAACGACACGGCCGTCGAGCAACTCGATGCGGCGCTCCGACCAGGCGGCCACCTCCGGATCGTGGGTGATGACGATGACCGTGTGGCCGCGCGCCGACAGGTCTGCCAGCACGGCTAGCACGTCCTCGCCGTTCTTCGTGTCGAGCGCGCCCGTCGGTTCATCGGCAAGAATCACGCGCCCGCCGTTCATCAGCGCGCGGGCGATGGCAACGCGCTGCTGCTCGCCGCCGGAAAGGGCACGTGGCCGATGGCCAAGACGATTTCCCAAGGCGAACGCCCTGAGCAACCCCTCCGCCCGCTCCGCGCGAAGCGCGCGCCCCAGATGGGCGTATGCCGCCGGCATCTCGACGTTCTCCCGGGCTGTCGCGGAGCCAAGCAGGTTGTAGGACTGGAACACGAACCCAAACGACTCCCGCCTGAGCGCCGCCCGCTCGTCCGCGCTCAACTGCCCGACATCCCGGCCCTGGAACCGGTAGACCCCCTGCGTCGGCCGGTCGAGGCAGCCGAGGATGTTCATGAGCGTGGACTTGCCGGAGCCGGAGGGACCCATCACGGCGACGAATTCGCCCGGATCGATCCGCAGCGTCACGTCTGACAGCGCCCGGGTCGCGACTCCACGCCGGCCAGCGCCCGCGCGACGGTAGACGCGCCCTACGTCGACGAGTTCGATCAGGGGCGTTTCGGTAGCAGCCATGGACTCGAGGGTTGCGGCCCGCCTACCCGTCCGCCGACAGCGCCTCGACCGGGTCGAGGCGCGCGCCCCGTTGTGCCGGCACGAGCGCGAAGATCATTCCCGTGGCCACCGCGCACACCAGCGCCGCGGGTACGAACCAGGGCGCGTACGCGACCGACGCGGATGCGAGGTCGGACAACAAGGGTCCCCCGGCGAATACCAACAGGACGCCGCACGCGCCTCCCAGTGCTGTGAGCACGCTGTTCTCGATGAGGAACTGCCACAGGATGTCACGGCGCCGGGCGCCCATCGCCCTGCGGATACCGATCTCCCGTCGGCGGTGGCTCACCGATGTCAGCGTGACCGACATGACGCCGAGTCCGCCGACGAGCAGCGCGACTGCGCTGAGCGCACCGATGATCGTCGTCTGCACGGCGGAAAGCCGGCTGTACGCTTCAAGCTGCAGGGCATGGCTTTCGACCGCGTAACCCTCGACACCGTGGCGCCGGAACATCAGGTCCTTGACCTGGGACGCCGTCTCTTCGATGAGGGATACGTCCCTTACCAGCATGTCGAGTGTATTGAGGTCGTCGGTGCCGAACAGCACGTCGCGGCCGGCCGTGAATGGGACGTGGACAACCGTGCCGAAATACTTGAGACCCTCATCCGTGACTGAGACGAACCTGATCTCCCCGTCGCCCCGGGGATAGGGCCCCAATACCCCCTTGACCTCGAAGACTACGCCGCCGACGTGAAGGTGCTGGCCCACCGGATCAACCCCATCCGCAAACAGCGCCTCCCGGACGGTGGGTCCGATGACGGCAACCTGGACACCACTATCCTGATCCCGTTGATCGAGATAGGTGCCGCTCGAAAGGGGCCAGTGCATTCGATCAAACGACGTCATCGGCTCGGTGAGTACCGTCGCGACAACATCTACCTGTTCCATGTGCTCGCCTTCGAACTGCAGGGCGAGCGATTGCCGCATCCCGACAATTACCTTGTCGACATTGGGAATCTCCTCGGCGATTGCTTGCGCGTCAGCCGGGGTCCTCGGAAGAAACTGCACCTGGTTGCCCACGATCGAGATGCCGCCGACGCTCAGCCGGTTCGCTCCCAGGCGCTCCACTGCTTCCAGCACGTCCTTTCGCCCGCCCTCGACCAGGCTGAGCACGGCCCCGGCCAGCCAGATTCCGAGAGCGATACTGAGGATGCTCAGCCCAGCCCGCAGGCGACCGCTTCGCAACGAAGCCAGTCCACCGCGCACTGCCGACAGCCAGGGCATACTCGCACGCGCGGGCGGCCTGGATGGCCGATCTGCCGGCGTCGCCTGTCGGGATCCGGAGTCCCCGACGACGTGCCCGTCCCGCAGCTCGATGCGACGGCGGGCGCGGTTCGCCACCGCACGGTCGTGCGACACGATGATCACCGTGCGGCCCCGATCGGCCAACTGTTCGAGTAGCGCCAGCACCTCGGCGCCATGGTCGGTGTCGAGCGCGCCGGTGGGTTCGTCGGCGAGGATCACCTCGGCGCCGTTCATCAAGGCCCGCGCGATGGCAACGCGCTGCTGTTCGCCGCCTGATAGCTCGGCGGGCCTGTAGCCGGACCGCTCTTCCAGGCCGAACGACCGCAGAAGCTGTCCGGCCCTCTTGCGGCGGTTCGATCCGCCGGCCACGTACGTCGCTGGGAGTTCGACGTTGTCCAGCGCCGTCAGCGCTTCCAGCAGGTTGTAGGACTGGAACACAAAACCGAACGACTCGCGCCGCAGGGCGGCGAGGCCGTCATCGTCAAGTTCCGAGATGTCGGTCCCCGAGACGCGATATTCGCCCGATGTCGCGCGGTCGAGGCCCCCGATGATGTGCATCATCGTCGTCTTGCCCGAGCCGGAGGGACCGGTGACGCAGACGAACTCGCCGGCATCGATCCGGAGCGTTACGTCGCCCAGGGCCTGTACGCGCTCGCCGCCTTCATGTTCGAACACCCGGCTGACGCCGGCGAGTTCGATCAGGGGCGCCGCCTGCTCCTTTTCCGGTTGTCCCACGGCCTCGTTCCTCAGTCCGCCCGGCGCCAGCCGCCGCCGAGCGCAGTGTAGATGTCTATCACCGCGAGCAGCGTGGCGAGCTTGTTGTCGAGCAGCGCGTTGCGCGCGCCGTAGAGCGTGTCCTGGGCGCCGAGCAGCGCCTCGAACTCCTGCACGCCCTCGCGGTAGCGTGCTTCGACGATGCGCAGCGACTCCTCGGCGAGCACCACGTCCTCCGCAAGCACTTCGCCTAGCGAACCGAGCAGGTCGATGTCAGCCAGGGCCACTTCGACATCGTTAAACGCGCCGATGACAGTGCGCCGGTAGTCGTCCAGCATCGACTCGAGGCGCAGTCTCGACGCTTCGAGGCCGCGGCCGCGGCGCCCGAGGTCGAAGATCTGCAGCGCGAGGCTGGCCGTCGCTCCGACCGTTGCCGCCGTTTCGGTGGATGCCAGTCCGCCGCCGCCGGTGAGCGAGATGCGCGGCAGGAACTTAAGCCGCGCGAGGTCCACGTCCGCCCGCGCTTCGCGCAGCGCCGCTTCCGCCTGCACGATGTCCGCCCGGCGGAGCAACAGGTCCGACGGCAAACCCGGCGCCACCGCCGGCACGGCGAGATCGGCCAGCGTCTGCCCCTCGACATCGAAGTCCCAGACCGACTCGCCGACCATCAGGGCGAGCGATGCCCTGGCTCGCAGGACGTCGAGTTCCAGCGTACGGAGCGCGTTCGCCTGGCGGCGCACCACGATACGCTGGCGCAGGCCCTCGCTGGCTAGTGCAGTACCGGCGTCGACCCGCGCCCGCACGATGCGCTCGATCGCTTCGGCGTGGGCAAGGTTCTGCTGTCCGGCCGCAATCCGGTCCCGGAGCAGGAGGATGCGGAAGTAGCCGGCGGCCGCCGCCGCCACGATGCGCAGCCGCGCATCCGCTGCCCGCGCCAGGCTCGACTCGTAGCGGGCCGTCGCCGCAGCGAAGCGAGGTCGCCTCGCAAGCACATCCGAGTAGTCGACCCCGACCGTCAGGTCGACAGCGTCGCTTCCGCCGTCCGTGTAGTCCCCGTCTCGCGGTCGGGTCCCCGCGTAGCTCTGCCTCGCCCCCGCGTCGATGGTCAGCGAGGGAAACCGGTCGAGACCCGCGTCGATGAGCGCGAGTTCCGCCGTGCGCAGGATGCGTTCGGTGTTGGCAAGTTCGAGATTGTTCGCCCGGACGCGTTCGATCAGGTCTAGCAGTTCGCCGCTGTCGAACGCGGGCCACCAGTCCCGGGCGGGCCACGCCTCGTCGCGGGTGGCTCCGTGCCACCCGTCCGGCACATCGTCCGCCGGGAGTTCCGGCAGCGGCGTGCTTGCACATCCCGCGAGCAAGGCGACGAGCAATACGGGCGCGGTTCGCCCGCTCATCCGGAAGACCGGCACGTCCGCCCTACTCCGGCGCTACCACGCGGTCGCCTTCGGCCAGGCCGGAGAGCACTTCGGCATACGTATGGCTGGTCTCGCCGATGGTGATCTCGCGGACCTCGATGCTGCCGTCCGGAAACTGGACGCGGACCTGCGCTGGCGTACCCGTTTCTGGATCGCGCTCGCCGAAGTCCGTCAACATCTCCAGGGGTACGGCGAGGATCTCGCGCGGCGCGGTCAGTTCGAAGAACACCTGCACGGTCATGTCTGCGCGAAGCACGCCGTCGGCGTTGTCGACATCGAACAGGGCGGTATAGGTCACGACATTGCCGTCCGTCTGGGCGCGCGGCAGGATCTGGTCGAGCGTGCCGTGCCAGCGCCGGCCCCGGCTGCCGAGCGTCGTGAAGTGCACGCCCATGCCCGGCTCGAGCTTGCCGATGTTGGCCTCAGCGACTTTCGCTTCCACCGTCAATGTCGACAGGTCGGCCAGGTGCAGGATCACCGGTGTCACGTACGTCGCGGTGAGCGTCTGCCCTTCGGCGGCTAGCATCTGGAGGACCGTGCCGTCCGATGGCGCGTAGATGGTGCTGTAGCCGAGGGCCGCCTCGTCAATCGTCAGCCGCGCGCGCTGGGACGCGATCTGCGATTCGAGCTGTACCATGGCGCCCCGCGCGCGGACCAGCGCGTCCTGCGCCCGCTCGTACTCGACCTCCGTTGTCGCCTTCTCCGCCATGAGGCGCTCCTGGCGCCCCGATTCCGCTTCGGCGACGCTGAGCGACGAACGTTGCACATCGAGTTGGGTTTCCTGCGCCCGAAGCGAGGCCCGGCTCGCCTCCACCTGGTTGCGCTGGATGGTCGCGTCGATCTCGGCGAGCAGGTCGCCTTTTGCGACGATGTAGCCGATCTTCACGTGCAGCTTCTGAAGCTGCCCGGAGACCTGGGCCCCGACCTCCACCAGCCGGCTCGGCTTCAGGGTGCCCGATGCCGTGACGACATCGCCGAGGCTGCGGTAGCCGATGGTCGCCGAGCGGCGGGGCGCCTCGTTTTCGGACGCGTCGCCCAGGTCGGCGAACAGGAAATACCAGCCGCCCGCGGCCAGGAGCACCGCGACGAGGACCCACACCCAGGCCCGTTTCAGGATCGGCCGCCCCTCTCCCGAGGGCTCATCGAGGCGGTCAAGTCCCGAAAGATCAGTCACGGTGAACTCCCATCTGCCGGTTCGTCTATTCGATTCGGGGAAGGTTCATGCGGGCCGGTAGTGTAGCGTCCAACGAGCGCTGTCGCTTAAGAATGACGGCATGGATTGAGGCGACTTTGTCAGTCCGTTGCCAAAGCCGATACCGGGTCGAGCCCCGCCGCGCGCCGGGCGGGGACGATGCCGAATGCCAGCCCCGTGGCGATGGCGCAACCCAGGGCGACGAGCGCGAACCAGGGCTCGAATGCCACGGGGGCACCAGTGATCTGGGCCAGAAGCGAACTTCCCCCGAAGCTCAAGAGCGCGCCGATCGCACCGCCGAACGTGGTGGCGACGCCCGTCTCCACCACGAACTGGGCCGTGATGTCGCGCCGGCGGGCGCCGACGGCCCTGCGGATGCCGATCTCCCGCCTGCGCTGGCTCACGCCGGCCAGGGATACCGCCACGATGGTCATTCCCCCGAGAACGAGCGCGATCCCGGCGATCGCGCCGAACAACGCCAGGTGCATCGCCTTGAGCTTCTTCCCGGAAATCCAGATCAGCGCATCGTTCGTGACGTCGTAATCCATGCCGTGGTGACGGAACAGCAGATCCTTGATGTCTCCCGCAGTCTCATCGATCCGCTCAGCATCCGTGAGCAACACGTCTAGTCCATTCAGGTTCTCCTTGCCAAAGACGAGATTCGCGCCGGTCTCGAACGGTATGTGGATGACGGTTCCATCCCATTCGCGGGCCCTCGGCCCCGACCACATCATCTCGCCCTCGCCTATCTTCCGCGGATGCGGCGCCAGCACCCCCCTGACTACGAACGGCAACCCGTTGATGTCCACGTGCTGGCCCAGGGCAGCCTCGTCCGGCGAGAACAGGCGGTCTCGAATCGTCGGTCCGATCACGGCCACCTGGGCGACGGCGTCCCTGTCGTCTTCCGACAGGTAGGTTCCCTCGGCCAACGGCCACGGCGCGTTCTGCAGCGTGAGCGGCTCGTTTACGGACAACGCCCGCACGATCACCGGGTCGATCAACTCACCGCCGCGACTGACCATCAGTCGCTCCCACATGCCCGGCTGCACCGAACTGACGTTCGCCACCCGTTCAGCGATGGCGTCGGCGTCCGCCAGGGTCAGAGGTTGCAGCCGCGCCGGTTCTCCAGGTTTCCCGAAAGCCATGCTCGAGACACTGAGCCGGTTCGCGCCCATCTCTTCCATGGCGTCGGCAATGTCCAGGCGGACGCCTTCCGAAAGGCCGAGAAGGGCGAGCACCGACCAGGTCCCCAGCGCCACGCTGAAGACGGTGAGCGCTCCGCGGAGTCCGGACGTCCGCAACGCCACCAACCCGTGGCGAACCGCCGCCAGCCACGGAATCGTGGTTCGATGTGGCGTCTGTGGATCGGGAGCGGAACCGGGGGATTCCGCAAGCGATGCGCCGGAGTCCGAGACGACGCGCCCATCGACGAGTTCGACCACGCGATGCGCCCGGTCCGCCACCGCCCGGTCATGGGACACCACGACCACCGCGTGGCCCCGCTCGGCCAGGGCCTCCAGCAGATTCAGTACTTCGGCGCCCTGTTCTGTGTCTATCGCTCCTGTCGGTTCGTCCGCGAGGATGACCCTGGCGCCGTTCATCAGCGCCCTGGCTATGGCGACCCGCTGCTGTTCGCCGCCGGACAGTTCCGCCGGCCGGTGATCCGGGCGGTCGCCGAGACCGAGTGTCTCCAGAATCTCGCGCGCCCGGGCATGGCGTTGGCCCGCCCGAAGCCCGGCATACGTCGCCGGCAGTTCAACATTGGCCGCCGCGGACAGCGACTCCAGCAGGTTGTAGGACTGGAACACGAACCCGAAGGCCTGCCGGCGCAGGACGGCGAGCCCGTCGTCGTCGAGGGTCTCGACGTCGGTTCCGGCGATCCGGCAATCCCCTTCCGTAGCACGGTCGAGGCAGCCAATGATGTGCATGAGCGTGGATTTGCCAGACCCCGACGGGCCGGTGACACAGACGAACTCGCCAGCGTGGATGCGCAACGAGATTCCGTCCAGGGCGCGAACCTGTTCCTCGCCCTCTCCTTCGAACACGCGGCCGACGCCGGATAGTTCGACCAGCGGCTCAGCACCGTTACGGTCCATCGCTTCTGGCGTCACGGCGGCCCTTCAAACGCCGTCTGGCGTCGGAACGGTGAGTGTTTCGACGATTACTTTCCAGGGATCGCCGTACCGGACCTGGAGTAGGTCACGGATTTCGGTCGCGGTCTCGTTGACTCCACCCTGGTCGTGGACAGCCACGCGCAATTGACCTGGCCTTACGCCCCCGAAGAACATTTCGGTGCCGGCACGGAACGGGACGTACACGCGCGTCGCCAGCGCAGTTGCGAGATGATCGGGGTCTGGAAACCCATCAATGCCCACGAAAGGGGGATGGGGAGCGAGCACACCCTTGACCCGGAAGGGCTGGCCGTGGATGACGATCTCCCGGCCAAGTGCGGCTTCTCCAACCCCGAACAACCGGTCCCTGACTGGCCCGCCGATCACTACAACCCGCCGGCCCTCGCGATGGTCGCAGGGGGCAATGTACTCGCCCTGCTCGAGAGGCCACACCGCCCGTGCCGATGTTTCGGCCCAAGGACTCAAGCCCTCCACGGCGATGACAACGGCCTCAATCTCCCGATGCCCGCGCTGGATTCCCAGACGCTCCGCGTAGACGGGCCTCGCGCGGCTCACGTTCGTCAACCGATCCTCAAGGTAACTCGCGTCCTCCGGAGTCGGACCCGTAAGGTGAGTACGGTAGACGAAGACGAAGATGTCGCGGACGATTTCGTCTGCAGCCGACTCGATCATCTGCTGACCGGCGTCTTCGAATCGGTTCGTCACGACGGAGCATGCGCTTGCGGCGAGGACCACTCCCATCGCACCGGCCGACAACAGCCCTCGCTTGACGAAGGTCATCCGGCTGCGCCGGATCCCCCGATGAAGTATGGACCGTAATCGGACGCGCAGGCTGCCGCGACCCGCATAAAGTCCCATCGGCCTGGCCTGGTGGTTGCGGCGGGCGACCGCCAGCAGTGTCTCGGCGTAGTCGCAGGGGTCGGTGCCACGCTCGAGCGCGGCGTCGTCGCAGGCTTCCTCGGCGTACCTGCGCTGGCGCAGCCAGACCACCCACATCAGCGGCTGGAACCAGAACAGGTTGCAGAGCCAGCGAGAAAGTCCGTCCGTCAGGCAGTCGCGGCGACGGATATGGCCCAGTTCGTGCGCCAGCACCGCGTCCTGCTCTTGGCGTGGCCAGTTCTCGAAGTCCCGGGGAAGCACGACGACGGGACGAACGTGCCCCCAGGTCCACGGGGTTCCGCCTTCATCGGCGCGGACATCGATGGTGTTCGGTGCGAAAGCACGGCCCCGCCAGACCGGCAGGCGACGTGCATAGTGGGCGACCCTGCGCCGTCCGCCAAACGTCGACAGTCCCAAGGCAACTGCAACTACCACGTAGATGCTCAACCCCCAGAACCGCCAGTCGATCATTCCTGCGGGAGTCGCGGGCGAAGCCACCGTGGCTGCAACGGACGCATCGACCGAATTCAGATCGCCCGCCAGCATCGGCGCGTCCTCGATAGGGATCACCGGCAGCGTCACCGACCATTCCGGAACACGGACGCGATCCGGTAGCAGGGTAAGCAATGCGAGGACGGCCACTGCGACCAGGCTGGTCCCGGCCACGGCGTGCCGTTCCGCGGCCGACAGCCGCTTCAGGCTACAGATGCACAACGCGAGGGCGAGGATGACAGTCGACTTGACCAGGAAGGCAATGACGAGTTCAAGCATCGTCGCTCTCCCTGCTCCGCCTCGCAGCCGAAACCATCTCCTGGAGGCGGTCCAGTTCCTCGTCGTCGACGGCGTCCTTGGAAATCGCCAGCAGCGCGCTCAATGCCTCCGCATTGCTGCCCCTGAAGAACGTGGTCACGATCTCGCGCAATGCGGTCTGTCCCGCCGACGACGAGTCCTGGACAGGCTCGTAGATGTAGCGGGGACCATCGTAGCGGTGATTCGCCAGGCCCTTGGAGACGAGGCGTGAGAGCACGGCACGGGTGCCGGAATAGGTGCCTCCTATCTCCTCCTGGAGTTCCAAGGCGGTGCAGGGAGCAAGACGATGAAGCGCCTCCCATGCTTCCTGTTCACGCCGCGCGAGCTTTTTCGGGAAGTCCATGAGGTACAACTCCGCAGACCTGTTGCACAATTATGAACATGATGCTCATTATTGTGCAACCGATCTTTCGATCACGTTGACCGATTGACCCGGATTCCTGCCGGGAATCAGCAGGCGAGCGAAGGGCGTTCAGCCCTCCTCGAGATCGAGGGATGCGGAGTTCATGCAGTAGCGGAGGCCCGTCGGATCCGGGCCGTCGTTGAAAACATGCCCCAGGTGGGCGTCGCAGTTGGCGCAGAGCACTTCTATGCGGCGCATGAAGAGCGACCTGTCCTCCCGCATCATCACCGCGTCCTTCGAGACCGGCTGGTAGAAGCTGGGCCAGCCCGTGCCCGAGTCGTACTTTGTTTCAGAGTCGAACAGCGGCGCGTCGCAGCACTTGCAGTTGTAGGTGCCCCTGGTCTTGGTGTCCCAGTAGATGCCGGTGAAGGCGGGTTCCGTGCCGCCGCGGCGGGTGATTTCGAAATCAACGGGCGTCAGTTCCTGGCGCCATTCATCCTCTGTTTTCTGGACTTTCTGGTCGTCTTCAGCCTTATGCATACGTCACCGGCCCCTGCTAAACTTCGCGGCCCCATCGCCTCGGCAGGATTCTACGCGGGGTCACCGGACGTGCAAAGCACTGACAAGACGGCAAATATCGGCGGCGCCGAGGTCACCGCCCTGGCGCAGCCCCGGCGTGACTTCGTGAAGTCGACGAAGCTCGACGATGTCTGTTACGAGATACGCGGACCCGTCCTCCACGAAGCACACCGGCTCGAGGAGGAAGGCCACCGGATCCTGAAGCTCAATCTCGGCAACACCGCGCCATTCGGTTTCGAGACCCCGGACGAAATCCTGCGCGACGTCATTCACAACCTTCCCGAGAGCCAGGGCTACGCCGACTCCAAGGGCATTTTCTCGGCCCGCAAGGCGATCATGCAGCACTGCCAGCAACTGGACATTCCAGACGTGGAGGTCGACGACATCTACATCGGCAACGGCGTGAGCGAACTGATCGGCATGGCCGTGCAGGGGTTGCTGAACGATGGCGACGAGGTGCTTATCCCTGCGCCGGACTACCCACTATGGACCGCGGTCACGCGCCTTGCCGGCGGCGTGCCGGTGCACTACATGTGCGACGAGGGCGCGGGCTGGATGCCCGACATGGCCGACATTCGCGCGAAGACGACGCGGCGCACCAAGGCCATCGTCATTATCAATCCGAACAATCCCACGGGCGCGGTCTACGAACGCGGCTGCCTGACGGAACTGGTGCGCTGGGCCGAACAGCGCGACCTGGTCGTCCTGGCGGACGAGATATACGCCAAGGTCATCTACGACGACGCGCAGTACATCCCCCTCGCTTCCATTCCGGCCGATGTGCTCACGATCACGTTCAACGGCCTGTCGAAAGCGTACCGGGCACCGGGTTTTCGCACGGGCTGGATGGTGGTGAGCGGGGCCAAGCGCCGCGCCGCCGACTACATGGAGGGGCTCGACATCCTGGCGTCGATGCGGCTCTGCGCCAACGTGCCGACGCAACACGCGATCCAGACCGCACTCGGCGGCACCCAGAGCATCGAAGCGCTGATCCGTCCCGGCGGGAGGCTTGAAGAGCAGCGCACCCATGCCCACGCGCTAGTGGAAGCGATCCCCGGCGTCTCGTGCGTCAAGCCCAGGGGAGCGCTCTACCTGTTCCCGCGAATCGATGCGAAACGCTTCAATATTTCCGACGACGAGCGATTCGTTCTCGACCTGCTGCGCGAGGAGCACATCCTCGTGATCCAGGGGACCGGCTTCAACTGGCCGAAGCCGGACCATATACGTCTCGTGTTCCTGCCGAGGGTCGACGAACTGACGGACGCCATCGGCCGGATGGAACGCTTCCTGGCGCGCTACCGCCAGGCGTAGTGCCCAGCCCAGTCGAGCCGGAGCCGCGGAGGCGACTCGAAGGACCGACCGAGGCGGGATTCCTCTACTCCGACACAGGCGGCGACGGACCCGTCGTCGTGTTCCTGCATGGCGTGCTGATGAACGGCACATTGTGGTCGCAGGTGGTGGACGATCTTCGGCATCGCTACCGATGCATCGTTCCCGAACTGCCGTTCGGCGCCCACCCTCGCCCCATGCCAGAAACGGCGGACCTGAGCCTGGGTTCGCTCGCAAAGCTGATTGCCGACTTTCTCAAGGAGCTGCAACTAAGCGACGTCACACTCGTCTGCAACGACTGGGGCGGCGCGCAACTGGTCGTCTGGCCGGGCCGTTCGACCCGTGTGGCGAACCTCGTGCTCGTCTCATGCGAAGCGTTCGACAACTATCCCCCCGGTCTTCCCGGCCGGTTGCTGAGACTCAGCGCTTTTCTGCCCGGTGGCATCTTTCTCGCCGTGCAGTCATTGCGGTCACGCCGGATCCGACGGCTCTCGTTCACCTTCGGCAGCCTGTCGAAGAAGGGCGTGCCAGATCACCTCTTCATGAATTGGATCGCACCGGCACGCCACGACTCGAGGATCCGACACGACCTCGGCAAGTACCTCCGAACCGCGCTGACCAGCAGGCAACTCTTGGAATGGGCAGGGCGACAAAAGGATTACCGCGGACCGGTTCTCATCGTGTGGGCACGCGACGACAGGCTGATGCCGCCGGCACACGCGGAACGACTGGTCACGCACTTTCCGAACGCGGAACTCGCATGGATCGACGACAGTCGCACCCTCATCCCGATAGACCAGCCGGAGATTCTGACCGGCCACCTGCGCCGGTTCCTCGATGCACATACTTCGTCCGTCGAGCGAGAAACCGACTAGGGCACTCGACCGGCACTAGGCCAGAAGGCGCGCCACCCGTTCCGCTATGGCGAAGGACGACGTGATTCCCGGCGATTCGATCCCGAGCAGATTGACGAGGCCCGGGATTCCGTGTTCCGCCGGGCCCTCGATGACGAAGTCCGACGTTGGGCTCCCGGCGGGCGCGAGCTTGGGACGGATGCCCGTGTAGTCGGGGTGCAGCCGATCGGGATCGAGCCCCGGGTAGTACGTCCGGATGGCCTCGACGAAACTGTCCCGATTCGCCGCGTCGAAAGCATAGTCGGCCTCATCGATCCACACGACATCGGGACCGAAACGGGCTTGGCCGGCCATGTCCAGGGTCACGTGCACGCCAAGGCCACCGGGCTCGGCCACCGGGTACACCAGGTGGGTAAACGGGCTTCGGCCCGACAGCGCGTAGTAGTGTCCTTTCGCGTAGTAGCTGTGCCAGTTGCCGCCGACGGCACTCGCGACCCGTGGCGCGTCGAGTCCCGCGGCATTGACCACGATTTCGGCGGCCAGGTCGAAATCGCCGCAACGCACGCACAATCGGCCGTCTTCCCGATCCAGATCCGTGACTTCGGTGTGGAACGACACGATCCCGCCGTGCGCTTCCACGTCTCCGTGCAGGCTCAGCATGAAGGCATGGCTGTCGATGACACCGGTCGTTTCCGAGAAGATTCCCGCCAGGCATCGGACCTCGGGTTCGAGGCGCGCCACGTCGCCGCGGTCCAGCCAGGGCAGTTCGCCGACGCCGTTGCGCAGCGCCTGGCGCTGATAGCCGCGCAGCACGTCCAGTTGTGCCTCGGTGGTCGCCACGATGAGCTTGCCGACGCGGTTGTACGGCACGTGCCGCCGATCGCAGTAGTCGTACAGTAGCGCCTTTCCACGTACGCACGTCTCGGCCTTGACCGATCCCGTCGGGTAGTAGATTCCGGCGTGGATCACTTCCGAGTTGCGGCTGCTGGTCTCCGCGCCGATCAGCGCGTTGCGCTCCAGTATCAGCACTTCGCGCCCGGCCATGGCGAGCTCCCGCGCCACCGCGAGCCCGATCACACCCGCGCCGATGACTACCGTGTCGCAGTTCTCGGCCAACGTCAGGCGGGTGCGACGGGAAGCCGGCGGTTTCGCCAGCGATGCGGACAGGCTTTCAGAGGCATTCGACGGAGCGCAGCCAGGCGGTGTATTCGGCCGAGAGATACTGTTCGCCGGCCGTCATGTGCGCCACGTACCAGGGCGGCGGCTTGAGATCCGACGCGATCACGGCGCGGTTGGCAAAATAAGTCCATGCCCAGGTGGAGCCGTGCTCTGTCTCGACAAGAATCGAATCGCGGCTGTAGTGGACAGGCACGCCCTCGTAGGGGTCCATCTTCACGATCTGGGCGTCATCGGTCAGCCGATAGAGGACGCCTTCCGCCACGCCCCTCTTGCTGTATGCCAGGTTGGCGTGCCCGGCTTCCGGCTGCAGGCGCGAGCGCTTCTCGAACCGCACCTGGAAACCCGGCGCCCGCGCCGCGCTGACGCGGTCGAAACCGATGCCGCGTTCGGTCACACGATGCGGGTTCATGTTGCTGCCATAGGCGAAGTAGAAGCTCACGCCCGCTTCTCGATGACGAATTCCAGCCGGGGCCCCGACGCCCCCAGCTCGCGCAGCTCGTGACCCATGAATCGGCAGAAGTTCCGAAAGTCACGGGTTGTCGATGGATCCGTGGCAACGATATGGACCGTCTCGCCCGGCTGCATCTCCCTTACCTTGTTGCGCACGATCATGAGCGGCTCCGGACAGACGAGTCCGACCGCGTCGATTTCGAAGTCCGCAGCGGGGATGGGCGCAGGCATGCCCTCGATGGTAGCCGAGATGCCCCGCAAAAATCATACCGGGCGGCAATACCCCAATCAGGGGAACAATCGGAGCCAAAGCCCTTGACTGCGGCGCGAGGCGGCATGACACTCGTAAGTGGGCGAAGCACGCGCTCAAGCGGATTCGCCCGGGAGATTACGATGAAGTATCGCGCAGGCTTCATTTCGGCCTTGTTTGCCATGGCCGGCAACGCTTGGGCCGATGAGACGATTCGCGACGCGTTGCGGGTGGAAAGCAGTCCGTTGACGCGCATCGAGGTCCAGATCGATGCGAGCGAGTTCCCGGAAGCGGCGGCGGCGGCCGAGCAGTTGGTCGAGGAAATCGAAGACCGTTCGCACCGGCATGACATCGAGCTGGCACAGCCATTGATGCTGCTCGGCGACGCGCGGCTCGGGATGGCCGATGTCGTCGGCGCCCTGGACGCATACGACCGGTCTCTGCTGATCACGCGGGTCAACAAGGGACTGTTCACCCCCGAACAGGTCGAAGCGGTCTACCGGGAAGCGACCGCGTACGCTGCACTCGGCAACCGCGAAGTGGCCAACGACCGCCACGAGTACGCTTTCAATATCATGGTTCGCGCCTACGGCAACGACGATCCCAAGCTGATTCCGGGCCTCTTCACCCTCGCCGACTGGTACAACACGGAGCGCAACATCTTTCTCGCCCGCAGGCTGTTGGGCCGGGCTGTCCTGTTGGGCAAACGCCACCTGCCCGCCGACGACCCACAGACGATCAGGGCCCTCAAGGGATTGGCCCGCACATTTCGCGAAGAGAGATTTCCGACGAGCGTGAGCGAGAGCAGACCGGCGAGCGACTCGCCGAGCTACCGCGACAACCGCTTCCATAACGTGCAGCTGAACAACTTCAGTCCGGGAGAACGCGCGCTGATCGAAGTGATCAACATCGAGATGGCGAAGCCGGAAGGGTCGGACGAGGAAATCGCCGGCGCCATGCTCGAGCTCGCCGACTGGTACCTGCTGTTCGAGAAGTACAACCGCGCGTTCCCGCTCTATACCCGGATATGGGAACTCCTCGAATCCGATCCGGAAGGACTGAACTCCGTGTTCAGGGACCCGACGCCACTGTACCTCCCGCTGCCGCCGCCACCCATACCGGCTGTCGGAATCACCGAGGACGGCGTCGTCGAGCTGGCGCTTACCGTGTCGGATCGGGGTCTGGTCTCCGATCTGTCCACGCTGCGCTCGGAGCCGGAGGGCATGATGGAGTTCAAGGTCCGAAAGGCGACGCGACGCGCGCGCTACCGCCCGGCCTTTGTCGATGCGCTCCCGGTACCGACCGAAGGCGTGCGGGTCGAGTACCGCTTCCCGTACAAACCCGACGAGAAAGCCGCCCCGGCAACGTGATTGCGGCTTCCATGGAACGCCTCCGGCAACGCGGAAGTGTCGACACTTCCTTACGCGTCAGCCGCCGGGGAGCATTCCCCGGCTGAAGGCTCCGGGTTCTCCCTGTTTCACAACGGGAAACTCCCGCCGGTTCGTATATGAACCACATATGAACCACGCCGAACCTTTCGACCTCCAGCCGGCCATACGGAGTATGATCGACGTATCGCAACGTCCGATCCTTGGATACAAGCCCCGGGATCGAGGGCGGCGGCGAAAGCGATGGCGCAACGACTGCATGGAAGGAGTTGTACCGCGATGACGTACGCGCGGCTCATTCTGTCTCTGGCACTACTGTCAGGCTTGGCGTCCCTCTCATCCTGCAAGGCGCCACCACCAGTTCCGGGCACGCCGGGTGTGCCAGGGATTCCGGGAACGCCGGGGATGCCGGGAATTCCATCCGGTCTGCCTTCTCCGGGCATGCCCTCTCCGGGGCTACCTTCACCCGGGCTGCCCTCCCCCGGAATGCCCTCGCCTGGAATGCCCTCGCCTGGAATGCCCTCGCCTGGAATGCCCTCGCCCGGAATGCCCTCGCCGTCAGGCGGTTCGGGTCTCCCCTCGCCCGGTTCCCCAACGGACGGAGGCGAAGGAACGCCCGGCGGAACGTCTCCCGACGACGGATCGCCAGGCGGAACTACGCCCGGTGGTGACGATGGAACGTCTCCCCGCGGCGATCAGGGTGGGTCTGGCGGCGAAGGTGGCTGGGAGACCAGCAACGAGGCCCCCGGGTCAGCCGGAAACCGCCCAAGCGACGGCTCGGGTGAAGAGTCAGGGACCGGGGATCGTGGAGACAGCGATTTCGAAGAGGCGCTCGAAGTCCTCGACGGCCAGATCCTGACGGAAAGGGAGGGGATCCTGGCGCGCCGAAACGAGACTGCAGGCCAGCGGCCCTTGCCCGAGCCCAAGGAGGAGGAGCCTGCAGAAAAACCGGCGAGCGAAGACAGGGGCGGCGCGGGGCCCGGAGAGTCCGCGCCGGCGCCAAAACCCCCGCCCAGGCTTCCCGTCCCACCCGACGTCGAGGATGCGCAGGACGATGATGTCGTCTGCCGGCAAATCCGCGAAGCGGCCATCGCCGAAACGGACACGGAACTGCGCGAGGCCCTGTGGGATGAATATCGGCGCTGCACGGAGCGCAGGTAGGATGCTCCGCGCCGACCTGCTGCCGAGAGGATTCTGCTGGGCGCTGGGCGCGACCATCAGCCTGGCCGGATGCGTCACCGAAACCGTGCGCGTCGTGGACAAGACGCCTCCTGAGCGGATTGCCGCCGCCATCCCGGAAGAACTGCTGCTCGACGTGGGCGTTTCGGTATTCGATGCGAACGTCCCCGAGGAATTCGACGAGCAGATCAAGGCCAATATCCACCCGGACGTGCGCCGCGCGGAAGGAAATTACCTCGCTTACCACCTCAAGAACCTGCTGCAGTCGACCGGCAACTGGGGCGCCGTGCGGGTGGTGCCCCGGGCGACCCACGCGGTCGACGTCACCGTCGAGGCGACGATTCAGGAATCCGACGGAGAGTCCCTTACCCTACGCGCACGCGCGATGGACGTGATGGGCGAAGTCTGGTTCGACAGGGAATACAGGGCGCTGGCCAGCAAGTACGCCTACGAGACGGCGTTTCCCCGCGAGATCGATCCGTTTCAGAGCGTCTACCGGGAAATCGCGGACGACATGGTCGCGCACCTGAAGACCCTGACGCCGGAGGAGGTGCGAAAGATCCGCGCCGCCGCCGAGATGCGTTTTGCGCGCGATTTCGTACCCGACGCGTTCGCGAGCTATATCACGCCCAAACGGTCCGGCGGCTTCGAGTTGAGACGCCTGCCCGCCGAGGGAGACCAGAACCTGCAGCGTGTCCGGCGCGTGCGCGAACGCGAGTACCTGTTCATCGACACCCTGGATGAGTACTACGAAACGTTCAGCACGAACATGTTCGCGGCTTACCAGAACTGGCGCAATGCGACCTACGACGAGGCCATCGCGCACAAGCGTCTGAAACAGCAGGCGCGGTCGCGTGCGATCGCAGGTTCGGCCGCTGTCATCGGCGGCATCGCAACGCAGTCCACCGCCGAGAACTGGCAGGCCTACTACGGCGGCATCGTCGGAATTATCGGTGGCGCCGCGTTGCTGAGGATGGCGCTCAACAAGCGGGCCGAAGCGCAAGTCAGCGCCGACATGCTGCAGGAACTCGGGAATTCGGCCGACGCGGCGATATCTCCCCACACCATAGAGTTGGAAAACCAGGTCCTGCAGTTGCAGGGAAGCGTCGACGCCCAGTACCAGGAGCTTCGCCGCATCCTGAAAATGGCCTACTACCGCGACCTTGGAATGGTGCTCCCAGACGCACCGGAAGGCCTGGAAGACCAGGAGCCATCCGGAGACGGCGCCTTGCGAGAGACCCCACAAACCGACGGACCGCCCGGAGATCCAGGCGGTGCATCTCTCCCGGCAACGGACGACGACGGCACCTTCGGGCAGGGCCAGGACGGAACAGACTCGCAGGCGCCAGCCCCGGGACACGCATCACGTAGCCAATGACAGAGTCCGGCAACCGCGACCGCGTAGTCATCACGCCCGCGTCGGCACCGCTCTCAACGCAGGATGCCACCCGACGCGCGCGCATCGCGATTCCGAAACGCGGAACCATCGTGCTCGCCAGCGTTATCGTCGCACTGCTCGCCGTCGCGACCTGGACAGTGTTCGTCCTTCCCGATCACGTCGATGAGGTGGAAACCGTGGCGGGCGACGCATCCTCCACCGGCGACCTCCCCTCTGGCCAACCGCTGGACGCGGACACCTCTCCGGCGGCTGTCATCCCACCTTTCCGGCAGGGTGAGCTCGCGAGGGCGGAGGCGGCGGCCAGGGCGACTATCGCACGGGTCGTGGAACTGCAACGCCTGCTCGAACAGGAGATGAACGTCGAGACGTGGGGTAGCAACGCTTATTCGGTCGCGCTCGACCAGGCAATCGAAGGCGACCGCCTGTTCGAGGAGGCCAGGTACGAAGGGGCGCAGGCCGGATACGAAGCGGCAGCGGAAAGTCTGCTCGCCTTGCGCGACGAGGGACTCGCAAGATTCGAGGATGCCGTGGCCCGCGGCACGGCCGCGCTCGACGCGCTTGCCTCCGAGGAAGCGGCGGCGGCTTTCGCCGAGGCGCTGACAATCCAGCCGAACGATGCCGGCGCGCTGGCCGGAGCCGATCGGGCGGCGCTGCAGCCGCAGGTGCTGGATCTTGTCCGGGCCGGAGAGCGGGCCCGGTTGCGGGGGGACCTCGTGCGCGCCGGGGAACTGTTTCGACAAGCACGTGCGCAGGATCCGCTGACAGCCGGCGTGGATGCGAAGATCGCCGAGGTGCGGGCTGCCCTCGCCGACAACGCCTACCGGGAAGCGCTGTCGGCCGCCTTTGCCGAGCTGGAGCGGGGGGAATTCGACAACGCCGAAGCCGCGTTCAACCGCGTCCTCGCATCGCGGCCGGATGATGCCGGCGCGCTCGCCGGGCTGCAACAGACGGCGCAACAGCGCACGCTGGCGCGGATCGACACGCTTCGCGCGCAAGCCGTCGCAGAGGAAGCCGCCGAAGACTGGCAAGCCGCGCTCGCGACGTTCGACGCCGCGCTCGAGATCGATGGCTCACTGCAATTCGCGCGAGACGGGCGCGCGCGCGTGCGCGAAAGGGCCGCGATGATCCGGGAGATGGATGCCATCCTCGACGACCCGGCGGCGCTCTCGGAGGACGCCGCGTTCGACGCAGCGAACGCCCTGCTGGCCGGGGCGCGTGGTCGGACGGGGACCGGTGCGGTGTTCGAGGCAAGGGTCGACGCGCTGGCGGAACTGCTATCCCGGGCCGCCAGGCCCGTGGAACTTGTCCTGTTGTCCGACAATGCAACCGACGTGGTCATACAGAAGGTCGCCGCACTGGGGAGTTTCAAGCGCCATGCGCTGCACCTGCGGCCAGGCCGGTATGTCATCGTGGGCAGCCGCGACGGATGCCGTGACGTCAGGATGGAGATCCTGCTCGAGTCGGGGTCGCCCCCCGTGACAGTACGCTGCGAAGAACGGATATAACCTTGGACGACGCCAAGGCGACGATCAAGCCCGCAGCGTTTCGGCCCACGTCACCGGACCGGGGACGCAGGGCTATCCGCCTGTCGGGATGGCAGGCGTTCGGCATCGCGGCCACCCTTTGCGCGGCATGGTTCATGTGGTTCATGTTCACCGCGAAATCGGTTCGATTCGAGCTGGTGCCACCGAGCGCAGAAATCTCGACCGAGGGCGGCTTCCAGCTCAGGGTCGGCGAAATCAGCCTGTTGCGGCAAGGCCGCTACCGCCTCACGGCCGAGGCGCCCGGCTATTACCCCCTGGACGTCGATGTCGATGTCGGTCCCTCCCGCAACCAGGAGTTCGCTTTCGAAATGACGCCGCTTCCGGGCCGCGTCACGTTCGACTCGGCCCCCGGGGGCGCCCGCGTCCTGGTCGACGGCGAGGACATTGGCGAGACGCCTCTCACCGAAGACGTGGCCGCCGGCTCCCGCGCGGTCGTGATCACCCGGGACAGGTACCAGCCTGCTTACCTTGCGGTGGACGTGGAAGGCCGCCAACTGCCCCAGTCCGTCAACGCGGAACTGCTTCCCGACTGGGCCGACGTGACCATTCCTTCGAACCCACCCAACGCGGCCGTGAGCGTGGACGGCGTCCAGGTGGGCGTGACGCCGGGTCCGGTGCCCGTCCCGTCCGGGGAGCGCCGCATACTTGTCAAGCTGCCGGGCTACAAGGGCTGGCAGGACATACTGCAGGTGACGGCTGGAACGCCTTTCAGCCTGCCTGAGGTTCGACTTGAGCGGGCGGACGGATTGCTGACGGTGAGTTCGTCGCCTCGCGGCGCCAGCGTCACCGTCGGCGGCCAGTACCAGGGGCTCACGCCCATCGAGATCGCGGTCGCGCCCGGCGCCACGCTAGGCATTCGCATCTTCAAGGTCGGATACGCACCGGTCGAACGCAGCCTTGTGGTCGAGTCCGGAAACGAACGCACGCTCTCGGTGGAGCTGCGGGCGCTCACCGGTGAACTGGTCATCGTATCGGAACCGGTTGACGCGGAACTCTGGATAGACGGCAAGCGTATCGGTAGCGCGAACCGGACCATCACGTTGCCCGCGACGCCGCACGAAGTCGAGTTGCGCAAGGACGGCTATGCCGGCTACCGGAAGACCGTCATCCCGCAACCCGGTTTCTCGCAGGAACTCAAGGTGCGGCTCCTGACCGTGGACGAGGCGCGCCTCGCCCGTCTCAAGCCTTCGATCGAGACGGTTCTCGGCCAGGAACTGCTGCTCCTGCAGCCCTCCCCCATCCAGCTTGGCGCCTCTCGGCGAGAACCCGGCAGGCGCGCCAACGAAGTTCTGCGGGACGTCGACCTGACAAGGTTGTACTACCTCGCAACCAACGAGGTCACGAACGCCGAGTTCCGCGAGTTCGCCTCGGGGCACTCGTCCGGGGCGTTCCAGTCCACCGACCTCGACCGCGACGATCATCCGGTTGCCAACGTCGCATGGGAGGAAGCGGCCCTGTTCTGCAACTGGCTGTCCAGGCAGGAAGGCAAGGACCCGTTCTACGAAGAGGAGTTCGGCAGCATAAAGGGCTTCAACGCCGGTTCCCTCGGATACCGCCTGCCCACCGAGGCCGAGTGGGCGTGGGCGGCCCGCCACGTCGAAGATGGAACGCCCCTGTTGCGTTTTCCCTGGGGCGACCGGCTTCCGCCCCCCGACCGGCACGGCAACTACGCTGACCGGGCCGCCACCCACTTGGTCGGCCGCATCATCTTCGGCTACAACGACAACTACATCGGTTCCGCGCCGACCGGGACGTTCAAGCCGAACGCAAAGCAGTTCTACGATCTCGGCGGCAACGTCGCCGAATGGGTACACGACTACTACGAGATACCGGTTCCGGGCCAGACCCTGAACCCGCTCGGGCCACAGGAGGGCGACTATCATGTCATCAGGGGTTCCAGCTGGATGCACGGCAATATTTCGGAATTGCGCTCGGCTTTTCGCGACTATGGCAGCAAGGGTCGGAACGACGTCGGTTTCCGGCTTGCCCGCTTCGCGGAGTAGCGCCGTGGGCGTTCTTGTCCTGTTGCTCTGCCTCGCGTTCGGCGCCAGCGCTTGGGCGGCGGAGGATTCGGCCACCGGTACAGATGAAGCCGCAGCCAACCCGGAAGAGACCGACCCGGACATCCGATCCCGGACCGAAACGGCCGCAGACAGGGAGGAAGGCGACGACGGCACTTCCGAAGACGAGTCACCCGATATCTTCATCCCGACCGAGAACATCTCCGAGAATATCGCCGTAAAGTTCCCCGTGGACATCTAGCCCCATGAAAAACTACGAATTCTTCTACCAGATCATCGCGCTCGTCGCGGCCGTGATCCTCGTGCACCTGATGTACGTCACCCTGATTCGACCCAACGCGGACGCAATTCTTGAAGCCCGCGCCGAAGCCGCGTTGCAGGGGGAACCCTTCGTGGTCGAGCGTTCTCTCTACGTGGTGCTGCGGGACTACGAGCAGGAGTTCTGCTTCATCCTCGGATTGTGGGCGATGGCCATCGTGGGATTCAAAGCGCGCAATACGCTGAAGGAGCGGAGCCTGTTCGAGCGGGAACTGGTCAGGGTGAGCGAGGGAATCAGCATTCTGCCGGAGGATACGCGCGAGTACGCGCGGCCGCTGCAGGCCCTGCCAGACCGATTGCGCGAGCAACTGCTTCCCCGCGCGCTGCTCGCGGCGCTGCAGCGTTTTTCCTCGACCCGCAACGTGCAGGACGTCTCCGAATCCATCCGCCAGGTATGCGCGGCGGAGTCCGACCGGTTGGACAGCGAACTGTCCATCGTCCGGTACATCGCCTGGGCCATCCCTTCCATCGGCTTCATCGGCACGGTGCGCGGCATCGGCAACGCGCTCGGACTGGCCCACGAGGCCGTGGCCGGCAACATCGCCGGCGTCACGGAGAACCTGGGGGTCGCCTTTAATTCCACGTTTGTCGCTCTCGTGATCAGCATCCTCGTGATGTTCCTGGTACACCAGGTGCAGCTCGTGCAGGAACGCCTGGTGTTCGATACCCAGAACTACTGTGACCAGCAACTGGTCCGCCACATGCAGGTCCGTTGACGATGTGGGTACTTGAACTGAGCGATGCCGAAGTCGCCGTGTCGCGCGACGGTGGGGTGCACTACCGGGAGCCGGGCGTGGCACTGCTGGAACGCGAGCCCGTGTTCGGAGATGCCGCTCTCGCCAGTGCGCGGCTGCGGCCGAGACAATTCCAGAGCCAGTACTTCTCGCGCATGAACGCCGAGCCGGTCGTTCCGGGCATACCGGAGGTCTCGAACCAGGCCGACCTGGCATACCTCCATCTGCTCCACGTCAAGTCGTCTGCCAGCATCGGGGACGATGACGAACTCTTCGTCGCCGTGCCCAGCGGCAGCACCCAGGAGCAACTCGGACTGTTGCTCGGTATCGCGAGGGAAGCGAAGCTCAACATCCGGGCCGTGATCGACTCGGCGGTCGCCGCGGCGAGTTCCGCGCGACTGCCCGAGCGCTGCAAGCTGATTGACGTGCTGCTGCATGGCGCGACGGTCGTCAACCTGTCCATCGCCGAAAACGCGCGCCGGGAAAGTGTGCAGGAAGTCCCAGATGCCGGCCTCATGCAGTTGCTGGAAGGCTGGGTGGATACGGTCGCCGACCGTTTCGTCGGCGAGACCCGCCTCGATCCGCTGCGCATTGCCGAGACCGAACAGCAGGTATTCGACCAGGTCTGCGCGCAGGTCCTGAACAACGGCGAACTGGAGTTGTCCGTGGCCGTGGAGCATCGGGGCAGCGAACGCCGCGTGCGCCTGCCGGCCTCCGCGCTGGCGGAAAAGTCGGGCCAGCGCTACGACCTCCTGGTCCGGCGAATCGGCGCCGCCACCACGCTCGCGCTTACGCATCGCGCATCCCGGCTTCCTGGTCTCGCGCAACGCCTGCGCGCGTTGGGACACCGGTTGATCCTCCTCGACGCCAACGCCGCGCGCGACGGCATATGGGAGTCTGCCGACATCCTCCGGGGAGACGACGAGGTCGCATTCATCACTTCCCTTCCGGCGGCGAGCGAGGCGGTTGCCCCCGAAGAGATACCCCCGACCCACATCCTCTGCGATGCGGTGGCAGTGCCGCTCGGCGACGAGTTCCACGCCAGCCACCACCCCCGGGCGGCTGCCCTCGGCAACGCGTTCCGCATCGTCCGGCGCGCGAGCGGGCACTACCTCGCGCCAGGCGCCGAAACCGAGGTGCTGCTGAACGAGCATGCGCTGGCCGACGAAACCCGTATCGCTCTCGGCGACTCGATCCGATGCAGGCAGCAGGAGTTCACCATCGTCCACTTCGCGGGTGATTGACGAATGGCGCAGTATTCCAAGCGACGCAACCTCAACGTCTTTTCGCTTTCGTTCCTGGACGTGATGTCGTGCGGTTTCGGCGCCACCGTGCTGGTGTTCCTGATCATCCACCACGCGGTGGATACCGAGATCAAGGAAGTCAATCGGGACCTGCTGTCGGAACTGCGGCTGCTGAACTACGAGATCACCACCGGCACGCCCGACCTGACCGAGTTGCAGCAACGGCTCGAGGACATCCGGGCCCGGATCGCGGAAGCCAGGCGTCTTCGCACCGCCACCGTGGAAGATGCCGAACGCAGGCGCGAAGAACTCGATGAACTCGAGGCGCTGACGATCGCC
Organism: Gammaproteobacteria bacterium; assembly: GCA_028821515.1. Classification (GTDB taxonomy): domain Bacteria; phylum Pseudomonadota; class Gammaproteobacteria; order Pseudomonadales; family Azotimanducaceae; genus VXNE01. The sequence continues at coordinate 49,715 of JAPPGA010000004.1, read as the reverse complement.
CAGCGCAAGAGCCTCGAAGAACTCATGGCCGACATCGAGACGCGCGAGGAGGAAGTCGAGCGGCTCAAGGCCATCGAAGAACTCGAAGCCGGACGGTCCAACATCGAGATCAGGGGCGAGGGCGACCGGCAGTACCTGACCGGGCTCTTCATCGGCGGCAAGCGCATACTGATCGCCGTGGACGCGTCCGCAAGCATGCTCGACAACACCCTTGTCAACGTCATCCGGCGGCGCAACATGCCAATCTCCCGCCAGCTTCAGTCGGCCAAGTGGCAGCGTGCCGTAGACACGGTGCAATGGCTCCTCGCGCAGGTCCCCATAGAGAGCGAGTACCAGGTCTATAGTTTCAATACGCAGGCCGCGACGGTTTTGTCTTCGGACGGGTGGCACTCCGCGCTGGACACGGACAGCATGGAAGATGCCGTCGAAGCGCTGCGCCAGACCCCTCCGGCGGACGGCACGAGCCTCGAGAACCTGTTCAGCGCCATCGCCGGCATGAACCCCTTGCCGGACAATGTCCTCCTTATCATCGACAGCCTGCCCACGCAGGGCCGATCGCCGCCGCGCTCGCCCACCGTAACCGGGCAAGAGCGGATGCGGCACTACGTGGCCGCGAGGAGGAACCTGCCCCGCAACATACCGGTCAACGTCATCCTGTTTCCCATGGAGGGAGACCCACTGGCCGCGGGCGCCTACTGGGCCCTTGCACAAGAGACCGGCGGCGTTTTCATGTCGCCTTCGGAGGACTGGCCATGAAACCCCTGCGCAGGCGCGAGATCGAGCAGTTCAGCCTTTCTTTCCTCGACGTCATCTGCTGCGGCTTCGGGGCAATCGTACTGCTCCTGATCATCACCAAGACCATGCAACCCATGGTCCTCGAGAAGTCGACAGTCGATCTCGACGGTCAGGTCGCGGCGAAGCGGGAAGCCGTCAATACCATCCAGGGACAGACCCGGACCGTCAAACGCCAGATTTCGGACGAACAGGACCAGCTCGACAAGGTGCTCGAACTGCTTGCGCGGGCAAGGCGGGAACTGTCCGAGATTCTCGGCGAGTTCGCGACAACCAGCGAACAGGCGGACCAGCAGCAGGTGGAAAACAGCCGGCTGGTGGCGGCGAGACAGAGCCTGTCCGAAGAGATGACCCGGCTCCTCGGCGCGGGTTTCACGCGGCAGGACAACGTGATCGGCGGCATTACCGTCGACTCCGAGTACATCATCTTCGTGATCGACACCTCGGGCAGCATGCAGAGTGCCGCCTGGCCCCATGCCATCCGCAAGGTGAGCGAAACGCTCAACATCTATCCCAACGTCAAGGGCATCCAGGTGATGAACGACATGGGAGACTACATGTTTCCCAACTACGCTGATGAGTGGATCCCCGACTCGCCCGAGCGCCGCAGGGAGATCATGATGCGCCTCTCCGCATGGGCGCCCTACAGCAATTCGAGCCCGGTCGAGGGCATCGAACACGCGATCAGGACATTCTGGGCCCCGGACAAGAAGATCAGCATCTACGTGTTCGGGGACGACTTCTCGACGCGCGACACGATAGAGGAAGTTGTCGACCGGGTGGACATCATGAACGCCGCCGGCGAGGACGGCAGCCGCCGCGTGCGCATTCACGGCGTGGGGTTCCCGGTCATCTTTCAGGTCACCAACCAGCCCACTTCGGGCTTCCGGTACGCCGCACTCATGCGCGAACTGACGTTCCGCAACGACGGCACCTTTGTCGGGTTGCCGGGTTTGCAGTAGTCTCTGATCAGATGAATCGGATGACCCCATGAATCCTCGCACCGTCAGCACACCGATGCACAGTTGCATGACGGCCGTGCGCCTCGGACTCCTGCCCGTCGCGGTGGCCTTCACCGTCTTCGGCTGCACCGGCGCCAACGTCGTCGTCAATACCGTTGTGCCTTCGCCGCTGGTGGAGCCCCTTCCGTTGCGCGTGGGCGTGTTCTTCGACGAGTCCCTCAAGGGCTACGTCCACGAGGAAACCGTGGAAGACCACGGCGACTTCCGCATCGAACTCGGCTCCGTCCAGGTGCCCGTATTCGAGCGCGCTTTCGACGCGCTGTTCGAGGAGACCGTGGCACTCTCGTCCATGGAAGCGACCGATGGGGTGGCCGCCGTCATCGTGCCGGTCTTCGAAGAGTTGCAGTTCTCGATTCCCGCGCAGACCCGCGGCCAGTTTTTCGAGGTATGGATCAAGTACCGTATCGATGTCTTTGGCTCCGACGGCGAGCTGCTGACGAGTTGGGCACTGCCCGCCTACGGCAAGAGCAACGAGCGCAACTTCGGGTTCATGGAGGACTCGAAGGGATCAGGGTTGACCGAAGCGTCCGTGTGGGCATTGCGCGACGCCGCCGCGCACCTCTCGCTTTATTTCCCGCGCGTGCCCGAAGTCGCGGAACTGGTCCAGGGAGGACAAGGATGAAAGCTATCCAGTTGCCCGGAACGCTCCGGGCGTTAATCGTAGGCGCCATCGGCATCTGCGCGGCGGCGCTCTCCGGTTGCGTGACCGCGACCGTGCAGGAGGTGCGCGAAGCCGAGACGGGAATGACCGAAGGCGACCGCGTGGTCGTTCTTGGACGCAGGCACAAGACCCGCAGCGAAACGGAGACGGACTTCATCGCCTGCGTCAGCGACCAGCTCACTCGCAAGCGCGAACCCGTCAATGTCATGTCGGAAGGCGAGTTCGTGGATTCCGTATTCCCCTGGTTCGAGCCACTGGTCGCGCCCCTCGAAGTGGACGACCTGTCGCACGTGATCTCGAAACCGCTGGTCGCCGAACGGATCGACGAAATCGGCGTGCGTTACCTCGTCTGGATAGAAGGCCACACCGAGCGGACGGCGGAAGCGGGGAGACTCACCTGCAACGTGATCAGCGGGGCCATACCCGCGTGCATCGGTTTCCTGACCTGGGACAACGACTCGAACTACGAAGCGTCGATCTGGGACGTCACGACCGGGATCAACGCCGGAAGGGTGAGCACCGAAGCCAGCGGAACGAGTTTCGTGCCCGCCGTCGTCGTGCCGATACCGATCATCGCCCGGGTGCGGCAAAGCGCCTGCACGACCCTCTCGGACCAGCTACAGGCGTTCCTCGTCAGCGAATCGTAGCGAGCATGCGAACTGCGTAGCTGCGGTCGCCTGGATCGCCCCCTTGCGAACACGCGCGGCAAGCAGCGCCAGACCGCTTGGGCGGCCGCAATTCCAGACCCCAAGCGACGGCATTCCGGCGCGCTAGTCGGCGTCCTCCGCAGCGAGGCAGCGAAACCCGAATACCATGAACTCGGGACCGGCGCTCCGGATCTGGTAGCTGCCTGCGGTCTTGCCCATCGACCCGCAATGCTCCTGAGCCACCGGGTGCGCCGCACGGGCAATCCATACGACCTGGGCCATGTCGTTCGCGTCCAGCCCGTGGGTAACCCTTACTTCCGCCGAGTCGTGATCGCCGGACGCCAGTTCGGCCGAGTAGATGTAGTCCGAGAACTGGGGCATCTCCCCCGCGCAGCCGGACAGCCAGAAGGCCGCCGCAGTCGCCAGGAACGGTCTTGTGCTATTCATGGTTTGCCTCCCGAGGCACCCTGCCGCCACCGCTTATTCGACCCCCATCATCGCGTTGACGACATCCTCGTCCACGCCCGCTTTCACGAGCGCGATGATTCCGACCGTGGGCGTATCGAAGTCATGTTCATATGTCTGAATTCTTCGTGACGATGACTGATATCGGAATGCCCTGCTTCGCCTCAAGCCTTCGGCAACCAGACGATTACACCATAACGACAGTGAACTATTCGTTAACGGTTCGTTAGTATTTAATTGATATTAGTGAGTTTTTTGTGTTTCTGGGGTCAGGGCCCGGATTCGGCGGTGACGCTCACTCCGCCAACCGCGAGTTCCGCCGTTGACGTAGCTCGCACCTCCAGCACCTCGCCGTGTGCCCGCTTGGGCTCGACGGCGTACCAGCCGGTAAGTTCGGCCCGCAATCCCTTTCTCTTCGCGCAGTGGTCGACAAGCTCGTAGAAGGGCGGACGGCCCGGATCGGCGATGACGACGCGGTCTGTACCGCCCCGGATGGCGCGTGAAACCAGGTTCAGCATGGGCTTGACCATTCGGTCCCAGAAGCAGATATCCGCGCCGACAATCAGGTTTTCCTCGGCAAGACGCCTGGTGGTCAACTTCTCGAAGGGTTTGTGCAGGCTCTCCACCTCCACATCGTTCAGGACCTCCAGGAGCTTCAGATAGGGAAAGACGTGCTTGTCCGCATCGACACTCGTGACCCGGGAGCCGAAGGTCCTGGCGCAGTACACTCCAGCCGCGCCCCAGCCGCAGCCGATTTCCATGACCCGGGCGCCAGCCTGCGGCGGATGGTGCTGCAGGTAGTCCATCAGGATGAAACTCGACTGCCAGGTACGGTCGCCGTGAAGCGATGGCGTGTGGGCGCGCTTCAGGCGTTTGACGAACCGGTGCTCAGGCTGCAACAGGTAAAGCCCGTATGCCTTGTAGATGTGATCTTCCGGCATTTGCTCGAGTTTCGGCATGCTTCCCAACTTCGCTTGAGGCCGGCACCAATTCCGCATCTTAGTGCTGCATGAAGACGAATTGCATCCCCCGCGAAGGACAATAATTACCAAGCATTTTAGTCAGTAATTTGACTATAATCGCCCCATGGCAGAGGGCAACGAAACCGTTCACGAGCGGCTGTCCAGCGAGTACAGCGCCGGCTTCGTCACCGACATCGAGTCGGAGACGCTGCCGCCGGGCCTCGATGAAGGCATCGTTCGCCAGATTTCGTCGAAAAAGGAGGAGCCGGGCTGGATGACCGACTGGCGGCTCGAAGCCTATCGTCGCTGGCGCACCATGCGGCCGCCACGGTGGGCCCATGTGCAGTTCCCGCCCATCGACTTCCAGGCGATCTCGTACTTTTCCGCACCCAGGGGGAACAGGCCAAGGTCCCTCGAAGAAGTGGACCCGGAGATTCTCCGCACCTACGAGAAGCTCGGGATTCCCCTGCACGAGCAGGAGGCCCTGGCGGGCGTCGAACGCCCCAACGTGGCCGTGGACGCCGTGTTCGACAGCGTCTCCGTCGCCACGACATTCAGGGAGACCCTGCGCGATGCCGGCGTCATCTTCTGCCCCATCGCGGATGCCATGCGCGAACACCCCGACCTGGTGCGGAAGTACCTCGGCAGCGTCGTTTCCCGGGCCGACAATTTCTACGCGGCGCTGAATTCCGCCGTCTTCAGCGACGGTTCGTTCGTCTACGTGCCGAAGAACACGCGCTGCCCCATGGAACTGTCCACCTACTTCCGCATCAACGCGCAGAACACGGGGCAGTTCGAGCGCACGCTGATCATCGCCGACAAAGGCGCTTATGTCAGCTACCTCGAGGGTTGCACGGCGCCGATGCGGGACGAGAACCAGTTGCATGCGGCGGTCGTGGAACTCGTTGCGCTGGACGATGCCGAGATCAAGTACTCCACGGTGCAGAACTGGTTTCCCGGCGATGCCGAGGGCCGTGGCGGGATCTACAACTTCGTCACCAAGCGCGGCGCCTGCCTCGGGGCGCGCTCCAAGATCAGCTGGACGCAGGTGGAGACGGGGTCCGCCATCACCTGGAAATACCCGAGCGTCGTGCTGCGCGGCGACGGCTCTACCGGAGAGTTCTACTCGGTGGCCCTCACCAACAATCGCCAGCAGGCGGATACGGGCACGAAGATGCTGCACATCGGCCGCGACACGAAGAGCACCATCATCTCCAAGGGCATCAGCGCCGGCCAGAGCCAGAATTCCTATCGCGGGCGCGTCAGGATGAACCCGGCGGCCGAGGGCGCGCGCAACTACACGCAGTGCGATTCGCTCCTGATCGGAGACCGCTGCGGCGCGCATACCTTCCCCTTTATCGAGAGCCGAGTTCCGAGCGCGGTCGTCGAACACGAGGCGACCACCTCCAAGGTCAACGACGACCAGCTTTTCCTGTGCCAGCAGCGCGGCATCGACCCGGAAAAGGCGATATCGATGATCGTCAACGGATTCTGCAAGGAGGTCTTCCGGCAACTGCCGATGGAGTTCGCCGTCGAGGCCGGCAAGCTGCTCGAAGTGAGTCTCGAAGGCGCCGTTGGCTAGTCGCGGAAACAGACCGATGCTCGAAGTCGCGGACCTGCACGCAAGCGCCGTAGGCAAGCCGATCCTGAACGGCATCGACCTGACGGTCCGGACCGGGGAGGTACACGCCATCATGGGTCCCAACGGTTCCGGCAAGAGCACCCTGGCCAATGCGCTGGCCGGCCGCACCGACGTCGAAGTGACCAACGGCGACATGCGCCTCGAGGGCGCGAGCCTCATCGGACTCGAACCGGAGGCGCGCGCGCATCTCGGCCTGTTCCTCGCCTTCCAGTACCCGGTGGAAATACCGGGGGTCAGCAACATGGAGTTCCTGAAAGCCGCCGTGGACAGCCGCGATACCGCCCTCGAACGCGAGGCCATGTCCGCCGCGTCCTTCGTGAAGTCCGCGCGGGAGGCCGCCGAACGCCTGCAACTCGCACCGGAGTTCCTGCGGCGCGGCGTCAACGCGGGCTTTTCCGGCGGCGAAAAGAAGCGCAACGAGATCCTGCAGATGCTGCTGCTCGAGCCGAAGCTGGCCGTGCTCGACGAGACCGACTCCGGCCTCGACATCGATGCTCTGCGCACGGTCGCCAAAGGCATCAACGCGTTCGCGTCCGAGACCAACGCGGTGCTCCTGATCACCCACTACCAGCGGCTGCTCGACCACATCGAGCCGGATTTCGTGCATGTTCTGCTCGACGGCAGAATCGTCGAGACCGGCGACAAGTCCCTTGCCCGGAAGCTTGAAGCCGACGGCTACGCGCGCCTGGCGTGACAGAGACATGACCGCCGCAGAACAGTTTCAGGCGCGTCTCTTCGACGACGCGCGGGCGTCACCGCGCTACGCCTCCTGGCTCGACCGCGGGCCGAGCCTCGCCGCACTCGCGGACGCCCCGCTACCCGAACCAAGGTCCTACACGTGGGAATACTCGAATCCCAATCCCTGGTACGAGCAAAACGCGCGGCGTACGGACAATCGTCCAAACGCCGGGAAAGTCGTCGCGTCCGGCGGCATAAGGGTGGCCGACTTCGACGCGGCGGACTCCCGGGAACGCTGCATCATCGAAGCGAACCTCAACGCCACCGTGGACCGGCGCCGCTATTCACTGGCCGCGGTGAACGATGTCCTGCTTTGCGGCGGAGTCGTCATCGAAGTGCCGGAACGGGCGCGCGATGCCGAGATCGAACTGGGACACTTGACCGGCGGCTTTGAACGCGTGCTGCTCATCGTCGGCGCCGGTGCCGAAGCGACCCTCGTCGAAACCCCTGCCTCACCGACCCATCGCGTCGTCGAGTGCCTGGTCGGAACCGGGGCAAGCCTGCGCCACCTGCGCCTGCAAGGCGCGGCCGACTCCTTCGAGTACCAACTTGTGTCGACCCGCGTGGAAGCCGGCGCGAGCTACCGCTTCGGGCAGTACGCGCAGGGTTCGGGGATGCGGCGCAACGATGTCCACATCGAATCGGCGGGCGACGGCGCCGATATCGGGATCCGCGGCGCCTGGCACCTGTCAGGCCAGCAGCACCTCGACACGCAGGTCAACGTGCATCACGGGATCGGCGGAGGCACCAGCCGCCAGACCGTGCGGGGGGTGGTGAACGATCGCGCCAAGGCGGTATTCAACGGCCGCATCCACATCGCGCCCGGCGCCCAAAACACCGACGCGGCGCTGTCGGCGAAACACATGCTGCTCGCGCGCACCGCCCAGGCCTACGCGAAGCCGGAACTCGAGATCTACGCCAACGACGTGCGCTGCGCCCACGGCGCCACCATGGGTGAAATCGATGGCGATGCCCTCTTCTACCTCCGCTCCCGAGGCATCGGCGAACCTGCCGCGCGCCATCTCCTGATCGCGGGTTTTCTCGAAGAGGCCATGGCTGACCACGGCCGCGAAGAAGCGCGCGCGTTGCTGAGCCCCGGGAGCCTTCAGCCGGGGAAGCTTCCCCGGCCGCTGACGCGTAAGGAAGGGTCGGCATTCCGCCTTCCGGCGGATGCGTACTTCCATGAAAAGCTGTCCTGATGCCGTTCGATCCCCTTGCCGCGGCGCGCGCCTTCCCGCTCATCGATCGCGGGGAGAACGTCTACCTCGACAACGCGGCCACCACACAAAAGCCGGCCGCGGTCCTCGACGCCGTGCGGCGTTACTACGAGACAACCAATGCCAACGTGCATCGCGCCGCACACGCGCTGAGCGACGCCGCCACGCAGGCGTTCGAATCCGCGCGGGCCGACGTCGCGCGGCGGATCAATGCCAGGACGACAGCCGAGGTCGTCTGGACACGCGGCACGACCGAGGGCATCAACCTCGTCGCCCAGTCCTATGGCGGTTCCGCGCTCGGGCCCGGCGACCGCGTGCTGATCACGGAACTCGAACACCACTCGAACATCGTTCCCTGGCAGATCGCCTGCGCGCGGACCGGCGCAACCCTGGCTGCGGCGAAGGTCACGCCGGAGGGAGGCATCGATCTCGACGACTTCGACGCGAAGCTCGATCAGGACACGAAGATCGTCGCCTTCGGGCATGTCTCGAACGCGCTCGGCACCGTGAATCCCGTCCGTGACCTTGTCGCGCGCGCACGGGCCGTGGATGCGGTGACCGTCGTCGACGGCGCCCAGGCGATGGCGCACTTTCGCGTTGACGTGCAGGAACTCGGCTGCGACTTCTACGCTTTTTCCGGGCACAAGATGTACGGACCGACGGGAATCGGGGTCTTGTATGGCCGCGAAGAACTGCTTGAAGCCATGCCACCGTGGCAGGCCGGAGGCGAGATGATCGAGGAAGTGACCATCGAGGCGACCACTTACGCCCGCCTGCCATTCAAGTTCGAGGCCGGCACGCCTAACATCGCGGGCGCCATCGGCCTCGGCGCCGCAATCGGGTATCTCGAAGGGATCGACGCCAGCGCTCTAGCCAGCCACGAGGATCGTCTGCTGCGGACCGCCACCTCGCGCCTGAGCCAGGTCGAGGGCGTCCGCATCCTCGGCACGGCCCCCGACAAGGGTCCGGTGCTGTCGTTCCTCATGGACGGCGGCCACCCCCACGATGTCGGCACCCTGCTCGACCAACAGGGCATCGCCGTGCGCACCGGGCACCATTGCGCGATGCCGCTGATGCAGCGCCTGGACGTCCCCGGCACCGTGCGGGCGTCCTTCGGCCTGTATAATTCACTCACCGACGTCGAGCGGCTGGTCGCCGGCGTCCACAAGACGAGGTCCTTCCTATGACGGACACCGCAACGCAAGACTACGATCCCGCGAGCATCACGATCACCCCCAGGGCGCTCGCGCACGTGAAACGCCAACTATTGGGACAGGACGCCACCGTGCTGATCCTCGGCGTCAAGGAGAGCGGCTGCAACGGATACATGTACGAACTCGACTACGCGCGAGGCGACCTGGCCGACGGCCGATCGTTTCGTTTCGCCGAGGACGTGAGCGTATTCGTACAGGACCAGGACTGGCCCCTCGTGCGCGGCACGGAGATCGACTACGAGACCGAAGGCCTGAACTCGGTGCTCAAGTTCAACAATCCGAACGCCGACGCCAAGTGCGGGTGCGGCGAGAGCTTCTCGATCGCATCCTCGCCTTAGGCCCCGCATGCAAAGTCGAATCGTTCCCGTATCCCGCGAGGTCGAGGCGCGCCTCGTGCCTACCGGCACGCCGACCACGATCCCCGAAGGCACCTTCGTCACGCTGACCCAGACGCTCGGCGGCGCCTACACGGTGGTCTTCGAAGGCAACATGGCGCGCGTAGAGGGGGAGGATGGCGATGCGCTGGGCCTCGATCCGGTCACGCTCGAGTTCCAACCGCCCGCCGACGGCAAGCCGAGCATGGCGCAGGTTGAAGAGGCGCTTGCTTCCGTCTACGACCCGGAGATTCCGGTCAACATCGTCGAACTGGGGTTGATATACCGCTGCGAGATTCTTGCCGGGGATGGCCCGGACTCCGGGGCTCAAGGCCGGGAACATGCCGTGCACATCGACCTGACATTGACCGCGCCGGGCTGCGGCATGGGTCCAGTGCTCGTGCAGGATGTCGAACGCCGGGTGGCGCAGGTCCCGTTCGTTTCCGATGTCGTCGTGCGACTGGTCTTCGATCCCCCCTGGTCGCGGGACATGATGACCGAGGAAGCGCAACTCGCGCTGGGAATATTCTGATCTCCCCGATCGATGGCCGATCTCGACGAAGTACGCGACACCTTCCAGTTCCTTGACGACTGGGAGGACAGGTACCGGTTCATCCTCGATCTCGGCAGGTCGGTGCCGCAACTCGATCCGGAGCTCAAGACCGACGATCGCCTGGTTCGCGGTTGCCAGAGCCTGGTGTGGCTGGTGCCGCACTTCGATCCCGAAGAGGGATGCCTGCACCTCGAGATCGACAGCGACGCGCACATCGTGCGCGGCCTGATCGCCATTGTCCTCGCCGCGTACGACGGCAACGAACCACGGGAGATACTGGACTTCGACATTGAAGGCCTGTTCGGTGAACTCGACCTCATGCGGCACCTGAGCCCCACCCGGGGCAACGGCCTGAGGTCCATGGTCGCGCGCATCAGGTCGGTGGCGGAAGACGCGGCAGCACACGCGACATTGCCGCGCAGGTGAACCTGGGTTAGCAGTGTCCAACGTCGCAGTCGGTGGGAGTGAGGCATGACGAAGCGAGCGCATTGGGCGGGATGGGTCGCGGCCGTGGTCCTTGCAATCGCGGGCGCTGGTTCGTCCGCGACCGCGTCCGAACTCGCCGCAGGGAAAACCGACCATGCATACCGGATGACGCTGCAGATTCTCGGCGGTCTCCCTTCGTGCGGGGACGAGTTCAGCGGACCGGAATACTACGGCTCCGCAACGCGGCGCGATCCACAAGTGGAGGAGTCACTCGACAGGATCGACAAGGAACTGGATAGGCTCGTGCCCAGGATCGATGCATTCGACGAGCGCATGGAACCCCTGCTGCCGCGTGAACACAATACTGTGCCGCTGACAGATGGCGAGCTGCGCGAGTTGGAAGCGCTGCGAGAGAGAAGCGGGGATCTCGAACGACAGATCAAGGAGATGAAGCCAGGGGACCTGGCTCCTGAGCAAGGCCGGGCGTTACGGGAAGAGAAGCGGGAAGCAGACAAGGCCTTAAAGCGGCTGGAGAACAGTGTGCCGCTGACAGAAGAGGAGGCGCGTTTCCTGCAGGACCAAAGGAAGCAGCGTGAGCCGCTTGTGGAACGGAGGAACGTCCTGAATACCGACCAGAAGAAGTTGAGATCCCTGATTTCGATGAGCACTCCAGGTTCGCTTCGCGTATACCCAAACGACTCCGTCCGCCTGCACCTCATGGAAAAGGATGCGTTCGACGACGATATCTGCGCCACCTGGGAGGTCACGCTCGACCGCGAGATTCTGGACAAGGGCGGGGTCGATCTGGAACGCGGCGACCGACCGTTACTGAGGCTGTGGATTCAACGCGTTTCTCAATAGCCGCAACACGCGATGCGCACTCCTTGATACTGGACATGCGTACATATATCCTAGGCCCATGGCCGACACCGTCCTACGTGTCTTTCAGTACGTGCCTCCACTCATGGCGGTCGACGAGGAGGATTGGCAGAAATTCTGCGGCGGGGCAATACCCCTGCAGGCGGAGTTGCCGGCGCGTCGTATTCGCATCCTGGCGGTAACGTTATTGGCATCGCCTGACGGCACGAACTCGACAGACAGTCTCTGCCGGAGCATCGAACCATTCCTTGTCGACGTGGACGCGAGCGGTTACCTCGTGTCCAGGGACGCCACCCTGGCGCCGCTCAATGCGGGTGCGTCTTCCGTGATCGACCTGCGGCCGCGGCTGCTCTCGCGTTACCTGCGCCAGGCCTACGCGTGGTCGCCCCCGGCGCCGGTGCTGTCCGAGGCCCTGGAACGCTCCCTCGCAAGCATCCCCCAGTCAGCACGCATTTCCCTGTCTACCTGAGCGTCTTGCCCGCTTGAGGCAGTGTCTTTCGCCAGCGAACGTAGTCGCTGTAGTCGTCCACGTCCCACAGCGTATCGAGCAACGCGATTTCGAGGCCGGCGGTGACGCCCCGGCGGAGGGTCTGTTCGACCACCAGGTCGGTGCTCCACGGAATTGATCGAAACAGTTCCGGATGGGGCGCATTCATGCCCACGAGGCAATACCCGCCGTCTTCCACGGGCCCGAGCACCGCGTCCGCCTGCGCGAGCGCCGAGAGCGCCTTTTCCACGTAAGCCGCATCAAGCACCGGGATATCGGAACCCACCACGACCTTCGCGCCCGCTTCGAAGGCGGCGAGCATGCGCCCGCCCAGATCCCTTTCCGGTTGCCTGAACGCAGGCAGCCCGTAGTCTGTCTGCCATCGCTTCAAGTGGTCGTTGCGCGCGCCGTCGAACCACAGTTCGCAATCGAAGGCACCCTCTTCCAATGCGTCCAGGGTGCCCTTGACCAGTTCCACGTACGCTTGCAGTGCCGCCACCTCTCCCACCGCCTCGGCGAGCCGGGTTTTGACCTTGCCAGGCTCCGGTGCCCGCACGAACACTGCGACGCGGTTGCCGCCGCTACTCAAGAGGCCGGTCCGGGTAATAGCTGGCGTGCAGATCCTCCGGCGATGCGCCCAAAAAATAGCGTAATCGGATGCTCCACATGAGTAGCGTGGTCCGCACCACGCCCTCGCGCTCCCAGCGGCGCGACGACGCCACCAGCCGCTCCCGCATGCGTGTCGGTCTCTTCAGACGCCGCAGCCGCTTCGAGAGTTCGACATCCTCCATCAATGGCTGGTCGGGCATGCCGCCGACGGCTTCCAGCAACCGGCGGGAGACAAAGATGCCCTGGTCGCCGGTGCAGACTCCCGTCAGGAAAGACCGCTGGTTCATTGACCAGGCAATTACCTCGAACACCGGTGAAAGGTTGGACAGGCGGACATCGAACCGTCCCCAGGCCATGGATCCAGCGGCTTGGCGCAGGGCGTCCAACAGCGCCGGCTCCACGCGGGAGTCGGCATGCAGGAACCAGATCAGCCTGCCGCGGGCAAGCTCGGCACCGCGCTGCATCTGCCGCGCGCGGTGCGGTTGGCAACGTACGAATCCTGCGCCATGGCGCTCGCAGACCGCCTCGGTATCGTCCTGGCTGCCGCCGTCTACGACGACGACTTCGAATCCGTCCGCCCCGGCGATGTCACCGAGGACTTCCGCCAGGGGTTCCGCATCGTTCAATGTCGGAATGACGACACTTACCGACGGGCTGTTGTGGAAGTACGCTTCCGGCGCCGGGAGAGATTCCGGCACTTCCTCACGCGTCGACGGTCGGGGATCATTCCCCGGCTGAAGGCTCTCATCGAAGTACGCTTCCGGCGCCGGGAGAGATTCCGGCACTTCCTCACGCGTCGACGGTCGGGGATCATTCCCCGGCTGAAGGCTCTCATCGAAATACGCCTCCGGCGCCGGGAGAGATTCCGGCACTTCCTCACGCGTCGACGGTCGAGGATCATTCCCCGGCTGAAGGCTCTCATCGCGTTCCATTCGCCACCGCCACCATGCCACGCCCGCGGCTGGCAGCCCCGGCAGGAATCGAACCTGCATCTACCGCTTAGGAGGCGGTCGTTCTGTCCATTGAACTACGGGGCCATCCGTATCCGCCCAACCGGCGAACGCGATCATACTGGCAGGCTGGTCCCGTAACCACTGCCGGGCTTGGGCGGGGGCGAAACACGACGTGCCCGAAGGCCCGGCGGGTTTCATGGCGTTAACCCCGCGGTTTCGGCCGGCGCGCGTCGAAGGCGACGATGTTGTCGCCGGAAACAACATTTCGACGGGGATAGATGGCGATCTCCCAGGTCAGGACCGCCTTTCCCGCCCGGCTGAAGCCTCGCAGTCCGATCGCATCCCGCGCCTCGAACAGCGTGAAAGTGATGTGCGTCCCGCCGTCTTCAGACCAAAGCAGTCCGAGATGTGGTTCCGCTTCGAGCTTGGCGGTTCCGTCGACATCCACTCCGCCACCGCGCACGGACACCGAGTAGGTCCCGACTTCGTCGGCGACGACCCAGATCGTAAGGCCCAGTTCGGCGCCGTCCTGGGACTCCACCCGCGCCGCAATCAACTTCCCGGCTTCCTCTTCGGTGATTTCGAAATCGACTTCGACACCGCATCCGAGCGTTTCCCCTACGGGACGGTATGAACCCCTTCCAACCCAATGACCGGGCTCGAGGATCACGAGCCCAAGCGATATCTGAGCTTCAGTGCAAGCTGTTCGGCGACGGGATTCTCGAATGCCTCCGTCAACATCGAATTCAGGTCTTCGCCCGCACCGTTCGGCAGGTCGGCATGTTTCGTATAGACGAAGAAAAGGTCCGACATGGGGGCGATCTCCCAACGATAGCGGATCTGAAAACTCAGTTCGGAGACGGAGAAGTCGGCACTGCCCGGATCGCCGTCCACGCTCGCGGGAACAAGCACCCGTGACGGCGCCAGGTCGTAGAACCTTGCATCACCCGCACGGACGGCGGCCCATTGCAGCGCCATCCGGAACTGCTGCTTGCCGGTGATGAAATAGTCCAGGCTGAACTTCGGCGCCCATTCGTCGGCGCCGAACAGCGCGAATCGCTTCGCTTCACGGTGCAGGACCCAGCCGTCACGCTCGACGTAGTCGACGCCGAACTCCATGGCCATCCTCTCCGCTGGCCGCCACGTGATGCCGCCACCCCAGGTCCGGCGGGGACCGCCGAGGTCCTCCTGGCCCCACTCCGCTTCGAGTTTGTAGCTGAACGGCAACGTATCGTTCGATTCGTAGCGGAGCCGCAGGTCCCAGGCTTCCTCTACGCGGTAGCTACCATTGCCGAAACCGTTGCGATCCTCGAACCTCGCCGGGAACCAGGTGGCACGCACCCGTGCCCGGGAGAGGTCCGTCAGGCGAACGTCCTGAGAAACCTCCACGCTGCCAACCACGCGTTCACCCGCACGGTTGTACCCCCGGCTCAGGGCGAACCAGGTGCGGCTCTGGCTCGTCCAGGCGAGGTCCGAGCGGGACAGGCGCGCCTGGTATTGATAGCGGGTCAGGTCGTTGCGCCTGAGGTATCCGAGATCGTCGATGTCCAGGTTGCCGTCGTAGTGGTCCATGGACAACGTGTGGGTCAGCCCCGGAAACGGCGCGAACTTGATGTCAAGCAGCCCACCGTAGCCAGCCTCGGCGCCCGGCACCGAGGAAGTGATCAGTTCCCCGTCGACTTCCCAGCGTCCGCTGGTGGTCATTGCGTGGCCGTCCACGGCATGCACCACGGCATCGCCGCCGGTACGCCGGGTAACCGTCGACATCCATCCCAATGCGCGCGAATCCGAGTCGCCGCCTTCCCAGAGCAGGCGGGCGACGCCATAGTGCCGCCCGTCCTGCCGCAGTTGTTCGCGCTCCCCCGTCGACGAGAGACCTTCGAACCGGGTTTCGTCTTCCCCGGCGAACAGCAGGCCAAAACGCAGTTGATCGCGCTGACCCGTCGCCTTGACCGCACCGAGGAGTTCCGTCGGGCGACCGTGTTCTGCCGGCGACAGCGTCACGCCGGCGGGCACATCCGGCCGCAGGGGCCGCCCTCCGATCCGGCGCGTATGCAGCACCAACGTCCGCGGTGCCGAGGACCCGTAGCTGTACGAACTCCGCGTCCCGGTGCGGAAGACCTCCTGGCCTTCCTGGAAGAACAGGCGCTTCTCTGGATAGAACGTCTCGAAAGCGGTCAGATTGACGATGACATCGTCCGTTTCGACGTCGCCAAAGTCCGGATTGAGGGTCGCCGTCACCTGGAAGTTGGTGGACGGGCGCCAGAACAGGTCGACGCCGGCGTCCGTGACGACCTCCCCGTCAAGATTGTCCAGTACCGAAGACACGTAGGGGTAGACGCTGTACTGCTGCCGCAGGTCTACGCCGTTCAATGCCAGTTCCTGGAACTCGGAGAGAAACTTCGGCCTGGACATCGGAAGCGCGGGCCAGGACCACATTTCGTTCAGGTGTGCGACCCGCCGCGTGGCCAACAGGCCCATCGCACGGTCGCCCGCCGCCTTCGGCATGCTGACAAGGGACCAGGGAACGTGGAACTCCGCGACCCACCCGGTTTCGGTACGGGATGTAGCCCCATGCCACGCGCCGTCCCAGTTCGTGCTCATGTGGCGCTCGGGGAGAATCGTGCCGTCCCCCATGCTGCCGCCGAGGCTCAGGCTGAACCAGAAGCCGTATCGCCCTTCCCCGGAGGTATCCAGGTAGAAGATGAAGGAATCCCGGCTATGCCACTGGTCGCGGCTGCTCATCCGCTCGACCAGGGTCTCCGGCGCCTGTTCCATGTTCGCCGACAGGTAGAAACCCGTCGCGGTATAGAAGAACTTTACCTGCGTGCCGAGCCGGGTGGGCGCCATGGTATCCGGCGATACAACCCTGAAATCGCCGTAGCCCGGAAGCTGGCCCCATACGTCCTCGTCCAGTTTGCCGTCGACGACGATTTCAACGTCGTCTTCCAACCGAACGGAGACGATAGCCGGCGCGCGATCGGCGGTCAGAGTCGTTGGATCGGGAGGCAGGGAAACAGGCTCGAGACCACCGCGGGACATATCACCCCACGTCGATGTGGTGACCGCCGCGTAGACCGACACCAGCAGGGCCCATCGGATGGCCGCGCGCATATTCTCTCCCGGGAAAACGGCGCATTCTACGCCTTCGGCACCGAAAACTCAAATTTCTCAATTGCTTACGCGCAGGGTCTCACAGGATTTGCACACCTGAGGTCAATCTCGCCCTATCCCGGCTCCTCAAGCGAAACCCATTAGCGGCAGAAAAGGGCGCTATCCGGCGAGGAGTATCAGCACCCCCGCCGCGACCGTCGAGCCGATCACGCCAGCGACGTTTGGTCCCATTGCGTGCATCAGCAACAGGTTGCCCGGATTCGCATCCTGCCCGACCCGGCTGACGACGCGCGCCGCCATCGGTACCGCGGAGACGCCCGCAGCGCCGATCAGCGGATTGACGGGCCGCTTGAACACGAGGTTCATTCCCTTCGCCATGAGAATGCCGCTCGCGGTGCCGATGGCGAATGCAGCGACGCCAAGCAGCAACACCCCGAGAGTTCCCGTGGTCAGGAACTGCTCCGCGCCGAGCCTGGAGCCGATGGCGAGGCCGAGAAAGATCGTCACGGTGTTGATCAGGGCGTTGCGGGCCGTGTCGGTAAGCCGGTCGACGACTCCGCATTCGCGCATGAGGTTGCCGAAGCAGAACATCCCGAGCAGCGGCGCCGCCGTCGGCAGCACCAATCCGACGACCAGCAGCAGCGCCAGCGGAAAGAGGATGCGCTCGCGCCTCGAGACCTCGCGCGGTTGCGTCATTTCGATCTGCCGCTCCTGCGCTGTCGTCAGGAGGCGCATGATGGGTGGCTGGATCAGCGGCACCAGCGCCATGTAGGAGTACGCCGCAACCGCGATCGCACCCATCAGGTGCGGTGCAAGCTGTTCCGCCACGTAGATCGCCGTTGGCCCGTCAGCACCGCCGATGATGGAGATGGCGGCCGCCTCCCTGAGGGTAAAGTCCATGACGCCGAGTTCAGTCAGCCCCACCGCGCCGAGCAACGTCCCGAAGATGCCGAACTGCGCCGCCGCGCCCAGCACCAGCGTCCTTGGATTGGCGAGCAACGGTCCGAAATCCGTGAGTGCCCCGATCCCCATGAAGACCAGCAGCGGGAAAACGGCCGTATCGACACCCACCAGGTAGATCAGGTTCAGGATGCCGTCGCCCGTGGCGATTTCCGCGCCCGGGATATTGGCCAGGATGCCGCCGAAACCGATCGGCACCAGCAGGAGCGGTTCGAACCGGCGCGCTATGGCGAGGTACAGCAGGAGCAGGCCAATGGCGATCATGACGCACTGCCCGAGCGAGATCTGGTACAGGCCCGACGCCTGGACGATTTCCAAGAGTTGAGACACGGCGCGGCTTACCCGGTCCGGCGCGCCGCTGCGCGACCGGGTGACTCGGAACGGTCCTCGCGTTCAGGCAAGATCAAACAACGCTTCGCCAACGGCCACCGAGTCGCCCTCCGCGACATGCAGGGCTGTCACTACGCCGGCCCGGGGAGCCACCACCTCGGTCTCCATCTTCATCGCTTCGAGCACCAGCACGGTATCGCCCTGCTCGACGTGCGCACCGAGCGGCACGACGATCTTGAAGATGTTGCCCGCCATCGCCGCGGGTACCGCAGCGCCGTTGTACCGGGGTTGCGGTACCGGCGCCGTCGTCACGTCGCCGCCCGCGGAGACCTCGACGGTGAACGCCTTGCCGTTGACACGCACCTCGTAGGTGGCCGCCTCGCCCGCAACCGCCGCCGCAGGTGCCGCCGCTTCGGGAACGGCCTCGAACTCCTCGGGGTTGCCGCGGTTCTCGAAGAACTTCAATGCGACCTGCGGGAACAGCGCATAGGTGAGGACATCGTCGATCCGGTCGTCCGCCAGGACGATGGACTCCCTGCTGGCCAGCTTCTCGAGTTCCGCCGACAGCGTTTCGACCTCCGGCGGAAGCAGGTCCGCGGGTCTGCAGGATATCCGCGTTTCGGAGTCAGGCAGACCCTCGAGCAGCGCCGGCGACAGCGGCGCGGGCGCGGCCCCGTACTCCCCTTTCAACAGGTTCGTCGTCTCCCTGGTGAGGCTCGCATACCGTTTGCCCTGCAGGACGTTGATCGCAGCCTGGGTGCCGACGATCTGCGAGGTCGGCGTCACGAGAGGGACGAAACCGAGGTCCTCGCGCACCCTGGGTATCTCTTCCAGAACTTCATCCAGCCTGTCGGCGGCGTTCTGCTCGCGGAGTTGGTTCTCGAGGTTGGTCAGCATGCCGCCGGGGACCTGCGCCACGAGGATGCGCGAATCGACGCCCCGCAGGCTGCCTTCGAACTCGGCGTACTTTCTGCGCACCTGGCGAAAATACGCGGCGATGTCTTCCATCAGGGCGATGTCGAGCCCCGTGTCCCGACCCGTGCCCGCGAGGATGGAGACCAGCGACTCGCTCGCCGAGTGACCGTAGGTCATGCTCATGGACGAAATCGCTGCGTCGACGTTGTCGACCCCCGCCTCCACCGCCTTGATGTAGGTC
The DNA here is from genome assembly GCA_028821515.1 of Gammaproteobacteria bacterium. Lineage (GTDB taxonomy): Bacteria > Pseudomonadota > Gammaproteobacteria > Pseudomonadales > Azotimanducaceae > VXNE01. The sequence continues at coordinate 30,514 of JAPPGA010000004.1, read as the reverse complement.
GCCGTGGACATGCCGGTTGTCGCGTGACTGTGCAGGTGGACGGGAATCTCCAGCGTCTCCTTCATCCTCGATACCAGCTCGAAGGCGACGTAAGGCTTGAGCAGACCCGCCATGTCCTTGATGCACACCGTGTGCGCGCCCATGTCTTCGATGCGGCGCGCGAGATCGAGCCACAGGTCAACCGTGTGGACGGGACTCACCGTATAGGCCATCGTTCCCTGGGCGTGCTTGCCCTGCTCCAGGACGGCGGCGATCGCGGTCTCCAGATTCCGCATGTCGTTCATCGCGTCGAACACGCGGAACACATCGATGCCGTTCGCCGCCGCCCGCTCGACAAACTTGCGCACGACATCGTCCGCGTAGTGGCGATAGCCGAGCAGGTTCTGCCCCCGGAGCAGCATCTGTTGCGGGGTGGCCGGCATCGCCGCCTTCAGCTTGCGGATACGCTCCCAGGGGTCCTCGCCGAGATAGCGGATGCAGGCGTCGAAAGTCGCGCCACCCCACGATTCGATGGACCAGTAGCCGACGCGGTCCAGCCTGTCCGCCACCGGCAGCATGTCCTCGATGCGCAGGCGAGTCGCCAGCAGGCTCTGGTGGGCGTCGCGCAGGACGAGTTCCGTGATCCCGAGCTTGCTCATGGCCGGCCTTATCCCTGTGCCTGGGCGCCGACGGCCATGCGGGCGCGGTGGTGCCGTATCGCGGCTGCCACGGCGGCGGCCATTTCGGCCTGCGCATCGTCGTGTTCGGGAACTTCCACAGTCTCGCTATCCTGCCGCCGGGGACCGACGATCCGCGTCATCACGGCCATGGCCGCAACGAGCAACGAGAGCAGGATGAATACCATCGCCATGCCCACTGCCGCCAGCCCCAGCGCCTGGGGTATCAAGCCGGCGCTCACGGCGACGGCCCGCCGCGACTGTGGTTGCGGAAACCCGCGCCTGTCGTGTCTCCCTGCTCCATCGCGGAATCCTCGTTCCCGCCAAGGATATGGCGCACCCGACAGGATTCGAACCTGTAGTCCCCGGTTTCGTAGACCGGTGCCTTATCCAATTTGGCCACGGGTGCGCATGCCAAAAGGGCGCGTATTATCGTGGAAAGCGAGCGGGGGAAACAAGTGAATCCGCGCTGAACCCGGCAGGCGCAGGAGCCCGGATCAACCCGGCGCTACCAGCGCCCGGCCCGGCGGTTCCACCGGTAAAGTCCCGCCGCAAATGCATTGTAGGCGGCGCGAAGCAAGCTGCGCGCGACGGGCAACCTGGCCAGACGCGCGACAAGGCGCTGGCCCGGTGTGATTGCCATCAATTCGCAGACCGCGTCCGCGCCGACGTGGAGGTTGCCGTCACGGTCCGTCACATGCAGACGTTCGCGGACGAACTCGAGATCTGCGTTTATGTTCTCGACGGCCTCATTGTCCACTTGCACGTCGATCCACTCCACCGTCTCGGCGCAGGACTCAAGCCTGCTTCGCTGGCGGCGGATTCCGGCCGCGCACACCGGGCAGGCGCTGTTGTAGTAGACCTTTTTCATGCACCGGCTCAAGACAGCGACCTGGCGAGCGCCGCGTCGATCTTCGGCCAGCGGAACTCGAAGCCGTGTTCGAGGGCCTTGGCGGAAACCACGCGCTGGCTCGCGAGCACGAGTTCCCGGGCCATGTCCCCCATCGCGGCAAGAAGCACGAACTGCGGTATGGCTAGCAGGGCCGGACGCCGAATCGTGCGCGCGAGCGCCTTCGTGAATTCCCGGTTGGTGACCGGGTGAGGCGCGACCGCGTTGAGCGGGCCTCGAATCGATTCGTTGGCGACGACATGGACGATGAGCCGTACCAGGTCATCGCGTTCGATCCAGGACATCCACTGCCGGCCGGAACCCAGCCTGCCGCCGAGCCCCAGGTCGAAGGGTGCGAGGAGTTGCGCCAGCAAACCGCCTTCCCGACCGAGGACCAGACCGATCCGCAGCATCACCACCCGCATGCCGCGACGTTCGGCGAGCATCGAAGCGGTCTCCGCCGCTTCGCAAGAGCGGTGCGTGAAGCCATCGCGGGCAACGGCGCGCTCATCGAGAGTGGTCTCGCCGCAGTCGCCGTACCAGCCGACGGCCGAGGCACCGATCCACACCCTCGGCTTCACGTCCAACCGGTCCACAAGGTCGATCAATCGGCGTGCCAGTTCGGGTCGCGAATTCATGATGCGCCCGCGGCGGGATTCGTTCCACAAGCCCGCGGCGACCGGTTCGCCCGCCAGGTGGACGATGACATCGAATCGTTCACCAGCCCCGATCTGGTCAAGGTTCGTCACCACGCGGAAAGGTGGTTTCAGGACACCGGCCTTCGACACCTCGCGGGTCAACACCGTAACCTCCTGCCCGCCGCGAGCCAGCGCCTCCGTGAGCCGTTGTCCGATGAATCCCGTAGCGCCGGTCACGAGCCAGCGCCGGCGGTCCACCAGTTCCGGGTCCAGCGGACGGTCCTGGAGTTGCCGTGTTCGTCGTGCCGCGGCGAAGTCGCGCACGGCCATCACAAGCAGTCCCGCGCTGGCCATGGACGCGAGCCATGACCAGACACCCCGGTCGGCGAACTGAATGGATGTCGGCGCTTGCAGCCACTGCCACACCACGGGGGCGAGAAACGCGAGCAGTGCGCCGAAGTTGATGGCGAGCAATCCATGCAGCGCCCGCTCGGTCGACGGCAGGCGCCGCGTGGCGTCTTCCACGAACCAGTCCGTGAAGGTGATCACGATTTCGATCGCAAGAAACCCCACCAACGCCAACGCGGCCCAGCCGAGGGGCACGACCCAGGCCAGAACCAGGAATATCGCGGCGTAGGCCAGGTTCCGTATCCCGTGAAGTCGCAGCTCCGGACCCGCCCCAGCCCGCCACGGCAGGCGTGCGACCAGTTCGTGGTGCACCACGACATCGAGGAAACCAAGCACGACCTGTATCGACACGATGACCCAGACAGAGAGCGGGATCATGGCGCGTCCTCGAACACCGCCTCCTGGCGCAGGACGACGCCGAACCACGGGTGGGTCAACTCCAGGCTGAACCGAAACCACGGGGCGGGAAGGTCCGTGTTGCGGACGGTAAGGCGGCCCGGGGTCAGCCATCGAGGCAGGGGCATTCGGCGCTCGCCGAATGCAAGGTAGTAGCCGCAGCTCTCGAACACCAGGGAACAACCCTCGGTGCGCACCCGCAGCGCCATGCAGACTCCGCAACCCAGGTACTCTTCGAGCCCCGTCGATCCCGAGAATCGTTTCACGGAGCGTATCGCTTGGTGGCGACCGCCCTTGCCGCGATAGACACGGGTCCACGCCGAGTCACCCGCGCCCACCGTCATGACGACCACCGCTGCGGGGCCTAACGCATCGCCCAGCGGCAGCGGGCCTCCGATCAAACGGGCGAGTTGCCGAAAACAGCGGCCGACCAGGGTGGACTCTGAACGGACCACGTGGCCGCGATAGCAGGTCAACTGCCGCGTACGTTCGAAACGGGCGCGAGTCCGGGCGGGAAGGTCGTGCCACTGACGGCCGACCAGCGCCGCGTAGCTCATTGTCGGCCAAGTCTCGGACGCGGTATGGACCGGGTATGTGCAGGCGATGGTATCCATGGTCCCGACCTTCGCGACTCCGTGCGGCCAAGGAACCGGCCAACCCGCGAACCCATGAATCCGCGCGATCGACCGGTCCACGCCCCAATGGGCGTCGCCCCACTGCAGGATGAACTGCTCGACAGGATCTACGATTTCTGTAATTTCGGTTATTTCTGTCATAACAGAAATAGTAGACCATAGGGAAACAGAGTCAAGGGAACGCCATCCCCTCGTTCCAGCAACGGCCCGCGAAGTGGGCGCTACGCGTCGGTCATGCGGTGGTGAGCGTGAGTTCCCGCCACGCGTTCCGCAACACCCTGCACGCCGAGCGCAGGAATATCACCAGCAGGACCACCGCCACTACCAGGTCGGGCCAAGGAGACGCGAAGACCCAGACGGCCGCGGCCGTGGCGATCACGGCGACGCCCTCGATGACGTCGTTGCGGGAGCACTCCCAGGACGACGACATGTTTACGTCGCCGTCGCGGTACGGCGTCAGCAGCTTGAGACAGACCGCGTTCGCCACCAGGTTGAGCACGGCTGCGATGGACATCGTGCTCGCCACCGGCACGTCGAGTTCCGTCATCCTCCAGGCGATCTGCGCGGCGACAGCGATGGCGGCACCCAGGATGAGCAGGCCCTTGAGCATGGCGACCCGCGCCTTCGCCCGGGCGGACGCGCCGACGACCGCCATGCTTAGCGCAAAGGTGAGCGCGTCCCCAAAGTTGTCGAGCGTTCCCGACAGCAGCGCGGACGAGCCACTCATCACGGATCCCGTCACCATGATCGCGAATGTCGCCACGTTAATCCCGAACACCCACGCCAGCACGCGGCGCTGTCGGGCCTGCAGGTTGGCCACGTCGATGGGGGTGTCGCAGCAGGGGTCCATGTCTGCCCTTCGCGTCGGGTCCATGGCGTATGTTCTCACACGGATCGCGACGCTGGGCCGAGTGTGGGTGCCGCCCCCCGGTGTCGTGTCACACGACACTAGCGGCGGGCGATACTGAAGATGGACGTGTGTTCGATCTCCGTGGCCACCTCGCCGCCCACGATGCAGGCGATGCCGAGGTCGACGAACTCGTGTCCCTTGCGCCGCCACTTCCGCTTCGGCACCGTTCGGACCTCGATTCTGTCGCCCACGCGCAGCAGCCGCCGGAACTTGACCACAGAACCGACGTGGATCCAGGCCGGCAGCACGTAGCGACGCATGAAGGTCCGGTTCGCAGTCCCGAGGATGCCGTGAGGGTGCAGCACCCCGGACCCGTAGCAGGCCAGGTCTTCGTCCACCTGGGCACCGAACTCGGCGTTCTGGACCGCGTCCGGCGACCACGTCCACGCCGGGAACGGTTCGCCCACGTTCACGTTGTCCCACTGAATCTCGGGCCGCCTGGCAATCGGCGCGCCCGACCCCATGGCGACGGGCTCGTCATCCGCAGCAAGCGGATGCGTATTCAGTTCAGCGAGCAGGAAACCACGCGCATGGCACCGGACGGTGTGCCCGTCGCCCTCGATCTCGTGTGTGACAGTCAACTCGTCGCCGTCATACGCAGGCTTCAGGAAACGCACGCTCGCCTGCCATCCCGCGAGCCAGTCCGGCCCCAGCGTATCGACCAACGGATGGGTCATGTGACCGAACACGGCGGCACCGGGCACAAGCGCGCCCTCGAACCCGAACTGCGCCGCGATCTCGTCGCTATGGATGCGGTTCTCCGCGCTTGCGGAGAAGTTCCGCGCGGTGGTCAGGTAAACGCTCACATGGACCTCGAGACGTATCTGCCGCGACGAGTCTACCGTTTCACGCCGACACAGGCGGCTTCACAACGGCCTGGGCCAATATCCCGGCCATTCGGACCCGGTTGCAGACAATCCCCCGACTTTGGGTAAGTGTTTGCCGGACTTCCTTGCCGGACCAGAATCGATGGAGTACAACGCCAGCTATCCGGCATCACGAAGAGAGGAAGTCGCCCATGGGGGTCGTGCAAGTCACCGTGACCATCCGCAACCCCGCCCAACGCGAGCGGTCCTGGGACGGCCTGTTCCTGGTCGACACCGGATCGACGGATTGCGTCGTGCCCGGCCGCGCCCTGCGTGAAATCGGAATCGAGCCCCGGGGGCGTCGAACCTATGAGCTTGCGGACGGCCGCGAAGAAACGGTCGATATCGCCGTGGCGGAGGTCGAGTTCATGGGCGAGATCGTCGGTGCCACCGTCGGCTTCGGCAACGATGGCATAGAGCCGATTCTCGGACTCACGGCACTGGAGTCGGTCGGCATCGAGATCGACCCCGTGTCCCAGCGTCTGAAACGCCGGCCATCGGTCCGCATGAAGGGCCGGGGAATGCGGCGCGACAATCAGCGACAGCTTTTTGCTCCCCTGTAAGGACTCCAGCGCGCGCAGGCCCGCTGCCATCGCCGCCCTTGGCGTCGTGGCCACCGCGCTTTTGGCGGGCGCGGCGCCTCCCCAGCAACAGGCGTCCAAAGAATGGACCGGCGCGGCCGACTGCGCCCGCTGCCACGCTGCCGAATACGAAGCCTGGCGCGGTTCGCACCACGACCTCGCGATGCAGTCTGTCTCCGAGGCGGCCGTACTCGGCGCTTTCGGCGGCAGCCAGGCACTCCACGACGGCAATATCTCGACTTTCTTCCGCCGGGACGGCGGCTACTGGGTAAAGACGGGCGGGCCGGACGGGAAGCTGCGCGAGTACCGGGTCAGCTACGTCTTCGGCATTCATCCCCTGCAGCAATACCTGGTCGAGTTTCCCGGCGGGCGCCTCCAGGCGCTCGACATCGCCTGGGACAGCCGTCCAGCCGCGTCCGGCGGTCAACGTTGGTTCCACCTGCGTACGTCGGATGCGTCATCCAACGCACAGCAGGCGATGCACTGGACCGGGACCTATTACAACTGGAACGCCCGGTGCGCCGAGTGCCACTCGACGAACCTGTCCAAGGCTTACGACCCGGAGTTGGGGACGTACGCCACCACCTGGAGCGAGATCAACGTCGCCTGCGAAGCCTGCCATGGTCCAGGCCGGCAGCACGCGGCACTGGCCGAAGCAGGTCGGCTGCACGAAGTGCCCGACTCCGGCCTCGAGGTGGCTCTCGGCGTCCCCGGCGTCTGGAGTTTCGCCCCCGGCGAGAGCATCGCGCGCCGCGACTCGCTCCCCGACCAGCCGCGCGAGGTCGAAGCCTGCGCGCCGTGCCACTCGCGGCGGACGTCACTGGGCCATTACCGCCACGGCGCCGGGTTTCTGGACACCCACCTCCCCTCCCTGCTGGAGGCCGGCCTGTACCACGTCGACGGCCAGATTCTCGAAGAGGTGTACGTGTACGGTTCGTTCGTGCAGAGCAGGATGTACCAGGCCGGGGTCACCTGCAGCGATTGCCACGATCCACATGGGCTCGGGCTACGGGCGCCCGGTAACGCCGTTTGCGCCCAGTGCCACCTGCCGGGCGTCTACGACAACACGGCGCACCACCGGCACGCCGCCGGGTCCGCCGGCGCCGCCTGCGTAAACTGCCACATGCCCGCCACCACTTACATGGTGGTGGATCCCCGCCGCGACCACAGCTTCCACGTTCCGCGCCCGGACCTAAGCGCGATCGCCGGCACGCCGAATGCCTGCAACGGGTGCCACCAGAACCAGAGCATCGAGTGGGCCGCGGAGGCCCTGGCGAAGTGGGGGGTGAGTCCTGCGGACCCCGGTTCGCACCGTGGGCGGAGCCTGCAACTCGCCCGCCGAGGGGACATACGCGCGGCCCGGACCCTGGCGGACATCGCCATGGACGGGGATACGTCCCCGATTTGGCGCGCCACGGCCGCCACGGAACTCGGAAGATTCCCCGCCCGGCAGCTACACGGCCGCACCGCCCCCCTGCTCGAAAGCGGCGACCCCCTGCTTCGACTAGGGGCGGTGAGAGCGATGGATTCCTGGCCCTGGCCGCAACGCCTCGGCATGCTCGCGTCGTACCTCGAAGACCCCGTCAAGGCCGTTCGGATAGAACTTGCCCGGGTGCTGGCCGACGTACCGCCCGAACAAGTGGAGGAACGCCTCGCCACGACGCTCGCTGCACTGTTCGAAGAATACCTGGGGTCCCTTGCCTGGAATGCGGACATGCCGGGAGCACTGTCGCAGCGAGGGGATTTCCTCACGGCGCGGCGGCTGTGGGAACCTGCCGAGCGGGCGTACCTCGACGCGCTGGCGTCGGACCCGGAACATGTTCCCGCGCTGCTCAATCTTGCGGACCTGTATCGCGTGCTCGCACGGGAAGAAGAAGCCCGATTGGTCCTGCACCGGGCCGTCAACGTCGCATCCGGGCAAGCGGCCGCCCATCACGCCCTCGGACTGCTCGAGATGCGCGCCGGCGAACGGGAACTCGCCTTTCGGCATCTTGCCCGCGCCGCGGAGCTTGAGACCGACGGGGTGAGATACCGGTACGTCTACGCCATCGCCCTGCACGACGGGGGAGACGCGCCGGCGGCAATCGAAACGCTCAAGGCCCTCCTGCGCATCGCTCCCGGCAATGCGGATGTCCTGATGGCCCTGGTGAACTACTCGCGCGGTGCCGGCCGGTTACCCGACGCTCGCCGCTACGCCGACGAACTGCGCGATCTGTTTCCGGACGATCCCGCCATACGGCGCCTGTACGACAGCCTTTGAAGCCGCCTTCCCGGCCAGCGTCGATCACATGGGCGTGAAGACCGCCGTCGCCCGGGTGAAGTAGACCTCCGTCCGGCCCTCGAATCCCGAGTCCACACCGAACAGCAACCAGGCCCGGCCCTCGGGAGATGCGGAGACACGTGCCGGTATCGATCGAGCCTCGAAGGACTTGCGTTCCCATTGGCGCGGCTCCTCGCAGCTTCGCGAGTTGGCAACGTTTCCCAGGACCACGGCATCTTCGCCGCTGTTGGACTGACTTCCGATGTCGACATTCATTCGCAAGTAGGTACCCACCAGGACCGGCAGCGGTTCGACCGTGGTCGCGCCGGCCTTGATCCAGACGCTCTCACCCGGAGCGCCGCCGATGCCGATGCATCCGGAGGGCGTATCGGTGGCGATCTCGGCACTCACGGCCACTTCATATCGTGCACCGGGGACAAGACCACCGACCTGCCCCTTGAAGAACATGAAGAGATCGTCGCTGTGGTTGGTGCCAGATATGTACAGGGCGGACTCGGATTCCAGCGGCGGCGGGAGCGACCGGTGATCCGATGTCAAACGATAGGTATCCCTGTGGGCGGGCGGAAAGTCGGCGAAGTCCGCAACGAATCCCTGTTCTCCCCGATGGAAGTCATAAGAGAACGACCGGTCACGGGCCGGCCTGCTCGACAGGTTCGCGAGCAGGCCGGCGGGACCCGCGAGCAGGTTGAGCACCGTGATCGGGGTTTCCGATTCGACGACAAGTTGCCATCTCCCGACGCCCGTACCGATGCCTCCTTCGGATCCCTCGACACCGTCCTCGATCTCCCTCGCGGTGAGCGTGCGCGATGCGCCTGCGGAAACGGCGAGGGACACCTCACCCGGAGAACTCTCGCCGCGTTCATCGATGCCCGTGATCGTCACCTGCGCGTTCGATTCGCCCGCGTTGACGATCCGCAGGCGGCTCTCCTGATCGTCGCCGGCAGGGTTGAAGATGGTCACGCGATAGGCATCGTCCTGCGGCACCGTGTCGTGCATCGCAGCCAGGAAACCAGTAGTCGTCGTGGCGTAGGCCAGCACCTCGACTTCGAGTCCGCTGGTCAAAGCCAGCCGCCAGTCGCCCTCGCCCGCCCCGGTACTGCCGGTCAGTCCCTTGCCCGGGTTGCCCATTTCGAGATCGCCCGAGTCGATGTGCTTGGTCTCGTTCGCCCCGAGGGACAGGAACAGCGCCTGGTATTCCCGGCCGGTGTCGTCAAATGCCCGGATCGATACCTCGCCGGCCATGTCAGACCGGTTGATCACGCGCAGGAGTCCCCCGGGCGGGCTCGATGTGGACGGCAACAGCGGCACGCGATGGAGCCCATCGGTCCGTTTGCCGGGTGCCGTCGAGAGGTTCGTCAGGTGCCCGGTCGGAGTCGCGAGCAGGCTCATCGCCATGATCGCCTGGTCCGACCGTACGGACAGTTGCCACCGGCCAACCCCGTCTCCGAGAGATCCGTCGAGACCCGGCGCGCTGCCGGACTCGAGATCTCCCGCCGAGTACGTCCTCGAGACCCCGTCCGGCAGTTCTACCGCCACAGTACCGGCACTGGAGCCGCCCGCATCGTCGGTACCGGAGATGGTCACCGCCGCCGCCTCCCCGCCAACGTTCACGAGCCGCAAGGAACTCTCCTGGTCCAGGTCGCTTCCCGGGTTGAAGGTCGCGATCCGGAGTGCTCCGTCCCGCCACGGCGCGGTGTCGTGCATCGCCGTGAGAAAACCATCCATCGTGCGGATGTAGGACAGCACCTCGATGTCGAGTTCGCTGGCGAGTTCCAGGCGCCAATCCCCTTCTCCCGCACCCGTACAGCCGGTCAGTCCGCCGGCCGGGTTGCCGTTCTCAAGGTCTTCAGAGTTGAAATGCACCGTCTCCAAGGCACCCAGCGAAAGCGTCAAGGGACCATGGAACTCCCCCTCGTCGTCGAACGCCCTGATCGACACCTCGCCAGCTTCGCCCGAATGGTTGATGACCCTCGCCATGCCCTCGCGGCCAAGAGGATCCGAAGCCGAAGGGAAGAGTGGCACCGCCTGACCCGGTTCCGCCAACAGCGACTCATCTGCGGAGGGTACGCACGCAGTCGGGGCAACCACAGTCACGGAAGGCCCGGCGTCGCCGCAGCCGCTGACGGTCGCCAGCGCAATCGCAAGCGCCACGCATCCATCGAGCCGCGCGCTGCACGGCCAAAGCCAACTTCGCGTCTGCCGACTTGCTGCCAACGATCATCGAATTCACTGTGACGCATGCAGTGTACCTACCCTGGCCCCTCTCTCCCTCCTCCTCCACCATCCCACGGCGATCCTCGGGTCCCGCAGAGCGCGCATTCCTGGCTGGTTCCATTAACAGTGGCGCCCGTGCTTTGAGACCCGAACGCAACAAGTAAGGCCGGGCAAGATTGATCGGAACAATAATCGTGGATATGTTCTTTTTTACTACTACAAAGGCACACTTATATGTATTCTGTTCCTATCAAGAGCGCGTCGGCCAAGCCCAGTCCTTTATCCCGGAGAACGGGGCTACCGCTGGAGACGACCACATGAACGACGGCACACCGCAGGGCACTCCCGGCGACAGCCGGAACTGGCCAATGCTGAAGATTGCCTACCCAACGGACTCGACCCGAGTGGCCGCGCTCCTGCCTCCGGGAATCGATCCGCCCGGCGAGGCCGAAGTCCGGCTCACGGTGTACCACTTCCCGGTCGGCGCCGAGCCGGAGCTGGGCCTCGTTGTCAACGTGACCGCCATCCATGACGGCATGGATGGCGAGTATTCCCTCGCCTACGCGATCGACCAGGAGCAGGCCGTGTTCATCAGCCGGGAACTCTGGGGCCAGCCCAAGTTCCTCGCCGATGTCCGTTACTTCCGCCTCGGCAACCAGGTCGAAGCCGCCGTGACGCACAAGGGCCACACGTTCTTCGAGTACAGCGGAACCTTGGCCGGGATGGACGAGCCGGGCGAGGTGACGGAAGTCAACGAGTGGTGGATCAAGTGCGCGCGATCAGTGACCATGCGGCCCAACGAGTACGACTATCCGCCCCGGGTGGTGCACGTCTACGCGAAGTACCGGACCGCGTTCCAGCAGTCCGTCGAGGGCGAACTGACATTGCGCGACAGTCCCTGGGACCCGCTCGCCACGTCCCTGCCCATCCAGGGTCCTGCAACGGCCCGGCTCTGGTGGCCTGAGTTCCTTGCCCGCGAGATCACGCTCGCCGGAGCGCTGGACCCCGAAGGATTCTGGCGGTTCGCCGACACCGTCGGCGGCTCGCGATTCCCGGGACAGTTCGGCGGTCCTGCGCCAGGCGGAGCCTGGTGAGGGAGCGGCAACGTGGATGAATTCACCGGCAAACTGGCCGTCATCACCGGCGGGGCGAGTGGCGTGGGCTGCTCGCTGGCCTTCGCGCTGGCTGGCGCCGGGGCACGGATCCTGGTCGCAGACGTCGATGCCAAAGCACTGGCAGCGACGCGCGATGCGCTCGAGGCGGCCGGGGCGACCGCACACGCGCGCGCCTGCGATGTCACCGACCCGTCGAGCCTCGGCGACCTCGCGGCATTCGCCTTCGACACACTCGGCGGCGTGCAACTCGTGTTCGCTAACGCCGGGGTGGCTTCGGGCGAGGCGGGCCCACTGTGGGGCTATGCCGACAACGACTGGAAGTGGTGTTTCGAAGTCAACTTCTGGGGCGTGGTGAACACCATCAATGCCTTCATGCCCCGGCTGACGGAGCAGGGTGAAGAGAGCCACCTGGTGATTACCGGATCCGCCAACGGCGCCTTTCTCGTCTACCCCGATCAACCCATCTATTCAGCGGCCAAGGCCGCCGTGCAGGTGGTGGCGGAGGCGCTGTTTCACCAGACGAGTGCGCCTGGGAATCCGGTGCAGGTGCATGCACTGTTTCCGGGGCCTCACGTCGTCGAGACCGGCATCTTCGACTCGGATCGAGTACGCCCGGAACGGTTCGCGAAACCGAGCAGCGCGCCCGATACCGGAATCCACTCCGCCGAAGACCTTCGACGGTTGATGGAGGCCTTCGGTACCACGCTGGAGACGACGCACCCCGACGAGGTGGCGCAAACTGCACTCGACGGCATCCGCCGGGGCCGTTTCTGGATACTGCCGCTCACCCCGGCAACCGAGTCGCAGATCAAGGCGCGGACGGACGCGATCCTCGCCCGCACCGATCCGCCAGTACCTACCATCGGATAGAGGGACCGAACCTTGTTGGGCAGCAGCAGCGTATGCGCCACGAGGGCGTGGCCGCCACGGAGGCATCACTAGTGGAACGTTTCACCATCGTCTCGTCCGATTGCCATGCGGGGCTCCCGCCGGAGCGCTACCGGACTTACCTCGATCCGCAGTACCGGGAAACGTTCGACCAGGTGCTGCCCATCCAGAAACACCTTACCGACAAGGCCGAACGGGTGTTCCTGCTGAAGGACATCAACGAGCAATGGCGGTCAGGCGTTGAGGCCCAGCTCGCTGGTGCGTGGGACCATGCGCGGCGCATCGAAGTGCTCGACGCAGACGGGGTCGCCGGCGAGATCGTGTTCCCCGACGGCGTCACGGAGCAGAACGCCCCGCCCTTCGGCGCCGGGCTTGCGCTGCCCACCAGGAACATCGTGCCCGATCTCCAGTGGGCCGGTGCCCGCGCCCACAACCGCTGGCTGGCGGAGTTCTGCGCGCTGGACCCGGTGCGCCGCTTCGGCGTCGCCGTCTGTCCGCTGCTGTGGGACACGGAACGCGGCATCGAGGAAGTCCGTTTTGCCCGGGACAATGGCTTGGGAGGCGTGCTGATACCCGCGATCACTAGCGGTTTCGAGGCCTACCACAACCGCTGCTACGATCCGTTCTGGGAAGCCTGCGAGGACAGCGGGACGGTCGTCTGCTTCCACTCCGGCCCGGGAGCGTTCGAAGATGTCTTCGGCCCGGGTTTCCCGGAAGGAGACCAGGACCAGTATCCCGGCGGCGTCGGCGTCTACATCTCCGAAGTGTTCTTCTGGACGTACCGGCCGCTCATCTTCATGTTGTGGGGCGGCGTCTTCGAGCGCTTTGGGAAACTGAAGGTCAGCGTCACCGAGACGGGCCAGGGCTGGCTGCTCCCGCCGCTGCTCCGCATGCTCGACCACCACTACAACGACACCGTGTTCAGCGCGAAACTGGGCGACTTCCGCAGCCACCTGTCCATGTCCCCGGCCGACTACTTCCGGCGGAACTGCGCGGTTGGCGCATCGTGCATGCCGCGTGAGGACGCCGAGATACGTCACGAAATGGGAATGGACCAGGTCATGTGGGGGACGGACTTCCCCCACCCGGAGGGCACCTGGCCCAACACGGCGACCAGGATGCTGGAGACGTTCCGCGGTCTCCCCGAGGCGGACGTCGCCGCCATGCTCGGCGGCAATGCCATCGACTTCTACGGGCTGAACGCCGCCGGACTCGACAGAGTTGCGAATCGCGTCGGGCCGCCGAAGTGGCACTTCCGGGGGTGAACCGCGGCTGACCGCCGATAGCCCGGGCTCGACGCCGGATCGTTCCGCTCTGAAGCGGCGTCCCTGCTTCGATCACCCCAATGTTGGGGACGCGGATCTGACAAGTCCTTTCCTATAGTGCCGGGCTCTGCCCGAATCGGAGCCGTGTCCGTCGCCGCATGTTTGTGGGGCATCCGCGTGATAAAGGAGCGTCCATGTCTTGGCGACCGGCAACCAGGACGTTCGGCAAGAGCCCTGTCAAAACGCAGGGCTGGTCTCTTCTGCGCGCAGCTCCGGCATTGTCCCTCGGAGTTATCCTTTGCTCTGCATGCGTTTTCGCGAACACGACCTCGACCGACGCGACCCTGCGCGCGCTGTCGCTTAAGGATAGGGACGGCACCGCGGTTCCCTACTCCCCCGGCTTCACTCCCGCGACGACCGCCTACACCGCGAACGCGTCTGCCAGGGTGGACCGGATCACCGTCGAGGCGACAAAGAACGACGATGGCGCCACGGTGGCTCACCTCGACGGCGACGACCAGCTGCTGACTGACGCCGACACCGTGGAGGACCACTTCCAGGTTGACCTGGAAGCAGGCGCGAATACGATCAAGGTGAAGGTGACAGCCGAGGACACCGTCACCGCCGTGACCTACACGCTGGTGGTGACGCGGGCGGTGCCGATGGCGTCGGCCGACGCCCTGCTCAGCAACCTGGATGAAAGCAATGATGCAGGCATCCCTGCAGGCACGCCAGCCGATTCCCCGAACGTCCATTTCACCCAGGCGATTCGCTTCCAGACCGGCAGCAACGAGCGGGGCTACAACCTCACGTCGGTCAAGGCCGTGCTCGCGAACGCCGCGGCTTCGGACGGGGTCCGGGTCCGGATCTTCGGCGCGAGGAGCAACGGAACCCCGTACATCAGCTTCTACACGCTGAGCAACCCGGCCATCGCCGACGGGACGATGACCTTCGCCGCCCCGGCGAGCGCCACGCTGCGGAAGAACGCGGGGTATTTCGTGGTGTTCGACTCGACGGCCGCGGACGCCGGCAACGACTACGAAATCCGGGGGACAGAGTCAGAGTCCCTTAACACCATGGCTGCCGGGTGGAGCCTGAACGCGGATCGGCATTCCAGGAACAAGGATTCGGGGTCCTGGACAACCGCCAGCGCGGTTCCGCTGATCGAGATCAACGGCGATGTCGTCGTACAGGCCACGGACGCGAACCTGACCGCCCTGCGGATGCGGGACCGGAACGGCAAACTGGTGACCTACTCCCCGTTCTTCGATTCGTCGATCACCTCCTACGCCAAAACCGTGCGCGCCCCCATCGACCGCATAACCATCCAGGGGACCGCGAGCAACGATGGTGGCGCCACGGTGGCCTACCTCGACGAGGACGACCAGCTACTGACCGACGCCGACGCCGTAACGGACGGTTTTCAGGTCGACCTGGAAGTCGGCGCCAACACGATCGGGGTGCGGGTGACGGCGGAGGACGGCAGCACTACGCGGACATACACGATGGTGGTGACGCGGGAGGCATCGAGGGTGGCGGCGGACGCCCTGGCCAGCAACCTGGACGAGCACTTCAGCAAGAGGTTCTACGTCGGCAATCTCGAGCCCGGCAAGATCCTGCGCGCCCAGGCACTGGGATTCGAAACCGGCGGCAACGAAGCAGGCTACGTCCTCACTTCGGTCAAGATCCTCATCTGGGAGATCACGCATTCGGCCGGCGTGCGCGTGCGGGTCTTCAGCAGTACGGCGGAAGGTAACCCGGGAAGCAGTCTGTATGCCCTGAGTGGCTCGGTCGTCCTCCCCACCAATCCGGACCAGCCGCCGGAGGACCGCTCCCCCGCCAGTACGTTCGAGGCGCCGGCGAACGCCATCCTCGAGAGCAACACGAAGTACTTCGTGGTGCTCGATTCAAGATCCTCGCAACTCTATAGGTTCTACAAGATCTGGGGGACGAAGTCGGACGCCATCAGCAAGGTCGCGGACGGCTGGGGCCTGAACAACTTTCGGCACACCGGGATCCGGGATACAGGCGTCTGGACGACGGCCGACGAGGTGCCGTTCGTCGAGGTCGCCGGCCATGCCCTGGTGCCCTCCAGCGACGCGACCCTGAGCGCTCTCGATCTGACCTGGGACGACGCTGGCACCGCTACCGACATCACGCTCAACCCCCTCTTCAACGCGTCGACGACCTCCTACACCGCCGGGGTAGCCCACGGGGTGGACCGGATCACGATCAAGGAGACCAAGGGCGACAGCGGCGCCACGGTGGTCTACCTCGACGGCGCCGACTCGACGCTGACCGACGCGGACGCCAACGCGACGGGATTCCAGGTCGGCCTCGTCACCGGCGCGAACACGATCAAGGCGAAGGTGATGGCCAGCGACGGCGAGACCACCCAAACCTACACGATAGTGGTGACGCGGGCGGCGGGCGACACAACGGCGCCGACGCCGGACGGCGCGACCGTAAACGGCGCAACGCTGGTCATCGCCTTCGACGAGGCCCTGGCCGCCGCGGCGAACCTCGCGAACGGTGCGTTCGCGGTGAAGAAAACCCCGTCGGGCGGTTCGGAGACGACCGTGGCGCTGACCGGCTCACCCACGATCAACGGCTACGCCGTAACCCTCACGCTCGCGCCCGCCGTCGTGTCCACCGACGCGGACGTGAAGGTGAGCTACACCAGGCCCACCACGGGCACGGACAACAGACTCAAGGATACGAACGGCAACGAGGTCGCCGACTTCGCGG
This sequence comes from Gammaproteobacteria bacterium, assembly GCA_028821515.1. Taxonomy (GTDB): domain Bacteria; phylum Pseudomonadota; class Gammaproteobacteria; order Pseudomonadales; family Azotimanducaceae; genus VXNE01. The sequence goes on along the minus strand of JAPPGA010000004.1, from coordinate 14,024 downwards.
ATCTAGCCGTGACCAACGAGACGGTGGCGATACTCACCGCCTGGTTCCAGAACGCGCCGGACGCCCACGACGGCTCGAGCGTGTTCACGCTCGAACTGGCGTTCTCCGAGGCGGTGTTCGACGGCACCGAGTCGTTCGACAGGAACGACGCAATCCAGGACGCCCTCCAGGTGACCGGCGGCGCCGTCGCGGGCAGACGCCGCGCCAACCCCAGCGTGTACGACCGGTGGATACTGAGGATCAGGCCATCCGGCGATGGCGACGTGACAGTGCGGCTCCCAGCGACGACCGGCGGCTGCAGTCCCGCGAGCGCGATCTGTACGCCGGACGGCCGTCCCCTGTCAGCCCCGGCTACAGCGACGATCGAGGGGCCGTCGGCAGAGGCGCCCGACGCGCCGTCGGCACCAACGCTGACGGCTGGCGAGACGTGGCTCGAGGCGTCGTGGACGGCGCCCGCAGACAACGGCGCGGCGATCACGGACTACGACGTCGAGTACCGCACGACGGGCGGGAACTGGACGGATGCCTCGCACACGGGCACGGCGACCGTGAAACGCATCGAAAGCCTCACCGCCGACACGGCCTACGAGGTGCGCGTGCGTGCATCGAACGCCGAAGGCGCGGGCGACTGGTCGCCAGCGGCTTCCGGGCGCACAGACGCGTCGGCCGAGGAGCCGGACGCGCCTGCGGCGCCAACGCTCACCGTCGGCGAGACGTGGCTGGAGGCGTCCTGGACGGCGCCGGCCAACAACGGCTCCGCGATCACCGGCTACGACGTCCATTACCGCCTGACGGGCGGCAACTGGCAGGACGCTTCTCACGCGGGCACGACCACCACCAAGCGCATCGAGAGCCTGACCCCGGACACCGCCTACGAAGTGCGCGTGCGGGCGTCAAACGCCGAGGGCGCGGGTGACTGGTCGCCGGCGGCGTCCGCGCGCACGGACGCCGCGGCCGAAGCCCCGGACGCGCCTGCGGCGCCAACGCTGACGGTCGGCGAGACGTGGCTGGAGGCGTCGTGGACGGCGCCCGCGGACAACGGCGCGGCGATCACGGACTACGACGTGCATTTCCGCACGACCGGTGGAAACTGGACGGACGCCTCCCACGCAGGCACGGCGACCACGAAGCGGATCGAGAGCCTGACCCCGGACACCGCCTACGAGGTGCGCGTGCGGGCGTCGAACGCCGAAGGCGCGGGCGACTGGTCACAAGCGGCATCCGCGCGCACGGACGCCGCGGCCGAAGCCCCGGACGCGCCTTCGGCGCCAACGCTGACGGCCGGGACGACGTGGCTCGAGGCGTCCTGGACGGCACCTTCGGACAACGGCGCGGCGATCACGGACTACGACGTGCACTATCGCCAGACGGGCGGCAACTGGCAGGACGCCTCTCATGCGGGCACCACCACCACGAAGCGGATCGAGGACCTCGCCGCCGACACGGCCTACCATGTGCGCGTGCGTGCATCCAACGTGGTGGGCGCGGGCGACTGGTCGGCGTCCGCGTCGGGGCGCACCGCCGTGGCGGACGGCGCCGCCGAGGGCGACGTGCGCCTGGTCGGCGGCAGCACGGCGCAGGAAGGCCGCGTGGAGATCTACCACAACAGTGAGTGGGGCACGGTGTGCGACGACCGGTTCGTCTCGGAGGACGTCGAGGTGGTCTGCCGGCAGCTCGGCTACACGGGCGGCGAGGTGCACGGGCGGGGGGCGTTCGGCGCCGGCACGGGAACGATCTGGATGGACGACGTGCGCTGCGTCGGCAACGAGTCGCGCCTGGCGGACTGCCCGTTCGCGGGCTGGGGCCTGCACAATTGCCGCCACTCGGAGGACGTCGGCGTGTCGTGCGGGGCGGCGTCCGGCATGTCGCTTACCCGGGCGATGGCATCCGGGGCGCTGCTGACGCTGCACCATGACCGGACACTGGACGGCGGCTCCGTGCCATCGCCGGGCGATTTCGTCGTGGCGGCGGGATCGTCAACCGCCGCAGTGGCGATCCCCGTCGAATCGGTCGACGTGGCCGGTGGGAGCGCCGTGCTGCGGCTGTCGCGCGCGGTCGAGCCGTCGGAGACGCTGTCGGTCAGCTACCTGCCAGCGCCGATGCACCCGCTGCAGGACGCCTCCTACAACCCGGCACCCGCGCTGGGCAGCCAGCCGGTCCGGCATGTACAACCTGGGGAGCCAAATGACGTTGGGGTGCTGGACGAAGTCTCGCCTGCACCGCCGCCAGAGACCGGATCCTGGAGTGCCGCGAAGGTCGAGGTTCTCGACCTGTCATCCCGCGGCCTGGTTGATCTGTCCTCGCTGTCGGGCCTGGCGGACCTCGAAGTGCTCGACCTCGGCGGCAACCGCATCTCCGACCTGTGGCCGGTGGCCGTACTGGCGGGCCTGGAACGGCTCGACCTGTCCGGCAACCGGGTGGCCGACCTCCGGCCGCTGTCGGAACTGCGTGGCCTCAAGGTCCTGCTGCTCGACGGCAACCGCGTCGCGGATCTGGTGCCGCTGTGGGGTCTGCCCGAGCTCGCGCACCTCGGTCTCGGGAACAACCGGGTGGCGGACGCCGCCCTGCTGCGGGAGGCGGAATCGCTGCGGCGGCTGGACCTCGCGGGGAACCGGCTGCGGGATGTCTCGGTGCTCGGTGACCTGCCAAAGCTCATGTGGCTGCGTCTGTCCGGGAATCCCATCGCGGACGTCTCACCGCTCGGGCGGCTGACCACCTTGCGCTGGCTCGAGCTCGAACCGTCCGACCAGGAGGCGGCGACGCCACGCAATGGCGAACGCGTTCCGCTGCTGATCGAGACGACCGGCGGCAAGTAGTCCGATGCGCCGTAGGCCAGCTTCAAGTGCCTGACGTAGCAGACCCGCTCCACGGTGTCAGACGTGGCCACCATCGACGCACATGCAAGCAATAGGTTTCGTAGGACGCTCCGAATCTTCGACGGAGGGTCGGCTCCTCGTAGAGGACAACGAACAAATGGAACGCAACCAACATCAAGCCTGCGTACGCCAGCAGCGAGGCTTGGCCAAAGAGCACCGCTTGCCCCAAAACGATAGCCACCACGCAGACGTACATCGGGTTTCGCACCAATCGATACAGGCCCGACGCCACCAGCACTTCGGTCTGCTCCACCGGTCCCGGTGTACCGCGCCCCTCGAGGGCGAAACGGGCGAAGCATTCCACCAGGCAGGCCAGACCCGCCCCGACCGCCACTATGCCCACCACGCGCTCGCCCGGTAGCCCGAGCAAAGTCGCCTGGAACGTCCAACCGACCAGCGCGAACGGAATGACGCCCGCCACCACGCCGGGGGCAACCAGGAAAAAGACAAACGACCCCAGGACTGTGCGCGCCCGCGTGCCCTTCTCCAACACGTCAGAAACCCCCCAAGGACTTCGAACACGATGTCCAGACAGCTTAGGGCTTTCTTCGGGCAGCGTCTCCTGTGCTACGCATACGGACTCTCACTGGCCCCGAATCGCCGCAAGCAGGCCCTCGCCACAGGAGTCTCGCGCCGGCGAGACTCCTGCGCATCCATCAGGATGGCCCGCAACCGCAAGGTGGCGCTAGAAGCGCATGCGCAGTCCTGCTTCGATCGTGCGTCCCGGCTGGGGCGCCTGGTCCTTGACGACAGATGTGTGCAGCCGCTGCTCGTCGTCGGTGAGGTTGCGTCCGGCGAGGAACAGGTCGACCGTCATGTCGCCCGGGCGGAAACGCCACGCGATGCGCGCGCGCAGGTCGTCGTAGGAGTCCGTCGGCAACTCGAACTCCGCGAGGTCGTCCTGCCCGGAAGCCCGCACGTAGTCCATGTTGACCCGCAGGCGGTCACGCGTGAACTCGAGGGACACACCGGTCCGGTCTGGCGGAATGAGCGGCAGGTTGTCGTTGCCGGATACGTCGAGGCTCGGCGATACCGTGTCGAAGAAAGCCCCGAGTTCGAGATGTCCGGCGCCCCACTCGGCAACGGTCACTCGGCCTTCCACCTCGAAGCCGGCGAAGACCGCGTCGGCCTGGGCGTAGCGGCGCACGTCGAAGCCGTCGATCTCCTCATCCGTCGCGGCCTGGTAGATGAAATCCGCGAAGTCGGTGTAATAGAAGGTTCCCCGCGCGGACCATCGACTGCCACCGCCGGTGAGGGTGGCCGCCAGGTTGCGGGCATGCTCCTGGCCTAGCTCCGGATCCCCGATCTCGAAGACGCCCGTGCCGGGGTGCGGGCTGTCCGAGAAGAGTTCCTCGCCCACCGGAGCGCGGGACGAGTAATCGGCCAGCAACGTGCCCTCCCAGCCCTCGGCAAGCGGCACGATGAAGCCCAGCGAAGCACTGAAGCCACTGAAGTCGCGGCCGCTGCCCTGCGCGGGTTCGTGCGCGACCCGTTCGTAGCGCAGGCCCGCCTCCAGCCCGAGTTCGCCGAGAGCGCGCTCGCCGACCCAGAACAGGCCGGAGGACGACGTGTCGACGGGGGGCGTGAAGGCTTCTTCGCCCTCCACGGAGAACTCGCGGTCGCCGAACTGGACGCCGAGGGCACCGTGCCAGCCGCCGGCTGGATCGTGCGTCAGTTCCGCACGCGCTTCCCAAGCCTTGTTGGCAAAGGCCGTTCCCACCTCGCCAGCTTCGTTCTCCACGTGTCCATAGTCGTTGATGCCGAGCCGGATGTTAAGGTTCTCGAAGCCGTCGAACGGTTCGGCCAGCTCAGCCTCGACGTCGATGCGCGTCTGCTCAAGGTCGACGATGGGAGCGCCCTCGACTTCATCCTCGTGCTCTTCTTCGTGCTCGTCGTGGTGCTCCTCGTCGTCGTGGTGTTCCTCGTCATCGTGGTGCTCTTCGTCATCGTGGTCGTCGTGATGCCCGTGGGCGTGGCTGTGGCCGGGAATGCCGTACTCGGAGTCGAGGCGGCTGACGGAGAAGCCGATGAAGCCGCGGTCGCCGACGGTGGAGAAGCCGACGGAACCGCCGCGAACCTCGAGCCCGCTGCCGGGCAGGTGCCCATAGACCTCCTCCTCGTGACCGTGCTCATCCTCGTGCTCTTCCTCCTCGTCGTGGTGGTCGTCCGCCTCGTGGTCATGGTCGTCGTCGCCGTGCTCTTCCTCGTCGTGATGGTCTTCCTCTTCCTCGAGGGCACGCAGCGCCGCGGACTCGGCGAACCCGGGGATATCGTAGTCGCCCGCCTCGCGGGCGAAGGCGTCGACGTGCCACGCCATGTTGCCGCCGCCGCCGTCGAGCCGGATGGTCCCGTTAGTGCCGTCGCCGTTGTCGGAACCGCGCAGGCCGAAGGCGCCGTGGATGCGCTCCGGCACTTCGTGCGGGATACGGCCAGTATGGACATCAACCACGCCACCGATCGCGCCGGAGCCGTAGAGCAGGGTCGCCGAGCCCTTCAGGACTTCGACCCGTTCGGCGATGAAGGGGTCGACCGTAACCGCGTGGTCGCCACTGCTGACGGAAACGTCAAGCGTGTCGATCTGCTCCTCCATGACGCGCACACGCGCGCCGCCGAGGCCGTGGATCACGGGACGCCCCGCGCCCGCGCCATAGGAACTGTTGTGGATGCCCGGCTCGTTGCCCACGGTCGCGCCGATGTTGTCCACCGCCTTGCGTTCGAGCTCGTCGGCATCCAGCACGTCGCTGGCCTGCGCGAGTCCTTCGCGCGCGAGCGGGTGCGCCAGGACGATGATCTCCTCTATGGCCCCCGGCTCTTCCTGCGCGGGAGCCTCTCCGGCGAGGGCGGCTACCGCCAGGCACGGTGCCGCAGCCAGCAAAGTTAGTTGAATGCGTTTCATGGGCTATCTCCGAATAAACGAACAGATGCGCGCCGCAGGGGGCCGGCCGCGCGCTTGCTGGCTTTGGTCACGGAACTCGGGCGCAAGGCGCCGTTGCGATCATTTGGAGGTACGTTATAACATATCTTTTTTGCATCGGGAAACAGCACATGGCACCCCAATCGAAGCCGCTGGTCCATTCGGTCATCGACGGTGTCGAACGGCAAGAGACCTGGCGCAGGACGCTACCTGGGCACTTGATCGTCGCTGCGCAGCGCCCGATGGCTGTCGGGCGATTCTCATGAACCCGCCTAACGTCAAAGGTGACCGGTGGGGTCCGACAGCGCGCCTGGACCTGTACGCGGCCGGGCTCTCGACGCTGTGCCTGCTCCACTGTGTCGCCCTGCCCGTACTGGTAGCGGTGATGCCGGTGGCTGCCCAGGCCGCGGAGAGCGAGCTTGTGCATCGAGTCCTGGTGCTCTTCGCGGTTCCCGTGAGTCTCCGGGTGATCTGGAAGACAAGGCCGTTGGCCGACAACAGGCTATTCGTGGGTGCGGCGTTGGTTGGCCTCGGATTGCTGCTGCTGGGCGCGTTCATTGAGGCACTGTCGGCGTACGAGGTACCCATCACCGTTGCCGGCGGCACGCTGCTGGGTTCGGCGCATATTTGGCACTGGGTGAGAAAATGCGGTGGGGGTGACGTACACGGCCTCCCGATCCAACCCGATGAACCTTGATTGTCGGCGCCGGGAGCGATCAGCGGACTTGATGGAAATGCGTCTCCGGCAACGGGGGAATGCCGGCACTTCTCTTTCGCGTCAGCGGTCGGGTAAGCTACATTGATTGCGAGGGACACCCTCGCGCTCCGGTTTTTGCGAGGGACACCCTCGCGCTCCCGGGCTGAAAGGGTCCCGAAGGTACTTCGAATTGGCTAGACAATCGGCGAGAGCAGCACGGATAGCGGCGAAATGGCGAAAGCTCGCTGAAGAGCGCTGCTCGGAGAAAGGAGAGCGACTGACGCCGGCCCGATTAGCGGTCTACGCGGAAATGCTCGCCCACGGTCGGCCGCTTTCCGCCTACGAACTCATCGCCCTGCTGGAGCAACGGCAGGAGCGCAAGATCGCGCCCCTGACCGTCTACCGCCACCTGGACTTCCTCATGCGCACCGGCCTCGTCCACCGGCTGGAATCCGCCCAGACCTACTTGCCGTGCGACCACCCCGACCATGCCCACAAGAGCCAGTTCCTGCTCTGTTCCTCGTGTGGCCACGTGGACGAGGTCGAGTCGAGCGGGCTTGAGACGCTCCTGTCCCAGATCGCAGACGAGCACGGATTCCGACCGGACAACGCGGTGGTTGAGATCAAGGGGGTGTGCGGAGACTGCGCCGTCGGCGAGCCAAACTGAGCGCGCTTTGGCGGGTAGCGAGTCCGTCCGCGGGCGTTGTCGCTCAAGCTCGCAGATCGCGGCTTAACGCCGCACCCGTTCACACGATCAAACGAGCAGTCGTGTCGGTAGTGACTCTGGACATGCGGCGAAAGTAACGCCGAGTCACACGTCAGCATCTTGATGGAAGTGTGTCGCGCCCGTCGCTAGCGCAACTTCAGGGGTTCAGGGCATTCCGGGATCGCTCTAGAAGTCCTTTAACATTCTGATAAACATTAAGTTTTTGACGCTTGGCGTGTCACCCCGGCACACTCCATCTCGATTCTTCAACATACTGGAACGAGTAATGGAAACCGCCATGAAACCGATCAAACGACCCACCATGCTGTCCGCAACCTTCGTCAAGACCGTCAACGTCCCCGGGCGCTACGGCGATGGACGCGGGGGCCTGGGCCTGAGCCTTCTCGTCAGGCCCGGCCGCCGCAGCCGCGTCGCCAAGTGCTGGACGCAGAGTGTCCGCATCGGCGGCAAACCCACCAGCCTCGGCCTTGGCCGCTATCCGGTCGTCACCCTCGCGCTGGCCCGCCAGAAGGCGCTGGAGAACGCTCAGGCCATCGCTGAGGGTCGCGATCCGCGGCGCCGCTCGGGCCATAGCGCACCCACCTTCGCTGAAGCCGCCGACAAGGTCATGTCCATCCATGCCGGCAACTGGAAGCCCGGCGGCCGCACCGAGGACAGTTGGCGCGCCACGCTGCGCGACTACATCCTGCCCAGGCTCGGCGACATGCCCGTCGACGTGGTCACCGGCAAGGACGTCATGGCCGTCCTGCAGCCGATCTGGACGGCGAAGCGCGAGACGGCGAAGCGCGTCCGGGCCCGCATCGGCGCCGTGATGAAGTGGGCAGTCGCCCAGGGCCACCGCACCGACAACCCGGCAGGCGACGCGCTCGCCGCGGCGCTACCGAACAACGCCGTGCGCCGCCAGCACCACAAGGCCCTGCCGCACGCGGAAGTAGGGGCCGCGGTCCGCAAGGTGCGCGGTTCGGACGCGTATCCGGGCGCCGTCTTCGCCTTCGAGCTGCTGGTGCTGACCGCCACCCGCTCGGGCGAGATCCGCTCCGCCGTCTGGGACGACATCGATCTCGAGAGCGCCGTCTGGACCATTCCCGCCGAGCGCATGAAGGCCGGGCTCGCACACCGCGTGCCGCTTTCCGACCGCGCACTTGCGGTGCTCGACCAGGCCCGCGAGGAACTGCCCCACGGATCCGGTACCGTGTTCCCGTCCCCCACCGGTTGCGTGCAGCGCAACCGGGCACTGGCCACGCTTGTCCGCGAACTGGGTATCGACGCCGTCCCGCACGGGTTCCGCTCCAGCTTCCGGGACTGGGCCGCCGAGTGCACCGACACGCCACGAGAGGTCTGCGAGCTCGCCCTGGCCCACGTCAACCGTGACCGCGTCGAGGCCGCCTATCGTCGCAGCGACCTGTTCGAACGGCGCCGCGCGCTCATGCAGCAGTGGGCCGACTACATTTCCGCTCAGGATTGACTGCGCACTTTGATCCGGTTTGCGGACCTCCAACGTCACTGCGACACTGGTCAGGCATTTCCCGCACAAGGACGAAATTGAGCCATGACTACGCCCGCGCGCCACTCCGAGCGCTGTCGTGACTGTAAAGTTCGAGTGCGCCAGCTCCTTGAGGCCATCTACGGCCAATGCATACCGAACCATCGCTTCATTTGGCCCACCCGGCTTAGCTCCTACGTCGGCACACCGGTCCATGACCAGTTGGAGCGTGTGGTCGCTGCGATCGAGGCACATCGCGGCTACCGCATCGCGGAATTCGTCCGGTCCCAGCGTCTCGCACCCTGCGACTATTGGGTGCCGGATCCAGGTTTCGTTCTGGAGTTCGACGAGAGCCAGCACTTCACGGCGCTACGCAGCACTGCGCTTGGCGCGTATGCCGATGACCTTCCGTTAGGATTCTCGTCGACTCGCTGGATGGAACTTTGCCAACGCCACAGCTCATCCGACAACGATCCGCCTTACCGGGACGAACAACGAGCGTGGTACGACACCTTGCGAGACCTTGTACCGATCATTCATGGTCATCTGCCAACCGTCCGCGTGTACGCCCGTGACTTGGCATGGTGCGTTCTGAATCCAGCCCATGCGTCGGATCGCGAAAAGTTCGCTGCGATCGCTTTCCGGCATGTCAGACCTCAACACCCATGTAGTGCCTTCACACATCCTGCGTCGCAGAACAGAGGGAGACATACTGAGCCGTAGCCAACCGTCAGTACCCTTCAACGACGACGTCAACGACGTCGCCCCAGGCAGTCCGTTCCATCACTGCGTCAAGCGTCGCCCGCGGCACCCCTTCCTTGTCTCCGCCGCAATACGCAATCGCGGAAGCGAAGGTCTCCGCCGTAGGCAAGGACTGACGCACACCTGCCCAAGCCGTGGACCAGACCTTCGGAGTGTCGGTAGTGTGCGGGTGTTGCAGAACCGAAACCGGTTCGAGTTCCTTGGCTAGCCTTCGCATTGCGTTGCATCGCCGCCGACGAATCGAGCCGGCCAGTTGGTTCTTCCTCGCCCGTTGACTGAACAGGTTGAGGTCATGACATCCGAGTATCAACATTGGCGTCCCGTCGAACTCGAATAGGTGGGACGCCAACGGTGCGTGGACCAGAGTCCGCTCTTGGACTGGACCCGCGGGATACGACTTGCCTGTCCAGCGGATGACCACACCGGTCTCCGTGTCAATCACTGCCACCATTTCGGCATGCGTCTCCGGGCCGCCTTTGAGCGTAGTGCTGTTCAAGTCCACGCCGAGAGTGAGCAGCCGTGTACGTTTCCTAAGCCGAGCCATGATCCGACCCGTCCCGATCACCCGCTCAACTTCGCGCAACGCCACTGGGATCAACCGCGCGAAATCCTCGTCGGACCCCCAGCCACGCGCGCCTCCATCGTGATCGTACGCGCGCGGGAACGGGACTCTGATAAACCCGCCTGGCGTGATCGTCACATCAGCTCGTTCCTCCGGCCAACCGTCCGCCTCGAGGGCCTCAGACAGCATCCCATTCGCACGAGTCGTGTTTTCCGCCTCCCCGCAAACCCATGTCCAGCCGTTCACGACGACTCGTACGACTTTTGTTGTCATGGTCTCTGGTCCTCGTTGCATACCTCTACCAGTTTCATTCGTGGTGAGGTCACGGGAGCATTTACAGCTGAAATGCTCTTTCCCATCTGTCCTGGTACTTCGCTATATCGACCCTTTGCACGTATGGCATCTTCCTGTCCTTGTCCTTTTGCACACGTTCAATCACACGGCTCGGAACAACATAGAACTCCGGCTCTCCCTTCTTCGGAAAATAAACGAGCACGAGTATGTGGGAACGAGAGACCGGTATCTTTCTTCCTACGAGCCAACTCGGCCTCGACCGATCAGACTTGACCTGAACGCTGAATGCTCGTTGGCAAGCTTCATCGGTTACCAAAATGTCTGCGCCTTTCGCGTTGCGTGCTGTGACGGAGGCAATCAGACCTAGACGAGACAATTCGGCGGCAACGGCATAAAACCGCGCGCGCTCCGGAGACCTGTTTTGACGCCGACATCTTCCCTCCTCATCGCCACTCACGATGCCCCGCGAAGTCTACGAGTTCGCCCCGGCGCGCTCCAACAAGATCGTACCGACGCCCACTACCTCCTCGTGACCGCCTGAGCGCAACCGCAGTAGCGCGGCCTCATCCCCCGCTACCTTGCCGCACATGCCCGTTTAGCCGGAGCTGCGTCATCCCAGCTGGATGCCGCTTCTAACCTGAACCGCGGCGAGCCGATCCTCGAAGTAGCGTCGGAACACGTCGTTCTCGGGCCAGATGTCGGGCTCCGTCCAGAACGCGCCCAGGCGCCCCACCAGGGCGGCGATCCAGTCCGCCGCCTGCACCGTCTGGTAGCGATGGCTCTCGAGGTGAAAGGGCGGCTCGATCAGCCGCCGCCGCGTCTCGCCCCGACCGTACATGTCGCCAGCCACCGCGGTCAGAACGGCATCCCGGCTCGGGTGCTCGTCGAGGGCGAGCAGGAAGCGCGCCGCCGGCTCGCAGTCCTCGCGGCAGAACGCGTCGATCTGACCCACCGCCTCGCGTAGCATCTCGGCATACAGCGCGTTCGAGTCGTGCCGCGCCGGCTCCCCCTTCCGGGCGCCGACGTAGAAGACCCGGCCGCCTGTCCGGACGATCCTGTTCAGCAGCCGGTTCGTCGCCGAGCGCAACGCCGGATAGCGCGCGATACCGGCGGCCCGGTAGAGGCTCGAACCCTTCTTCTCCCAGACCGCCGGATGCTTGCCCGACCGGGCCAGTTCGTGCGCCAGCAGCTCGCACTTGCGCTGGTAGAACCAGGTGCCGAACGCGCGCACCTCCTCGGCGGGCATCAGGAAGCCCGCGAAGCCGAACACAGGACTGTCGTTGTGCCGGGGATGGCCGCGGGAGACGTAGGGGCCGACGTGTCCGAACTCGTCGAGGTAGGCGATGTAGATCAACACGGCCCCCAGATACGCGAAAGCCCGCACCTGGGTGCGGGCCTCGGAATGAGGGCATGGCTTGCGCCGCGCGTCTCGATGGGAACTATGCACCGGCCCGTCGGCCGCGTCAACCGCTCCAGAACGGACTGCTCCAGAACGGACCGTCCGCGCCCGAGCCGACCTGTTCCTGCCCACTCTTGAAGCCGCGTCGGATGAGACCCGTCGGGGAATGCGCTCGACTGCACGCGGAAGGAAGGAGGGCGGCAGCCCCTCCCCGAAGGGAGGAGCCGCAACCCTGTCAGAGGATCCAGAGCCAGAACACGATGACGGTGGGCACGATCCCGAGCAGCGACAGGCCGACGCCGTACTTCAACAGCACCCACCAGTCGCGCTGCACCCGGATGTTCTCGGTCACGTTGACGTACCTCTCGAACATCATGCACCTCCTATCAGCCCGATCGACTCCAAAGCGACCAGGACCGCGGCCGTCGCGGCCACGGCGGTCAGAACGAGCTTCACCTTGTCCAGGTTGTTGCTCAGAACCATCCGGTCCGTCTCCGTTTTCAGCTTTGCGGTCTCCGCTTCGATTCTACCGATCTCCAGCTCCTTCCGTTTCTCTTCCGTATCCACTGGCTTTCCTCCATGCGGATTCCCGCCAGCGAACACCTCTCCCGCGGGGATCGGATCCCCAGCGGGAGGAACGCCGCCCACAGGGCGGCACCTTGCTCGAACGCCACCCTTTTCCGGGCGGCAACGCCAGACGAGCCGGCAGTCAAGCGGGCCGATCGTACCATCTCTTGCCCGGCGGGGCGACCGATGTGACTCGTTTATCTCTTTGATAAACATTGAGTTTTTGACACTTCCCTCGGGCGCGTGGCTTAATCGGACCATGCCACTCGACGGACGTCTTCCTTGCTGTCAGGCCCCCGCCGCCGCCGCACGGCGCACGGCCGGCGACCCGACGAACGCCAAGCCCGCCGCCGCATTCGACGCGCCTGCCGAGGCGGCGCAGCTCAAGGCGGAGACCCGGACGCGACGCCGCGCCCGGCACACGCGCTCCCGGCTCGACCGCTACGCCCATGAACTGCTCGCGCTGGCGGACGAGGGCTGCACCCCGGAGGAGCTTCGGCGCTGGCTCCGGGATCGCCGCGTCCACGTCCACCACTCCACCGTCGCGCGCTGGCTGCGCCGCCACGACGACGCCTGATCCGAGATCCCGTTGCCCCGGTTCAGATCCACACAGTCTCCGGAGCGACAGGCTGCCAGCGTGACGGCCCGGCTCGTCGAGAACGGCGCACTGCGCCGGAACCCCGCCAGACCGCCCTCGGTGCGCACCGTCGCCAACTACCGCGACTGCCTGCTCCAGGTCGCGCGGCGCATCGCCGCCGAAGGCCGCGAACTCCGCGACCTCGATGCCGACACCGCCGTCGAGTACCTCCGCACGCGCGTCGACGATCTCGGCCAGAAGGCCCTCGACATGCACCGCCAGGCGCTGCAGGCCATGCTGGTCCACGTCTCCCGACGCCTGCCCGAAGGCCAGCGCCTGACCGTCGTGCGCTCGCACAGGCCCCAGCGCCGCGGCGGGCGGGCCTACACCCCGCACCAGGTCCGCATGGTCGCGGCCGCGCAGAACGCCCGCAACGGCCTGTCCACGCTGATCGCCCACGCCGCCGGACTGCGCGCCCACGAGCTGCCCACGCTCGCCCGGCCCGACGAGCAGCCGCCCGACCGCCGTCCCGCGCGCCCGGAGAAGTTCGCGGGCAGGCCGGGACGGGACTACACGGTGGTCGGCAAGGGCGGCCTGGTCCGCGTCGTGCGCCTGCCGGAGCACCTGGCCGAGCGACTCGAGGCCCGCCGGCGGGGCGAGCCGGTCCGGGTCGTCGACCGCGGCATCCGCTACGTCTCCCGCTACGACGTCGCCGGCGGCGTGGCGTGGAGCGTCAGTTTCGGCAGCGCCTCGAAGCGGGCCCTCGGCTGGTCGACGGGCGCCCACGGCGTCCGCCACTCGTACGCCCAGGAGCGCATGCACGAACTCCAGCGGCTGCTCGTCCGCGCGGACGCGCTGGAGACCGTCAGCCAGGAGCTCGGCCACTTCAGGCCGGAGATAACCGAGACCTACCTCAGGTGACCCGTCTCGCGCTGGACCTCGCGCCCCGCATGGTGGAGATCCTCGACTCGATCGTGCGCGCCGACCTGAACGGCGAGCCGGACGACCGCACCCGCCGCGAGGTCGTCGTCAAGCTCCTGACAGACCACGCCGACCGCCGCGAAGAACCCGGCGCCGTCCGCCGTGAACGGGATGCGCTGCGCAAGGCCCTCGAGGCCGAGCGGGCAACACGCCGCCGCGACCGCGAGCGGCACGCCGCCGGTCGC
>JAPPGA010000072.1 GCA_028821515.1 Gammaproteobacteria bacterium | reverse complement strand
CATACTCGCCAAGATCGAAAGACTTTGCTCAGTTATTTCCGGGACACAACACTAGGGTGGGCGCTTCCAGAAGAGACGACACCAACATGCCGAATTACCAGTACTGCGACGCGCTGCAGACCGAACTCAGCGAGACCGGCGTGCTCACCGCCACGCTGAACCGTCCGGAACGGCTGAACGCGTTCGACGGCGAGTTGCGCGAGGCCATCTACAACATGCTGGCGGATGTGCGCGAAGATGGCGACGTGCGGGCTTTGGTGCTGACGGGCGCGGGCCGCGCCTTCTGCTCCGGGGCGGACCTTGGCGCGGCGGACCAGCGCAAGTGGCCTTCGCGACCCCACGAGCCGAGGTTCATGTGGTGTGTCGACCTGCTGGAAATGCCCAAGCCGACGATCGCCGCGATCCATGGTGCCGCCGCCGGCGGCGGGCTGGGCCTGGCGCTCCTGTGCGATATCCGCATCTGTTCGGATCGCGCGCGACTGATTCCGATCTGGAACAAGCGGGCAATTCACCCGGACGACCTGGTTACATGGACGTTGCCGAGGCACGTCGGGTATAGCCGGGCGCTCATGTGGTTGTACCTGGCCGAAGACATCCCCCTCGACGAAGCAAAGAGCACCGGCCTCGTCATGGACATATGTTCGCCCGAAGATCTGATGCCGCGCGCGCAGGCGCTCGCGGAGAAGCTGGCGGCGGGGCCCACGCTGAACTATGCGCTGACCAAACAGGCGGTGCTGCGGGGACTGATCCGGGAACCGAAGGACTCGGCCATGATAGAGGTGTGGGGCCAGAATCGGGCCTCCGAGAGCGAGGATCGCGAGGAAGGTGTGCGCGCTTTCAGGGAGAGACGCGCACCGGTGTTCAAGGGCCGATAAGCGTACCGCCGTGACTTCCCACGCCGGTGTCGTGACGAGGGTTGCGCCTTGAGAGATTTGACGGTGAGCCGCTTTTGTCTTGCGATCTTCCTGCTGGCTGCCAGCGGTTGCTCGGGCGAACCAGGCGAGATGCCGGCTGTTTCACAATCGAATGCCGGCGATTCAGTTTCCGAAATCGGGCGCATGGGAGACTCGGACACCCTCGCACATACCCATGAAATGACGGTAGACGTCGATGCCGGAACACTGGAGGAGAGTTACAGCGCCGTCCAGGGTCGGTGCAACGAAATCGAGAACTGCACGATCCTGGCCGCGACAATTCGATCCCATGAAGACCGGCACATGTGGGCGCATGTGCGGCTTCGGCTGTTGCCCGAATCCGTCTCGACGATCGACGCCCTGGCGGCGAGCTTCGGTCAGGTAATCCACCGGGGTACGGATGCGGTCGATCTCGCGGAACCGATATTGGACCGGGAAGAGCGCCTTTCGATGCTCCGCCGGTACATGGAGGACTTGAAGGAACTCAGGGAGAGCGCCAGGGACGACGTCGAGGCCCTCATCCGGGTGGCATCCGAAATGGCGGAGACGCAGGCGAAGATCGAGTCGGCCGAGGGTGAGCGCGCGCATTTGCAACAACGGATCGACACGGAAGTGCTGTCGATAAGGTTCACCGTGGACGAGGCACGGGGGTTCTGGGGAACCATCGGAACTGCTTTCGTGGATTTTGGCGATGAACTGGCCAACGGAATCGCGAGCGCGATACTGGGCATCGCCTTCATCCTACCGTGGTTGGTTGTGGTGATCCCCCTGCTGTACCTGGTGCGTTGGATTTGGCGGCGAACCAGGGTGTAGTTCTGCCGCAGCCGGGGCGTGGGTCGAGGTCGAACGCGCCGTGAGCAGGTTGTCTTTCCTGTCGGGTCCCGGCGCGTGGAAGTATGCGCCGGCGCTGATCGCCCTGGCGGTGGCGCTGTGGGTGGGTCATCCGGCCCTGGCGCTCGTTGTAGGTGCCGCGGTGAGCCTGGCGCTGCAACCTGAATGGCCGGCGTACATCAACCGCGCGGGCCAGCTTTGCCTGAAGGCCGCGATCGTGTGCCTGGGTTTCACCCTCAATGTCCAGGTCCTCTGGCAGACGAGCCGGGACTACTCGTGGCTGGTACTCGTGTTTGTCGCCTGCACCCTGATCGCCGGGCTCGTCATCGGCCGGCTGATGAGAGTGGATGAGGACCAGTCGCGGCTCTTGAGCACGGGGACCGCGATCTGCGGCGGCACCGCGATCGTGACACTCGCGCCCATCATCCGCGCACGGCCGGCGTCGGTGGCGATCTGCATCGGGATCGTCTTCATCCTGAACGCCATCGCGATCCTGGTGTTGCCCGGGATTGGTCACCACATGCAGATGACGCAGGACCAGTTCGGCGTCTGGGTGGCGCTCGCGATCCACGATACGAGTTCCGTGGTGGGGGCCGCCGCCATCTTTGGGGACCGCGCGCTTGAAGTCGCGACGACGGTCAAGCTGGTCAGGACGCTGCTGCTCATCCCGGTGGCGCTGCTGGCCGGAGTCCTGTTGCAGCAGAGCGAAGCCAGGCTGCGGATACCGGGGTTCCTGCTCCTTTTCGTGGCCGCGTCCCTGGCGGGAAGCCTGTTGCAGCCGCCGGTCGAGATCGTCGCACAGACGAAGGCGGTGAGCCATTTCCTGCTCATCGTGGCGCTCTACTGCATCGGGATGGAGATCCGGCGCACGACCATCGCGTCGCTGAACGGCCGGGCCATCTGGCTCAGCGTCACGCTGTGGCTGATCCTGTTGCCGGTCACGCTCTTCGCCGCGCTGACCCTGTGATGGGAATATTGATAGAGTGAACGGTTCCTTCATCCGCGCTATCGACTTCGATAATGTCCGATGACATGAACATCCTTTCCGTACGTCTGGACTGGCAAAGCGTTCTGAGCCTCGCACTCGTCGCGGGCTTCTTCATCTTGACGTTGATTCCCTGACGTCGATCACGCGCGTCGCTCGGACGCGAAAAACCCGGACTCACTCCGCGCATAGACTCTCTTGGGCAATCAGTTCAAGTGCCGAAGGCGGGCCGTTGCCCAAGCGGACGATGGCAAAAAAGACAGCAAAGACCAGCGGCAGCGGACAAGGTCAATGTCGTCGCATGTCGAACTCTTTTCGGATTTCGTTTACGGCGTCCGTGATCTCCGCAGGCAGCGGATCGATTTCTTCGCCGAGGTCGAGTCTTATCGCAAACCAGAGGGGCTCCATTTCCTTGATAAGGCCGGCGTCCTCCATGATCCGCTTGACCTGCATCCCATGGCCAGCCGCGACCATCTCGACAAACGAGTCCGTCAATCCGGGCCACTCTTCGCTCTTGTAGTCTGCATCTGCATGAACGGCGCGATCCAGGGTATGCACGGCTTCCGTCCAGTTACCCCGATCTGCCAGAACATCGGACAGCGTATGCAAAGCAGGTGCGTGCTCCGGTGCCAACGTAACGGCACGCCGGGCGTAGGCGTCAGCCTCTCCCAAGCGAGGCAAGTCGCCCTGCCAGAGTATCGCTTCCGCCCAGATGTGCCATGCATCGGCGCACGTCGAGTCGATCTCCGTTGCCTCTCGACAGATGGATTCCGACTCGCCGAACCGATCGGAGAGATTGAGCAGTCTGCCCGCTGTGGCCAATAGCGAGGCCACTTGGCGACGGGCTTCGTCGGGATCATCGACGCGGACATACTCCAAAGACCGCCGCAACGCGGCAACTGACTCGTCAAGTCGTTCCAGTTCAATCAGGGTGACGCCTTCGGCGCGAAGTGCAAGAGTCGCCAATTGACGAACTTCCGTTGGATCAGCCTTGTGTATGTATGCGCAAGCACTGCGCCATGTAGAGAGCGCCTCTTCGCTCCGACCCAGGTCTTTCAGGGCGAGGCCCTTGGTCAACATCGCCTTGGCGGCAGTGTCGCGCAACCGTTGGGGATCGTCGGAATTGGCGTACTCCGAGGCGCGCGACCAGAAGGTCACGGCCTCCTCCCGTTGACCTTTTCTTTCGTAGAGGTCATTGCCAAAGCTCCGCATCATCTCGGCTGCCATGTAGCGGTGGTCCGGGGCGTCGTCCAGGCCGATGTACTCGAGGCTTCGCTTACCAGCGGCGACCGCGGCCTCGGACTGATCGCATTTGAGAAAGGCGACGCTCGCGCCCGTCAACGCGCCGAATCCGGCGATACGCTGATTTATCGAGTCGTCGATACGCACAAGTTCCGACGCCCTTTCGAAGGCGGCGATTGCCTCGTCCAGTCGCCCCAGTTCGGACAATGTGTAGCCCAGCGCTGTCCATACGGCGGCCTCGTCGGGCGTTTCCTCGGTGGCCTCTCGGAATGCCCTTTCTGCTTCCGTAAAGTTGCCAGCCTGGGCCAGCTGTATGCCTCGACGGGTGCTGGGAGCAGCCGCCCGTGACCAGTTCTGCCCTGCGAAGGCGTCATTGATCTCACCGAGGACCGGC
This sequence comes from Gammaproteobacteria bacterium, assembly GCA_028821515.1. Taxonomy (GTDB): domain Bacteria; phylum Pseudomonadota; class Gammaproteobacteria; order Pseudomonadales; family Azotimanducaceae; genus VXNE01. The sequence continues at coordinate 94,577 of JAPPGA010000072.1, read as the reverse complement.
GCATTTGCTCCGATCCTTTCGACGACCAGGTTGATTGCCGTACGGTGCCAATGTTCGCGACCGGAAAACTCCTGGTCTGAAGCCACATACGCCGTTAGGACGCCGAGCCAGTCGGACACCTCCTCCTCGGGAAGAACTCGCTCGCGCAACGCTTGAAGTACTTGGGGATACATCGACCGTATCCGGCGGTGACCAAACAGATCGTGGAGGAAGGCCACGAGCCGCGCCAGGCGTTCACGGCCCGCGCGGGAGAAACGCAAGAGATAGTAGATGTTGTAGAACCTGTCAGCGACCTCGTACCGGGTTCGCTTTTCGTGCCCCAGATGCACCTCTCGGGCATAACCCTTTTCGACGAGTTGCTTGAGTTGCGCACTTGCGTGCGAAGAACTCAGCTTTGCGGCCACAGAGAGCTCCCTTGCGAGCATCGGCCTCCATCCTTTGGCAAGGCAATGGAACACGATTCGCGCCTGAACCGGGAGTGCTTCGATCCGCGCCTTGAAGTAGGGGGTCTGTTCGTCAATGAGCTGCTCCAGATCCTCGAACGGGGAGCCCACCGGCGATTCGATCAGCATGCGGCAGGCGAGGACGAGCAGTCTCGGATTGCCGCCTGTGAGGCGGCGTATGGTTTCAAGCCTTCCGCGTTCGTGAGCCAAGGCACCTGGGAGGCCGACGAGGCCTTCGCCTTCTTCAAGCGCTTCGAGAGTCTGCAGACATTCTTCCTGGCCGACGCCATCAAGCATGAAGAGTCGGAAGAACTCGTAGAACGGCTCGCCGTGGCTCCGGATGTCGTTGAAGACCGCATTTGCGGAGCCGATCAGGAGAATGGTCGGGTGTTCGATCAGGTTCGCACGCAATGCGTAAATCTCGCGCTCGTCTCGTAGCTGGCCAAAGACAAGGTCGAGGTTTTCGACGAACAGGATCAGCCGCTTCCCGCTGGCCCCACAGAAGTCGACAAGCGATGCGAGCGCATACGCTGCCTGCCTTTCGTTGTCCGGCTCGTCCCGTGCCAGCGCGTCGGCCCTGTCTGCCCATCGCGGATCGCCGGTGGCGCGGGTGAGGTGGCGCAGGGCAGCTGACCAGAAGTCCGCCAAGTCACCAATCTCGTAGCTTTCCTCGTGGAACGCTACGGGTTGCCAGTCGCGGGCGAGGGTCGGGGTCTCCTGGACCGCGAGCAGTAACCGGAGACCGAGGGTGGTCTTCCCCATGCCGCGCGGTCCGACGAGCAGCATGTGCTGGCATGGGCGCCCCGGATGCTGTTCGCCTATCAGGCGCAGCATTTCCGAAAGGGTCTCGCGTCGTGCAACGAAAGAAGTCTTGAGCTCCTCGGCGGTGAGCTGAGCGGGGTTGTAGAGACGCCTGCGAATCATGGAGTGATGACCCGTGATGGGTGGCGTTTGCTCCACCACTCCCGTAGGAGGTTGGACCGGAATCGAAGATGGTCTCCTTGCCGGTCCAGGTAGCCATCTGCCTGTAGGTCCCGCAGCACCGAATGGAACATTATCTCGTTCGGTCGCGAAATCTCGTGGAGACCGGCAAGGTCTGCACCAGCTCGGTCGGAGACGCGCCCGAGAATGCCGCGAGCTGTTTCGTGTTCGTCCCGATTGAATGCGATCTCCAGGCGCGTTTCGTAGTGGTCAAGGTGGGCCGTACCCGTGGCTCCGGCCAGTCGTTCGGCAAAACACCGTTCGATCAGGTCTGGAGAGATGCCCGCCAATTGCCCGTGGCAGGCGTCGCGAAGCGCCGAGAAGAACAGCTGTACGTGGTACGGCACCGGATCCCGCAACAGGTCGAGAATCTGAGAGATGGAGCACTGGTCGAGGAGAAAATTGCTATGCCGGCCCACTCGGGCCAGGAATTCCGTCGCCGTATCTCTGCCCCACGATTCGAGCGGGAATGGCGTCAGGTCGTTGATCAATCCGGAAATGCCGGCGCGGCGCAGCACACCCTCGAGTCCTATCGATCCACCCACAAGCGTCCGAACCTTGTGAAGTTCGGGTGCCTGACGCCAATGACGGAGCTTCGAGAGCAGCAACTCAACACTGCGGGTATCGTTTTCGGCCCGCAACATGCGAGAAACAAGGACCGGCAACTCGTCGACAATGATCAGGAGATTGACGCCGTTATCCGACAAGCTTGCCAGGCGTGCCTGAAGCTGGTCCGCTACGGATCCCCACTCTCGGCCCATTGCTCCCTTGAGTTCGACGCGCAGAACATCGACGCTGACGGCGACGGATTGCAGTCGCGCAAGGACGTTCTTCACTGCGTTCGAAAACGGGATCCTGTCGAAACGGGTCCGATAGCGATGCTTGGCTGCCATCGTTGCGAGGATTGCCGCCATGAAATCCGCTGGCCCCTCGCAACCTTCGACATCGACATAGAAAACATCCCAGTTCTCGCGCGGCGCGCGACGTAGTTCGAGCATCAGGCTGGTTTTACCGACGCGTCTCGGAGCGAGCATCAGGATGTGTTGCCCCTGTTCCAGCAGTTCCCATAGACGTTCCAGTTCGTACGCTCGCCCGTAGAGATCGTCGCCAACAACCGCTTGGCCAATGATGTTGCGCATGCGTTGTGTGCTCGTGCGAGTCGTGTCTTGACGGACACATACACTATATGGCAAAAATATTTTTGGCAATGAATATTTTGGCAAAGAACTTCTGGGATGAGCTGATTGTCAACCACCGCGAGCGGGTTTCGTCTGTTGTCCGACGGCAGGGGTGCGTAAGAACCGTAATACAATCCGCCCTTGAGACGGGCAGCGGATCCCGAGGGAGGGGCAAAGGATGGAGAGTTTCGAACGGCAGTGCATTGCAGCGGAACTCGTGCAGCTCCGGGAGGAGGGATGCGACGTGGCGGCCTTCGAGCCGCGTGTGAACGAGGCGCTCGCAGACGAGTCCACGGACGATGCTGTCCTGGTCGAGCTTTATGACGCGCTCGAAGCGCTTTCGCCCGAGCCCTCGTTCTCCTTTGAGGAACCGTCCGATCTCGAAGGGATCCGCGCACTACGACCGGACGGGCCGAGACGCATGGACCTGAGCCTCTCGGATGATGCCCTTCGCGACCGCATCCTGGGCGCGTGGCTCGGCCGGGCGGCGGGGTGCCAGCTTGGCAAACCGGTCGAGGGCTGGTTGCGGGAGCGCATCGACGAGTACCTCGAATCCACCGGCGCGTTGCCGCTCGACAACTACATTCCCTACACCGAAGGCGCGATCCATCCGCGCCTGAAGTCCAGCACCCTGGGCAACTTCGATTGCATGGCCCGGGACGACGACATGGACTACCCGATCCTCGGCCTGCTCGCGCTTGAGCGGAACGGGGCGGACCTCACGGCGCGCGACATGGCGAACACCTGGCTCGATCGAATGCCGTTCCATTTCCTCTACACGGCCGAGCGGGTCGCGTACCGGAACTTCGTGAATCTCCGCTGGCCGCCAGAGTCTGCGGCCTGGCGCAACCCGTATCGCGAGTGGATCGGCGCACAGATTCGCGCCGACATCTTCGGCTACGTGGCACCGGGCTGGCCGGAGAAAGCGGCGGAACTCGCCTTCCGCGACGCGAGCATCTCCCACACCAAGAACGGGATATACGGCGAGATGTTCATGGCCGCGATGCTCGCGGCCTCTTTCGTGACCAGCGACATCGAAGAGATCATCAGGATAGGCCTATCGGAGATTCCGGCGAACTGCCGGCTCGCCGAAGCGGTGCACGACACGGAGGGCTGGTGCCGGGAATCCTCCGACTGGGAAACCGTGTGGGAGCGCATAGCCGAGAAGTACGGCCACTACCACCGGGTGCATACGATCAACAACGCGGCGCTGGTCATCATGGGCCTCTTCTTCGGCGCCGACGACTATGAGCAGGGCATCGTGGTCACGGTGCGGGGCGGCTGGGACACGGATTGCACGGGTGCCACGGTTGGGTCGATCCTCGGCTCGAAGTTCGGGGCGGACGCCTTGCCGGACAAGTGGGTCGGGGTCCTCAACGACCGGCTCATGTCCTGCGTTCGCGACTGCAACGACAACCGGATATCGGAACTGGCGGAGCGTACCCACCGCGTCGCCCGCAAGATGCTGGCGTAGCCCGTCGGGATGAGACGCTGGGTCACGCTTCTCGGCGGCGGAACGCGGGCCACATGAAGGCAACAGGTAAGGGTGTGTGTGTCAGAACCGGCGTGTCGAGTTGCTGCGATCAGGCGTAACGGCGTCGACCAGGACTCAGTTGCTGGCGAATAGTCGCTTGGTGGTTGCCCTGAACGCCTTCTCAAGTTCCGCGACGGTGGCGTAGCGGGCGTCGGGGTCATCCGCGCCGGCGACCGCTGTCACCCGCTCAAGCCCCGGGACGTCGTGGAGGAGGATCGCGATGGTGCGCCCCATGGCGAATACGGTGGTGCGCTCGTCGATGGTCCTCCCCTTCTCAAACTCCTCCGGCGCCATGAAACGCGTCGAGCCGAACATGCGGCCCATCGTGTTGGGGTACGGCCCAAGGCGGTAACTGTCGAGGTCGAAGACACGGAGCGTGCGCCTGGCAAAATCGTAGAGCAGGCAGCCGTCGTAGAAGTCTCCCGTCACCCAGCCGCATCCGGAGAGTGCCACGTGCAGGTCGATGATCCGGGCGACGACCGCCGTCCGCTCCACGGGCGGGAGCCTCAGAAAGCGCTGCCAGGCGGTGTCCGGGTCGTTTCTGCATTCGCGACGGGCATGAAGATGCTCGCCGTCCGCCCAGCGGTAGATGAGCATCGGTCCCCAGGCTGAGGGCAGCGAACCCTCGAATACGGTCATCGCCGGGTGCGGGACGCTGCGTGCCAGCCGTTCGGCGTTTGCAAGCAGGGCCACGCGGTCGGTGTGCCGGAGGGGAAGACCGGGGGACCTCGGTGGACCGGCGGTCTTGACGAAGTAACGGTTGTCCTCGATGGCGACACCGAACGAGATGTTGCCGGAGTCCTGCCGGTCGAAGCTCGCAAACACGTCGCCAGCCGCGCTCAGGAAGTCCGGTGGTTCGGGGTCCATCGACGGCGGTGTCGGCAACATTGCGGCGCTTGGTGGTGGAGTTGAACACGAATCCGTTGTTCTCGCTTCAAGCTTAGACTTCGCGCTAGCTTTGGTGAAGCGTCGGTGCGCGGGCAGGGAACTTTGGACTGCGGCATCGACTCGGTGCCAACATCGTGCGCCGCCGGAATGGGATCGCCGAACCTGAAGGTCGTCATGGACGCGTCCTGCGCCTGGTCGCGTGCGAATTGAGGAACAATTCCAATGACGGTTTTGGGCGACTTTTGGGTGCCGTACTACAATCGCGCGCTGCGAAAACGGCGGTGAATCTGACTTGGGGGTCCCACACATGGCGAGTCTGGAACGGCAACTCCTTCGATTGGAACTGGTGCAGCGACGGGAGGAGGGATGCGACGTCGCGGCCCTTGAGCCCCGCGTGGAACAGGCGCTCGCGGACGAGACGACGGACGATTCGGTCTTCCTCGCGCTGTACGACGAACTCGATGCGCTCGAGCCGGATCCGTCGTTTCCCTACGAGGAACCGTCCGATCTTGAAGCCATACGCGCATTGCGGCCGGACGGGCCCAGGCGCATGGATGTGGGCCTTGGGGACGAGGCGGTGCGCGACCGCATCCTCGGCGCCTGGCTTGGCCGGGCGGCGGGATGCTTGCTGGGGAAACCTGTCGAAGGCTGGTCCCGTGAGCGCATCGACACGTACCTCGAATCCACCGGCGCGCTGCCCCTCGACAACTACATTCCATACGTCGAAGGTTCCGTTTCGCCGCGCCTGAAAGACAGCACGCGGGACAACATCGAGTTCATGGCCCGGGACGACGACATGGATTACCCGATCCTGGGTCTACTCGCGCTGGAAGACAACGGGGCGGATCTCACGTCGCGCCACATGGCGCACACCTGGCTCAGCCGCATGCCGTTCCACTTCCTCTACACGGCCGAATCGGCGGCGTACCGGAACTTCGTCAATCGCGTGTGGCCGCCGGAGTCGGCGACCTGGCGGAATCCCTTCCGCGAGTGGATCGGCGCCCAGATTCGCGCGGACATCTTCGGCTACGTGGCGCCGGGATGGCCGGAGAAAGCGGCGGAACTTGCGTTCAGGGACGCGAGCATCTCCCACGTCAAGAACGGAATCTACGGCGAGATGCTCATGGCCGCGATGCTGGCGGCTTCCTTCGTGACGAGCGACATCGAGGAAATCGTGAAGATCGGGCTCTCGGAGATTCCCGCGAACTGCCGGCTTTCGGAAGCCGTGCACGACACCGTGGGCTGGTGCCGCGAACTGTCGGACTGGGAGGACGTCTGGGATCGCATATACGAGAAATACGGGCACTACCACGGCGTTCACACGATCAACAACGCGGCGCTGGTCGTCATGGGCCTCTTCTTCGGCGCGAACGACTACGAGCGGGGCATCGTGGTCACGGTCCGGGGTGGCTGGGACACGGACTGCACGGGTGCCACGGTCGGATCGATCCTCGGTGCGAAGTTCGGGGCGGATGCCCTGCCGGACAAGTGGATCGGCGTGCTGAACGACCGCCTCATGTCCGTCGTGCGCGAATGCAACGACAACCGGATCTCGGAACTTGCCGAACGCACGCACCGCGTTGCCGAGCAGATGCTGCGGGCGCCGGTTGTGGAAGAGACCGAGACCGGGGCCGCCGCCGAAGGTGATGCGGGCGAGTTCGCCGGCAAATGGGCGCTCGACATGACCTGGGGCAGACACAACCTCACGATCAACGAAGACCTGTCGGGGCAGGTAGAAATGGAGGCTTTTGGCGAGGTCTCCAAGTTGCGGAACGTGCGGGTGGACGGCAACAAGGTGTCCTTCGTGTACGGCGTGGACAAGGGGGACTATCTCATCGATATCGAATTCGAGGGCACGATCGACGGCGACCGGATCACCGGCAAGTGGACTAGCGACGGCTTCGATTCCCCTGCGACTGGAGTGAGGGTCTGATCATCGCGATGCAGCAGCTCGATCTCGCTGCCGTGGCTGCCTACCAGGAGTAGGCTCCCGGCTCGTCGCCCGGCTAAAGCGCTTCTGCTTTGTCCAGAATCCTCCGGGACTCGGACAGGACCGTCTGGGCCATTCTCTGCGGGAAGTCCTGGTCAATTCGGTAATCGGCGTTCGCCCGCCGGGTTCGACACTGGTCCAGCATGTACCCGAGACCCCTCAGCGACAACGGATTCAGGTTGTGCGTGAGGGCCTCGATGAGTCCGGCGTGTACGCTGCCGCGTTCGGGAAGCGGAAGGCGGGCGTCTTGAGCTACCGAACGGCAGCGGTGGAACGCGGCGTAGTAGCCTCTGCTCGCGGCGTTTCGCCAGTCCACCTCAGATGTGCCGCGACCAAGCGCTTCGGCAGCGGCCAGCAGAACTTCAGGCGTTACCGCCATCGGTCATGGACCCCGTAAAGACAGCGATGAATCTGAGTCCTGGATCCGCCATAAGGTCGGTTCGGGCAGTGACTTCGTCAGCCAAGCGCTCGTTCATTTCGGATGCGACTGCTGGCGGGACGGCGATCACTCGTTCGTAAAGGAAAGACTCCGTAGGGTTCTCATACCTGAGCCTGATGGCCGTATTCGATGTGCGCGCATGTCCGCTGCGCTGGATATCCGCAAGAATCTGGAGGACCTCACGCACGCTCTGTTCTCCGAACGTGCCCGCTTCTACTGCATCAGCCAGCTGCCGAGCCCTTTCTGACAGGGGATTGGGGTTGGCTGGAACGAGGTAATCCCAGCGATCGCAAAGGTCTCTCGCACGCCTGAAGTGTCCCGACTCCAGGGCCGCGTGGATCGCATGGTTGAGCGACTCTATCTCGTCGGGGTAGGCATTCATGGCGTTTGGCAGACTCGAGAGCTTCCTGCCGGAGCGGTTGCGGTGCAGAGGCTAGCACAAGGCCTTGGCAGGAAGCTGTAGGACGGGTGTGATTGCCCATGTAGTCCCCTAGCACCAGCAACTGTAGTTATACGTTCCCAGCCCGTTTTGGGTGAAACACTACCGCCGGAATTTGATCGGGTCATGGCCCTTGGGCAGACTCATGGGCCTGGAGCCCGACCCTTGATCGTGCCGTCGGCAACCAGTCGCAGAGTTCATTGTCACGCCAGGCGGTAGACACTGCTGACTTCGACGCACGGTCGCGAATCGGCATCCCGCGTGCGGTTCCAGATCCCCAGAACGTCCCGTTCAGGCCGGTGAACGCACGCAGTTGAACATTGGACCGGAGCAGTAACGACAAGATGGCAGATTTCACGACACCCCTCGACACCGAAAACGATGGCCTCGAGGTCGTCGGCGGCAAGGGACGATCGCTTGCGCGCATGGCGCGCGCCGGCTTTTCGGTCCCCGGCGGTTTCCAAGTGACGACCGCGGCATATCGCACCTACGTTTCGGACAACGACCTAGGGGAACGTATCCTCGAACTCGCACGACCCGAAATCGTCGAGCGCGGCATCTCGTTCGAGAAAGCGTCCGAGGCTATCCGCAGGCTGTTCGAAGAACATTCGCCAGCCGATACCATCGTCGCGGCGATCCGTGAAGCGCATGCAACCCTCGATGGCGATCCCGCGCTAGCCGTGCGGTCATCGGCCAACGCCGAGGACCTCCCGGGGCTCTCGTTTGCCGGCCAGCAAGAAACGTATCTCAATGTGAGCGGGGCCGACGCGGTCGTCGAAGCCGTCAGGAAGTGCTGGTCATCGCTGTGGACGCCGCAGGCGATCAGCTACCGCCACCAGAACGGCATCGACCAGGCAAGCGTCGCGATGGCGGTCGTCGTGCAGATCATGGTGCCGTCCGAAGTTTCCGGCATCCTTTTCACCGCCAACCCCGCGACCGGCGAACGCAGCGAGCTGATCGTCAACGCCAGCTTCGGCCTCGGCGAGGCCGTGGTCAGCGGACAGGTGACGCCGGACACCTACATCGTCGACAAGGCGTCGCTCGAAGCGAAGGAAACCGTCATCGGACCGAAACTGCAGCAGGTCGTGTCCGACGGCGAGCAGGGCGTCTTACTCACCGACGTTGATGAAGGCGAGCGCGATCGTTCGTCGCTGTCCGATGTGATGCTTCGGGAACTGGCCGAGGCCGCGCTCGCGATCGAGCAGCTTTACGACGGCCTCCCGCAGGACATCGAGTGGGCGTTCTCCGGCGGTCAGCTCTTCCTCTTGCAGTCACGCCCGATCACCAACCTGCCGGTGCAGCCGATCAAGGTCGAATGGGAGCCGCCCCCGCCGGCGAGGTACATGAGCCGGCGCCAGATCGTCGAGAACATGCCGGACCCGATCTGCCCGCTGTTTGACGAGCTCTATCTGACCGAGGGGCTGGAATCCGCGCGCAAGGGGCAGCCTAGCATCATGATTGGTGGCGGGCCCCTGTTCATGTCCGTGAACGGTTACGCGTTCCAGCGCTTCGACTTCCCGCAGGTTCACCGGATGAAAGAGGCCAAGAAGGAAGACGACAGGCTCAAGGCGGTGTCGGAGGCAGCGATCGAGGCCGCCGAGCGCGATGCGACGCTCGCAAGGGAGAGGCATCGGCAGGATATGGCGCAGCAGGAAGCTCACGACCTCGCCCTGTTTGCATCGGAACTGCCCGAGGAGGATCGGCGCGAGTTCGAAGCCTGGGTCGCGACGCAGGACGACCCGAACCTCGCGCATACGGTGAGCATGCCGGAGAGCAAGAATCCGACGTACGCGTTCGCTACGAAGACGGATTTCAACGAGCGCCAGCTCGGCGAGTGGCACACGGTGACGCGTCCACGACTCATCGGCATCGGCGCGAAATGGAAGAAGGTGTACGTGGCAACCGCATCCGACGAAACGCTCCTCGAGGGCATCCGCGAGATGGCCATCGAGGAGGGCTACTACTGGTCGAGCAACTCGAGCCATTCGTTCGGCGTCGCGAAGTCCACGGACGATCAGTTCCAGTGCTTTCTGCGCGAGACGCTACCGGATCACCACTTCATCAGCGGTCAGTTCCTGTCCGGTATCGAGTCGAAGACGATGCAGGCAAACGCCGACCTGTTCGAGATCGCGAAGAAGGTTCGTGCCAACGAAGAACTGGCCTACGTCGTCATCGTGACGCCCGCGAATTTCCTCATGGCGGAACTCGAGCGGCGCGACGATGCCCGCGAAGTGGTGGCCGACATTCGAGCGTATCTCGCGGCGTACGGTCACCAGGGCTATAGCATGGACTTCGTCGAGCCGACGCAGGTCGAGGATCCGTCGGCGCTGTTCGCGTCGCTCAAGGCGATGGTGCAGGACCCCGACTACGATCCGAAGCAGCAGGAAGAACGCGCGGCGAACGTGCGAACCGAGAAGCATGCCGAGATTCGGAAGCTGCTGCATGGCCTCGAATACTGGCAGTTCCGCTATCGCTGGTGGCTTGCGCGGCGCTACAACTACATCCGGGAGGAAGTCGCGTTCCATTTCGGCTACACGTGGTCCCTGCTACGGCCGATGGCGGCGGAACTCGGCCGACGCATGGTGGAGGCCGGTACGTTCCGCCAACCCGACGACACCTACTTCCTCGTGACGGAGGAACTCGAGCGCGCGATCGAGGCCCGCGGCAAGGGCCAGGCGTTGCCTGAGCTCGGCGAGCTTGCCGAGGAGCGGCGCGAACTGCGCGAGGCCCGCAAGCGCCACCACCCGCCGGGCACGATTCCCGATGAGGCGCGCGCCAATCCGGGCGTGTCGTTCAAGGAGACGCAGATCCTGAACGACGACGCGAGCGACACCCTGCGCGGGTTCCCGGTCAGCTCGGGTCGCGTTACGGCGCCGGCCAGCGTCGTCCACAACGGGAGCGAGTTCGACAAGATGGCGCCAGGCTCGATCCTTGTCAGCCCGCTGACGACGCCGGCATGGACGCAACTGTTCGCGCACGCCGTCGGTCTGGTAACGGACATGGGCAGCATCCTGGCGCACGGTTCCATCGTCGCGCGCGAATACGGCATCCCGGCGGTGCTCGGCGTCGGCAACGGCACAGTGAGGATCGAACACGGCCAGATGATCACGATCGACGGAGATGCCGGGACAGTCGTCCTGCACGACGACGCCGATTCGGCCTGACTCTGAGACACTGTCTCGAGACCGGGGGCGATGAACGCTAGTCGATGCCGAACGCGAATATGTATCCCGGCCTCGGGATTCCCATCGGGGTGATCATGGCGCGGTGGTAGAAGCCGTATTCGCCTGGGTCCAGGGCGGACCGCGGCGTGATCCGATAGACGCCGAATCCCACGTCCTCGAACTTCACGCGCCGGATCAGCCGGGACGGAATGTTGCTCGACCTGTCCATCCAGATGTGTGTCGTTCCGGCCTCGAATGAGCGCTCCATTCTTTGTTCGCTGGGGTTGAGCACGACCAGCAGAATCTCCCTGGGATCAGCCGTCGTTCCGGGTCCGGTAGAGAATCCCGGGTCCTCTGGACAGAACCAGAATGCTGGCGTGCGGCTGCTGGTCCGGGTGTCGGACCGCACGCCCGGTATGGCCATCCTGCCCGCGGCCCCACCAACGAAGATTCCCCGACTCTCACGAATCTGCGGTACGTGTGGGTTGACTTGACCCAATGCGCCGTCGGCGTCCTCCAGGTAAAGTCCCGGGCCCGTACACGGTGTGCCCTGGAAGCGCTGCGCATAGGTGTCTGCCGTCTCGCGCGCGGCAGAGGGCACCGACTCCAATACCATAGCTTCCAGTACTCCAGCGGTGACTCCGGCCCGCGAAAGAGCCACGAGTTGTTCGCGGCTGATGTCGAAGTCCGTCACGGACGCCCGGACCTTTGCGATGATGACGCGCTCGGCGAGCCCTTCCTCGGTCATGATGAGGATGTCCTCGTTGGTGAGCACTTCCTCCTCGTCCGCCACGACCGGCGATTGCGCGAGGAATGCCACGAACATGATCGATGCGATCACTCTATTCGCGGCTCGACACGGTCCCATTGCAATACCCCACCGGACTGGGCAATCAGACTCTTCTACCAGCCCGGCCGTGGCGTCGCAATGGCGCACGGCACGGACCCCGATCGCTGGCACGGGCAGGAGCCGGCACTGTCTGCCCGTAGTTCTCGCCCGAATACCGCCGCTGTCGGTGCATTGAGCATCCGTAAAGCGATAGCCTGTAGCCAGGAACCCAGGGGAGACGTCGATGTTGTTGTTCGAAGGGCTCAAGGTGCTCGATGTCGGGACGTGGGTGGCGGGTCCGGTGGCGGGAACGATCCTCGCGGATTTCGGCGCGGACGTCATCAAGGTCGAACAGCCGGGACAGGGCGATCCCTTTCGCTACCTGTACAGGACCCAGAACGCGCCCGGCGCTGCGGTCAACTACACCTGGATCATGGATGGCAGAAACAAGCGCAGTATCACGCTCAACCTGAAATCGGCCGAGGGCCAGGAGGTGCTCAGGAAGCTGATCCCCGATTGCGACGTCTATCTCACCAACCAGCCCATGGGCGTGCGCAGGAGGATGAAGCTGACCTACGAGGATATCGCCCCGCTCAACGAACGCATGGTCTATGCGTCCCTGACGGCCTACGGCGAGCGCGGCCCGGAAGCCGAGAAGACGGGCTTCGACGGGATGGCCTACTGGATCCGTTCCGGTCTTTCGGACATGGTTCGCTCGCCGGGCGGGGGACCCTCGCAGTCGATAGCGGGAATGGGAGACCACCCCACGTGCGTGGCGATGTTCGCCTGCGTCATGATGGGTCTCTACAAGCGGCAGATCACGGGCAAGGGAGGATCGGTATCGACGTCGCTGCTGGCCAATGGCTTCTGGTCTGCCAGTTGCCTGGGTCAGGCGGCGATCGCCGGCGCGGATTTCTCGGCAAGGCGCAACAACACCACGATACCGGAGCGAACTTGGCTCCGGCACCAGTACACGGCAAGCGATGATCGCCAGATGGTGCTGTCCATGGTCCGCACGCCGGCGCAGCAGGAGGCGTTCCTCAAGACAATCGGACTCGGCGATCTGCTTGGCGACGAGCGTTTTGCCGATCATGAATCGCGCATGCTCAACAGCGCGGCATTGCGCGACCGGGTGGCGGCGGTCATGGCCACGCGAACCAGCGACGACTGGCTGCGCTGTTTCCTCGAGCGCGGTATCAACGTGTCCAGGCTCGCCCATCTCGAGGACATGCGCACCGACGAACAGGCCATCGCCAACGGCGTCCTCGCAACCCCCCGCGAGGATATCGGAGTGCCTTACGTCATCAACGCGCCGGTGTTCGTGGACGGTGTGACGCGTGTCGGTCCGAAGCGCGCCCCGGAGGTCGGCGAGCACACGGACGAGGTGCTGTCGGAACTTGGCTACGACACTGAGACGATCGCGACGTGGCGTGAGGCGGGGAAAATCTGACGCGAGCAAGCCGTCTGGGGCGCGTGACGCTGCGCCCACCGTCGTCGTGCCGGTAGTGAATAAATTTAGTCATTGTACATTGACTAAATTTAGATAATATTCGATGCCTATTCCGTATTTGGGTGTCCATGGATCCGAGATTTCTTCCCCACAACAGCCATCGGGAGGATCCTGCCCGGTTTTCGGCGAACGATCCGCAACTGCGGCATCTTGCCCGATGCGCCTTCCGGCACCGCTCGGCATTACTTGACCGGCTACCGAGAGATACGCCCGGAATCTACAGCCTGGGTGGAGGTCGACAGACAGGAAAATCGACGCTGCTCAAGCAGTGGATGGCGAAGTTGCTCTCCGATGCCGTACCGCCAGCAGCGATCTCCTACCTTACTGGAGAGTTGATCGACGACCACCACAGCCTGTTGCGGCACATCGAGACCCACCTGTCGGAGGCACCGCAGGGACGCTGCAACTATCTCATCGTTGACGAGGTCACCTACATCCGCGACTGGGATATGGGTGCCAAGTACGGGGCGGACGCTGGCATGCTTGAGGACACCGTGCTCGTCGTGACGGGTTCGGACCTTTCCTTCATGCAGGAGGCGAGGATGCGGTTTCCGGGTCGGCGGGGTGGGGCAGCGGTCAGCGACTTCCATCTTCACCCGCTATCGTTCAGGGAGTTCGTGGCGCTCGAGGGTAACGTTGTTGATGTCGAAAGCTACCTGCGGGAACCGTCCGCCATGCCTGACGAGACGGTTGACTTCATCTACGACGCGTTTGACCGATACCTGCTCCACGGTGGCTACCTGACGGCCATCAATGACCTCGCGGCGCATGGCGCGATTGGCCAGAGCGTGCTTGCCACCTACTCGGACTGGATTCGGGGGGACGTGCTGAAGCGCGGGAAACAGGAAGCGTACTTGCGCGAAGTCCTGTCGGCCATCGTCAGCCGCTACACGAGTCAGGTCACCTGGAACGGTCTGGCCCAGGATCTCTCGATAGACCATCCCAGGACCGTGGCCGACTACGTGGAGTTGCTGGAGCGCATGGATGCCGTCGCGGTCCTGCCAGCGATACGGGAAGACAAACTCGGCCCCGCCCCAAAGAAGGCGAAGAAGCTCACGTTCTGTGATCCGTTCATCCTTCACGCGGTTCGCGCCTGGCTTGAACCGCGTTCGGATCCTTACAACGACCAGATACTGCCGCTGTCGCGGGATCCTGTCTGGTCATCGCAAATGGTCGAGGCCTGCGTGACCAACCACTTCAGGAGGTTCTTTCCGACGTACTACATCAAGGCGCAGGGTGAAGTGGACATCGCCTACGTCCGCGACGGACGGTTCTGGCCCGTCGAGATCAAGTGGACGAACCAGCTTCGCCCGAAGAGCCTGAAGCAGATCGCACGCTACGGAAACGGCGAGATCTGGAGCAAGAGCCGGCACATGGGAGAAATCGATGGGGTCAAGGTGCTCCCGCTGCCTATCGAGTTGCTGCGCGTTGGCCGAGGCGATTACGGTGCGGCGTGAAACGGAACGGCAACAGCGAAAGCTCGGCCTGTGATCTGGAGCTCCACCGCGAGGCGGTCGGCACGATGAAGTATCCGACGTGGCGCTGATCACCGTATTCCTTCTCGGCTTTGTCGACATCGCCCTGCCGCTGCCGATGATCATCGCCATGGATGGGCCCATCGAGCCGGCCTTCGTGGTCGTTGGTATGTCGGGAATGGTGAGCAGCCTGTTTTTCGTCTATGGCTCCTGGCCGATCAGGCGCTGGCTCGTGCGCCGTTACGGCATGGACAGTGTGATCTTCAGGCGCACGGAGAGGTTCATGGTCAGGTACGGTGCCGTGGGTGTCGGGCTGCTTGCGCCCATGATCCTCGGGCAGGCGTTGACGGCTGTGGCCGCCGTCGTTCTCGGCGCGCCGACGAGGAAACTCGCCGCCTGGATGCTTGTGGGCATCTGGCTGTGGACAGCCATCTACTACGCGGCCATCGTGATGGGCGTGTCAGCGATTGGCTGACCATGATCACAACCGGGCATCGCGTACGGCCCCAGCGGCCTCCGACGCTGGGCCAGCTAACGCAGCCGTTCCGGGGCCACTTCGAACTTGTGCCCGTTGACCTCGGCGAAGTAGAGGCGGTCGGCATTTGCCTCGAACCACTCCCGCCATTCGGAGGCAGTGCCAAATGACTCCTCCGTATATTGATCGAGCACCCTGCGCGCCAGCGCATTTTCGCCGTCCTGCTCCAGCAGGCTGATCGCCACATCCAGGATCACCGGGTCGCGATTTGATGTCTCCAGCGAGGCGGCATCAGCGTCGACGACGTATGACAATCGCTCCGTACCCGGCACCAGGTACTCCACGTTCGCTTCGTAGTATTCGAGGTACTTTTCGAGGTCCGTGCCGAATCGTTCAACCACCTTCGGGGCGAGCCTTCCCAGGATTCTCTGCTCCAGGAATTCCTCCTTGGTGGGGATTTCTATCTCTCGAGCCAGTATCTGCTGTTCGGCAATCGTGAGTTTCTGGCCGGTTTCCTGCTTCTGCCGCAGGAACTCCTCTTCGCTTTTTTGGGCCGTGCGAAGGAAATCGACGTAGCCCTGGTAGGAGTGCTCGGACTTTGAGGCCCGGTAGGAAACGTCCAGTGCGATGTTGCGTGTGAACGCGCCCCGTTGCCTGCGCGTATAGGGCCTGTCGCCGTCGAATCGGGCGATGTAGTGGATCGCATTCACGAAGACGAGCTTCGCCTCGTCGGTCATCTCATCCGGTGCCGCGGCAAACCCCCAGTGAAAGAGATTGCCGTGCCGTCCCAACGCCACCGCATTCGAGAGCTTCGTGTTGACACCGGAGGCAATGACCTCCGAATCGCCGGCTTCGACAAACCCGTGGCCATGGGAAACCATGCCGATGGGGAATCCATCGCCGTCCTTGTAGCCTTCCGTCTGGACACGCCACATGGGCAGGGAATCCGGGAGATCGCGTCCGACGTGGTACTCGAAGTAGTTCGACGGCGTTTCCTCTTCGGTGAAGGTCAGTTCAACCTTGTTCGGAACATTGAAGACCGGGTGCTCCTGCTCCAGGTTGTGTGCGTGTGCATCGAGGCAGAGGCACAGCCAGTCCATCTTGTATTCGAGCGGAAGGCTGACACGGGGGCTCATGGTGTCGATCAGTATCGCGGCCCGGTCGAATTCCGCTGTCAGGTACAGCGCGGGTTCATATAGCCAGCTTCCGTCCTCGTTCTGTTCGCGTATTGCTTCCTTGATCGGCGTGATGTCGTCTCCGAATATGGTGACGTCGTAGCCATCAGATGCAGCTTCGGTGTACGCATCCGCAAACACCACGTCGACGACCGAAAAGTGCTGCGAAAGA
Organism: Gammaproteobacteria bacterium; assembly: GCA_028821515.1. Lineage (GTDB taxonomy): Bacteria > Pseudomonadota > Gammaproteobacteria > Pseudomonadales > Azotimanducaceae > VXNE01. The sequence goes on along the minus strand of JAPPGA010000072.1, from coordinate 77,885 downwards.
AATCGCTCGAAGCTCGGCGTTCGCGCCTTCTTGAATTCGAGCAGGCGATCGGGAGCGGTCTGGAACGTCGATTCCATGTCCGAGAGCTGCGCGGTTTCGGGGTTCACCCCGACATAAAGCACGCGCAGATCGGATTTTTCGGTGGCAAGCACGGCTGTACACCAACAGGCCGCCAGCAACGTCGGCAGAATGACAGACAACTTCCTCATGACGAATCCTCCTCGCTCAACAGGGTCACGGCCAGCTGCTGAGTCTTGGTTGTTGGCGGCAGACAGTAGTCCGCATCGCAGATTTGATACCTGAGTCCGACGGTGATCGTGGCTTCACCGCTGCCCTGCTCGGAAACGACCAGTTCCCTGAAGAACAGCAGATCCTCCGCGCCAGGTTCATAGACTCGCGTATTGGCCGCCGTCTTGTGCGGAAGGGTCGGAGGCCCGGTCCAGTCATCGACAATCGTCAGCTCGGGCCCGTGCTCCAGGATCAACTCGGTTTCGATGAACGGCTGCTCGGGAGGCACCTTCGCGTAGATGTACCACCCCGGCAGGATGCGCAGCTTCATTGCAGCGACGACGGCATCGCCAGGGCCTGGATTGACCGAGACTGCTGCCGCACGCATGGAGAGCGGGTCACGACTGACAGGGGCGGCGGGCTGAAGTTCCAGCACCGCCAACTCGAACCTCTCGAGACATAGTTCATCGGCACTACTCGCCGACGGCAGCTGCCAATGCGCAAACCCGACAATTGCCGCCAGCAGGATGGGTCGAATCAACTTCTAGCCCTTTAGCCTTGCGGATCGGTTATAGCGGAGATGCCGGCGATCCGCCATTGCTCCTCGCGGTTGCCCACGAGAAAGACGGAGTTGACGGTTCCGCCGGCCTGGCCTCTGGCCGTCACGCTGACCACCACGCCGCGGGATCCCATCTGGGCAGCGCGTATCTCGCTCGCTGCGTTCCTGTCGGTCATCGCGGCGAATCTCTCCCGGGCAGTGGCGGCATCCTCGAACTGCGCCACTTCGCCGATGCCGACCTCGGTCATCGGATAGTGGCACAGGCGCGCGCAGGCTTCGAAGTCGCCACTGCCGAGCGCCGAGTGGAAGCGTTCGACGACTTCGACCGCTGTGGCCGCCGCAGTTTCGTAGTTCTCGCCCTCGTCGAACGAGTCGACGCCAAAACGGGCCTGGATGCCCCAGCGTTCGCCGAGTCGGGTGAGCACGTAGGTCACGCGATTGGAGAGAATCGGCTCGTTGTCGATGTTGTAACGCGTCCAGCCGCCTGCAAGGTGAACCTTGTCCGGCGACTCGTGCAGCCGTACGGGCTCGGCGCCGCGCGACAGTACCCACCCCGTGGCCTTCCTCGCGTCCCACGACGCGTTCGATGCGTAGGCTTCGGGCGTCTCGAAGGAGGCGGTTCCCGTCGGCGCCGCAACGCGGACGTGGGGATAGCTCATGACGTCGGCCCACCGCTCGGCGTCCTGGGCGCGGTCGGCGCGGAAGAACTCCCAGTAGGCGTCCTCCGGCGATGAGAAGCTCGCGGTTCTGCTACCCGTCGCGGGAGCCTCGGACCGCTTCGGCTCGATGACCCCGAGTTCGATCGAGGTCTCAATGACCGCACGGATCGTGTCCTCTACTGGACGGATAGTGGCGCCGAGGACCGACTTGGCTTTCTTGCAGTCGTTCACCCCGTTGGCCTCTACGGTGATGCGTTCCCCGCTGCTGGTCACCGTCGCAGGCTCGCCCAGCACGAACGCGGGGAAGTACTCGTGGATGAGCGCCCTGACCTCCGTCCCGAGGCGGAGCGCGGAATGGCCGCCGGTGCCGTGCATCACGTAGCGCGGACCTCCGTGGGTTGACCCGTGATCGACGGCTGACTCTGCGGCCAGCCGTTGTGCCTTCACGAGATCGCGTACGTCGATGATGTCGTAATACATGTCGTACTTGGATGGCCATGCAGTGGGAAGGCCCGCCGCGATGCGCCCTAGTTGTTCGATCCACTGCCCGACCTGGGCCCTGAACAGGACGGGGCCGCAGATCATGGCGGGCGCCATGGTGATGGCGTCCCACCTGCCGCCGCTCGCGTCCGCCGCCGCGTTGACGAGGCGCTCGGTCTCGACCTTGCTTCTCGCGTAGGCATTGCGGGGGCTCTCCCAGACCTCGGGTTCGATCCCTTCGTATGCCCAGTCGGTCTCCGTCCACTCGTAATCAGGGGCAGAGGTGCGGCGCGTATGCCTGGACCCGCGCACGGCGGCCATGGAACTCGTGTAGAGCAGACGCCTCACGCTGCTGCTGGCGTTGATGGCGTCGATGATGTTCTGCGTGCCGATGACGCCGCCGTTGAAGACGTCCATCGACGTGTCGCCGCTGCCGAGCGGCTGGGATTCCAGGTTGGCCGAGTTGCCGAGGACGGCAGCGGTGTGGAAGACGGCGGTGCAGCCGTTGAACGCGGCGTGGTAGGACCCCGGCGTGAACAGGTCGCAGCCGTCGACGATCTCGACCCGGGGCAGGCGGTTCAGGTAGTCGACGCAGTCCTTTCCGCGCCACGAGTTCGCATCCCGGATGCAGGCGCGAACCTGGTATCCCTGGAGTACGAGTTCACGGACCATGTGTCCGCCGGTGAACCCCGAGCAGCCGGTGACCGCTACGGGGCCGTCGAGGGGAGATATTGCAGGCATGGATCAGTTCCTGTGTCGTGAATCTGGTCTGGCGTTTGGATGGATGGCACCGTTCCTGGGCATGTCGGGCAACTTCGCGGTCACGCTACTTGTCGCGGGCGGGCCCGGCAAGCTGCGGCTCTATGATCCCGAGTTCGATCGATGTTTCCACGATCGCCCGGATCGTATCCTCCACCGGACGGATGGTCGCGCCCAATACCGACTTGGCCTTCTTGCAGTCGTTGACCGCAGTGGCCCGCGCGACCGTGACGGGTTCGCCGTCGGCGGTCACCGTCGCCGGTTTTCCCAGCACGAAGGCGGGGAAGTACTCGTGGATGATCGCCCTGACCTCGGTCCCGAGCCGAAGCGCCGAGCGGCCGCCGGTGCCGTGCATGATGTAGCGGTTGCCACCGGCCGTTGCGCGGTGGTCCACGGATGATTCCGCCGCCAGTCGATGTGCCTTCACCAGGTCCCGGACATCGATGATGTTGTAGTAGTGATCGTAGGTCGACAGCCATGTCGTCCCAAGGCTGCTGGCGATGCGTCCGATCTGTTCGATCCACTGACCGACCTGGGCCTTGAACAGGACGGGTCCGCAGATCATCGCGGGGAGGAGGGTGACCGCGTCCCACCTGCCGCCGCTCGCGTCTGCGGCGTTGTTGATCAGTTGCTCCGTTTCCACCTTGCTCCTCGCGTAGGCGTTGGCCGGGCTTTGCCAGATCTCGGGATCGATCCCTTCGAACGCCCAGTCGGTCTCCGTCCACTCGTAGCCTGCCGGAACAACGCGGCGGCCTTCCCCTATCCCGTTCACGGCGGCCATCGAACTCGTGTAGACGAGACGCCTGACGCTGCCGCTTGCATTGACGGCGTCGACGACGTTCTGTGTGCCGATGACGCCGCCATTGAAGATGTCCGTGGACCTGTCGCCGCTCCCCAGCGGCTGGGACTTGCCGTCCGCGGAATTACCGAGGACGGCGGCGGTGTGGAAGACAGCGGTGCAGCCCTGAAACGCGGCGTCGTAGGACCCCGGTGTGAACAGGTCGCAGCCATCGACGATTTCAACGCGCGGAAGGCGGCCCAGGTAGTCGGCGCAGTCCTTGCCGCGCCACGAGTTCGCATCGCGGATGCAGGCGCGGACCTCGTATCCCTGGATCGCCAGTTCGCGGACCATGTGGCCGCCCGTGTTCCCGGAGCAGCCGGTGACCGCCACGGGACCGTCGAGGGGAGATATTGCAGGCATGGTTCAGTTCCTTTGTTGGGAAGCCGGTTTGGCGTCTGGGTTGATGACGACGCCGTCCTTGAGCACCTCGAGCGGATGCCGTCCGTCGACACCCAGGCCGAAGCGATGGTAGCCGAGCAGGCGCTGCAGCGTCTCCGGTAGTTCCCGCGCGATTTCGCGCGGCACGGCGAGCAGCTGGATCTCCTGCGGCCGGAGGTGGGTGACCACGTGGCTCATGAAGAATCCCATCCGCTCCCGGTCCTTGGAAGGATTCGCGCCGCCCCCGTGCCAGAGTCCTCCCTCCCACATGAGCAACGTACCCGAGCGCATGGTTACCTGCATGGTTTCGATGTCCTGGTCGATCTCGCGGTCGTGCCACTTGTGGCTGTAGGGGACGATGTGGGTGGCGCCGTTGTCGGTATCGAAGTCGTCGAGGGCGATGAGCGCGTTGCAGAGGAAGTGCGGGTGCGGTCGGGGGATCGGCCAGAGCCCGTCGTCCTGGTGCAGGATCTGGCGCTTCTCGCCGGGCAGCACGTTGAAGAGCGTCGTGACATTGATCTGGCTGTACTTCCCGATCACGCCTTCGACCAGAGCCCGGACCCGCGCGTCGAGGAACAGGTAGTCGACGGCGCGGGTCTTGGCGAGGAGGTTGTGGGCGCGCCACGTCCTCCCGGTCGCGCCAAGGCCGTATGCCCGGGTGATTTGCACTTCGCTGTTGAAGGCGTGGCGCAGGCGCGCGACTTCGTCCTGCGTGATGAAGTCGGGAATGATCGTGTAGCCCCGATCCTCGATTTCGGCTACCCGTTCGGTGATGTTGACGCCCTCGACTACGTAATTCACGCTCTCGCTCCGGCCGACTCGCGAGCGGAATCCATGACCTGTTCCAGGCGGCGCGAATGTGAAGCCTGATTGAACGGCAACAGGATCAGGGCGGCCAGGCCCAGCAATCCTCCCATGATCAGGAAGTCCTGACTGTAGCTCAGTCGATCGGCAATGGGCGCGAACGCTAATCCGCCGACGGTGCGACTCACGTTGGCGAGTGCCATGTAAACGGAGAACTGGGTCGCCGCCAACGAAGTCCAGCACAGGTTCATGAACAGGGCGATGATCGCTATGAAGACGAGTTGGCCGGACACGGTCAGAAGCAATCCCATGGCGATGACGAAGTTCCAGTTTTGCCAGAACTCGGCGAGCAGACTGACCGTGATGTGGGATGCCGCACTGACAATCAGTGCGAACAACAGGAAACGTTTCGCGCCCGCCCGGTCGATGATGGGGCCAAGGACGACGCCAACCACTGCGGCGACGAGACCCAGATAACTGATGTACTCACTGTATAGATCGGCCGTCATGCCGATCTCATCCACCGCGAACTTTGGGAACACCGCCACCGCGATGCCGTCACGTACACGGTTCACGAACTCCACGGCGATGAGCAGCAGGCTCATGGGGAGAATCAGGACGCCACGCAGGTTCCAGAAGATGGTGGCGATCCCCGCGCCGTCCGCCTCCGATCGGGGTGCGGCCTCACCGTGCGTCCACGGCAGCCGACGCTCACCGGGTCGCTCTCGAACGAGGGCGACCAAAACAAAAATGGCGGCCACCGTCAGCGCACATACCAACGCGGTGACGGGCAGACCGAACTTTGGAATAAGCAGTTTCCCGCACAGGAAGCCGTAGGCGGAGTATCCCCCGACCTGTCCGGCCGCCATGAAGGCGTTGGCCCGGCCGCGTTCCTCTTCCGGCAGGACATCGATGGCCATGCCGTCCACGGCGACATCCTGGGTCGCGGAAAACGCGTTGATGACGAAACCGATCACCATTAATGGGACGAGGGCCCCCGGATCGATTTCGTCCACAGTCGCCAGCGCCACGAAGGACAGCACCAGACCCGCCTGCGCGCCCATGACCCACGGCCGCCGAAATCCCATCGGCAGGAATTTGAACCGGTCCATGAACGGGCCTGCGATCAGTTTGAAACCCCAGGGCGCGGACACGATCGCCGCGAACCGGGCCAGTTCGCCGACCGTCGCGCCTTCCTGGGCGAGCCATGCAGGAACGGCGATGGTCAACAGCCCGATGGGGACGCCTTGGGCGAAGTAGAAGGCGCAAAAGGCACCGAACCGCAGCCAGCGGTGTTCACTCAGGACCAGGCGGTTGCGGCCTTCGCGTCCGTAGTGCTGCTGGTGGAAAGACGGCGCCGGGTTGTTTGGCTGCACGTCAGTTGCCGATCCGCTGGTCGTAGAGAATCATGCGATCCATTCGGGACGCGTTATTCATGGGGTGGCGCGGGAGTGTAAGCTTTTCGGCCTGGTTCTGGGGAGGTAGTGCATGAAGCTCGGAATGGGAATCGGGCCGCTCGGACCGGCGGGAGGCGCGAGGATCGTCGAACTGGCCAGGGAAGCCGAATCCCTCGGCTACGACACGATCTGGACATCGGAGATTTACGGCTCGGACTGCTTCACGCCGCTCGCCTGGATCGGCGCAAACACGGAGCGCATCAAGCTGGGCACGTCCATCATGCAGATCTCCGCGCGCACGCCAGCGAGTGCTGCGATGCACGCGGTGTCCCTCGACTACCTGTCGAACGGTCGGCTGATCCTCGGCATCGGCGTCTCCGGACCGCAGGTGGTGGAGGGCTGGTACGGACAGCCGTATCCGAGACCCCTGGAGCGCACCCGCGAGTGGGTCTCGATCTTTCGCGATATCGTCGCGAGGCAGACCCCGGTCTCCTTCGACGGCAAGCACTACCAAATGCCGCTGCCCGGCGGCACGGGACTCGGCAAGCCGCTGAAGCTCATCCTGCATCCGGTTCGCGAGCACATTCCGGTCTACCTCGGGGCCGAAGGGCCGAAGAACGTGGCCCTGGGGGCGGAGATATGCGACGGCTGGTTGCCGATGTTCCTTTCGCCGTACCGCATGCGGGAGATGTACAAGGACGCGCTTGCCATACGTAACCGGGACTTCGAGATTGCCGCGGGCGCGACGGTCATCATCGACGAGGACGTTGACCGCGCGCTGGACCAGGTCCGGCAGAACGTCGGCTTTTACGTCGGCGGCATGGGGGCGAAAACCTTCAATGTGCACAAGGACCACGTGACCCGCATGGGCTTCGGCGCCGAGGCCGAACGCATCCAGGAGCTGTTCCTCGCCGGCCGGAGGGACGACGCCATGGCGGCCGTGCCCCGGGAACTGTGCGACGAGATCTCACTGGTCGGCCCGAAGGAGCGGATCCGCGATCGGTTGCAGGCCTGGAAGGAGAGTCCGGTGACGATGCTGAAGGTCGGTTCCTCCAATCCGGAAACGCTGCGGTTCATGGCGGAGGAACTGCTGTAACGGTCGACATCGCCAAACCGGTACCGTCAATCGGCGGAGTAGTTGTAACAGTACTCGAGACAATAGAGCAGGACCTGCCGGTCACTTGACGTCTCCGCCTCGAGCAGGGCCTTTTCGCCTATCGAGACCGCCTCGTCTTTGTGGCCGAGGGTTGCGAGTACGCGTGCCAACGTGTCCACGATCGCGATGTCCTTCCCCTCGGTCATCTCGAACGCCCGGCGCGCCTGCACCAGGTTCGCCTCGACTGGCGACCCGGTGAGGTAACCCGCCCATGCCAGTGCATTGTGGGTTTCGGCGTCGTCGAGTTCCTCGATCAGCCGTTGCGCGACCTCAGCGGCGTCCTCGAGGAGCCCGGCGCCGACGAGTACCTGGTAGTGGGAAGCGATGTCATCACGCAGCATGTCCTTGTAAGTCTGCCGCATCCGTTCCTGATGGTCCGAGTCCGCCAGGATGTCCGCCAACTCCTTTCGTGTGGATTCTGAGAGCTGCTCCTCCACTTGATCGAACATCTCACCCGGATCCTGATAGAACTCCATCAACGATCTGAATGACTCGAATTCCCACTCAATCCTCGCGGAAACGTCGTACTCCGCAACGATCCTTTCATACCGTTTCGCGTCCACGAGGAGGTCGAAGACCTCGCGCGCGAAAGCCCGCATCGTGAGATCGGGTAACGAACCCGCGTCCCTGACCCGATCGTACAGGGCAAGGGTCGCATCCTGTTCGTCGAGCGTTTCGTTTATCGACGAGTAATCCGCAATGTCGTCGTACTCGGCAGACCCGTCGATGATGCGCTGCTCCGCCTGCCGTCGGCGTTCGACCAGCGCTGCCCGGGCGGGAGGATATCGGTGCCCGAGTCTCTCGATGTCGCTCAACAGGAACGAGAGCCGGACAGCCCCATAGCTCTCTGTGTTCTTCATGCCCACATCAAAGCACCAGAGGTATTCGCGCAGCGCGTTCTGGTCCTGTCCCAGTTCCGCGTAGGCGTCGGCCAGCCTGGAGCGCAGGCTCGGATCCTCCGGGTTGCCCGCCGCCAGTGCCGCCTGGGCCCGGGCGATGGCATTCTCCCCCCGAAGCGCACTATTGCTGTGTTCGATGAACTCCTCGGGCGGCCGCTTCCCGGTGATTCGGTCCATCAGGTCGCCGTTCGGCGATATGAACACGTAGTTCGGGAAGGACCGGACGCCGTACCGCTGCGCCAGTGCCCGGTTGGTCTCGCTCGCCTCGGCATCGATCTTCAGCGCCACGGTGTGCTCGGCGAGCCACGCCGAGACGTCCGAATCCTTGAACGTGGTGGCGTCCATCTCCTTGCAGGGAACACACCAGGTCGTGAAGAAGTCGATGAACACGACCTTTGCCTCGGCCTCGGCCCGTTCGAGGGCCTCGTCGAAGCCGAGATCGTGGAAGTGGACCTCGCTGTCGAGCGATGCACTGCCCAGCAGGCAGCAGAGCACAGCCAGCCGAAGCGACAACCGGATTGTGGCCATTGACGGTTTCTCGCGAACGCTGCCCGAAGGCATTCGTCTATTATCGTCCGCGGGTGGAGGGAACTCCAATCATCGCACAAAGTACAGACTCATCGAGATCGAATGCGTAACGACACGAAACTCGCGCCGGAAACGCTGAATGCGCAGGCCCTGCGTCAGATAGACGCCGGGAAGGGCGGGCTCACGCCGGCCATATTCCCGTCCACGACCTACCTGCGCGATGAGAACTATGCGCTGACGAACCCGCAGCACAGCTACGGGCGCGACGAGAACCCCGGCTTCGTCGTGGCGGAGAAGGTCCTCGCTCGCCTGGAAGGGGGAGAGGAGGCCCTGCTCTTCAGCTCCGGCATGTCCGCTGCGATGGCGATCATCCAGTCGCTTAAGCCCGGCGACCGGGTTGTGGCTCCGAGAATCATGTACTGGGGATTGCGCAATTGGCTGATCACTTTCTGCGACCAGTGGGGGCTCGCGCTCGATCTCTTCGATCCCGCGGATCCGGACGCCATGGTCCAGACGGTTGAACGGCAAGGGACCAGGCTGCTCTGGATCGAGTCGCCCTGCAATCCGACGTGGGATGTGATCGACATCGCGGCTGCGGCCGAAATCGCGCATGAAGCGGGAGCCGCACTTGTTGTCGATTCCACGGTTCCAACACCCGTGTTGACGCAGCCGATCCGGCACGGCGCCGATCTCGTGATGCACTCGGCCACGAAGTACCTGAACGGTCATTGCGACGTGGTCGCGGGTGCGCTAGTAACGGCGCGAAAGGACGAACTCTGGGAACGCGTCTGCCACGTGAGGCTTCACGGGGGCGCGATCCTGGGGGCCTTCGAGGCCTGGCTGCTGCAGCGGGGTATGCGCACGCTCTTTCTGCGTGTACGCAAGGCCTCGGAGTCGGCGTTGGCGATCGCTCGCCATTTCGAGGGACACCCCGCGCTCAGGGCCGTGCTGTATCCCGGTCTGCCCAGTCACCCCGGACATGCCATTGCCAGGCGCCAGATGGATGGCGGCTTCGGCGGCATGCTATCGCTGCGCGTGAAGGGCGATGCGGAAAAGGCGTTGGATGTCGTCAAGCGATGCAGGGTGTTCACCCGGGCAACGTCCCTCGGCGGCGTTGAGAGCCTGATCGAACACCGCTACTCGATAGAAGGAGAGGGCAGTCCGATCCCGAAGGACCTGATACGCCTTTCCATCGGCATAGAGGCGGTCGAGGACCTGATCGGGGATCTCGAGCAGGCGCTCGCCTGACGTCAGCGAGAACCCGCGCTACGACATCCTGTTCCCGGCTGTCAGAGATACATCCGCGACAGGACCAGCGTCAGCACCACCAGCATCAGCAGGGTTAGCGGCGTCCCGACAAGCACGAATTCTCTGAAGCGGTAGCTGCCGGCGCTCATTACCAGCAGGTTCGTCTGGTAGGCCATCGGCGTCGCGAAGCTCATGTTGGCACCGAACAGGACCGCCAGCACGAAGGGTTCGGGAGGCAGGCCGAGACTGCCGGCGATGCCAATGGCGATCGGCGTGCCGATCACCGCCGCAGCGTTGTTGGAGACGACATTGGTGAGCAGCGCAAGCAGGGCCATCAGCGTACCCACGACTACCGTGGGCGACGCCGTGCCGGTCGCGAAGACGAACAACTCCGAGAGGTAGTCGGTGGCTCCAGTCACGACCAGCGCTTTGCCGAGAGCGAGGCTCGCGGCCACCACGAAGAAAACCTGCGGGTTGATGGCGCGGGTGGCGGCGCGGACGCTCATGCATTGGGTCGTCAACATCAGCAGCACACCGAACACGGCGCTGACTGCTATGTGCATCACGCCGGTGGCGGCGAGCGTGATCACCGCAGTCAGGATGCCAAGGACGAGCTTGGCTTTGCGCGTGCGCGGGAGTTCCATCGTGGCGTCCAGCACGAGGAACTCGGGGTCCCGCTTCAGGCGCCGAATCTGGTTCCCCGGGCCCCGGACCAGCACGACATCGCCCTGTCTCAGCATCACGTCCTGAATTTCCAGGTACTCCGACCAGATGTCATGTCCGTGCCGATGCAGGGCGAGTACGATGAGTTCGTATTCCTGCAGGAATGGAGACGATTTCAGGTTGGTGCCGTCCAGCCTGGAGCCGCCAACTACGGCCACTTCCGCGAGGGTCAGCCCGTCGTCGATCTCATTGCCGGCGCTGTTGCGACTCTCGAGCGTAGCCTTCATGGCTTGGGCGAAGGCCAACAGGCGGGTGGATGTGTCGCGTATTCGCAAGCGGTCACCGGCGCGAAGTACTTCGTCCGGGCTGGCGAAAATGTGGGTATTGCCCCGACGGATGCGGACGACCTCCATGTTGTCGTCGACGAACTCCCTTGCCGCCGCCACTGTGTTGCCCACCACGGGGCTGTCTTCAGAGAGGGTGAGGCGGGCATCGAATACGCGTGTCGAGGCGTCCGCCAACACAATGCGCCGCTCGGGCAGCAGGCGAGGCGCCAATAGCCACAGGTAGAGCATGGCGACGCCGCCGGCGATGGCCGCGGGAGCGGCGAAGTCGAACATGCCGAAGCGTTCCAGGCCCATATCGTGGGCGACCGCCACCACAAGCAGGTTGGTGGATGTGCCAATGGTGGTCGCCATGCCGCCCACCAGGGTTGCGAATCCCATCGGCATCAGCACGCCGGTGGGTGAGGCATTCGCGCGCAGGCAGGCGCCAATGAGAATCGGCAGCAGCAGGACGACGACCGGCGTGTTGTTGACAAAGGCGGACAACGCCGCGGCCACTACCAGGGTGGTGAGCAGCGCAAGGAACGGCGTCCTTGCCCATGCGCGCCCCAGCAATCGGCCGACGGGTTCGAGCGCGCCGGTCACGACGATTCCCTGGCCCAGCACCAGCAGCGCGCAGACTGATACGAGCGCCTCGTGGCCCAGGCCATAGAACAACCCGGTCGGCTCAAGGCCTTCGAACGGGAACAGCGAGAATCCCACCGCCAGCAGCGAGAGAAGCCCGATACTGGTCACTTCCAGGCGGTAGTCTTCCCGGCTGAACAAGTACAGCGCGGTGACCGTTACCAGCAGCATCGCCAGCGCGTGGGGGTTGGGCAGGGCGGGCCACATGGGGACATGCTACCAGCCGAACTGCGGGAGGGAACGGAGGGTTGGAAGGTGCCGCGCGCGTTGGGGATGCCGTGATCTCGGTGGTCTCGTGGGCGATGGACGGGAACCGAGCATTCGGGCGATTCAGATAGGGACTGTCGCCGGACATCGCCGCAGCGAACAGCTACGCCGATGGTTGCGAGCTACCCGATGACAGAACCACCTTGAGCCTTCCCCAGGACCTCGACAAGCGACCTAAGGTGCTTCTCGTAGCGTTTCCAGCGCTCCACGGAGACCTTGTACACCGGGTGCCTGACCTGGATGTTGCTCGGACTCATGACGGCCCTGGTGTTCTTGTAGAACTCGAGACACCTCCCGTCCCACGGAAGATCAAGGTAGTCGACCAGCGCCCGGCTGACCCTCTCGGGGTCGTGCACGAGTTCCTCGTAGCGCACCTCGAACATTCCGTCGGGAAAAAGGCCTTCCCAGTGGTCCATCAGGCGCCGGTAGTCGAGGTAGTACTGGCCGAGTTCCCGGAGGTCGAAGGACCAGGCCAGCGCCTCGAAGTAGTGGAAGTAGAGAGACACGCAGGTGTCGAGCGCATTCCGGCTGCAATGCACGACGTAGGCGTCGGGAAACAGCGTCTTGATCAAACCGACGCGGATGAAATTCCCGGCAAGCCTGTCGACAACCCGTGCGGCTGACGGCGCCCGCAGCCGCAGTTCTTCCAGGTACCGAGCGGAGAATTCGTCCGCTGTTTCCTGATCGATCAGTGACATGCAATCGGGAGCGGGTTTCTCAGACCGAAACGTGTGCGCGATCGTACAGTCGATCCCGGCGAAAGACCCGAGTTCACCGGCTCCGTGGATCGAGCCGTGGCTGCTGAGAATCTGCTCTACGAGTGTTGTGCCGGACCTCGGCAGACCCACGATGAATACGGGCAGGTCGGAATCGCACCCCAAGCCCCGTTTCTGTTCGAAGAAGTCCTTCGAGTACGTCTCGATCAGCTTCTCGGACAGCCGCGTATTGTCGCGGGGATCGTAGACGAGGGATCGGCGCTTGCGCGTATTGGCCTGCCGGTAGTGGTCGAATGCGAGATCTGAGGCCGTGTGGGTGTCGAGGACATTGCCCAGGGCGAAGTGGCAATACATCGCATCGTCCTCGGGCAGCGCGGGGTCGTCGAGGAGCCTGCGAATCCTGGGAATGAGGTCGAGTGGTGGCCGTATCATCGAGAGGTGGTAGTAGGCGGCGCCGCAGACGGGCTGGATCGCAAGGAACTGGCTCAAGTGCCTCGCCGCGTACGCCATTCTCCCCTCCTGTCTCAACGTCAGCGCCAGGCTGATGTGCGCATCGACGTCGTCGGGCATGAAGAGGATGGATTCCTGGATCTGGTGAAGCGCCTCCACCGTCCTCTCGAGTTGCCGATAGACCAGCGCGAGGTCGATGCGCGCCTTCGCGTAGTCGGGACGTAGCTCGATTGCGCGCTCAAGGCAGTCGATGGCCTTCTGTGTCTGTCCCATTCGATGGAGCACCGCGCCAAGGTGCCTGTGAAGGACGGCGTTGTCCGGCAGGATCGAGAGGGTCCCCTCGTAAAGTTCTGCCGCATCCGCAAAGAGCTGTGCAGAAAGGTAGACATCTCCCAGCTTGATCGTGGTGGAGACGTCGTCGGGTTGCAGCGCGAGCGCGTCCCGGTAGGCCCTCGACGCTTCCTCCCAGCGACCGAGCCTGGTGCAGGCATCGCCGAACTGGATGTGCCCGTCACGCTCGGTCATGGCATCGGTGTCGCGAGAGGCCTTGGAGAGTCGGTGCCGGTCAGGAGGCGCCGCAGGCCAGGAACCCCGCCATCCAGCCTGCGATGACTCCCGCGTCGGTCGGCTGATCCAGTGATCGCATGCCGGGCTCGAACGCTGCGCCGAGGATAGCCTTGCGCTTGCGCATCAGAAACTCGGCGTATGCCGTGGTGAACTCGGGATGCCCTTGTACTGCGAGCATGTGGTTCCCGACCGCGAAAGCGGCATACGGACAGAACTCGCTTGACGCCAGAAGGCGCGCGCCAGGTGGCAGTGTCTCCACCTGGTCCTGGTGGCTCGCGAGGAGGCGGATTTCCCGCAACGCGGGGCGCATCCAGGGCTCCCCCCGCACCACCTTCCATGCGTGAACACCGACGCCCCATCCCGCGGGCGCCCGGCCGACGACGCCGCCCAGGGCCTGGGCGATCAACTGGTGTCCGAAGCAGATGCCGATGGTCCTGACCCGGGTTTCGTGCAGTTCGCCCACGAAGCGGATGAGGCGGGCGATCCAGGGATCGTCCTCGTAGACGCTGGCCCGGCTACCGGTAATCAGATAACCGTCGCAGTCTCGGATAGCCTTGGGATAGCGTTCGCGGCGCACGTCGAAGTACTCGAACGTGGCCTCCTGGTCCATGCTGCCGCGAAGCGTCTCGGCGAACATTGCAGGGTAGTCGCCGAACTTGGCGCGGTGCTCCGGATCAACGCGATCCGCCTGAAGGATGCCGACATGCATCAGGTGATTTTCACGCCGTGGCAGGATCGGCGATCCTGGGAGTGGCGCTTGCGCCAGTCCCGAAGGCGAGTGGCCGCATGGTGGTCGCCGACAACGTGAACGCGCATCTCTCGTTCCGGGTGGTGGATGTCGTAACGTTAGAGTGTTGCATGGAACGCGGGTTTCGGGGACTGTTTTTGGGCGCGTTCCTCCGAGCTTTTCGTCTATGTTGGCGACAAGCTGATGGCAGGCCGCTACCCACCGCAATCAGCCCCGGCCCCTGCCGTTCGCCACCACCGGTCCGAAAGTCCAGGGGACCATTGGTCCTGCTTTGGACCAACCCGATTTGTTTAGCGTCGGGATTTGCATTGCGAGTATTGGATCATCATCGTTTTTCGGGGGCGATGAGCGGCGGGCGTGGTAGACTTGCGCACCAATCCAGAAGGCGTATAAAGGCGCGCGTTTGCGGGGATGGCGTCCAACTCATCGTATTGCCCTATGAATTCAACCACATCGACGAACGGCCACAGCACGAATACGCGGTTCTACGCGGTCTCGAAGCGGGTGATCGACGTTCTTCTCAGTGGCCTTTTGATGTTCATCCTGCCGCCGCTGTACCTGATCGTGTCGGTCTTGCTGCGCTTCGCCGGGGAAACGAACGTCATGTTCAGGCAACGCCGCGTGGGACGCTCGGGCGCGAAGTTCACGCTGCTGAAGTTCACGACCATGGCCAGCGGGAGTACCGTGGCCGGGGACATCACCTATGGCGATGATCCGCGGGTGCTGCCGGTCGGAAGGCGGTTGAGCGCGCTGAAGATAGATGAACTGCCGCAGCTGTGGAACACGTTCCTGGGCGAGATGAGCCTGGTCGGTCCCCGGCCGCTCACGTCGCGCGCGTTTCACTGCTACTCGCCCCGGGTGCAGGAGATCGTGAAGAGCATGAAACCCGGCGTGACGGGCGTGGGTTCGCTGGTGTTCCGCAACGAGGACCGCATCCTGGCCCAGGCCCCGGGAGACCCGAAGGAGTACTACGACAGCGTGATCATTCCGCTCAAGGGACAGCTCGAAACGTGGTACTTCGCGCACAGGAGCCTGCGCATCGATTTGCTGATACTTGCATGCACCCTGGTCGCGGTGCCATGGCCCCGGTCGAGGCTGCATTTCAAACTTCGCGGTGTGGCGGACATCGTGGGACATTCGCCGCTGGCCGGCCATTTCGGCATCTCGCCCCTGGCCAACGGCAGTGCCCGGCGGGGAGCCCGGCCGGCTGAGATCGCGGACCCGGCACGGTCCGAAGTCAGGAAGCGAACTCGCGCAACATCACCAGGATCTGTTGGCTGATTTCTCCGGGCGCTGGCTGCCCGTCGCGCTCGAAAACCTGCACGACCTGCGATTCTTCGATTGATTCGATTCGAATGTCGAGGGGCCTTGCATCCTCGCCGCTTGGCCAGAAGCGGGAAAGCAGCGACCTTTCCCGGCCCCCGAGAACGTCCTTCGTTATATTGACCTGCAACAGGCCGTCGCTGCGCTGCGTGTTGTCGATCTCGACTTCCGCGCGCTCCAGTGCCGAGTTGACAACCGCCCATGCGCGATCGAAATCTACGTTCAGCCGCAGTTTCGGATATCCCTGGCCATCGCGTTCGATGACCGCCTTGTTCGCGGTTGAGATCTGGCGGGCAAGCATCGATACCGACTGCGTCGAGATGCCAGCGGCGTAGTAGCCCCCGAACTCGAGCAACAGCGCTTCCTCCACGTCTGGCACGGTCGACTTCGATGGCCAGTCGACCGTGGGTTGAGCCAGCGCATCGTTCTCGTGGCGCAGGTGAATCTCCGAGGTTCCGTACCGAATGCCCTGCTCTATCTTGAACCGGATCCGGTCGCGTCCGTCAGCGTCCTGCTTGTGTTCCTTGATCGTCCCACGGACAACATCCTCATGGTTGCCGCTGTCGACGGATAGCCAGGTGCCGTCGATGCGGCCTGCTTCCGGCGTTTCCGAGGCGATGCCGATACCGTTTTCGGTGAGGAACTGTTCGAGGACGGGCCACACCTTCGAGGGCTCGTCGGCGATGATCATCCACCGGCGGTCACCGAGCCTCTGGATCTTGATCGCGTCCTGGGCCTCGCCGCCGAAGATCGCGTCCGGCGGCGGTGCGTCACCGGGATAGTGTCTGGCAAGGGGCTTGGCCTCTATGGCGGGAATGGGCCAGGTGTCCCTGATTCGTGCCGCCGACAAATCGCCGGGAATGATCAGGGGTTCGGTCTCCTGCGCCTCGATGTAGTCGTTCGACGTGTTCCGAACGAGGCCCTTTTCGTCGCTCATCCACCGGCAGCCGGTTACGGCGGGGACCAGGACAGCCACCACGGCGGTGGCGCGAAGGATTGCGCGCAGCGTCAAAGCGCGCCGGCGCGCAAAAGGCGCGCCCTGAGTTCGTCGACATGTGCGGCCGACAGGGGGACCAGCGGCAGGCGTATGCCGGTGTCTACGCGTCCCATCAGGTGAAGCGCCCATTTCGTCGGTATGGGACTCGTCTCGACGAAGAGGATCTCGTGGATCGGCTGCAACTGTTCATCCAGTTCCCGTGCCCGGGATCTGTCGCCTTCGAGAAAGGCCGTACAGAACTCCGACATCTGCCGCGGCAAAACGTTCGCGGTCACCGATATGCAGCCGACAGCGCCGAGTTCCATCATCTGCAGGTTCTGGGCGTCCTCGCCAGACAGGACGATGAAGTCGTCGCTTCCGACTGCCTCCCGGATTTCCGCGACCCGCCCGGCATCGCCGCAGGCTTCCTTGATGCCGACCACGTTCTCGAGTTGCGCGACCCGGGCCACCGTTTCCGGCTGCATGTCGCAGGAAGTGCGGGGCGGTACGTTGTAGAGCACGATCGGCACGTCCGCGGCTTCGGAGACGGCTCGATAGTGCTGGTACAGGCCCTCGGGCGTGGGCTTGTTGTAGTACGGGGTCACCAGGAGGCATGCGTCGGCGCCGGCCTTCGCGGCGGCGGCGGTGAGTTCGACCGCCTCCGCGGTGGAATTGGACCCGGTGCCGGCGATGATCGGGATGCGTCCGTCGACCCGCCGGAGCGTATGCTCCACCACCCGCTTGTGCTCGTCGTGATCCAGGGTCGCCGACTCGCCGGTGGTGCCGACCGGCACGATGCCGTGCGTGCCAGATTCGAGGTGCCAGTCGATCAGGCCTTCGAGGGCTGGCCAGTCCACGTCGCCATTCGGCTTCATGGGCGTGATCAGTGCGACATTGCTCCCTTGCAACATGGGGGCTTAAGTATCCTCCGGTTAACGGGTGGTCATGGTAAATCCCAGTGGTGCCTTCCACAAGTTGGAGGTGGGCAGCACGTAGAGGTTGGCAGCAGGATGGAGCGAGCTACGTTTCGGGCGCTTGGGCGACGTTGGTGCGTGGCCAGGCGTTGAAGATCGCCTTGACCAGCGTCGCCAGCGGAATGGCGAACAGGATGCCCCAGAATCCCCATAGCCCCCCGAATGCGAGGACCGCCACGATGATGGTGATCGGGTGCAGGTCGTTCGTTTCCGAGAACAGGATCGGCACGAGCACGTTGCCGTCCAGCGCCTGGATGACGCCGTAGGCGGCCATCACGTATGCGAAGTCCCAGGACCAGCCGTACTGCAGGAACCCTACGGCTGCAACGGGCACGGTGACCACCGCCGCGCCGACGAAAGGGACCAGCACGGAAATGCCGACGACGAAGCCGAGCAGTGCCGCGTAGTTGAGTCCGAGGAAGAGGAAGGCCAGGTACGTCGCGGTGCCGACGATGAGTATCTCGATGGCCTTGCCGCGAATGTAGTTGGCAATCTGCACGTTCATCTCGCGGCCCACGCTGTCGAGCAGCGTCCGGTGCTGCGGCAGCATCGCGAGTACCCGCGCGACCATCGATTTGCCGTCCTTCAGGAAAAAGAAGAACGAGATCGGGAGAAGGATGAGGTAGATGATGATGCCGAATACGTTCGGCACCTGCGCCACCAGCCCCTGCAGGGCGGCCTTTCCGATTTCGGTCACCTCGGCGTTCAGCGCGGCGAGCCAGCCCTCGACGACCGTGGGGGAGAAAGTGCCCGGAAACTCCGTGGAAAGGTCCCCGACCAGGACGCGCAGCCGGTCGATGACGCCGGGCATGGCATTCACGGATTCAGTCAACTGCCGCCAGATCAACGGGGCGATGCCGATGACGAGAGCGATGGCGCCGCCCACGAAAAGCGCAAATACGATCCACACCGCCGCCAGCCGTGGCACGTGCCAGTCGACGAGCCGGTCGACCACGGCGCTCAGGAGATACGCGAATACCAGGCCAGCCAGGACCGGCGCGATATAGGCGCCGAAAAAGAACAGCACCACGAACGCGGCGAGCAGCAGGACCACCAGGTAGATGGCCTCCTCGTTCGAGAAGTGCTCGTTGATCCACCCGCCGATGACTTCGAGGAAGCGCACCGCAACTCAGCCGTCTTTTTTCTTCAGCAGGTAGAAGTAACTGCCGTCCTCCTGCCGTGACTCCAGCAGGGCATTCCCGCTCTGCGAGCTGAATACTTCGAAGTCCCTGACGGATCCGGGATCAGTGGCGATAACCCGCAGCAGTTCTCCGGATTGCATCCTGTTCAATGCCTGCTTCGCCTTGAGCAGCGGCATCGGACAGGTCAGTCCGCTCGCATCGAGCAGTGTCTCGGTGACTTCGGCCATGGCGCGAGAGCATAGCAGTTGGCGTTGCCAGCGGCCCGCGAGGTCAATTCACTCGAGCAGCGCAACCTGCATTATCGCAAGGAGATTGACGAGGGCATGAATGACGAGAGGCGTGACGAGCGATCCGGTTCGGGAACGCGAATAGCCCAGTACGATGCCGAGGGCCAATACGGCCAGCAGTTCGGCGATATCGTAGTGGAAGTGAAGGAGGCACCAGGTTGCGGAGGTCAGCAGGATCGTGCCGGTTTCGCGCAGCCTGGTCTCCATCCAGCCGCGGAAGAGAAATCCCCGGAACAGGAACTCTTCGAAAACCGGTGCTGCGATGACCAGTGCGAGCCAGAGCAGGGGCGGGTAGACGGCGGACCGATAGGCTTCGACGAGAAATTCCGGAACCATGTCCCTCCCGGCGAGTACCCGGATCGCGTCGGTTGCAAAGACGACGGCGACGGCAATGCCGAGCCACAGCAGGAACGATCGGCCGGTGGGCATGGTCAAAGCCAGGTAATCGCCGACGGAGATCCCTCGGCGCAGCCGTGCCAGCAGGAGTATCGTCAACGTGCAGATGACGCCGGTGGTGCAGGTTGCGACGGCCAGCAGCAGCCCGTTGCCCATCATGAACTGCGCCGTTTGTTCCGCACCGGTCTCCGACTCGTACTCGACGGAATACAGGAAGCCGAAACCGACCAGTGTCTGTACCAGGAAGAACAGCAAAAGGACGAGGATTGCGAAACCCATCGTTCCCCAGAAACCCCAGGGCTTTCCGCTGTGGGTGGCGATGGTTTCGCCGGACTGTTGGGGGACTTCGCCCATGCGCTTCGTCCTGTGTCCCGGTTGGTGGAACGGTGCATGTTGACCGGAGATTCCTGATCAGGCAATGCGGCCGATTCACAAGCTGGCGTTTTGATACGATTTCTTCCATGAGATTCCTAGTGTTGCTGGTGGCTGCAGCAGCGTTCGCCAGCCTGTCTTCGTCGCACGCCGCGACGCCGGACGAGTTGCCGGAACTGGGCGATGCGTCATCGGCCATCGTTTCGCCTGCGGAGGAGCGCCGACTGGGACAGATGTTCCTGAAACAGGTCCGATCCGGGATTCCCACAGTCCAGGACGAAATACTCAAGTACTACGTCGCCACCCAGTTGCAGCAGCTCGCGCAGCACTCGGACCTCAAGGACGCCACGCTATATCCGGTGTTGATCGACAATCCCGAGATCAACGCTTTCGCCGTGCCCGGCGGGGTCGTGGGCGTGCACCTGGGTCTGCTGGTCCATGCCCGCGACGTGCATGAATATTCCGCCGTGATGGCGCACGAACTCGCGCACCTGAGCCAGCGCCATTTCGCCCGCGACATCGAGGCGCAGCGACAGTCGACATTGCCCATGCTCGTTGGTCTGCTCGCGGGTGCGGTGCTGATGGCTGCGGGCGGCGGCAGTGATGCGGGCCTGGCGACAATGGTCGGAACACAGGCGG
Source organism: Gammaproteobacteria bacterium (assembly GCA_028821515.1). GTDB lineage: Bacteria > Pseudomonadota > Gammaproteobacteria > Pseudomonadales > Azotimanducaceae > VXNE01. The sequence goes on along the minus strand of JAPPGA010000072.1, from coordinate 57,461 downwards.
CCGCCGTGCAGAACCAGCTCCGGTACAGCCGCAGCCGAGAACAGGAGGCCGACCGGATCGGCCTCAATACCATGGTTCGGGCGCAACTGGACCCGCACGGGCTGGAGCGCATGTTCAGCCGCATGCAGCGGGCCTACCGTTTTCGGGAGACGATGCCGGAGTTCCTCCTGACGCACCCCGTCACGGAATCGCGCATAGCTGATGCGCGCAACCAGGCGGCGCAATATCCCGAGCGATCGGTGGCTGGTTCGCGCGACTACCAGTTCATGCGTGCGCGTGCCCTGGTGCACTTCGCGCGATCACCCGAAGACGCGCTGGCGCGCGCGCGGGATGACGACGTGTCGGGGGCCGCGACGGACTATCGGTTGGCGCTCGCCCGCTCCGGCGTAGGCGAGCATTTCGAAGCGGTGCTCGACATGAAACGGCTCCTGGATGCCAATCCCGGGAGCATCCTCCTGGCGGCGTCTTACGGGGAAACGTTGACAGCGGCGGGGCAGGGTGAAGAAGCCGCGGGGTTTCTCGCTCACCAGTTGGTGATCAACCCGGACAACCAGCCGCTGGCGATGCTCTATGCAAAGGCGCTGTCGTCGGTTGGCCGCCAGGGCGATGCGAAGGAGGTGCTGATCCGCCAGAGCCGCGTGCACGGAGACGACATCGACGTGTGGCATGAACTCGCCGAAACCGCCGGACTCGCGGGCGACATCGTTGGCGTCCACCGCGCGCGGGCGGAGTTCTTCGCGCTGCGCGGCGACTACCGGCAGGCCATCCAGCACCTCGAATACGCCCGCAGGCTGGTAGAGGACAACTACCGTCTCACGGCGGGATTCACCCAACGCATTCTTGACCTGAGGACGGAGTTGGAGTCGTTCAAGGGCTAGGTGACTGCGCTGTACAACGGCAAGCCTGCTCCCAGGCCCGGGAGGTTGGCGGAAGCCTTGTTGGGATTCGGCTATTCCGCGCGGGCTTCGCCGGTTTACTGCACCGCGCCGCTCACCGCATCGAACACCGACTCGAACGAGGGCCGCTTCCGATAGTCTTCCATCGCGGCCTTGTACAGGATGGCGCGGGAAGGATCGACCAGCATGATGCCGGGATGCGGTATCCCGAAGCCGGGGTGACCGGGCCCGTATTCGTCGTTACGTATGCCCAGCGCTGTCACGTACGCCCCGTCGGGATCGGAGAGCAGCGCATAGCCCAGGTCCTTGTCCAGGACGAAGTCGGACAATACCTCCGGGGCGTCGTACGTCATCCCGACGACGTTGACGCCGAGTCCTTCGAAACGGTCCTGCCACGCATTCAGTTCGACGAACTGAGCCTTGCAGATGGGTCACCAGTTCGCGGAACGGTTGAACAGGATCAGAACGCCCTTTTCGCCCATCAGGTCGGCAAATGTGCGTGTTTCGCCGAGATGGGAAGTGAACTCCTCGTCGGGGATCCGTGTTCCGGTGGGAGGCCCCCAGCCGTCGCTGTACTCAGATGCCATCGCCATACTCGCGATCAGTACGCCCAGTGCGCAGAAAAGTCTCATTGCCGGCGACCGAAGTCCAGCATTCGTCGAAGCGGGACCATGGCCCGGACGCCGACATCTTCGTCGACGAAAACCTCGCTGTCCTGGCGTTCCAGGGACTCATTCAGTGCCCGGAGCTCGTTCATGGCCATCCAGGGACAGTGGGCGCAACTGATGCAGGTGGCCCCGGCCCCGGCGGTCGGCGCCTCGATGAAGCGCTTGTGGGGCGACAGTTTGCGGAGCTGGTGGAATATGCCGCGGTCGGTGGCGACGATGAACGTGTCGTTCGGCATCTCCTGCGACGCCGCGATGATCTGGCTCGTCGATCCGACGCAGTCGGCGATCCCGATGACGGCGGCGGGCGATTCCGGATGCACCAGCACGCCCGCTTCCGGGTAGACCTCGATCAACTGCTTGAGCTTGTCGTACTTGAACTCCTCGTGGACGATGCAGGCGCCGGTCCACAGCAGCATGTCCGCGCCCGTCTGCTGCTGGATGTAGGCGCCGAGGTGCTTGTCCGGCGCCCACAGGATGCGTTCGCCGTTCGCGCTCAGGTGCTCGACGATCTTGAGTCCCACGCTCGACGTGACGACCCAGTCGGACATCGCCTTGACGCGCGCCGACGTGTTCGCGTAGACGACGACCGTGCGGTCCGGGTGTTCCTTGACGAAGGCTTCAAACTCGTCGGGGGGGCAGCCGATGTCGAGGGAGCAGGTGGCTTCCAGGGTGGGCATGAGCACGCGCTTCTCGGGCGACAGTATCTTCGCCGTCTCTCCCATGAAGCTGACGCCCGCCACCACGAGGGTCGATGCCGGATGGTCATGCCCGAAACGCGCCATCTCGAGGGAGTCTGAGACGCAACCGCCCGTCTCATGGGCGAGGTCCTGGATGTCGGCGTCCACGTAGTAGTGCGCGACGAGAACGGCGTCCAGCGCATCGAGCCGGGCGCGAATCTCTTCCTTCAACGCCATTCGTTCCGCGGCCGCCAGTGTGGCCGGTTGGTGCCTCGGTATTTCGGCGGGCGTTAGACTGTAGTTTGCGCGCATACCCCGAGTGTAACGCAAATCCCCGAGCATCAATTCCGGCTCCGGGAAAACCGAAACGGCGGTGTTCGCATAGCGCACCCACTCCGTCCCGAGGTGACGACAGATTGAAACGCATCGCTTTTCTCACTGCTCCTGGAGAGTCCGCGAACGACAATCGCGAGCGCCTTCCCGCCGCGTTCCAAGCCGCGGGTTGGCGGGTTGCCGTGCTATTTCACGAAACGCTTGGGCTGACGGCGGACGGTGTGGCCGCGCGGGATGCCGGGGGTCGTGCGGTCCCCCTGGCGCCGTTCGACCTGGTCTGGATTCTCGGACTCGGCGCGCGGGAGACCTTTCTTGACCGCATGCAACTCCTGAAGACCCTGGACCAGGCGCGATTCGTCAACACCGCGGACGCCCTCGTTTACCTGCACGGCAAGTTCGACCTGGCAGAGTTCGGCCCCGAGACGCATGCCAGCGCCGATGTCGACACGCTCATGGAGATCGTTGCCCGTGGCGGCCGCTGGGTGGCCAAGCCGACCGCAGGGAGTTTTGGCCGCGACGTGTTCCTGCTCGGTGCGGATGACATCCACTGCCGTGCCGTATTCGAGCACCTGACGGGTCGCGGCGCTGGTCGGTACTGCCTGTTGCAGCGCTACGTGGAGCAAGCGGAGCACGACGAGAAACGGGTGATCGTCGCGGGCGGACAGATCGTCGGCGCCTACGCCAAGACGGGGGGCAACCTTGCGACCGGGGCAGCGGCGCGCAGTACGGAACTCGACGCGACCGAAACGGCCCTGGTCCGAAAGGTCGTCGCGCACCTGCATTCGCGCGGCGCCAGGTTCGCCGGCATCGATCTCGCGGCGCCTTACGTGCTCGAAGCGAACGTGGCGAATCCGGGGGGCCTCGGCACGCTGGAGCAGCTTGCCGGCGTCAATCCCGCGCCGGCCGTGGTGGAAGTGCTGGTCCGGGATTCATCACGTCTGCACAAGCCTCTCAGCTAGCTGGCTGGTGCAACTTGGAAGCCCTGTTGCTGGAAGTCGCGATCCAGCGCGAGTGCCTGCGTGAGGCCGTGCCGACGCATGATTTCGAAACTGGTGCAGTCGACGAGCGAGAGGCTGCGCCGACCGGAGGCCAGAAGCACCGATAGGGCGGTCTCGTGGATCGACTCGTCCACCCACAGCGTATTGAGCAGCGGAACGAACGACACCGCGAGGTCGCGCGATGCGGGCAGTCCCAGGCGGCGCTGCGCGAGTGCAAAGGTCTCCACGAGCACGTAGTTGGACGTGAACAGGGGGTCGCCGGTGTCGATCGCCAAGTCGAACGCCTCCACGACGTCCCGGTGCCGGGGCTGATCCGCGTCGATAATGGCGAGGATGGCTGACGTGTCGACAAACAGGCTCAATGGTCGAACGCGTCGTCGAGGTGGTCGTCGTGATGCTCGGCGAGATCGGGGCAGTCCGAATGGTAACGTCCAATCAGGCTGCGAGCCCGGTGCACGCGTTCGGCGCGGTCCACTCGCGGACGGTGCACCAGGTACTCTGCGACACTCTCCCGTACCAAGTCCGCTACGGAACGTTCCTCCTCGCGTGCGAGACCCTTGAGCGCTTTCAGCTGCTCCGCGGTAAGTTGAATTTGCGTACGTATCATGATGTAAGATCAAGCAACATGATGGCATTCTATCCGATTGACGAGCACGGTCAATCCGTTTGCGGACGTTGACCAGGAAGCAGGTCAGGTTGGGCTCGGCCGCAAAGACGCGCTCCTGGTTTACGGTGCCAAGACGGCAATGCCCTCCAGTTCGTCGCGCTCCCGACGCCGCACCATGGCCTCGATGCGGTCGAACAGGACGATGTAGAGCACACCCCCCGCTCCGGCGAGGCAGCCCGCGATGGGGAAGAAGATCGCCCAGCCCAGGTCCGCCACGACGAACCCGGCGGTGGATCCCGCAGCCCACAGGCCGAAGTTCCAGAGACTCGACTGCATGCTGTAGTCCGTGGCCGCCTGCGCTTTCGACGCCCACCGGAAGCGGGAGTTGTTCACGACGTAGGAGTAGATCGACGTGACGAATCCAAGGATTGCTACGATGGACGTGAGCGTGGGCAGGGCCGGGAGCCCCGGGTACAGGGCGAGGGCGCCGAAGATGCAGCCCTCGACTGGCAACGCGACGACACCGATGATCGCCGTCCTGCGCATGCCGATGCGTTCCACCAGCCAGGGCGTGACGAGTGCGCCGAGCCCGCTGCCGGCGAGGGTTGCGATCGTGAACAGGATGCCGAACTGGGTGGTCGTGAGGCCCTCGTCGGCGAAGAAGGGCCCGAGCATCGAGCCGAAGAACCCGGCGCCGAAGCCGAATACCGAGAGGTACGGAAGGATGTAGCGAGACTCGCGGCGGCGCAGGGCCTTCAGGAGGCTTGCGCGCTCGCCGCGTGCGCGGCGCTGTCTCGTTGCGGGGGGAGGCGGGGGTTCCCGCCGGATGATCCCGGGTGCCGCGAACGCGACCATGAGGGCGGACGCCGCCAGCATGGTCTGGAACCAGCCAAAGGTCGTGACGAGCGTGACGACGCCCTTTCCAGAAACATTGGCCAGCGTGCCAAGGAAACCGATGATCGAGGTTCCCGTGGCACGTTCGGCGTCGGTCATCGACTCGGCGGCGTAACCGTCCACGGCGATGTCCTGCGCGGCCATGATGAACGACTTGGCAAGCAAAATGCCGACGATCAGGTACACGGCGGAGACCGCCGGGGGGATCCAGGCGAGCGCGGCGTAGGCGGCGGCGCCGATCGCCGTGCACGGGATGATCCAGCTCTTGCGCTGGCCGATGCGGGCGCTGCCGTAGTTGTCCACGACCAGGGCGATGAGCCACTTCAGCCAGCGCGGGATGGCGGGCAGCGCGAGCAGCCAGAACATCTCGAGCGGCAGGCCTTCCTTGCGGAACAGGAAGGGCAGGGCGATTCCCGTGAACGCGGCGGGGAAGTACTGGGCCATGTGGAGCATTCCCAGCATCACCAGCTTGGGATGGTCCTTTTCCGGCGCAGGTGTCATCGATTCCTGACGATTGGTGGGCTACCTGGCGGGCGTTGAACGCCCCCTCAGCCTCGCACGGCCTCGAAGTAGCGCTCCGCAGCTGCGAGGTGGGCGTCCACGCTGGTGCCGTTCCCCACGTAGTGGGTCACGATGGCGAGATGCGTGCAGCCGAGTTCGTGCCACCGGTCATGGTGGGTCTTCCACCTGTCCGGATCGCCGCCCCGGGTCTGCGCCTGCGCCTGGATACCGAAACCCTCCCATGGCAGTCCCGCCGCCTCGCGAACCTCGCGGATCGTGGCGATGGCCCGCCGCGACTGCTCGTTCGGCGTGCCGACGGGCACCCACCCGTCGCCGAGCCGGGCACAACGCCGCAATACGGCAGGCGCGCCACCTCCGAACCAGATCGGAATGGGGTGATCGGGCCGCGGCAAAATGCTCGCCCGATCGATGGTGTGATATTCGCCCGTGAAGGCCACGTTGTCCTCGGTCCAGAGGCGGCGCATGAGTTCGACCTGCTCGGCCTGCCTGGCGCCGCGCCGCGTGAACGGAACGCCGAGTCCCTCGAACTCCACGGTGTTCCAGCCGACACCGATCCCCATCCGGAACCGGTTTCCGGACAGGATCGCGAGCTGGGCCGCCTGCTTCGCTACCAGCGCGGTCTGACGCTGGGGCAGGACCAGCACGCACGTGCCGAACACGATCTTCGAGGTGACCGCCGCCATGTACGAGAACAGTGTGAACGGCTCGTGGAAGGCCACGTCCTTGTCGTACGGGCCATCCCAGCCGCCCGGCCTGCCAGGATCCGCGCCGAGCACGTGGTCGTAGATCATCATGTGGTCGGCGCCCAGTTCCTCTGCGCCCTGGGCGTAGTCACGGATGGCGATCGGGTCCACACCGATCTCGTTATGGGGGAAGACGACGCCGAGCTTGATCGGGCCTGGTTGCATGGTGCTTCTCCTGGTGTCGTGTGCCGTTACGGCCTTACCAGGCCCTTTCGCCCGGTGCGGGCGGTTCCTGGGGTTCGCCGGCGAAGCACTGGGCCATGCGCATCCAGGCATTGGCGGTCTCGCCGACGACGGTGAGATTGCAGTCGGCGATGTTCCTGCCCTGGGTGACGACATGGGCGAACTCCACCGCGGATCCCATGACGCAGTTCGTGTCGGAAGGGTCGTTCCACTCCCAGACCGCACCCGAGGGCGCATCGAGACGGACGTACGGTTCAGGCGCGGGGACATCCAGTTCGCGGTTCAGAAACGTCCAGCCGAACGTTCGAACGCCGAGGAAACAGATGTTCTGGATCCGGTCGGTATTCCGGCGCCGTACCCGCACCAGGTCGTAGACGTCCTGGCCATGCGCCCACGTTTCCATCTGCCGCGCGGTGGCCATCATGCGGATGCTCATATCGGGCCCGAACCAGGGTATGCGCACTGCAGGGTCCGATGTGTCCAGCGTGTCGCAGAGCCGGACGAAGTCCGCGCGCCAACGCTGCAGCAACGGCCTGCCGCGGGGATACCGGGGATGTACCCGGGTGCCCGCGATCCACTTGGCCGCCCATTTGCGGTACGCGTCCGGATCCCTGATGGAAAGCACGGCCCAGCGGTCCGCGTCGTGCAGGTGCCGGACGACCCAGTTCACGGTGCGATTCTTGAACGGCGTGGGCATGGCCCATTGCTCGTCGGTGAGGGTGTCCAGCAGGCCGTAGAGTGCCTCGCCTTCCTCGCGCAGGTCGGCAACCTGTTGCAGCGTCATGTCTGCTTCCAGGCGATGAGCGAGGCCTTGGGCGAATCCGGATTGCCGATGTAGAGCGTCCGATCGCCGCTCTTGACCGCGAGCAGGGCCTCGAGATCGCCGCTGATGTTGGCCACCTCGGTGCAATTGATGCCGGCGGTTTCGAAGGTCGCGAGGAGGTCGCCGCCGAGGTTGTATAGGTGCATGGGTTTAAGCGTTATCCCCACCAGCGTCGACGCATCGCACCGGGCGACGAAGGCGCGAAAGTGCGCCGGCAGGTTGAGTTCCCGCTCCGAGATGTCGAGCTTCCCGACTTCCACGACACCCGGCCCCACCTGCATCGCGGAAGTGAAAAGCCCCCGGTGGTAGTCCGCGCGGCCGATGATGTCGAGGGCGCCGTCGCGCAGCCCGATGATCCGGGTGTAGCCGTGGTTCGACAGCTCCGATACCACGGTACCGTCGATCTGCAGGAGCCCGAGCGGTGCGATGGGTCTGAATTCGGATACGAAGCCGCTGCCGAGGACGATGCCCATGCCGGAGGAGATTTGTCCCCTCGCTGTGACGCCGCCCCGGGAGCGGTCGCCGACTCCGGCGATCACGGGCTCGAAGCCTGCATGGCTGAGCTCGAGCGCCATGGCACCGCCACCGACCAGGTGGCAGGAAGCGCCGTCCATGCCGTCCGCCAGCTCACACAGGAGATTCGGCCACGCCGCTGCGGCTACGGGCTGCGCGGCGCCGTCCGAGAGGAGTACGGCAGGGAGCGAGGTGGCCGGCGCCTGGCGCGGGGAAATGTCCTTCGCGGAGTCGCAAGAGGCCAGGTACGCGCATAGAACGACGGCGGTGGCTACCCTCATTCGAGAGGCTCCCGTCCGAGCAGTCCTCTTGGGGATGCCATCGCAAGCGTAGGCTGGTCCATGCCGCCACGGTATCGGATGCCGCGCGTCGCGCCAAGCCCCGAGCGCACAGCGCGTCACAACGCAGTCCCGATCCGGCGCGACCACTTGCGCTATCCCATGCGTGGAAGATGTTGGATCATGCACCGCTTTTGCCGGACAGAGGTCAAGCATACATACAGCATTTGGTTCTAACTTCGCTTGAATAGCGGAGGACGCAGTGAAGGCAGATCAAAGAGGCGAAGAAGAGATGACGATGGCGAGAAGTTTGGATGAGCTCAAACAATAAGGCGACGCACGAAGAGCGGCGCGCCACGATGGCGAGAACACTCGAGTTAACCGGCTGAGGGTTTACGGCTATGGCTTCACCGAGAGTGCTTCGATGAAGATCGCAACCTGGTCGGTGAACAGCGTGAATCGAAGACTCCCGTATCTCCGCCACTGGTTGCACAAGCGGAAACCGGATGTCGTCGCGTTGCAGAAGGTCCGGGTCTCGAGCAAGCGCCGGGGCAACTTCCCGAGGAAAGCAATCGAGAACGTCGGCTATCGCGTTGAGGAGCTCTTTGCCGACCAGGAACTCGCCAGCGTTGCCGTACTGGTCCGGCAGGGTTTTCTGCAAGGCGGGCGTGAACTGGAGGTCCGGCAGCGAGGGTTGCCCGGACAAGAGGTGGATGGCCGGCTACTGACGGTCGACGCTGGCCGGGTCCATGTCGCATCCGTCTATGCTCCCTATGCGCTATGCGGGAGCAGCAACGTGGACGAGGTTAGACGTTCGATTCAAGCCAAGGTCGAGTGGCTCCGGCGCTTGGAGCAGTGCGTCGCCGGCCAGCCTTTCACAGGAAAGCCCATGTTCCTGTGTGGGGACTTCAACGTAGTCCTCGATGGCGAGAGTAAGCCTGACACTCTCAACCGCTCGCCAGATGAGCGCGAAGCGTTGCTTTCTCTGCGCACCTCCGGATTCGTCGACCTGTATCGGGACTTTCACGGTGAGGGCCGACAGGGGTTCAATTCCGGCACCCCGATCACCAGTCCACCAGATACCCGTCTCCATTTGGTGCTCGGACCAGCGAGCGTTGTACCCGACATCAAATCGGCGTGGGTGGACCTCGAATACAGAGGACCGATCGACGATCTCCCGGAGGAGAAGTGGGCACCAGGGGCTCCGGTCATAGTCGAGATCGATGGCGATTCGATTTGAGCACCATCCGAATGAGTGTTCGTCGGCGCTTGAACATGTCGCTGCGGCGTGAGGCCGTCGCAGTGGTTGCTGCCCATGTGCGCCGGTCGAACTGGCCTTCACTCGGCGACGGGGTCCGGCTTTTTGGGACAGCCAATCTAGCGGCGCCGCCAGGGCGGAACCGCTTCCCAGTCGAAGGCCTCGATCCCACCGTCCGTGATGAGCCACACCGACGCGTCGGCGTTGCCGTCGTCGAGATCGAGGAAGCCGATGGTGCCGTACTGGGTGTCGTAGTTGTGCGGGTAGGTGGGCGATCCCGGATTGACGCAGAGGATGCCGTCCACCACCTCGATGGCTTCCGTGTGGGTGTCCCCGTAGACGATGACGTCGGGCCGCTTGTCGGGGAAGTAGCGTTCGACCCACCTGGCGACGGTGAGGTAGGGCGGGCGCTCCTCCGTTGGGATGTAGTGGGTCAGCCCGACGGTGAGGTTCTCCATCTCGAAGGACCACGCTTCCCTGACCCGGGGATCGTCCGGCTGAACAGGCCGGCCGCCGGAGCCGTCTTCGCCGTTGCCGCGGGCGGCGTAGACCGGCGCCAGCTTTTCCAGCGTGTCGAGAACCCAGAACTCGTGGATGTCGCCGCCGTGGAATATGTAGTCGACCCCGCCGAAGGCCTCGTACACCTGGGGCCACAGGTGGTCCATCGCTTCCGGTATGTGCGTGTCGGAGACCAGGCCGATCCTGAGGCTCACAGTAGCATCCCCCGATGACGGAATCGGGCCACAGTACGTGAACGGGAGAATCACGGCAATGCGGGGATTCGCCCCGTAGTGGGGTACCCTATCGCACCTTTGGCTGGCCGGAGAGGACGGTGCTGGATTGGGAACAGGTGCGTGCGCGGGCGAACGGTGACGGTGAGTTCCGGATTCACGCGCGCTTCTGGAACAGCAGGATCCGCCTCAGGATCGGCGAGCGGCGGTACCAGATGGTGGTCGACTCCGGCGAGATCGTCTCGATCGACCGGTGGTACCGGGGAACCGCCTGCGATCTGGCCATCATGGCGCCCGAGGAGGACTGGGAGGCGATGCTCGCGTCCGTGCCGAGGCCCTTCTACCAGGACCTGTATCCGGCGACCCTGCATCACGGCTTCGACGTCGCCGGTGACATTGGCCACTACTGCGCCTACTACCCGGCCATCCGGCGGCTTATCGAGGTCATGCGCGACGTTCGCAACGGCATCGAGGAGTCCGCGGCATGACGGAACAGCAATTTGACGCAGCGGTAGGCCGCTACGTGCACCTGGACCTCGATGGCGTCGATTACCGGGTGTACTTCGAAGAAACGGGGTCCGGAGTGCCCGTCCTGTTGCAGCACACCGCTGGCGCGGACGGGCGGCAATGGCGCCATGTGCTGGAAGACGCGGGGCTGCGCGAGGAGTTCCGGCTGATCGCCTACGACCTTCCGTACCACGGCAAGTCAGTCCCGCCGACCGGGAAGACCTGGTGGCGCGAACCCTACAGGCTGACCAAGGACTTCCTGATGCGCGTGCCTGTGACCCTCGCGAGGACGCTGGAACTCGACCGTCCCGTGTACATGGGCAGTTCCATCGGTGGGCACCTGGCGGTGGACCTCGCCATCCACCACGCTGCCGATTTCCGCGCGCTGATCGGTCTCGAGACCGCGCCATACACGCCCGGCGGCTACAACGACGAGTTCTATCACCCCGAGATTGGCAACGATTTCAAGGCGCACCTCATGTACGGAATGATGGCGCCGACGAGCCCCGAGGCGTTCCGCCGCGAGACGGCGTGGGTCTACAGCCAGGGCGCGCCCGCGGTCTTCAGGGGCGACCTCTACTACTACTCCGTCGATCACGATGTCCGCAACAGCGCGGCGGGCATCGACACCCGCGAGTGCCCGCTCTACATCCTGAACGGGGAGTACGACTGGAGCGGCACACCCGCGCTCGGCGAGGAACTGGCGGCGATGATTCCCGGTGCCCGCTACCGCACGATGCAGGGACTGGGGCACTTCCCCATGAGCGAAAACCCGGATCTGTTCCTCCAGGAGATTCGCCCGGTGCTGGACGAGGTCCTGAGCCAGGAGTCTTAGCCCGTTTAACGCGAGCGCATGCCGATGCTGGAGAACTACGTCAAGAAGATCCTCGCCTCACGGGTCTATGACCTCGCGATCGAGACACCCCTGCAGCGCGCCCACGGTATTTCGTCGCGGCTTGGCCACGAAGTCTGGCTGAAGCGGGAGGACATGCAGCCCGCCTTTTCCTTCAAGGTGCGCGGCGCATACAACAAGATGGCCCAGCTTTCGGATGACGAGCGGGCGCGGGACGTGGTGGCCGCGTCGGCGGGCAACCATGCCCAGGGCGTCGCGCTGGCGGCGGACAGGCTCGGCATCGGTGCCCATATCGTCATGGGACGGAACACGCCCAGCATCAAGATCGATGCGGTGCGCAACCTTGGCGGACACGTGGTCCTGCACGGCGACACGTACGCGGATGCGGCCCAACATGCCGCCGAGTTGTCGGAAAGCCGGGGATACGTGCCGGTGCACCCGTACGACGACGTCGATGTCATCGCCGGCCAGGGGACGGTCGGCATGGAGATCATGAACCAGCAACCGGATCTCGACGCCATCTTCGTACCGGTGGGCGGGGGCGGGCTCATCGCTGGAATCGCCGCGTACGTCAAGTATCTGCGGCCCGGAACGCAGGTCATCGGCGTGGAGGCTGAAGGTTCCGAGTGTCTCGCGGCGGCGCTCAAGGCCGGCCGGCGCGTCCGTTTGCCGTTCGACTCGCTAAACCTGTTCGCCGACGGGGTATCCGTCGCGCAGGTGGGCCGGGAACCGTTCAAGATCGCCCGTACTTGTGTCGATGAGGTGGTGGTCGTTTCGATCGATGAGATCTGCGCCGCCATCAAGGACGTGTTCGACGACACGCGCCTCATCGCCGAACCCGCGGGCGCCGTCGCCGTCGCAGGGCTCAAGAAGTACGCGGAAAACGATGCGCAGGATGGCGCCCGCCGCTACGTCGCGATCGTCAGCGGCGCCAACGTCAATTTTGACCGGCTCCGCCACATCTCCGAGCGCGCCGAACTGGGCGAGCACCGGGAGGTGATTCTCGGCGTCACGATTGACGAGGAGCCAGGCAGCTTCCGGCGCTTTTGCAGGACGCTTGGCAGGCGTTCCGTCACGGAGTTCAACTACCGCTTCGCGGCGGCGGACGAGGCCCACGTGTATGTGGGGCTGGAGGTGCCGCCGGGAGAGGACAGGCAGACCGCTGCCGATATCCTTGCGCGAGCGGGTTACCGTGTCACCGACATGACCGACAACGAGGCCGCGAAGCTGCACGTGCGCCACATGGTCGGCGGCCGCACCTTCGGCAGCAAGCCGGAACTCGTCTACCGGTTCGAGTTTCCGGAGCGCCCGGGCGCGCTGCTGCGTTTCCTGAACGGGCTCGGCAGCCGCTGGAACATCACGATGTTCCACTACCGCAACCACGGTGCCGCCTGGGGCAGGGTAATGGTCGGCTTCGAGGCGGAAGACGCGGATCGGGCGGGGCTCTCAACCTACCTGAACCGCATCGGATACCGCTATTGGGAGGAGACTGGCAACCCGGCGGTCGACCTCTTTCTTCGCTGAGGGCTCTGGGCGAAGAACAGGCCATGACCATTTGGCAACGGTGTTCCTTATTGAAGTTCTCTTCATTGCGAAGGGCGTTACTAAAATCTCAGTGCTGAACTTTTTGTAAGTCCCTTGCCCTTGTCCAACGAGAATCGCTGCTCGCCGATGCGCCCGGCGCTGCAACCGATTGCTTTACAATCGATCATCTTCCTTCCTTCGACAGGAAAGCGACTTTCGCGGTCGCGCATATGCACAAGGTATTCATTGACGGCCAGGCGGGGACGACCGGGCTCGAAATCGCTGGTCGCATCAAGTCGCGCGGCGATATCGAACTGCTCGAGATACCCGAGGCCGAGCGCAAGGAACCGGCGAGCCGCCGCGCGTATTTCGAGGCGGCGGACCTGACTGTCCTGTGCCTGCCTGACGAGGCGGCACGGGAAGCGGCGGCGCTCGCGCCGTCTGCGCGGATCCTCGATGCGAGCACGGCCCACCGCACGGCGGAGGACTGGGTTTACGGACTTCCAGAACTCGAGGGCGAAACGACCCGGGATGCGATCAGGAAGGCGCAGAGAGTCAGCAATCCCGGCTGCTATCCGACGGGATTCATCCTGCTCGTGCGTCCTCTCATCGACGCCGGCATCGTCTCGCCGGAACTCCCGCTTCGCGTGAACGCCGTCTCCGGATACTCGGGGGGCGGCAAGGCGATGATCGCCGATTATTCCGCGCGGGACGAAGCGGACTTGCGCGTGCGGCCGTACGGACTGAACCTGTCGCACAAGCACGTGCCGGAGATGCGCCGCTACACCGGGACGCGCCGGGCGCCGCTGTTCCAGCCAATGGTCGGACACTTCTTCAAGGGCATGTTGACCCAGGTGCCGCTGTTCCTGGATGAACTGGAGAATGGCGCCAGCGCTTCCGACGTATGCGAAGCGCTCACCGGGCGCTACGCCGGCGAGCCCTTCGTGCGCGTCCTGCCGTTGGGGGCGGAATGCGCGCAGGACACGGGTTTTCTGGGCGCCACGGCGTGCAACGATACGAACCGGATCGAGCTCATGGTCTTTACGGGCCCGGAACACGTGCTCCTGTCCGCCCGCTACGACAACTTGGGCAAAGGCGCCGCGGGCGCCGCAGTCCAGAACATGAACCTGATGCTCGGCGTCGAGGAAACCACGGGTCTGACTGCCTAGCCGATATAGAGAAAGCTGCGGCGCGCCGTGCGTTGGGTACAATGCGCGCCGCATTGCGGGCACACCGCGTCGGCCGCGGATCTCACGCTGGCCGGTTACGACCCACATCGGTAGGAAATGCAATACGCGCAACTCGACATCGCCGATCTTGAACGCGAGTTGGCCACGCTGGCCCAACGCCATTCGGCGGTGAGCGGCTCCAACCTCTCGCTCGATCTGACGCGCGGCAAGCCTGCGCCGGAACAACTGGACCTTGCCAATGCCCTCGACGGCATCCTCGAAGGCAACTACATGTCGGCCACCGGCATCGATGCGCGCAACTATGGCGACTTGCGGGGACTCCCGGAGGCTCGGGAACTGGGCGCGGAGATCCTTGGGCTGGACCCGGACCGAATCATTGCCGACGGTCCTAGCAGCCTGACCTTGATGTACCAGGTGATCGACGCCGCATACCACTACGGACTGAGCGGGCCGGCCTGGTCCAGCGAGACTCCGGTCAAGGCGATCTGCCCGGTGCCGGGCTACGACCGGCACTTCACGATCACCGAGTCGTTCGGCATCGAGATGATCAATGTGCCGATGAATGCGGACGGGCCGGACATGGATCAGGTGGAAGCCTTGGTCGAGGCGGATCCTTCGATCAAGTGCATGTGGTGCGTGCCGAAGTACTCGAACCCTTCGGGCTGCATCTACTCGCCCGAAACCGTTCAGAGGATCGCAGCGCTTGCCAACCGCGCTTCGGCGGGATTCATCGTCATGTGGGACAACGCCTACGCCGTACACGACTTCGAATTTCCGCCGGCCGAACTGGACGATATTCTCGCCCACGCCGAGAGGTGCGGCACCGCCGACAACGTGGCGGTGTTCGGTTCGACATCGAAGATTACGTTCGCAGGCGGCGGCATCAGTTTTGTCGCCGGCAGCCCGGTAATGCTCGACAGGCTGGAGTCGCGGATGTTCGTGATGCTGATCGGGCACGACAAGGTGAACCAGCTTCGGCATGTAAAGCTGCTTCACGGGCGCGTCGAGCAACACATGCGGGCACACGCCGACCTGGTGCGGCCCAAGTTCGAAGCAGTGGATCGAATCCTCAATGAGTCTCTCGACGGTCTCGGCATCGCCGAGTGGTCGCGGCCCCGGGGCGGCTATTTCATCGTGGTCGACACAATCCCGGGACTGGCGGCAGAAGTCATTGACCTCGCCGGACGCGCTGGCGTGAGATTGACCCCCGCTGGTGCGACCCATCCGTATGGCCGGGATCCCGACGACAGGACCATCCGGCTGGCGCCCACGTTCGCCGCGCTCGAGGAAGTGGAGGCGGCAACGGAAGTGCTGTGTCTTTGCATTCGTCTCGCGAGCGCCCGGCGGATTCGCGCCGGCAGGGACGCATGAGCGACGACACCTTCGCCGGCTACGGACTGCCGGCGCCCCTGCAGCAGGCGATCGAGGATCTCGGTTTCGAACGCTGCACGCCGGTGCAGAGCGAGGTGCTCCCCTACAGCCTTTCTGACTATGACATCACGGGACAGGCACAGACGGGCACCGGCAAGACCGCCGCATTTCTCATCACGATACTGACGCGGCACGTGGAAGATCCGCTCGAACGGCCGAACCCTCCGGGGACGCCCCGGGCGTTGATCCTTGCCCCGACGCGCGAGCTGGCGTTGCAGATCGAGGCGGACGCCATCGACCTGTCGGCACATCTCGACACGACGATCGTTGCGGTGTTCGGCGGCCTTGACTTCAATCGCCAGATCGATCGCCTGCGGGGAGGAGACGTGGACATCCTGGTCGCGACGCCCGGACGCCTGCTCGACTTCTGCAGCCGCGGCGTGATCGATCTCAAGCGCGTCGAAACGCTCGTGATCGACGAAGCCGACCGCATGATGGATATCGGCTTCATTCCGGACGTTCGCCGCATCGTTTACCAGACGCCGCACAAACGGCATCGGCAAACGCTGTTTTTCAGCGCGACGTTCAACGACGACGTGATGCGTCTCGCGCAACAGTGGACGCTGGACCCGGTGCATGTCGCCATCGAACCGGAATCGATTGCCGCCGAGGCCGTGGACCAGCACTTCTGGATGCTCTCCGACGCGGAAAAGCGCGACACCATCGTCCGGTTCGTGGGTAGCCACGAGCCGGGCCGGACGCTGATCTTCGTGAATCGGCGCGACGCCGTGCACAACCTGGTGCGCTACCTGAAGCGGCGCGGCATCGAATGCGAGGGCCTGGCGGGAGACATTCCCCAGCGCAGGCGCCTCGCCACGCTGAACCGTTTCAAGCGCGGCGACGTCGGCCTCGTGGTCGCGACGGACGTCGCGGGACGTGGCATCCACGTCGAAGGCATCACCCACGTCATCAATTTCGACCTGCCGGAAGACGCGGAACACTACGTTCACCGGATCGGCCGGACGGGCCGCGCCGGCGCCACGGGCACATCGATCAGCTTCGTCTCCCAGGGCGATGCCTTCAACCTGCCGGCCATCGAGGAGTTTCTCGGTCACGCCGTGGAGTGCACGTTGCCGGACCTCTGATCTGGCGCTCCCGTGGGCGACGGGTTCAGTTGCCGTCTCCGGTGCAATCCGACACACTCCCTGCGGCCTTCTGCTCGAAATTCCAAAGGCCCGATGAACGCCAAAACGCAGGTTGCCGTGGTCCAGATGTGCGCCACCGCCGACGTGGAGAACAATCTCCGTCGCACCGAAGCGCTCGTGGCCGATGCGGTTGCGGCGGGGGCGGAGGCGGTATTCGCGCCTGAGACGTTCACGTTCATCGGTCCCGGCCGAATCCGGTCGCAGATACTGGAACCGCTGCCGGAAGGCGGCCCGATATTCGAGCGTTGCCGGGCGATGGCGGCGGACAACGGGGTGCACTTCGTATTCGGCTTCCACGAGACGGGGCCAGAGGGGCGCGCCTACAACACCTGCATGCATCTCGACCCGGCCGGCCGGCTACAGGCGATGTACCGCAAGGTCCACCTGTTTGACGTCGACCTGGCCGACGGCACCCGTCTGCTGGAATCCAGGTACACCGAGGCGGGCGATACGCCGGTCGGCACAGAACTGCCGTTTGGAACCCTGGGGCTGTCCATCTGCTACGACCTGCGCTTCCCGCACCTGTATCAGCGGCTGGTCGATCTTGGCGCAGTGGCGTTGGCAGCGCCGGCCGCTTTCACCAGTACGACGGGACCGGACCACTGGCATGTACTGCTGCGGGCGCGGGCGATCGAGTGCCAGGCATACGTTATCGCCGCCGCCCAGCATGGAGAGCATGGTCATGCCAATCGTTCCTCTTTTGGCCACGCGCTGATCGTCGATCCCTGGGGTGACGTCATCGCGGAATGCCCTGGGCACGGCGACAGTTTTGCCATCGCCGACATCGATCCGGAACGTGTCGCGCAGGTGCGGCGCGACCTGCCGAGCATCGCCAATCGGAGGCCCATCGCGGACGGCGTGATAAAACGGCCTCGGCCGGCCACGGTGCGGGCGTGAAGCAGGTTCAAGATGCCAACTGAGGGGTCCCCGTCCCGGAACCCGTGGTTGGTTGCGGCGGCATTCGTCGTGATTGCCGCCGGCATCAAGGCGGCGGAGGCCATCATGGTGCCGTTCCTGCTGGCGGCCTTCATCGCCACGGTGGCCGCGACGCCGATGTTCTGGCTGCATCAGCACCGCGTGCCGATCGGTCTCGCGATCCTGGCGGTCATCGCCGGGCTACTCGTCGTCCTGTTCGGTCTCGGCGCCGTGGTCGCGCAACAGGTGGCCGTGTTCGCTGCCGCGCTGCCGGGATACGAGGCGAAGGCGACCGAATTCGCGCAGCGGGTGCTGTCGGAACTCAGCGCCTTGGGCGTTGAGTTCTCCGTCGACTGGATCCTCGAAGCGTTCAATCCCGCTGTCGCCTTCTCGATGGCGGGCAACACGTTGCGCGGCTTCCAGAACGTGCTTTCGAATGGATTCCTGATCCTGCTGACGGTCATCTTCATCCTGGCCGAGGCGTCGAGTTTCCCCCGAAAGCTGCGCGAGACGCTCAAGACTCCGGACCGCGACATGCCTTACTTCGAGCGCTTTGCCGAGAACGTCAATCGCTATATCGCCATCAAGACCACCACCAGCATGGGGACCGGCGTTGCCGTTGGCGTCTCGATGGCCGTGATCGGCGTCGACGTTCCCATCCTCTGCGGCCTGCTCGCCTTCATGCTGAACTACGTGCCGACCATAGGCAGCATCATCGCCGCGGTGCCCGCGGTGCTGCTCGCGCTCGTGGAGCTTGGCCCTGCCCACGCGGCGGTGGCCGTCGCATGCTACGTGGCGATCAACGTGGTCGTCGGAAACTACGTGGAGCCGAAGTTCATGGGTCGGGCACTCAGCCTGTCGACGCTGGTCGTGTTCCTTTCCCTGGTGTTCTGGGGCTGGATGCTGGGTCCGGTCGGCATGCTGCTGTCGGTGCCCCTGACGATGACCGCGAAACTGGCGCTGGAAGCGAACCCGTCGAGCGAATGGCTGGCGCACCTGCTCGGTCCCGCCGAAACGCCAGCGCGCGTGGTGGAGGAGGGTTCCGACGAGGCGGAGCCGTGAGCTACGAACGCGAGAGCATCCGCCGCATGGAGGGTTACCGGTACGGCGAGCAGCCGGACGACCCGGAGGTAGTCAAGCTCAACACCAACGAGAACCCGTATCCGCCGAGTCCTGCGGTGGCCACGGCACTGGGAGCATTCGATGCCGCCGCACTGCGCCGGTATCCGCCTGCCAAGTCGGACGCATTCTGCCGCGTAGCCGCGTCGCAACTTGGCCTGACCACGGGGGAAGTCGTCGTTACTCACGGCGGTGACGAGGCCCTGCGGCTGGCGTTCACGACGTTTGTCGACCCCGGCGCGGTATTTTCCATGGCTGATCCGAGCTATTCGCTCTACCCGGTGCTGGCGCGTGTTCAGGACTGCCGCATAGAGTCGATACCGCTGGCCGAAGACTGGTCGTTGCCGGCGGACTTCAGCGCCAGAGTGAACCGCGTGGGGGCGCGTCTGACCTGTATCGTGAATCCCCACGCGCCGAGCGGCGTTTTGCTCGGCGTCGATACGCTCGCCCGGATTGTGGGTGAGATAGAGGGGGTGGTGCTGGTGGACGAGGCGTATGTCGACTTCGTGAATCCGGCGCTCGGTCACGATGTCACGCCGCTTATCCGTGAATTCGACAATCTCCTGCTGCTGCGGACGTTGAGCAAGGGATATTCGCTGGCGGGACTGCGCTTCGGTTTCCTGCTGGGAAATCCGAACCTGCTGGAGCCGATCGCCACCAAGACCCGGGACAGCTACAACCAGGACCTGCTCGCGCAGACGCTGGCCTGCGCGGCGTACGCCGACGGAACCTATGCACGCCGCACCTGGCAGCGCATCCGGGATGCGCGGGATCTGCTTCTACAAGGCCTGGTGGAACTCGGTTTTCGAGCACCGCCGTCACAAGCGAATTTTCTGCTGGCGGTGCCGCCCGCCGACTGGGCCATAGGTGCCCACTCGATATACGAACAACTGAGGGCGCGGCGCATACTCGTGCGGCATTTCGATACGCCGAGGCTTGGCGGTATGCTGCGTATTACCGTGGGGACGCCGGAACAGAATTCACTGTTGCTGGACGCGTTGCGCGAGATCGGGAAGGGGGACCATGCTGCTCAGGAGTAAGGAAATCGACGCCATGGTGCCCCGGCCCCATCGGCACCAGTTCAACGACAACGCCGTGCGGATGACGCGGTCGCTATCGGACGCCGTCGGGATGCAACGCATCGGCATTCACCTGGTCCGCCTGTCGCCGGGCCGGGACAGCACGGAGTTCCATTACCACGACTCGGACGAGGAGTTTCTCTACGTGTTGTCGGGACGCGGTATCGCGGAAATCGGACAAGAGCGTTTCGAAGTGGGACCGGGCGACTTCATGGGCTTCGGGGCTCCATCGAAGCCGCACGCGATGCATAACCCGTTCGACGAGGACCTCGTCTACCTGATGGGGGGAGAACGGAACGTGTCGGACGTCGTGCACTATCCCCGAATCGAGCGGACGCTGGTAAAGAGCGGTGGCCGCCGCGCCTGGGCGGACTGGGACAACCTGCAC
The DNA here is from genome assembly GCA_028821515.1 of Gammaproteobacteria bacterium. Taxonomy (GTDB): domain Bacteria; phylum Pseudomonadota; class Gammaproteobacteria; order Pseudomonadales; family Azotimanducaceae; genus VXNE01. The sequence goes on along the minus strand of JAPPGA010000072.1, from coordinate 37,186 downwards.
GACGTTAGCAGCCTGCGCAGAAAGTAGGGCAGAACCCGGGCGGCGATGCCGCGGCCCCCGCGGCGACCAGGGAAAAAACAACGGGCGAGTGCCGAGGTGGCCTTTCCACCTCGCCGTCGCCCGTGATCGTGTTCGCTGGGCCTGCCGCTGCGGCGGCTAGTTCCAGCAGTCGGTCACTTGACCTTGAACATCCCGCCGGCGGGGCCGCCGCCCCTGCCGATGGACCATTGCCAGAAGCCAGGCGTGACGCATGGATCCGGCAGCATGCGGGAGAACTTGTCCTCCGGCCGCATGTAGGTCGTGATCATGCCGGCTTCCCATTCGACAAAGTAGTTCCTGTTGGGATCGGTGTCGGCCGGGCCGCGCCCCTGCCGCATCAGGCAACCGGTTCCGCCGTCGATGGCGAATGAAATGGTGTTGCCGCCCTCGGTGCCCTGCGCCTTGAGCTTCGCAACGGTGGCGTCGTCCAGGCCGCCAGGACTGAAGTCCATGGACAACCTGACCTTGCCCTCGTAGATGACTTCCGACCGGTCCTTCTCGACCGTCATCTCGTCGCACACGTACTTGGGCCAGCCCCAGCAGTTGCCTTCGAGACAGGTGTAGAAGTTGGGTACCGGAACGCTGATCACCAGCCAGGATTCGATCCCGTCGGGACACAGCGCCTTGACCATCACCCGGCCTTCCATGAAGGGTGCGACGCCGCGGTTCATGTCCCAGTAGGAGAGCATGATCTCCGGCTTCTCCGGCATCTTGAGCGGCGCGTACATGTACGACTCGTAAAGGTCGAGGTCGACGGGCTCGATGATGGTGCAGTGGCCATAGGACCCGGCCCCGGCCTTCGCCAGCTCCGCGCACTCCTCGTCGGTCAGCGCCGGACGGGTTGCCCCGCCGCCGCCCATGTCCATGCCAACGATCACGTCCCGATCCCTGTCGGCGACCCAGTTGGCGACGTTCTCGAGCAGGATTCTCGCGAGAATCTCGCGATCCTGCTCCTCTTTCATGTCGGGAAAACGCATCTGCTTGCCGGACGCGTGTTTTTCTCTCGGAAAGGTAACCATCGTACCCATGCGCAATAAGTCCTCTCTACATCTGTTCCGCTTCAGTCCGACGCGACCGATCCGTCGGACCTCTCCAATGCCATCGTGGCGCTTTTCGCATCCCCCGATCGGCCCATGGCTTCGATGATGTTAACTGACCGCTCTTCGGAGGGTCAACGCAGCGCCCAGGCTCGCCGGGGGAGATTGGTGAACGGTTCAGCGTTCGCACACTTCCGTCTTGAGCTCGCGGCGTTGCAGCCAGGTCTCGAGGTTGTCCAGAAAAATCAGGCGGGCGCGCTCGAAATTGCCTTGGGCTGTCCACGATGCGTGTGGCGTAACGATGACGTTGGGCATGTCCCAGAGTGGCGATTCGTTTGGAAGCGGCTCCACCTCGAAGACATCGAGGTATGCGCCCGCGATCCGCTTGGACCGCAGCGCATCGATGAGTGCGGACTCATCGATGATGCGACCTCTCGCGACGTTGATGACGTGTGCGCCCTCCGGTAGCAGGGCGAGCCGGTGCGCATCGATGGCGCCGCGGGTCTCGCGCGTCAGGTTGGCGGTGACGGCCAGCCAGTCGGCCCGGGGAAGTACTGCATCCAGTGCGTCGGGATGGACGACTTCGTCGGCCGGATCCCGGTCGGTTTCGGGACTGCGGCGGACGCCGATCACGCGCAGGCCGAAAGCGCGGGCCAGCCGCGCGAGTTCGCCGCCGATGGTGCCAAGACCGTAGATCACGAGCGTCTGGCCGCTCAGATCCGTTGGGTGCTCGTCGACGGGCAGGGAACGCCAACGATGCTCACGTTGCAGCGCATGGTAGTGGGGGAGGCGACGCGCCAGCGAAAGGAGCCCCGCCATGGCGGTGTGGGCGATTGGCTCGGCGGCGGCACCGGGTGAGTTGGACAGCCGCACCCCGCGGTCGAGCATTGCGCCGAATCGAGGATTGTCGATCCCGGCGAAGCCGAGGTGCAGCCACTGGAGTCCGGGCAGACTCTCGATCAGGTCGAAGAAGGGCCCGAAGGCGCCCATGCGCACGAGGTCCGGCGAGGCGAATGCGACTTCGATTTCCTCCCGCTCGGCGGCGGGAAGATCGGTGCCGCCGACGAAAAGACGTGGCTTGACCTTCGTGCCGGTCCGCCCGGAGATGGCTTCAATTTCAGCTTGGCTCGCCTCTGCGACGGCGGCCGTGAGAAGCGGGTGGCTGACGGGTGCGCCGGCGGACAACATCTTTCCTGCGCCGCGTCCGGTTCTCTTCAGACCCTATCGGACGCCCGTCTGGAACGCAGGCCGCGCCCGCCACAGGGCGATGGCGGGCACCATGAATACCGCCATAGCCACGACGCCCACGGCCCAGCCGGCACCACGGTCGTCCACCAGGTTCCAGACCAGCATGCTCAACGCAACCTGGGCCACGTACACCGCCGCCCACGGCCACATCCAGCGCGCCATCTTCCAGAATCCATAGGCGCCCGCGCCGTACACCAGCCAGTGCAGGAGCCCTGTCGCCTTGGCCCACCAGCCGTGCAGCACGAACCCGAACCAGACCTCCTCGTCCGCCGCCACGGGTTTGCCGAACAGGTCGTACGGCAGGTAGATGAGAGTCATGTAGACGCAGAACAGGAAGATGAGATTCATCCACCAACTGCGCTTGGCCCATGCGGCCCGGATGTCGAAGTTCAAGTGCAACCCGCCCGTTGCGAAGCGTCAATGGAGGCGAAGTATGGCGGTTGTCGTGCAGATCAATCCAGCGTCAGGGGTTCGTGGGTGATCTTCGGACGCCGCAGTTGCGCGGGCGGCAGCCAGGTCGTCGCGTCGCCCCGCACCCACCAGTCGCCCGTGGAGGACTTTTCTTGCGGCGTCGAGAATCGGTACCGGTGGCTCATGATGCGCACGAACTTCGGTCGCGCCCCGTCGAACGGGTCGGCTACGAGCTTCAGCACGTCGGGGCGCGCCTCGAGCAGGGCGAACGCGAAGTCGTAGGTCCAGGGCGCGCCCTCGGGCGTCGTCAGGGCGGCGAACCACATCTGCCAGTCGAGCCGCGGCTGGTGCGGCGTCGCCCAACGGGGCGGGGCGGCGACATCGCCAGGTTTGAACGGGAAGACGTAGGGCGACCAGGTGTGGCCGTCCATGGACCCCTCGACGACGAGTTCGTCCCGGCGCGTCGTCATCACGGCGAAGAGCCCGTACGGGTTTGCGAGCCGCAGAGGTGCGGCCGTTTCGGTCAGGAGGGCCATCGGCGCAGGAAGCCGAAAGACGTTGTGGAGGGTTACGAGGATCCCGAGTGCCATGATGGCGGCGGCGAACGTCTTCGACAGCTTGCGTCCCGGACGCGCTATGACGCCGCGAACGACGGGTCTGGTCCACCGGTCGTCGAGCAATGCGAGGCACAGCACGATGGTGAGGATGTTGAAGAAGTTGTAGTTGCCGGTGGCGAAGATCAGCACTTCGAGCAGCACGAAACCGCCGGCGGCGACAAGCCGCAGGTTGCGGGGAAAGAAGATGAGGAACGGCAGCGCGAGCTCGATGACGAAGGTCAGCCACACCGACCACTCGAGAAAGGCCGCCGGCAGGTGGTGCGCGTACCACGCAAGCGCCGTCGGCAGGGGCTGGGTTTCGAAGTGGAAGGCGAGGGCGGAGCCATCGGCCCAGGTGGGGTCGCCGCTCGCCAGTTTGACGAACCCCGAAAGGAACATGAACCGGAACAGCGCAAGCCGCGCGAGCCACACGCCGAAACCCGGGGCGCGCGCCAGTACTGCGGCGACGACGAAGCACTCGATGAGCAAGATGTCCCACTGGTAGGCGAGGAACACCTGGCCGGCGGCGAGCAGCGACAGGTAGCAGGCGTAGGCGATCACTGCGCTGGTGCAGCGCCAGCGGCCGAGAAGGACGGTGAGCGTGGCCAGCGTGCCGAGCGCGCATACCGCGTGCAGGGCTGCGGGGGAGGCATCGAGCCAGAACGCCGTGGGCAGAAGCCAGAACCGTTCCGTGCCATAGCGGTGGGCGACCACGTCGAGGAAGTCTGCCGCCGGGAGTATCCCTCCTGGTCCGACCAGCCCGTCGATCTGCCACCAGAGGGAGAGGAAGGCGAAGAGGCCGCAGAGCGCGATGCCGCGGATGACGAGATCCGCCGTGACGTTGAACTCTGCTCGGCGCGGTTGCCGCCCGAATAGCGGTCGGGCCAAGGCGAGGCAGGCTCCCCGATGCCGGGAAACCCAATCGTAGACGGCGTTGGAAAAGGCGGCGAAGCCGGGCAGACGACGGTAGAGACCATCCCAGAAGGCGATGCCGCCGATAGCCAGGGTGCGAAACGCCGCGCCGGCCCGCTCAAGGCGTTCGCCGTCGGCAAAGAGCTGGATGCTGGCGGCGAACTCGGCTTCGGTAACGTCGGGATGGTCGGCCATCACCTCCTGGTAGGGCCGATACTCGACGGCATCGGAAGTGACCGATTCTGCGTACTCGACGGTGTATCGGCAGAAAGCGCAGTCGCCGTCGTAGACGAGCCGTGGCTTCATCGGGGGATCATAGCCCGCGGCCGCGTGAACGGGTATCCGCGGCGGCGCGCGATTCCCGCCATGTGAGACCGGGGCATGGTCGGGTATCCTGCGAATCCAACGCATGGGCGGCTGGCCCAAGGGCACCGCAGGAATATCGAATGAAACGCATCGCGCTGATTCTGCTGGCTATCGTCGTCGTGATCTATGTCGGGTTGATTCTCGTCCCCGTGGATCCGGTTGAGCGCAGGCCCGGCCTGGGTCTCAGCGGCGACCTCGCCGCCGCGCAGGATACGGACTGGTCGTTCCTTGAAGGCCGCACCCAGGCCTGGCTGGAAATGCACACGTGGTACCTGCTTCCGCATTCCATCACGGTCAGTGCCTGGGCGGATGACGGCACCCTGTACGTCGGATGTAGCCGATGCGACACCAAGGTGTGGCCCAACCACGTTGCGCGCGATGATCGGGTACGACTGAAGATCGGCGATGAGATCTATATGCGCCGGGTGGCGAGAATCACTGACTCCGCAGAACTCCAGGGTGCAATGGGCGATCGGGAAGTCCGGCCCGGTTATGCCCTGTTCCGGCTGGACCCACGATGACATCGCCGCCGGCAACCACTGCGCCGGCGCTCCCGAGGGCCGCGGATTACAACGTCGGACACGCCGCCTCGCAACCCGTGCCCGAAGATATCGTCGTGCCCCGGGCGACGGTGTACGAGGATCCCGCCTTTGCGACGCCGGAGCCGTTGCTCAACAGCCGGGAGGCCGTCTTTTTCAAGAGCCGGGGCTACATCGTTAAGCGTGGCCTGATCGGCGACCCCGAGACGTTCCGGCGAATCGTCGATCAAATCTGGCTCAACGTACCGCGCGGCCTACTCCGGCGGGACGATCCGGGCACCTGGACCGATGCGCCGGACGCCGAGTGGACCGAGGCGGACGCCCTGCGTGTCGGGCTCCTGGCCGGAGGCAACTGGAAGATGCGCTCAAGGGACGGCATCGGCACCGAGAACTTCCTCGTCGAGGCGATCGCGAACCATCCCGCCATGCGCTCCCTTGCGGAAGCGTTCATCGGAGGTCCCGTGAAGCGCGCGGAACGCGTGCGGGGAATCTACTGCATATTCCCGAAGGCCCCGGGCGCCGCTGCCCAATACCGTCCCCACGCGGACAATGCGGCGGCGCACCTGTCGGCCATGGTGATCGCCGACACGACGCCGCCGGGGACGGGCGGCTTCACGGTGTGGCCGGGATCGCACCGCCGACTGCACATCCATTGGGACACCGTTCACGGTGGTTCCATTTCGCCGGAGAGGAGTGAAAGCTATCGCCTCGCCCGGGACGCGATACTGCGCGACACCGGGCCGGTGGAGTTCACCGGCGTCGCGGGAGACGTGGTCTTCTGGCACCCGCGCCTCCTGCATTCGGCCGGAATCAACCGCTCAGCGGACGGAGACGCTCCGCGGGTGCGCGTGATCGTGCCCTGCGACTACGAGCGCGCGGACCGCAGCCACTTCGACGACATGGAGTTCGGTCCGGGTGCCCGGTACCAGTGGTGGATCGATACGCGCAACTTTCGCGAGGACGTGGCGCCCACCGAAGACAACATGTGGCGCGACTGGGCAATCTGACACCAGCCCGTCGTGAGTCCTGGTACGCGGTATTGCCCCGGTCAGGGCTAAACGGGGGGTGCCCGAAAGGCCGACGGATTTCGTGGCGTAGAATCTCCTGGCGAACCGAGAAAGCGAATGCCCATCAAGAACATCTTCGCCGAAGTGCAGGCGGTCAAGCAGGAGATCGAGAACCTGACGATCGAACAGTTGAAGCAGGAGTTTGAGGAAAACCCGGACGCGCTGCTGCTTGACATCCGCGAGATTCAGGAGCGGGTGGACCTCGGCACCATTCCCGGCGCACTGCACGCGCCTCGGGGCATGCTCGAATTCTGGGCCGATCCGGCGAGCGTCTACTATCGGGACTGGTTCAGGGAAGACCGGCGAACGGTGCTGTTCTGCGCCGCCGGTGGCCGTTCCGCCCTTGCGGTCAAGGCGTTGGAAGACATGGGATTCACTGACGTGGCCCACTTGGAGGTGGGTTTCAACGGTTGGAAGAAAGCCGGCGAGCCGGTCGAGGATGTGGGTGCGACGAGTCGCTGGGTGCGGCGCGAGTCACGCTGACGCCAGACCCTGCGTCAGTTCCGGACCAGGTAGGATCGCGCGGCCCGCAACTCGTGGCCTGCGGTTGCTCCGTGGGCACGATGCCCGTCCTGGAATGGTTCTCCTGGCGCGCCGACGGGTCCCCACACTTCCACGGTCCCTTGCAATGACGTCACTGCGGCGTAACCCGCGCGGACGGCCGCAAGGTCGGTATCCACATCGGGCTGTTCCCGGGTTTCCTCGAATTCGAAATGGAGCCGGCCGTTCTCGATTCCGGATATGGCTCCGCGAACGCTGTTGAACGTGGCCAGTCCGGTCCACCGGATGCCCATGACCTCGTCGCGCGGCAGACCGGGCACATTGAGATTCACAAGCCCCCTTTCCGGGCCGTCGGTCACGGCTGGAAGCACGTCGACGGCGAGTTGGGCGGCGGTCTCCCAGTACCATGGTTCGGACCGGGCCAGGCTCACGGAAAGCGCCCGGAGGCCGAAGTTCTGGGCTGCCAGCGCCGCGCCGATGGTACCGCTGTGTAGCGCGGACCGGCCGGTGTTGAGACCCGCGTTGATGCCCGAGATCACGATGTCCGGGCGTGGGGAGAAGGCCTCGAGATTGGCCGCCATCACACACAGCGCGGGCGGGCCGCCGATGGCGTAGACCTGCCCCTTGAGCCCGTCTATGGATGTCTCCGCCAAGGCGACGGGGTGATCGGGGGATATGCGGCCGAGCGCCGCGCCGGTACCGGAGGCGTCATGATCGGGAGCGACGACCAGGACCTCGTAGCCGGCCAGTTCGACATGCCGCGCCAACGCATGGATGCCGGGACTGTCGACGCCGTCGTCGTTGGTGATGAGAACTCGGGTGCCCGCCATGTTAATTGGTCCTTTGTTGGAGGTGGCCGCACTTCCGAATCCCCCGATGGGCCGAGCGCGTTGCCGGATTGGCGAATGCGTCGTTGGCGACCGGGAGCGGATGATACCCCGAGATACGCTGGCCGGTTCCAGTGGCGCGTCGCCGCCATGTTACGCTGCGACGGAGCGCTTGACCGGGGTTGGTTTGGACGGCGAAACCCAGTTCGTCCTCAGCAGTTTCTCTTTCCTGTTCTGGGGCGCGCTGGTCATGTGGATGTGCGCGGGCTTCACCATGCTCGAAGCCGGGTCGGTGCGCACCAAGAACGCATCGGTGGTCTGCCTGAAGAACGTCGGCCTGTATGCCATTGCCGGGCTCACCTTCTACCTCGTCGGCTACAACATCATGTTTGGCGGCGTTGAAGAGACGGGTCTCCTGGGCTATGGCTCGACAGCGTTGGAGAGAGCGCTGTTGTCGGGCGACCTGTCCAGCGCCCCTGCGGTCACGGCGCATGGCCACGCCGCGATGTCTCACTGGTTCTTCCAGATGGTGTTCGTGGGGTCGACCGCCTCCATCGTGTCAGGAACCCTCGCGGAGCGGGTGAGGTTGTGGTCTTTCTTCGTGTTCATCGTCGTGTTGGCGGCGGTGATCTACCCGGTTGTCGGCGCCTGGACCTGGGGCGGCGGTTGGCTGGGAAGGCTCGGCTTCCAGGATTTCGCCGGATCGACCGTCGTGCACTCGACCGGCGGCTGGGCGGCGCTCGCGGGGGCCCTCGTCGTCGGCGCGCGCACGGGGAAATACCTGCCGGACGGAACCGTCAAGGCGACGCCTCCTTCCAACGTGCCCGCGGTGACCCTTGGCGTATTCATCATCTGGCTGGGCTTTCTCGGGTTCAACGGCGGCTCGCATTCGGCGCTCACCGGAGCGGCCGACGCGGTCACGACCAGCAATGTCATCGTCAACACCAACCTCGCCGCGAGCGCCGGGGTGATCGTCGCGCTGGCACTCGCCCGCAGGGTGTTCGGCCGCATGGACCTGATCGCGGTCCTGAACGGCGCTGTCGGCGGCCTGGTGGCGATTACCGCCGGTCCCGCCATCGTGGAACATCACTGGGCCATTGCTATCGGCGGGATCGGCGGCGGCGTGACGGTCTTGGGGATCAAGCTCCTGATGCTCCTCAAGGTCGATGACGAGGTCGGCGCCATTTCGGCGCACATGGGGGCGGGTGTCTGGGGAACCCTTGCAGCCTGTATCGCCGCCGGGGCGGATGTCCTGGTGCAGATGACCGGTATCCTGGCCATCGGGAGCTTCTCGTTCGGCGTGTCATACGCCGCGTGGAAGGTAATCGACTGGACCATGGGCGCCCGTATCGGCCCGGACGTTGAGGCCATGGGACAGGATGTCAGCGAACTCGGCATCGAGGCGTTTCCCGAATTTGTTCCGGCGATGGACGATTGATCGGGTTCTGGGTGAGATTCCGTTTGCACCGTTCGGGGTCCGATGCGGCTGGCGATAAAATGGAAGGCTGGCTCGATGGAGGGAATGCGACCCATGAGATCCGGACAATGGGGACAGAACGTGAACCAGATCAAGCGGGACTTTCTCCGCGACGGCTGTGTCATCATCCCCAGGTTCCTTTCGCAAGCGGAGTTGTCGGAGCTTCAGGCCCGGACCGAACGCTGCATGCGAGATCACAAGTCCACGTGGGACGGCCCGACCACGAAGAACCTCCAGGACATGGATCCCTGGTTCGGGGAACAACTGCGGCACGGACGGCAGGTCGGGTTGATCGAGACACTGCTCGACGATGTGCTGGAACCCGCTACAGCCGCCTACTTTGATCGGGTTCCGCACGAGTCCAGGGCGATTGCTCCGCACTTTGACTCCATTGGCCATCGGAGGAAGGGAGCAACGATCTGGATTGCCCTCGACAGGGCGGACCAGGAAAACGGCTGCCTGCACTATGTCAAGGGAACACACAGACTGGACCTGCCGAGCAAATTGGGGCTTGATTTCGACGCCGAGAGCGAAGGCGCGATCCCGGTCGAGCTCGATCCCGGAGATGCGGCCATCCACAACTCGCTTACGGTGCATTGGTCGGAGCCGAACCGGAGTGAACGGTCGCGCAAGGCGATCTCCTACTTCTATTGGGCCGCGTCGTCGAAGGGAAACGGGAAGTACGCCGACTTCGCCCACTACGTGAAGCAGCGAAAACAGGCAAAACAGGCGGTGTAGATCGAGTGAGCGAGTGAGATTGGAGGCAACGGGATACGATGCAGACCGTTAGGCTGGGGCGCACGGGCCTCGAAGTGAGCGCTGCGGGGCTTGGCTGCGGCGGCCATAGCCGGCTGGGCACGGGGACCGGTCACGACGAAAACCATGCGGTGCGCATCGTCCAGCGCGCGATGGACCTCGGCATCAATTTCATCGACACGGCGCGTGTCTACGGGACCGAGCCGGCGGTGGGGAAGGCCATCAGGGGGCGTCGCGACCAGGTGGTGATCTCCACCAAGGTTGGTCCCGGTTTTGGTGCGGACGGCGTGCTGCTCACCCCGGAGGGACTCACCGAGAACCTGGAGAAAAGCCTCAGGGCGCTCGGGACCGACTATGTGGACGTGTATCACCTGCACGGTGTGCGTCCGGCGCAGTATCGGCACTGCGTTGAATTCCTCGTCCCGGAGATGCGGCGTCAGCAGGGGGCCGGAAAGATCCGGTTTCTCGGTGCGACGGAGACGTTCATTCGCGACCCGCAACACCGGTTGTTCCAGCAGGCGCTCCCCGACGACCATTTCGACGTGATCATGGTGGGTTTCAGCATGCTCAATCCCTCGGCGCGGGAACGGGTGTTCGCGCAGACGCTCGAGAAAGACGTGGGCACCCTGATCATGTTTGCCGTGCGCCGGGCGTTGAGCCGGCCCGAAGCGCTTCGGGAACTGCTGGCGGGGCTGGTCGACGAAGGTGTAGTCGATGCTTCGCTGTCGAGTGACGATCCCCTCGGTTTCGTCGCGGCCCATCCCGATGTCGAGTCGCTGGTACAGGCGGCCTACCGTTTCTGCCGGCACGAGCCGGGGGCGCATGTCATCCTCAGCGGCACGGGTAACGTCGCTCACCTGGAGGCGAACGTCGCCCATATCCAGGCGCCGAAACTGCCGGACGAAGTCGCCGATCAGCTCGAGGCGCTCTTCGGATCCGTCGATTCGGTATCGGGGAACTGATTGCTCTGATCGAGCTTTGCGCTATTGGAAAACCACCGTGCGTGCGCCGTTCAGCAGCACGCGGTGCTCCGCCTGGTAGCGCACGGCGCGCGCGAGGACCTGGGTCTCGATGTTCCGGCCGAGCGCTACCAGGTCGTCCGGCGCCTGCCGGTGATCGACCCGCTCGGTGATCTGCTCGATGATGGGGCCCTCGTCGAGGTCGGGGGTGACGTAGTGCGCGGTCGCGCCAATCAGCTTCACGCCTCTCTCATGGGCGCGGATATAGGGCCGCGCGCCCTTGAAGCTTGGCAGGTACGAGTGGTGGATGTTGATGATCCGGCCCGGTAGCGCCGCGCAGGCCTCGGGAGTCAGTATCTGCATGTAGCGCGCCAGCACGACGAAATCGACGCCGCGCGCCTCTGCTTCGGCCAGCATCTTCCTCTCCTGCTCGGCCTTCGTCTCCTTCGTCACGGGCAGGTGCATGAAATCGATGCCGAAGGCGGTGACCAGGTAGCGCGTGACGGTGTGATTTGAAACCACCAGGACGATTTCGATGGGCATGTCGCCGACGCGCGCGCGATACAGCAGGTCCGCCAGGCAGTGCTCGTACTGCGAGACCATGATCAGCACCTTCGGCTTGTAGTCCGCCGGGTGTAGTTCCCAGGTCATGGAGCACTCCGTGGCGATGGCCGCGAACGAGCTTCGCAGGACATCGAGTGCGGCCTCCCCGCTGAAGCGTATCCGCATGAAGAAACGCCTGGTCTCGGGGTCGCCGAACTGATCGCTGGCGACGATGTTGCAACCGTGGCCCATCAACCAGTTGCTGACGGCGAACACGAGTCCCGGCCGGTCCGGGCAATGCAGGGTCAGAATGTACTCTGATGCTTGGCCCATCTATGCGGGTTTCCGCCTCGTCGGGGCGAGTATACTCACGATTCAGCTTCCCCGATTCATCCCGTGTGACAAAGCCCTTGCGCAACTCACTAGCTCAAGTCCCGTGGAACAGCGCGGCGTAGCAGGAAAGCAATTCGCCAGGCGATTCGCCGAACGGATACTCGCGTCCCGGGAGTGGGTCATCGTGGCTGCGGTGCTGCTGGTTGCGGCGGCGTCCGGCGGCATCGCGCGGCTCGAGTTCGCCGCCGACTACCGAATCTTCTTCGACGAACACAATCCTCAGCTCCTGGCGCTGGAAGAGTTGGAGAACACCTACGGGAAGAACGAGAACATCGCGTTCCTGGTCGTCCCGGACAACGGGGAGGCCACCTCTGAGGACGCCCTCGAGGCCGTTGTCTGGCTCACGGAGGCCGCCTGGCAGACTCCGTATGTGAGGCGCGTCGACTCGCTCGCCAACTTTCAGCACACCACTGCCGACGGCGACGACCTGTATGTGCAGGACCTCGTTGATCCGCTGGACCTCAGCCGGGCCGAGGCGCGCGAGCGTATCCGCAGCATCGCCCTGTCGGACCCGCGTATCGCTGGCGCCATCCTGTCCCTCGCCGGTGACGTCACGGTCGTGAACGTCACGATCGAAATGCCGCAGGAGGGCCTCCTCGCGGCCGTGGAGGAAGTTGCCGAATTTGCCAGGTCGATCGGGACCGAGGCCGAAGAGACCTTTCCCGGAATCGACATTCGCGTCGTCGGCACGGTCATGATCAACCAGACCTTCGTGGAAGCCTCGATCGACAGCCAGATGGTGTTCCTGCCGGCAAGCCTCGTGCTGATGGCGGTGATCCTCGGCGTCCTTACCCGGGGCTGGGCGGGGGTCCTGGCCACCGGGCTGGTGATCGTCTTCTCCATTTTCGCGTCCATGGGTCTCGGCAGTTGGGTCGGCCTCCCGTTTTCCCCGCCCATTTCGCCGGCGCCGACCATCGTGCTGATGATCGTCGTGGCGAACTGCGTGCACCTGCTGGTGGCCGTGCAGCGGCGCCTGCGTGCGGGGGATTCCCGTCATGACGCGATCATCGAAGCGATCACGCTCAACCTGCATCCGGTGTTCCTGGCAAGCCTGACGACGGCGCTCGGATTCCTCAGCATGAACTTCTCCGAAGTGCCGCCTTACCGTCACCTCGGCAACTTCGTCGCGTTCGGTATCGGTGCGTCCTTCCTGCTCTCGGTGACGTTTCTTCCGGCCCTGCTTTCGCTCCTCCCGATCCGGGCCGCAAAGGAGCGGCGGCTTCGCGGACTTTCCATGCGGCTGCTGGCTGATACTGCGCTGCGCCACAGGAAGGTGCTGTTCTGGGGATGGGTCGTGGTGGTGCCCGCAATGGTGCTGGCCATTCCGCGCAACGACCTCAACGATGTCCTGGTGCACTTCTTCGACGAGAGCGTCGAGTTTCGGCAGGACACGGACTTCATGGACGAACACCTGAGCGGCAATACCCTGCTCGAATACTCGCTGCACGCTGCTGTCGAGGGTGGTGCCACCGATCCCGAATTCCTCACCGAGGTCTCGAACTTCGCCGACTGGTACCGTGAACAGCCACCGGTACGCCATGTGGCGGTGATCACCGACACCTTCAGGCAGCTCAACCAGAGCATGCACGGCGATGACCCCGACGCCTACCGGATTCCGGAATCCCAGGAACTCGCCGCGCAGTACCTGTTGCTCTACGAACTCTCGCTTCCGCAGGGTCTGGACGTGAACAATCAGATCGACAGGTCGCGGTCGGCCACGCGCGTATCGGTGTCGACGGAGACGCTTTATTCCCGGGATCTGCTTGAACTCAATGCGCGTGCCCAGGGCTGGCTCGACGACAATGCGCCGTATGTGGGCGAGGTCAACAGCACGGGTCCCTCAGTGCTCTTCGCCTACATCGGGCAACGCAATATCCGCGCCATGCTGATCGGCACGGTGGTCGTGCTGGTGGCCATTTCCGCCATTCTCCTCTTCGCCCTGCGATCGCTGCGGCTCGGCCTGATAAGCATCGTTCCCAACCTGATTCCCGCCGTGCTCGGCTTTGGCGTATGGGGTCTGACGGTCGGACAGGTGGGACTCTCCCTGTCCGTGGTGGTGGCCATGACGGTGGGCATCGTCGTCGACGATACGGTGCATTTCCTCAGCAAGTACCGCCGCGCACGGCGTGAGTACGGCCAGGACCCCGAAGACGCGGTGCGTTACGCGTTCGACACCGCGGGCCGGGCCCTGATCACGACCACGGTCGTGCTGGTGGCGGGATTCCTGATATTCGTGTTTTCGCCGTTCGTTCCCACCGCCCAGGTCGGCGTCCTGACCGCCATGATCATCGGTTTCGCGCTCATCGCGGACCTGACGCTCCTTCCGGCGCTGCTGATGGGTGTGGACCGAAGTTCAGGGAGGCGTGCCGGCCCTCAAGGCGCGGGATAATGGATGGGCCTCGGCAGAGGCGAAAAACGGCGCGCCCGCTCATGGCCCGGACCCCACCGGCTCCCACCGGATGGCATCCGCGAACACCACGTTTCCCGTAGTACTGTTCGAAACTTCGAGCGCGACGGGTCCGGCTTCGAGATCAAACTCGCCCAACTCGTTCCAGCCGTTCCCGGACACCGCCGCATCGAACTCGACTGCCTGGCGTCTTTCGCCGGCTACCAGCGTCATGTCGTATTTTCCCGGCACGAATCGCTGGAACATGCCCTCGGGAGGATTGACTACCCAAAGATGGTACGCCAGACGCCACCGCCCACCGTGCGGCAACGTCGCCGTGAACAAGGCCGCCCGGTTGCCGGGCCCACTCGCCACCAATGCGACGGTGCGCCGGTATTTGCCCCAGCCGTGATAGGAGTTGGTACGGCTACACACCGGCGGCGGCAAGAACGTGACGAACTCGGGCAGGCCTTCGTCCAGTTCGTCCTCTAGCAGCGGATTCGTGCTGGATTCGAGCCCGGCCTGGCCTCGAACGGAGAAGCCCCGGTCGAGGTCGTCCACGTAGATTGCGTCGTCCGGAGGCGGCCGCCAATCGCTTGATCTGACACCTGTCCACCCTGGATCGGCATGCCGTTCCTCGTGCTCTACAAGCGGTAGGGCCATGTCGGCAGACACTCGATTGAGGGCCAGGTACGGGCGCAGCGTGAGGCGCCGCAGTGGCGTCGACGTCTCAATGCCCACGTCGACCGCGCCCCTGCCGGGAATCGAAAACGGTTCTGTCTGATCGTTCACGGGCGTTGTCGCGTCACCCCAGACGTACCGCAGTTGAACCAGCCCGGAAACCGTCTCTCCGTTGTAGATGGACACTTGGGTCTGATAGCGGGGATTGCCTCCCGCGTCGTCGGCAATCCGGCGCGATGTCACCGGAGAAGGGATGAAGCCTGGTAGCGCGGTGGCGTGCAGCCAATCGCCCAATAGCGCGTGCAGGTCGGTGCCGGTTTCCGCTGCGGCCTTTTTTAGGTCCGCGTAGCTGTAACGCGCGCCTCGATGGTCGGCCAGCAACTGTGAAAGGAGCGCGGCCGCCTTCTCTCGGCCCAATCCCTCGAGCAGGGCCTCGGCAAGGGCCTCGCCCTTGAGGGTCAGCACCTTCAACGCCAGTCCGGGATCCGTCTCGACATCGAGACGCGACAACGGTGCCTCGCGGGCGGCACTCCAGACAGAGGGCCGCCCGATCACGGTTGTCCGGTAGCCTTCCGCGACGCTTGCAAAGCCAACGGGTTCCAGCATTTGGCCGCGGGTTGTAACTCCGCCGGGGCGAAAGTCATGAGCCGAGAAAAAACTCTCCCTGCCGGTCAGCAACTTTGTCGCCAACGCGTTGAGCAAGAAGTTGACGGCAACTGAGCCTTCGCCCTGGGCACTCGTCTGGAAGAGCAGGAAGTTCCGTGCTGCGCCCGAGAAGGGATTTCCTCCGCTGAAGTCGTTCTCGAAGTGCATGACCAGCATCTCCGCCTTGCGCTCCGTCATTGCCTTGCCTGCCGGGTCAGCGAGCGACGATCCCGACAGCGCGGCCTCGAACCGGGATGTCAGAAAGCCGTTCTCACGCAGGATGAGAACACCGGGCATGGCTTGCGCCGTATCCATCCTCCATCCGCCCGCATACAGGCGCAGGCTCGCTGGCGTTTCCACCAGGCTCAGGGCATCGTACGGATAGCGCAGGCCGAGGGCCTGTGCGTTGGAGAACATCTCCGCCAATCGGTCCCGAACGGTGTCTGACGTCTCAGCGAACAGGGCGAGATTGCGGTCGTGCCCGTCGAAGTAGAGAAGCTGCAACTGGATGCCGTTGGCCTCGATGGACTTGCGAGCGAACCTCGATGCCAGCAACCCAACGTGCGGAACCGGCGCACCCGGGTGAAATCGATAGCTTGCTGTGCCGCCCGCCGAACCCAGTTTTGCGGCCTTGCCGGGGCCGGCAACCAACCATTCGCCTGGGACTTCCACTGTCAGGTCGAGCAGATAGTAGTCCTCGGGGTCGCCGTCTCCGATAGCAGGACCCGTGGACGGAATCCAGTGTGCTCCCGGCATCATCGCCACATATCGGCTGTCGAAAATGCTCTTGCGGTGGCCGAGAACCAGCAGGTCGGATTGCTCGCCCGATTTGAGACTTCTCGCACGTGTCTGGTCGAATGAAGCGTCCAGGTAGCCGAACGACTCGTTCGGAGAACCCTTCGCCACCATCAGGATCGAATGCCGAAGCTCGGCGGCGGTTGGAGTAATTGCAAGCAGACCAGATTCGTGCGTCCAGACCGCCTGCTTCCCGTCGACGGAGACCTGTTCCACCTGGACGCCGGGGTTCAGGGTGAACAGCAATGGCGCCGATGCCTCCCGGGCCACCTCCAGGGCGAGCGAATACCGAAGGTCGTCCCCCGGTTCCATCGACAGCGTTCCGGTGATGGACAGAAGGTCGGCCCGGGGCAGGTGGCGCATCGCCTCGTGGGCGGCGAGCCAGGCCTCCTGTTGCCGGTGGGGCAAGGTCTGGTGGAGGTAATAGCCGCCCATGCCGGCAAGCCCAAGCGCGGCGAGGACGAGTCCCGTTGCCGTATATGCGCCGGGACGGCGGCCATCGTTCCTGGGGTAGGACCGCGCAGCGAACGCGAGGAACGCCACCGCGAGGATGGCGAATGCCGTCAGTCGAATTCCCTCGCCTGAACCGAGGAGACGCGGCGAAATCTCCGAGGCATAGTCGATGCCCGGCGACATGGAAAGGACCGTGGTGAGGTAGAACGGCAGACTTCGGCTCGTCCAGACCTGGACGCCGATCACGGCGAGCGAAATGGCGGCGACCACCAGGCGGTTTCCGCAGACCGTCGTCATCCACATGATGAAGGCGCACCACATCGACAACCCGGCGAGGGCTTAAATCAGGAAGCCGGTGATTGACCACGGTTCGGGCGGCACGCCGTATGGGAAGTCGAACCACAGGGCCAGGTGACCGGCGGCTTCGACCAGCACCATCAGCAGCACGATGGGCAGCCAGGCCATGACAACCAGCGCGCAGAACTTGCCGGCCACGTATTCCGCATTGCCATATGGGCGCGAGTCCAGCACCTCGACCATCTGGTCGCGCTCGTCGCGGGCGCGAATCTCGAACGCGAGGAAGATCATCCCCACGAACAGCCAGAGGTAGAAGTAAACGCCGAACAGTGCCACGTAAAACTGCGGACTGAACGTTCCGAGGCCGGCGGCGATGCCGGAGTAGTTGCCGTGAGTCACGGCCAGCTCGACGTATACGAAGCAGCCCAGCCCTATCGACAGCAGCGCGAATAGCCAGTACTGAACCAGCCGCAACGTGGTGCGCATTTCGGCAAGAGTGACGGCCAGAACGATCGATGGGCGCAACGTGCGAAGTACTCCTGCATTTGCATGGAAATACGCCTCCGCCGACGGGGCGGACCCGGACACTTGCTTACACGTCAGCGGCCGAGGAAGCTCTCTTTCTTTGCGAGGGACACCCTCGCGCTTCCATTCTTTGCGAGGGACACCCTCGCGCTCCCATTCTTTGCGAGGGACACCCTCGCGCTCCCATTCTTTGCGAGGGACACCCTCGCGCTCCCGGGGCTGAAGGCTCCTGATGTAGCTTACGGACACAGGCACCCCTGTCCAACGCGAAGTGATGGCGAAACGAAGGCTTGCAGATGACCGTGCTGCGCAATCTCCCGGCCCGTACGAGTTTGCATATACTTGTTTCGTCTCATAAAGGCGCCTGCACCCACGGTCGTGTTCAATAATCCACTCGACTCATTCCACAATACGGTTGCGGAAGCAAAGGAAGAGCGCGAACAACTCGACCGTTTGCTGACAATCTCCACACCGCGGGAGCGTCTGCTCGTTGTCGGCATCGCCCTCCTTCTGTGCATTGTGGCGGCGTGGCTCTTCTTCGGCAGCGTAGTCCGTACCGTTACCCTGGACGGTGTGCTGGTGGAACCCGGCGAGGGCACGGGGTCCATTGCGGCCTTCGTCTGGATCGAGAGCGGCGTTGCGCCGGAGATCGAGGTCGGCATGCCCGCGGGGATCGAGCTGTCCGGGGCGGATGGCTCGCTTGACGGTGAAGTCGCGAAAGTCGCGGCTTTACCCGTACCCGACCGGGTGGCGGCGTTGGCGCCGGTGTTCCCGCACCGAATCGATATCGGGCTCGAAGAAGATGTTCTTTTCCCTGCAGGTCTGGAATGCCGGATCGTGATTGAACTCGGCAGGCAGGCTCCGGTCGCGCTTTTTGGAATGAGGCGGCAATAGCATGGCGGCGCGCGCCGCGGGCGCCCGAAATAGCGACCGGGCCGCATCGCGGAGGGTAGCGACGCCGATCCTGTTGCAGATGCACGCGACAGAATGCGGTGCCGCCTGTCTCGGCAGCGTACTGGGTCACTTCGGGCGCTGGGTGCCGCTCACCGAATTGCGCGAGAAGTGCGAGGTGAGCCGGGACGGCAGCAGCGCCGCCAGCATCGTGCGTGCCGCCAGGCACTACGGTCTCGAATCCAGCGGCTTAAGCGTTCGCGCCGAGGCCCTGAAAAAGCTGCAGTTGCCGCTGATCGTGTTCTGGCAATTCAGCCATTTCGTGGTCGTCGAAGGATTCGATGACCGCTACTTCTATCTCAATGACCCGGCCACGGGCCGCCGCAGGCTCTCCGCGGAAGAGTTCGACAAGGGCTACAGCGGAATTGCGCTCCGGTTCGAGCGCGGTCCCGATTTCGAGACCGGTGGCGAGCGGCCCGGCCTGTTCGAACAATTGGGTACCTTGCTGGCCGGATCATGGAACGTGCTTGCCGGGACGATTGCCAGTGGACTCATGCTGACGCTGCTGGCGCTCATCGTGCCCGTGTCTCTCGGTTTTTTCGTCGACAGCGTGCTGAATAGCCATGGGCCGTGGGGCGGAGTGGTGGCTGCCCTGATCGGCGGCGGCATCCTGGTGTACGTCCTGTCCTTGCTGAAACACCGGTTCCTGCAACGGCTGGCGGTTCGCATTTCCGTGATCGGCTACAACCGGGGCCTGTCAAGGCTGCTGCGGTTGCCGGTGGAGTTTTTTGACCACAGGCTGTTGGGCGACGTGACTGACAGGGTTTCGTCCATCGACCGGGTCGCGAAGAACCTGACCGAGCAGTTCCTCGTCCTCCTCATCGACATGGCAATGAGTACCGTGTTGCTCGTCGCGATGTTGGCATACGACATCGTGCTCGGGCTCATCGTGGTCTTGCTGGGGCTCCTGCACGCCTTGCTGGCCCGCTTCGTGGGTGCGCGCCGGGCTGTTCGAATCGAAGCGATGCGGCGCGAACAGGGTTTGCTCATCGGCGTCGGCATGCAGATGTTGAGCCATGCGGAAAACCTGCGCATGACGGGATCGGACGACCGTTTCTTTTCCCGCTGGAGCGGCCAGCAGGCGCGCGAACTGCATGCGCGCCAGCTCTGTTCCGAACTCGGCCAGGTCGATACCGCGCTTCCGGGGCTGATTGCCGCACTTCGCAGCGCGGCGATCCTTGGTGTTGGGGCATTCATGGTCATGGCCGGGGGAATGACGCTGGGAACGCTGGTCGGCGTCTACATCCTGGCGGAGATGTTCCTGGCGCCCGTGGGGCGTTTCCTGGAATTCGCCGAAAAGCGCCAGGCGCTGGAAACCGATTTGCAGCGGCTGGAAGATATCTCGAAGACCGCTCCCGACCCCGTTTTCGGCAGGCGGAGCCCGGAATCGGCATCGATCCCGACGTTCAACGGCCGGCTCCAGCTTGCCGGCCAGCTTGAACTCAAGGACGTCACCTTCGGCTTCAACAGGAGCCGGCCACCCCTGCTGAAGGACTTCAACCTCGTGCTTAAGCCCGGGCAGCGGGTGGCCGTGGTCGGTCCCAGCGGTTCTGGCAAGTCGACCCTGGCGCGTCTCGTTGCGGGGATCTATCGGCCCTGGTCGGGCGAGATCCTGTTCGATGGCCACCCGAGGGACGAGATTCCCGAGGAAGTGCTGCGGCGTTCCATCTCCATGGTGGACCAGGACGTGGTGCTGTTCTCGGCCTCCGTTCGGGACAACATCACGCTTTGGAATCCCGCTGTTCCGGACGAAGCCATCGTCGCCGCGACGAGAGACGCCTGCATCCACGACGAAATCCTGGTCAGGCCCCACGGATACGCGACCGAGGTCGAGGAGGGCGGAGTGAACTTCAGCGGCGGCCAGCGGCAACGGCTGGAGATCGCCCGCGCGCTGGTGGGCCATCCGACAGTGCTCATCCTGGACGAGGCGACCAGCGCCCTGGATGCCGCCACCGAGGAGTTTGTCGACGATGCCCTGCGGCGCCGCGGCGTCACCTGCCTGATCGTGGCGCACCGGCTCAGCACGGTGCGCGACTGCGACGAGATCATCGTGCTGGACAAGGGCGTGGAAGTGCAGCGTGGCGCGCACGACGAGTTGATCGCAGACCGTGATGGCACCTACTACAAGCTGGTGAGGTCTGGCTGATGCGCGACACGGCGTCGGAGTTCACATCACTGGCCGAATTTGCTGCTCGCTCCGGCACATCCGTGCCCTGCGCGGGCAACCTGCCGGTGAGTCTCGATGACCCCGAAAGTGTCTGGTTCATCGACCAGGGCACCGTGGACCTGTTCCTGGTCGAATTCAGGGATGGTGTGGAGCAGGCGGCCCCGCAGCATCTGCTGCGCCGGGAATCGGGCATGTTCCTGCCGGGTGTCGCGCCGGACAAGGGCGAGGACACGACGCTCAGCCTGGTCGCCAAGGGGTTGCCCGGTACGCTTCTGAAACGTCTGCCGGTGTCCAGCATGTCTGACGTTGACCCGGTGGAACTGGCGGCACAGACCGACACCTGGCTTACCGCCATGACGGACACGCTTTCCCGGTTCGTGGACCATCTTCCGCGCGCCACGGCGCTCGCCGAGCCGGGTCTGACCCAGAACCTGGCACCCTGCACGCTATCTGTCCGGCGCGGGGTGGTGTGGGTATCCAAGCCGCCGCCCGGCGCGATCCTTTTCATGGACGTGGTTGACGAGACGGAACTTGCCGAGGCGGGCGGTCCACCCGAAGCCGCCGTGCCGTTGACGCGGTCGAGTTGGCTTACCCTGTTCGACGAGGCGACCCTGGCGGGCACGTCGTCCGAGACACTGGCCCGGCAGGGTATCCTGTTGCCGGCGGTCGCTTCCTTTCACGCGATCGCTTTCGCCCTCGAACGGCTGAACCGCCGGCTTGCGGTGGTCGACGATGCGAATCTGGAACGCGCGCGGACCGCCAGCCGGCGCACTGCCGAAGAGGCCGCGCGGCAGCGGCTGTTCAACATCTACGACCTGCCGGTTGGCCGGAATGCCAGTGTCGAGGACACGTCGCTGGCGGATGCGCTGGAGATGATCGGCCGTCACGAGGGAATAGATTTCAGGATTCCGGCTCGCTCGGGGTCGTCCGATGCTCCCGTGGGCCTCGTCGACATTCTTGACGCCTCGGGGGTACGCGCCCGGCGCGTGCGGTTCAGGGCCGAGGGAGACTGGTGGCGCGGCGACAGCAACGCGATGCTGGCGTTCCGCGCGGAAGACGGCCAGCCGGTTGCGCTGCTGCCGGGCGCATTCGGGCGTTACCGGGAGGTCGATCCGGTCACCAGGCGCCGTGTCCGGGTTTCGGCGGAGCGCGCCGGCGCGCTCGCGCAGGAAGCCTGGATGTTCTATCGGCCATTGCCGCCGGGGAAAGCCGAACCCGCCGACCTGCTGAGAATCGCCATGCATGGATCGGCCGCAGACCTGGGGCGGCTCGTGGTCGCCGGGCTTCCGGGAGGCCTGGTCAAGCTGCTCCCGGCGCTGGCGCTAGGATTCGTCGCGAATCACGTGGTGACAGGCGGTAGTGCCGGAGCGCTCTATGCGGTGGCCGTGGCGCTGGCGGGGTTCGGCCTGCTTGGCGCGCTGCTGCACCTCTTTCAGGGGACGGCGATGATGCGCCTCGAGGGGCGCGCGTCACGAGTCGAAGCCGCTTTCTGGGATCGCCTCATGCGCCTTCCGCCAAGCATTCTGCACCGCCATCCCGCCGGTGACCTGGCCATGTCGGGAATGACGTTCCAGAATCTTCGCGACGGCTTGCAGGGCGTGATTGCCGATAGCGTGCTCGCGATCATCTTTCTGCTTCCCGTTTTTGGTGTCATCTTCTTCTACGACACCACGCTCGGCGTCATCGCCCTCGGTTTCAGCCTGGTTTCGTTGCTGGTCACGGTGGTCCTTGGTCTGCGCCAGCTTCCGCCCTATGGGCGGATGCTCAGCGCGGCACGCCGGGTAGCCGGCCGCCTGTTCCAGGTCGTCGGCGGTATCGCCAAGCTGCGCGTGGAGAACGCGGAAGGGTCGGCTTTCGCGATGTGGGCGCGGGACTATCGCGAGCAGAAGCGGGCGGAACTCGAACTGGGCGGCCTCGAGGGACACTCCCGGGCATTCGGCGCCGCGCTTCCCTTTCTTGCCGGAGGGGTCCTGCTGCTGGCCGTGGTAACGGTAGGCGAACGCAGCCTCCCGGTCGGCGATTTTCTCGTCGTCTACATCGTCTTCATCACGTTCCAGACCGCGATCGCCCGGCTTGGCGACTCGTTCGGCACGATCGCAGCCATGCTGCCCGCGTTCGATCAGATGCGCCCGCTGCTCGCCGCCGTGCCTGAAACCGAAGTCGAGGGTGAGCCGGTTGAACGCCTCGGGGGCGAAGTCCTGTTCGACCACGTTTCCTTTCGCTACGACCCCGACGGACCGTTGATTCTCGACGACGTCACGATTCGGGCGCGTCCCGGCGAATTCGTGGCGATCGCCGGCGAGTCCGGTGCGGGCAAGAGCACCCTGTTCCGTCTGGCGCTTGGAATCGACCGGCCATCCGCGGGCGCCGTGTACTACGACGGACGTGATCTGAGGCACCTGAACCTGAAACAGGTGCGACGGAAAATCGGAGCGGTGCCGCAGTCGGTGCGGCTGCATCCCCAGGATCTCTGGGACAACATCGTCGCGCACCACGAGGGCACCACGACCGACGAAGTGTGGGAACCGGTCCGTGCCGCCGGCATCGAAAGCGAAGTCAAGGCCATGCCCATGGGCTTGATGACGATGGTCGGGGCCAGCGGAGCGGTGCTTTCGGGCGGCGAGGGTCAGCGCGTCACCATCGCCCGCTCGCTGATGGGCAGCCCACGCATCATGCTGCTCGACGAGGCGACCAACTGGCTCGACAACGAGAGCCAGGCCGAGGTCATGCAGAACCTCGCCCTGCTGACCTCGACCCGGATCGTCATCGCCCATCGCCTTTCCACGCTGGAACAGGCTGACCGCATCTACGTGATGCAGGCCGGAAGGGTCGTGCAGAGCGGCTCCTTCATGGAACTCATGGAGGAGGACGGGGTGTTCAGGGAACTGGTCAGAAGGCAGGTCGCCTGAGCCGGACGGAATCGGTGAGAGATCCCATCAACGCGACAAGGCGTCTCCTCTCAAAGGCGGGGCAAGACCTGGAATTTCGGGCGCGCCTGCTCGCGGATCCAAGAGCTGCGATCGAAAGGGAATTCTGCGTCACTCTGCCCGAAGGCCACGAGATTCTCGTCCACGAAAACACGCATGCCGCGACGCATCTCGTGCTCCCGCCCCTGGACGAACGCGGCGAGGAGGAACGGGAGGCGGCGAGGACCGGTGCGGCCTCACTCGAATTCCTGAAGAAGACCATGTACGACCCCGCGCCCCCGATACGTCCCGCCGCCGTGCGCCCGGAAAGCGCCGGGGTGGGTGCGGCTTCGCGCGAGACGCTTGCCAGGGCGGCACGGGAGAGCATTCGCCGCGGTCTCGACTTCCTGGAATCTGCCATCGACGGGAACGGGGCCTGGCACTGCATCCGGTTCAATATCGCCGATCCGGACATTCCACGGCATTTCGAGAGACCTGCCTTTGTCTCGGCGCTCTGCGTGCTCGCGCTCGAGAATTGCCGCGAGGCACGGGCGAAAGCCATCTGCGCCGCCACGCGGTCACATCTCGCCGACACCATGGAATACCCCGGGTTCTGGCGCTATTACCGGCACCTGCCGCAGGATCTCGACAGTACGGCACTGTGTTCACTGGTGCTTGGATCCCACCCCTGGATCCTGCTCGGCAGGAACGTTCCCCGGATACTGGCCAATCGGGACGAAGAAGGCCGTTTCATGACTTGGGTGCTGGCCGAAGACGAGCCCGACGTGGTGTCCACCTTTCGTATCGAAGCCGACACGGTCGTCAATGCAAACATCATCGCCTACCTTGGCGACCATCCCGCGACCGAGGATGCCAGGGCGTGGCTTGAGTCCCTGGTCACCGAAGGGAGCCTCGAGGGCTCATCCAAGTGGTATCCCGACACGGTCGCGATCTACTATGCCATCACCCGTGCCATGGTTCGGGCGCAGCCCGCCCTCGATCGACTGGGCCCGGTACTGACCGATCGTATTCTCGCCCTGCGCGACGGGCACGGCGAATTCGGCAACGTCCTTCAGACCGCGCAGGCGGTGTCGGCGCTCTTCAATGCCGGCGGACTCGACCGCATCGACGCCAGGCGCGAAGTGGACAGGCTGCTCGGCGAGCAGCGCGAAGACGGTAGCTGGCCGGAGTTGCTCGCCTTTGGCGATGCGTCGCTGAAGTGGGGCGTGGTCGGGCAGATAGGGCATGGCTCGGAATCCGTGACCTCCGCGTTTTGTATCGAGGCCCTGGAGCGCCTCACCGGGGCATTGGGGGCGTGAGCGAAATGCAGGTCACCCGGTCCGGTGATACCATGATCTCCAGTACACGGGTCCGTTAGAGTGGCTGGCATGCCGCAGGACACCGCCGCAGCTGGTGGCCCAGACAACGCCGATATCGCGCCGCCTGTCGAGCCGTCGATTCTTAACGCCCTTCCGCACTACTTGCCGCTGGGCATCTTTCCGCTGATTTTTCTCGCCCTGGTCCACGGCGGCTGGTGGCTTCTGCCGGTATTTCTCTTCATGAGCGTCGCCGCGCCGCTCGACAAGGCTCTGGGCCCAGATGGACGCAATATGCCGTTGGGGACGCCGGAGCGCCGCCTGCGCTGGCACAATCTTCCGGTCTGGTCGTGGGCGTTCCTTTGGCCGCCGACCCTCATCTTCGGCATGTGGCAGATCCTTGTCGCAAACCCCTTCGCCATCTGGGAAGAAGTAGTTCTCGTGATCTTGCTGACCATGGAAGCGCAGGCGGTATTCGTGGTGGGTCACGAGCTGATTCATCGGCGCTCTACCTGGGAAAGGCGAACCGGCGAGTTCCTGCTTTCCTCGGCGTCCTATCCGCAATACGCGACGGAACACCTGTACATTCACCATGCCAAGGTCGGCACGCCGGATGACGCGGGATCCGCGCCCAAGGGGGAGAGTTTCTGGCGGTACTTCCCCAAGGAAGTCGTGAGCAACCTCACCAATTCCTGGAAGGCTTCCGGCGAACGCCTGGCGCGGCGCCGCCTGCCCGTCTGGCACTACAGCAATCCGTTCTGGCGCTACGGCCTGAGCCTCGTGTTCTGGTATGGACTGGTGTTCTGGATGGGCGGCATCTGGGCGGTGCCGGTGTTCATCTTCCTGGGCCTCTCCTGCGTCTTTTCGATGAAGATCAGCAACTACTTTCAGCACTACGGCCTGCGCCGGGTCCGACTGTCGAACGGCCGCTGGGAGAAAGTACAGCCGCGTCACTCCTGGAGCGCTGACTGGAAATTCAGCAACTGGATGTTCTTCAACATGCAGCGGCATGCCGACCATCATGCGATGGCGACCCGCCACTATCCGCTGCTGCAGATCGGCAGCGCCGACCAGTCGCCGCAGTTGCCGGGAACCTACGGCGACATGATGAATCTCGTCCTGCGGCCGAAACGCTGGTTCGAGAAGATGGACCCGCTGGTGGATCAGTGGCGCAGTCACTTCTATCCGGAGATCGATGACTGGAGCGCCTACGACAGCCCCATCACCGCGTCACGGCCGGACGCCTTCGAGGCGATAGTCGAGATCTTCGGCGCCGCCCCGAGGCTCGCGGGATGGATCGAACGCAACCCGGAACTGCTCGACAACCTGCAGGATCGCGAGTTCACGGATCTCGACCTGCCGAAAGGGTTCGGGCCGGACCAGGAATACGAGGCGATCGCCCGGCGCGGGCTGGCGCGACTCTACTGGACGATGGAGATGGGCGTGCAGGAAATGCGTGACCTGGTCGCCGAATTGCCAGCGGCGGATGCGAATGACACCGCTGAAGTCGTACGGAACTGGTCGAACGACAAGGCGTTCCAGATCGGGATGCACGTCGTGCGCGGAAACCTGTCGCCGGCGGAAGCCAGGGTTGCGCTCTCCAATCTCGCCGAAGCGTCGATTTCGACCGTGCTTTCCGCGGTGGTCGCCGATTTTGTCGACCGGGCGGGTCCGCTGCACGGCGGCGTCGCCGCGGTGGCGTTGGGCGACCTCGCCAGCCGGGAGGTGTATCCGGGGATGGCGATCGAGATGCTGTTCGTGCACGACGGCGGGGAGTCGGGCGGGATGTGTCAACGTTTCGGGGAGATCCTGACCAACTTGGGGCAGGACAGCCTGTTGTTCTCCGCGGCGAAGCCGAAGGCAGGCTCGAATGCCTTTTCCGCAGTGCCGCTGTCCGGGCTCGCCGGACATTGCGCCATTTCCGGCGAAGTTCACGTCCTCGCGAGGGCGCGCTGCGTATTCGAATGCGGCGATACCGGAATCGCCCGCCGCTTCGACGAAGCGCGGGGCGAAATCCTGGCCGGATGCGGCGCGGACGCGTCCCTGGTCGACCGGCTGCGCGGCTCAGGGGAAGGCCCCGCGGGAACGAACGTGTCGACGTACGCCGTTGCACGCGGAGGGCTCGACGATGTCGAGACGGCCGCGCGACTCCTGCAGTTGACGGATGCCGGGGCTGGCCTCGACGATCCGGCCCCGACGGCGGCGGCGGTTTTCGACGCCGCGGGTGCCGAGCCACTGGCGCAAGCCGCAGCCATGTGGCGTGACTTGCAGGGTATTCAGCGGCTCATCGGCGAAGAAGGATTCGACACGAGCGCGGCAGGGGTGAAGGTCAGATCCCTGGTGGCGAGCGCCTGTGGGCATGAGGACTTCGATGGGCTCGAGTTGGCGGTCGCCGAGACCGCATCCCGGGCCGCCGCCGAGATCGATGCGCTTGTTTCGCGCGCATGAACGCGCCGGGTGACCCGGCGCTGAAATCCCAGGCGCCAGCCCGGACGGACAACCCCCGGCGCGGTATCCTGACCAAGACCGACCCTGCCGACCGCGGTTCAGTCGAACTCCCTGCGCTCACCCCGCATCTCGTATTTCGCGTGATCGGAGAACAGCAGGCGCTCCTGGTCTCGGATTCCTTCAATACGCTGTTGCACGGCCAGCTCACCTGCGATCTTCTGCCGCTGCTGGACGGCCGGCGCTCCCTGAGCGGGATTGCCGCCGCGCTTGGTGACCGTCACACCGCCGCCGATGTGCGGGCAGCGGTGGCATCGCTCTCTTCCAGGGGTTATGTCGTATCCGGGAAGCACGGCATGGACCGGAGCCGGGCGGCCTACTGGTCATCGCTTGGTGCTTCGCCACGCTGGGCGGAGCGGCGCCTGGCGCAATCGAGCATCTCGGTCACGGGCGACGGCGACCGCCTGGTCCGGCACCTGGAAGCGTCCGGGGTCACCGTGGGACCGGACAATCCGGACCTCGCCGTGATCGTCTGCGGCGACTATCTCGAAGCGCGCCTGGCGGAAGTGAATCGGTGCCAGCTTGCCTCCAGCGCGCCGTGGATGCTGGTGCGACCGGGCGGCATCGAGCCGCTGTTCGGTCCCGTGTTCCGGGGGGACGAGGAGTCCCCCTGTTGGGCCTGCCTGGCATACCGTCTGCGCAGCCACCAGGAGGTTCACAACTTCCTGCGTAACCTTGTCGGCGAGAAGGGTGCCTTCAGGCCGTTTGCGGCGGACCCGGCGGTGCTCGGCGCGTTGTGCGGACTGATTGCCGCGGAAATCGCCAAGTGGCTGGTGCTGGAAGAGGCTGCGCCCGTTCACGAACACGCGATCGCGATGCATCTCGGCACGCTTGCAAGCTCCCGGCATCGGGTGGTGCGCCGGCCGCAATGCGCGGCGTGCGGCGACGAGGCGCTATACCGTCCGGATCGTCCGCCGGTCGCCCTGCATCTCGAGTCCAGTCCCAAGTCCGTCAGCAACAGCGGTGGCACCCGCACCGTGGCCCCGGAAGTCACGCTGGCGAAATACCGCCACCTGGTAAGCCCCGTCAGTGGGGTCGTGAGCTGGCTCAGGCGCACCACCGACGAGACCGATTCCTGGCTGCATGTCTACTGGGCCGGAAGCAATCTCGGAATGCGAAGCCGAACCTTAAGTTCGCTGAGGAGGAGTCTCCGCAGCAAGAGCGCCGGCAAGGGCAGCACGCGGGAGCAGTCCGAGGTCAGCGCGCTCTGCGAAGCGGTCGAGCGCTACTCGGGCGCCTTCCACGGTGACGAGATCCGAAGGCTTAAGCGATTCACCGAGTTCGACGGCGCAGAAGACGCGATCCATCCCAACGACGTGCAGCTTTTCAGCGACTACCAGTTCGACAATGCCGAGAGCATCAACGCGAAAGGCCACCCATACAATGTCGTCCCGCCACGGCTCGACCCGGACGCGAAAGTCGACTGGACACCTGTATGGTCGCTGACCCGGGAGATGCACTGCTACCTGCCGACCTCGATGCTCTACAGCATGGCGCCGGAACAGCGCGCGCCTCACGACCTCATCGCCGATTCCAACGGCTGCGCTGCCGGCAATACCCTGGAAGAGGCGATCCTGCAGGGCTTCTATGAACTCGTGGAGCGCGATGCGTTTGCGATCTGGTGGTACAACCGGCTGCGGGTGCCCGCGGTCGATCTTTCGAGCTTTGACGACGAGTACCTCGCGTCGGCGGTGGACCAGTACGCCGGTTACGAGCGGGACTTGTGGATGCTCGACGTGACGTCCGATGTCGGGATTCCCGCGATGGTCGCGCTCTCTCGGCGTCCGGGCGCGAAAACCGAGGACATCATCTACGGCGCGGGTGCCCATGCCGACCCGCGCATCGCAGGCTTGCGGGCGCTTTGTGAACTGAACCAGTGCCTCACCTGGTTGCCGCGTCCAGGGAGCGGTGACGGCCGGCCCATGATCGATGATCCGCTGGCGCTCAAGTGGTGGAGGACCGCCCGACTCGCCGACTGTCGCTGGCTGGCGCCCAGGGTGGACGCGCCCCCGCGCACGGCGTCGGATTATCCGGCGGTCGAGTCGGCGGACACGCGCGCCGACGTCGCGTATTGCCGATCGCTTGTCGAAGCGAAGGGCCTGGAGTTCCTGGTGCTGGACCAGACCCGGCCGGACATCGGCATGCCCGTCGTGCGGGTCATCGTGCCGGGTATGCGCCACTTCTGGGCCAGGTTCGCGCCCGGGCGCCTGTACGATGTGCCGGTCAGCATGGGCTGCCGCGAACGGCCTTTCGCCGAGGCCGATCTGAACCCTGCACTGGTCATCGCGTGAGGAGGCCCTATGGACATTGACCAGGCAGTCACGCTGACCCAGGACCGCCTCGCCGAAGAGGGCGGCACCATGGCCGACTTGCTCGGGCACTTTCGGAGCATGGTCTCGCCCGTTCTCGTGGGAGACTCGGAATGGGAGCGCGTCCTTCGATGCGCAGGCCAACTGCCGATCACGATGGGTGCCCTCCCGTTCGGTCTGGAACTGCCGCTGCATGAACGAAGGCCGGAGGCGGATTTCGGCGTCTCGCTCGCGAGCGGAACCAGGCCGGCGGCGTTTTTTCGGGAACGTGCAAGAAATGACCGAACAGACCAAACCGCTGGCGCGGTCAAGCGGTTGTTCGCGGAAATGGATGCAGGGAACTCGCCCCTGCGTGCAATCGTCGGCCCGAAGCTGATGCTGGAGTACGACATCGGCTCGGCCAGGGCCAGCGAGCATCCGCTGCCGGGAATGTTCCTGCGCCCGGGCGAACGGCCGATCATCGGCGACTCTGGCCAGGAGAACGATGTTCTCACGGTGGTCGACGCGCTCGTTTCCTGCGTGGGGTGGGAGCGCAGCGAGGCGGAACGGAAGAACGTCGAACGCACCTACCTGGCGCAGCCGGAAGATACGCGCCTCGATTCGTTCGGCGTATTCCCGTCTCGCGAACGTTCCATACGCCTCGCAATCATGGGGTTCAAGACGCCGGAGGAGCTGCGGATTTACCTTGAAAACGCGGGTTGGCCAGGTCAGATTCCGGCTGTCGAATCGGTAATCTCACGCTTCAGGGAACGCGCGAACATTGTCAGGTCTGGTGTGAATCTCGACGTGCGCGAAGAGGGTGTCGGTCCGACGCTCGGCCTGACCCTCATCGTCAAGCAGAGATATACGAAAGACTCGCGCTATTGGCTCGATGGCCTGACGGACTGGGACCCGTTCCTGCAAGCCCTGGGCCATGAGGACATCGTCGTTGGAGAGAAGCTGGCGGCGCTCGGCGGCTGGGTATCGAAACCGACCACGCTTTTCGCAAAGTCCGGACGCTACGTGCTGCTGCGGGGCATCCACCACATCAAGCTGGTCATCTCCGGAGACCGGCTTCGACAGGCCAAAGCCTACGTGTTCCTGGTGCTCTCCGGGGCGGTTCCCGGCTGATGGGCGGACACAAAAACCCCCGCCGGCCCGCTTGATGCGGGGTTGACGGGGGTCAGTTCGAGCTACGCGCCGGCCAGGTGCCGGCTGCCGGTTCTACCAGCAGCAGCAAAGGCCCGCAGAGATAGCTTCGAGTTGCTCCTCGGTGATGTTCGGATCCGGCGGCAGGGCGAGATGCACCGTCTGCATATCGCTTTCGTGAACCTGGATCGTCATCGACTCGGGAATCGTAATACCCAATTCGGCGCTGATCGTCGTCTTGGGATCTGCAAGCAGTTGTTGCCTGAAGTCCGCATCCAACGCGGACTTCTCAACGATCTGCTGCAGCATTTCGTCGCCACTTCTCATCGCATTCCTCCATTGCGTGGCGAACCACGCCAAACAAATGCACTTGAGACGGTACGCTACGATGTCGCAGCGCACAAGGCACCACAAGCAATTCAAATGAGAAGACTAAGTTTTCCTAATGGGTGAACTTGCGGTTTCTCTGCCCTGACGCACGGTACAATGCAACAAATCCATCCGCGGGACCGGTGCGGATGTTCCCCAACCACGAGACCATTGGAGAGTGGTTTATCGGCCAGGACTGGATGAAGGACTTCGCACGCCGCTGGCGCGCCTCGTTCAAGGTTCTGGCACTGGCGAGTCTCGGCCTGCCCGGCGCACATGCGCTTGCCCAGCAAGAAACACCCGAGGACAAGGGACTGAGAATCGCGCGGGAGTCAAGCGCCCGCAATGAGGGATTCGGGGACCACACCGCTGGTATGACGATGGTGCTCCGCGACCGCCAAGGCCGCGAGAGCGTCCGCCAGATGCGCTTCAAGGTGCTGGAGGTGCAGGGGGACGGGGACAAGAGCCTGTTCGTGTTCGACCAGCCTCGAGACGTGCAGGGAACCGCGCTCCTGACCCACGCGCACGTCAACACCCAGGACGACCAGTGGCTGTACCTCCCGGCGCTGAAAAGGGTGAAACGCATCAGTGCTTCGAGGCGTTCGGGGTCCTTCATGGGTAGCGAGTTTTCCTACGAGGACATGAGCTCTCCGGAGGTGGACGAATACACCTACAGGTATCTTCGCGACGAACCCTGCGGGGAACTCACCTGCACGGTGATCGAGCAATTTCCGCTCGACGAGAAGTCCGGATACAGCCGCAAGGTCATCTGGCAGGACACCGGCGAGCTCCGAACCTGGAAGATGGAGCTTTACGACCGCAGGGGCTCGCATCTCAAGACGCTCACTTTTACGGACTACCGGCAGTACCTGGATCAATACTGGCGGGCGGCCGAACAGACGATGGTGAATCATCTGACCGGCGCGAGCACGGTGCTCGAATGGACCGACTTCCGGTTCCGCACCGGTCTCGATGACGGCGAATTCACCCAGACCGCGCTTCGCCGAGTGCGCTGATGCGATTCGCCGCCGCTTTTTCTGCGCTTGCGCTCACGGCGGCCGCGGGAGCGCAGACACTTGATTTCTCGGGTGACCTGAGCCTGCAGGCGCGGTGGTATCCGCAATCGCCGGCCTTTCCGGGTCAGCGTTCGAGTACCGGCGGGCTGGTCGTCGAGCCGTCGCTCTATGGGGAGATCGCGGAGCGAACCAGTTTCACCCTCACCCCGCTATACCGGTACGACAGCGCTGACTCCCAGCGTACGCATGCCGACGTCCGCGAGGCGTATGTCTTGACCTATGGAGACTGGGGCGAGAATTCCTGGGAGCTGCGGCTGGGACTCGATCGCGTTTTCTGGGGCGTGGCCGAGTTGCACAACATCGTCGACGTCGTCAACCAGCTAGACCTCGTCGAGCACCCGCGCGACCGGCCGAAGCTCGGCCAGCCGATGGCGCATCTGACAGTTGCCGGCGACTGGGGCGTGGCCGAGTCGTTCCTGCTGCCATATCACCGCAAGCGCACGTTCCCGGGCCCTTACGGCCGTCTCCGGTCGAGGCTTCCGATTGACGAAAACGCCGCCTACGAGAGTGACGCCGAGGAGCGCCACGTGGACTTCGCGTTTCGCTACAGCAATGCCGTGGGCCTGCTCGATTTCGGCCTGACGGCCTTTGCGGGGACAAGCCGCGAACCCTCCTTTCTCGTCCGCCAGCAGACGGGGCCGCTGCCGGCAGCCGAGCCAACCCTGGTCCCCTACTACGAGCAGATTCGGCAGTTCGGGGTCGACGCGCAACTCACGACAGGCCCCTGGCTCTACAAGATGGAAGCCATTCGCCGTAGCGGAGCACGCAATCTCCTGGGACAGGAGGAGGATTACGGCGCCGTGATCCTCGGCCTGGAACGCGCGCTCTATTCCCTGTTCGGTTCGGCCGCGGACCTCACCCTGCTCACCGAATGGCTCTACGACGGGCGCGGGCGCCGCGCCAACAGTGTCTGGGACAACGACCTCTTCATCGCGGGCTTCCTGGGGTTCAACGATGTGCAGGGCACCGAGCTTGTCGCGGGTTTCCTGGGTGACCTGAACCACGACTACCGCGCATTGAACCTGGAACTGAAGCGCCGCCTCTCGGAGAACTGGTCCATGCGCCTGGAAGCGATCGTGAACCTCGCTGCCGACCCTGAAGACCTGACCTACGATGGACGCCGTGACAGCTTCCTGGGCGTGGATTTCACCTACAGCTTCTGATGCGGTTCCCGGTCAGTGAAAACAGGTGAATGTCCTAAAGTGTCCGCCCGACCAACTTGTGGAAGTCACCTGACGTGATACAGCCGGGCAGCAGTTCCTTGAGGAAGATCGCGGTTGTGGGGCGAGGGACCGCAGGCTCGCTGGCGGCCGCCAGCGTAACGCGCCTGCACCCCGATGCCGACCATGAACTCCACCACATATACGACTCGCGGATTCCGGTCATCGGGGTGGGCGAGGGCAGTTGGCCGAGCCTCGTGCAGGAACTGCAGCAACTGACCAACCTGCCGCACGAGACCGTCCAGCAGCGCCTCAACGGGACCCGCAAATACGGCGTTGCGTTCGAGGGATGGGGTCGGCGCAATCGGGATTTCACGCATTACTTCACGCCGCAACAGGTGTCCTATGCCTACCACCTGTCCGCGGACTTCATGGGGGAACTGCTGCAGATGAGTACGCGCGCCCATCACATCGACGCTAGGGTGGTCGGCATCAGGCGCGTGGAGGGTGGCGCGCAGGTGGAATTCGAGGACCGGGCGCCGGAGCGTTACGACCTGGTCTTCGATGCCCGCGGGTTTCCCAGGGAGCTCCATGCCGACGAGCACGTCGACATTTCCTTCATCCCCACCAATACGGCCGTCATTCGCCGCTGCCCGGCGATCATGGAATCAGGGCAGGACGGGCCGGTCCTGCAACCTACCTACACCCGCGCGGTCGCGCGTCCGCACGGTTGGGTATTCGTCATTCCGCTCACGGTACACACGTCCTACGGGTACATCTTCAACCGTGATGTAACCGGTCTTGAGGAGGTCGAGGCGGACTTCGACGAGTTCCTGGAGTCCGATGGGATGGCGCGATTGCGCGGGTCGGAAACGCGGCAGCCTTCATGGAGCCGTTGGAGGCGACGGCTATCGTATCTGCCCAGTTGCAGATAGGAATGGTGCTCCAGGTACGCCTGAACCGTCCGGCAGAGCATCTCGACAGCGACGCGCCGACGGTCAACCGGTTTCTGATCAACAACATGCTGGGCTACGGCCTGTTCGTCGGCTGGCACTACTCCTGCGGCTCCAGGTACGACAGCGAGTTCTGGCGTTACGCCCGCGAGCGCGCCTGGGCAGGGCACCGGGAGGCGGCGGACCCCGAGGTGGTGGACTGCGCCGCCCTTGAGAAGTTCGAAGACATGATCGACCTGTTGAACCAGCCGGTCATAGACAAGGCGGACTGGCACCGGATGTGTGCCGTCCCGCTCACCAGCTACGCGCAGATTTCCCAGGGCCTCGGCTGCTAGTCTCGTCTGCAGAGGTTTTAGCCGAACTGGCGCCTGCGCCAACGTCTGTATTCTTCGAGGCCGTTCCTCTCGAGTACATGGTCGCGCTTGAACGCCTGCGCCGCACACACCGCGGAGAGGATCAGAAACGGAATCCCGGGCAAGAGGGGGATGACGACTCCGACGAGGCCGATGACGAGGCACAGTAGCCCCATGGCGAACCAGCAGATGCGTATCAGTGCCGAGCGTTCGTACATGGATATTCCTTCTGTTTGGTTGACAGAGAGGACGCAACTCTCGTGCCAGATGCTCTGGGTCATGGAAAAGGCAACAGTTTCAGACACTTGCTGGACCCATCGGCTCTTGCTGCGCGAAGACCGTATGGCGAAGTTGGTGTATTTCACCGATTGTTGGCGAAGCTCGCCCACACGTTGATCCCTGCGGCAGCGGGTCCGGTCTGCGATGGCTATACTCGGTGCCGTGGACAACCGCGCGGGGGCAACATGATGGGATCGGTTACGAGCGAGTACCTGGTATCGGCGGACGATCTCGACCGCGCTCTCGGAGACCCCAATCTGCGCGTCTTCGAGACCGCCGCCAACCTGGAGCCAAAAGGTCCCGGCATGGAGCGCGAACTGGGGCGGGTAGCCTTTGACCGGGGGCACATTCCGGGCGCGCAGTTTCTCGACCTGGCGGGGGACGCGGCCGACACGGCCAGCGGACTCGAGTTCACCCTGCCGGAACCCGCCGCGCTGGAGGAACTGTTCCGGCGCCTCGGCATCAACATGGACAGCCGCGTCGTGCTCTACAGCAGCAGCAGCGTGATGTGGTCGACCCGCGCCTGGTGGTTGCTGCACTACCTTGGCTTCGAGCGGATGTCGGTGCTGGACGGTGGCTTCGGTGCATGGTGTGACGGCGGCCGGCTGGTGGAAACGGCCGTACCGCGCTTTCCCCGCGGCGATTTCGAGGCACGTCCGCGCCCGGAGGTTTTCGCGGACAAGCAGGCGGTGGCCGACGCCATCGGCGACCCCTCCGTACGCACG
Organism: Gammaproteobacteria bacterium; assembly: GCA_028821515.1. GTDB lineage: Bacteria > Pseudomonadota > Gammaproteobacteria > Pseudomonadales > Azotimanducaceae > VXNE01. Next base: position 1,536 of record JAPPGA010000072.1, on the reverse strand, counting down.
GTCAACTCGCTCGGCGCCGCGATGCACCGTGGCGAGACGCGGTCCAGCTACGCCCGCCAGGGCCGCATCGCCGGCAGCGGCAATCTCCCGTTCAGCGAACTCCTTACCGAAGGACGATTCAAGTCGACAGGCGAGATGCGCGAGGTCCTTGCGGCGTCGGGCATGCTGGAAGCCGATCGGGTCATCACGTACTGCGGTGCCGGCATTGCGGCGACCATCGACGCTTTCGCCTGCGTCCTTGTGGGCCAGGACCGGGTGGCGGTCTACGATGGATCCCTGTCGGAGTGGGCGCTCGATCCGGACGCGCCGATGGAGATGGGCGCAAGCGGTTGAGGGACGGCCGCTGTGGGTGGTACCAGTGTTGTGTGACACGAGTGAAGGTGTTCCCGGCGGTCGGGCCAGCCTCATAGCTCGGGTCGAATCCGCAGAAAGCTTGCGAAGCGAGGTATGCCGTTGCCGGTCTTGCCGTAGTGCCTGTAGGTGACCGTAGTGCCGACGGGCGGTGGCCTGCGGCGCGTTTCGTCGGAGAATCCCGTGCCGAGCCTGAAACGGCGGCCGTCCGGCATCTCGACCAGAAGCGAGCCGAGCACGCCGGTGTACTTGCCTCGCCCCGGCAGATGGGCGACAACCACGGCCTCGGCGTCCTGGTGGACCTTCAGTTTGAGCAGATCGTTGGAGCGTCCTCGCCGGTAGTACGAGTCGCCCTTGCGCAACATGAGGCCTTCGCCGCCGTTGGCCACGATCCGATCAAGCGTGGCCATCAGTTCGGCGTCGTCTGCGACCCGAAACTGCTTGACCAGTCCAATGCTTGAAGTCTCCGGGGTGTCGAGCAGTTTCCGGAGACTTGCCAGGCGTTGATCGAAGGTACCCGGGTGATCCGGCAGGTCGAACACCATGTAGCGCACACCGCGCCACGCGTCCTCTCCCATTGGCTGCCGACGAACGATGCCGGACAGTCTCTCGAAGGTGCCGCGGCCCATCCACAGTTCGCCGTCGAGTGCGACCTTTGGAAACCTTTCGACGAACGCCGCGGGTGCGTTGAAGCGGTTGCCCCGGCGAGAGTAGAGCGCCTCTCCGTCCCACCACGCGCGGACGCCGTCGAGCTTCTCGCTGACCCAGTACCCCTCGAGACCGACGTTGTCTCGGTAGACGTTGGCAAGGGACAGGGCCGGTGGTTCGATCTCGGCGGCCGTGGCGTTCCAGAAAAGAAGGACGACGGCGGCGATACGGAGCGTGCGACACATGATGATCTTCGAAACGGGCGGCGAACACGAGGCCGCAAGGATTGCCTGTTTCGTGCGTGTGGGGTAGCGGATAACAGCGGGATTTCGCGTGAGAATTTCCCCATGCGAGTGCCCCACAGCCGGTGCCTTCGGCTCCGGTTTGTTCTGGCGAGGGGAACCCCCTCGCGCTCCCCGGGCCCGGCCCCGCTCGTCGACCATGGAACAACGGCCCCCGGTCGCTGGCGCTCCCGGGAGGCGGTTGTTCCATGGAAGTATTCCCCCCGGCGTGCCGGGGCGCTGACGCGCAGGGAAC
>JAPPGA010000051.1 GCA_028821515.1 Gammaproteobacteria bacterium | reverse complement strand
CAAGCGACGGACACCGCCATCTCACTACATCCTCAACAAATCTGACATGCACCCTATCTGATCACTTCGCTCGCACGCTGAACGCCCAACGGGTATCTTTTTGCGCCGGGAGGGCGACCATGACTCGGCGCCACCGATTGCATGGGAAGTCAGAACTTCCATCGCATCACACCTGAGAGTCCGCGGGAGACGCTTGACGATGACGACTAACCCCGACAATGCCAGGGCGCGCCAGGCCGTCGCCCTGTCGCGCCGGCACATGCCGACGGACTACGAGATCTCCCTTGCCGAGTACACCAGCCGGGGGACGCCCGAGGAGGCGCGGATTCCGAAAGACTTCGGTCCGTCGCAGGCGCTCGCCGGCTTTGAGGAGACCTACCGCAACATCATCGACTACATCGTTCGCATCACGTACCGCATCTGGGAGGACCGCGATGTCGAATACATCCGCGACACGTATGACGACGCATCGCGGGTCTACGACGACTACGGCCTGCAGCTTGGCTCCGCCAAGATCGTCGACGACACGTATCACACGACGGGTGCCTTCTCGGACATCGAGTTGATCGCCGACGAGATCGTCTGGGCAGGCGACGACAAGGTGGGATTCCATACGTCACACCGAACGATCATCCGGGGCACCAACGATGGGCCGAGCCGCTACGGCCCGGCCACGGGACGAAAGGTCGACGTACTGGTCTTCGCCAACTGCGTGGCGCTCGAAAACGAGATCTTCCTCGAGCATGTGATCTACAACACATCGAGCACGCTCAACCAGCTCGGCTTCGATGTCGACGACATGGCTCGCAAACTCGCCGCCGATCCGCCAGCGGGGTGGCCACGCTCGGACGCGGTGTGGGACGAGCAGCGTGCAGCAGCACGCCCGCACGCACCGCTGTCGATTGCAGAGCCAGTCGCGGGGTTTGACGTCGACCGCTTCGCCCGGGCGAACTTCGATGCTTTGTGGAACCGCCGAGATTTCGCGGCGCTGACGGACGCCTACGAACCCGACTTCGCGTTCCAAGGGCCAACCGACCGGGCGTTCCAGGGCATACCCGCCTACCACGGCTTGCTCGCATCCCTCTTTGCCGCGTTTCCCGATCTTGAACTGCAGGTGGACGAGGTCTACTGGATGGGCAACGAAACCGAAGGCTTCCTCGTGTCGGTCCGCTGGAGCGCCGTCGGCACCCACGCTGGCGCCGGAATCTACGGTCCGCCGACTGCGCTTCCCGTGCAGATCTGGGGGATCACCCAGCAGCAGATTGTGAACGGGCGGATCGTCTCCGAGTGGATGCTGTTCAACGAACTCGACCTGATGATGCAACTCGCTGCCGGCCGAGGCGCATGAGCGACACGCAGAACGCCAAGAACCTGGTCCTCAAGTACTTGGAAGCGTGGGAGTCCGCTCCGCACGAGCGGATCGACGAGGTTCTCGGCCCCTTCGTGAGCGACGACTATCGTTTCCGGGGCGTACATCCGTTCAACGAGCTGTCCAGTCTTGAGGAAGTCAACTCGGCTGTTTGGCGGCCGATGCGCGAAGCGTTCACCGCCCTGCAGCGTCGGCAGGACATCTTCATGGCGGGCGAAAACCGGATAGACCGCACGCTCTGGGTCACCAGCATGGGCAAGCTCATGGGTTTGTTCGACCTCGACTGGCTCGGCATTCCGCCGACCCGCAAGATCGCCCTGATCCCGTACTGCGAGTTCCACCGGGTCGACGCTGGCCGGATCGCCGAGTCCGCGTTCTTCTGCGATATCGTCAGCGTCATGAAGCAGGCGGGACTGCAACCGTTACCCATGCAGACCGGCGCGGAGATCGTCAATCCCGGCCCCCGGACACAGGACGGGTTGCTTCACGGCCCCCAGGATCCGGCCGAGTCCAAGAAGACGCTGGACCTCATCATGCGGATGTGCGACGACCTGGTGGAGAAAGATGGTTTCCAGTCGTCCAACTCCTCGCTGGCGAGCACCTGGCACGACGGCATGATCTGGTTCGGGCCCTCCGGCATCGGCGCGACCTATACGATCGACCGCTATCAACTCCAGCACCAGGGCCCCTTTCGCGCATGCCTGCGGAACATCGACTTCAACGGCCATGTGCTGGAACACGCCGAAGGCTGTTACGGCGGCTGGTTCGGCTGGCCCAATATGCGCATGAACCAGGGGGACGGGTTCATGGGGTTGCCGGCTTCCGATCGCACCACCGAGATGCGCGTCGTGGACATGTACCGGCGGGAAGGCGACAAGCTTGCCGAGAATTGGGTGTTTATCGACGTGCTGCACTATTTGCGGTTGCTAGGGGTGGATGTGCTGGCGCGCTCTACCGGGATGCACAGATAGGAGGTCTGAGGCGGCAGCGATAGGGTGGCGGCCAGGACGCGACCCATCGAGTGTGCGCAAGCCCATGGCGGCCGCTACGTTTGACCGTGCTGGAGGTTGGTTTTAGATTGCCGGTTCCATTCTTGGACGTAGTGCTATGCCCAGCCGCAAGTTAACGAGGTTTCGCGAAAATGTTCTCCACCGCGTAAAGGAGATACCGCGCGGCAAGGTGGCCACCTACGGGGATGTCGGCGGTGCGATCGCGCATGTCGGGGAACATTTCGACCCGGACCTGCCCTGGCATCGGGTGGTCAAGCAAGACGGTTGGTTGTCCGACCGGGCGATGCGTGGCCAACGGTGCCGCTTGAAGGCCGAAGGCGTCAGGTTCCATCCCGACGGACGGGTCGATCTCGAGCTGTTCGGCTGGAAGGAGAAGCCTTGGGGTCCAATCGAGTGAGCCGCCATCATTCAGCCTCGCGCCGGTCCAAGACGGTCATTCGCACTCGCGCTGCCGGCCGCACGAAGCTCAGCCGAAACCGGGCGTCCTAGTCGTTGTCTGATGGTGCCATGTAGCGAGTTGGCATGAACGAAGCCATAGTGACGCACGTCGAACAGGGAGAAACGCTCTCCGAGATCGCGGTTCGGTATGACGTCAGCGTAGACGCATTGCAACGATGGAACGGCATCGAGAACCCCGACCTGCTGCTGGTTGGCCAAAGGATTGTCGTCTATCCGGCCGCGGACTCGCCCGAGCCTGATGTGGCGACCGTTTCTTGGGAGGTTTGGCTTGGAGGCGCTCTCGTTCTAGCGTTTCTGCTGCTTCGACTTCGTCGAAAACGACGCAGGGCAACGCCCGCCCCTCGCGCACCATCGCCTTACCGCCCACAACGGCGCAGCGTAGCGTCCGCCTCTCGCGCACCATCGCCCTACCAGCCACAACAACAGCGCAGCGCAACGCCGGCCTTTCACCCACCATTGCTTTCCCCACCACAACGGCGCAAAGCTGCGGGTCAACAGGGTGCGATTCAACGGGCCTCGTTCGATGCCGAAGCGGTACCAACGCAGCAGGCCAACGGCGGCGAGCGCTTCGTCGGTTCGGAGTTAATGCGCTGTTACCGGGAGTGGATCTTGATCAATGACGTGTTGCTCCCGACCAGTTCAGGGACCACCCAGATCGATCACATTCTGGTGTCTCCGACCGCTGTATTTCTGATCGAGACCAAAGAAATGAATGGCTGGGTGTTCGGAAGTCCCGGCCAAGAGCAGTGGACCCAATCGTTCGCGGCGGGCCGCTGGTCTCGCAAGGTTGGAATCAAGTCGTGGCAGTTCAAGTTCTACAATCCGCTACGACAAAACGAGGGTCATGCAAGGGCCCTTGTCAAACTCGGTATTGTTGATCGTTGGCGACTTCGGCCAGTCGTGACATTCGTAGGAGGTGCCCAACTGAAAACGGCAGAAAAGTTCCTGCCGTTTGATGAGCACGAGAATATAGCGAACGAAAACAGTACTTGGCGGATGCGAGGAGTCGTTTGTATGGGCATTTCGGCCCTGCATCGCTATATCGAATTCTCGGTTAACGCTTCGTCGAGCCCGGGCTGGACGCGTCGGCAAATGGAGATGATCCGCGACAAGATCAGGGCAAACGAAATCCCGGTTACAGCGGAGTCCCTCGCGAAACATGTCCATTTCGTGAAGTCTGTGAAAGAGATGAACTCACGATGAGTCGACTGTCCGCGAACGGCGGCAGGCGTGAATCCTCTTGATCAGTTGAGAAATGATCCTAGATGATCGCCTGCAACACCCCCAACCCAATCACACAAAGAACGAAATACCCCAACAACCAATAACTCGCCCGATCCACCTTCCCCGCCAGCACATACCACCCATCCTCCTTCTCCTCACGCCCCTCGCGCGCGAACAGTGCCTTCTGTCCCTGCACCGTGTACTCCGAATACTCGGTCTTGAACCCGTCGAGCAGGACGCTCGCGACCCATGCCACGGCGGTGCTGACGGCGCCGCCGAGGGCGCAGTACCAGGGCCACGCGACGTCGTGGTAGTACTCGACGTAGGCCAGCGACAGGAAGCCGGCGGCGACGCCGATCAGGAGGCCGCGTTCGGAGGCGTGCTTGGAGAAGAACCCGAGGCCGAACATCGCGAGCTTGGCGCCGACGAAGAACGAGCCGACCTTGCTCAGCACCTCGAGCACGGAGCCGCCGGTTTTCGTGAACGCGATCGCCGGCACCACCATCAGCACGGCCCAGAACAGGGTGAACCAGCGCGATGCCTTCAGGTAGTGCTCGGGGGTGCCGTCCTTCTTGGCGAACTTCTCGTAGAAATCGAGCGTGGTGACGGTCGCCATGGAGTTCAGGCTGGAGTCGAGGCTTGACATGGCGGCGGCGACGATGGCCGCGGTGATGATGCCCATCAGCCCGGGAACGCCGACGCTGGCGACGAAATTGAGCAGGATCAGGTTCTCGTTTTCGAACGTTTGGCCGTCGTAGTACGCGTAGAACAGCACGCCCAAGCCGAAGAAGAGGATGTAGGCGAGAAAGGCGACATACCCCATGGAGATGTACGCCTTCTTGGCGTCGCCGAGGGTCTTGGCCGCCAGGGTGCGCTGCACCATCATCTGGTTCACGCCGTAGACCACGACGTGGTAGATCGACATGGCGATCACGCCGGTCCAGATGGTCCCCACCTTGGAGGGATCCAGCGAGTACTCGAACGGGTTGGTCTTGCCCTGGGCCTTGAGCGCGTCCAGCGTGACAGGCAGGGACTCCGGGAGCGCGCCGATCAGCAGCACCACCGTGATCACGGCCCCGACGAACAGAATCGCGGACTGGATCACGTCCGTCCAGATCACCGCAGCGATGCCGCCGAGCATCGTGTAGGTGACCGCGACGACGGCGACGATGAGGATCGCGTCGATGACCGGGATGCCCGTGATGAACTCCAGCACCAGCGCCGTCGTGTAGAGCATGATCCCCGAGTAGGCGATGTTGCCGAACAGGAACACGCCGGACATCACCGTGCGCGATGTCAGGCCGAAGCGGCGTTCGAGATAGTCGAAGATCGAGGCGCAGCCGCTCTTGAAAAAGAACGGCAGGAACACCGTGACCACGACGAATATGGCGATCGGGTAGTTGATGTGGATGAAGATCACCGAGAAGCCTTCGGTGTACGACCAGGCGGGTCCGCCGAGGAATGTCAGTGCGCCGAAGTAGGTCGCCACCACCGAGATGCCGATGGCCCACCAGGGGGTGGTCCGGCGGCCGAGATAGTAGTGGTCGGCGGTCTGGACGCGCTTGCTGAGGAAATAGCCGAGCACGAGATTGCCGACGATGTACGCGAGCACGATGGACCAGTTCAGCGTGCCGAAATCGCTCATCCCTTTCGCTCCCAAAGCCCCTCGATTGCCGCCGACGATGCGCCGGCCAGGACCTGAGCAGCGGCGCGTCCGGGCGATAACACAATACTCGTACTGCGAATGCAACGCGCGTTGCGCGGAAATTCGGGATTGCTATAGCATCGAGGCAAAGTTGCATCGTCGCGGTGGTTTTTCAGTTGCCAGATCCAGGAGACAGCGGAGCGGGGGCGTCCCCCGGCGACCGGCCCCAGCGGCGGGCCACCTCCTACGACGTGGCGCGCCTCGCCGGCGTTTCCCAGTCCGCGGTGTCCAGGGTCTTCAAGCCCGGTGCCAGCGCGTCCGCGGCCATGCGCCGGCGGGTGATGGACGCGGCCAACCGGGTCGGCTACCGGCCCAACGCCATCGCCCGGGGGCTCATCACGCAGCGATCCAACATGGTCGGCGTGGTGATTTCAAAGCTCGTTAACCTGAACTACCCGGAGGTGCTCGTCGAGATCACCCAGCGGCTTTCCGGCCGTGGGATCCGGGTGTTGCTGTTCGCCCTGGAGACCGAAGGCGATACGGCGGCGGCGCTCGACCAGGTCGTGCAGTACCGGGTCGATGGCGTGATCACGGCCGCCATGCTGACCGGCGAACAGCTCGGGATGCTCGACGAGGCGCAGATTCCGGTCGTGTTCTACAACCGTGCGCCCGACGTGCCCGCCGTGAACGCGGTGCGTTGCGATCATGCGGCCGGAGAACGCTGGCTGGTCGGCGAACTGGTCGACTCGGGCCACCGGCGATTCAGCATCATCGCCGGTCCCGAGGATTCGCCGGTCAGCACGGAGCGGACACTGGGGGCCGTTGAGGAGCTTGAGCGCCTCGGCGTCGCCGACGTTACCGTGGCGCGGGGCGACTATGGCTATGGCAGCGGCCGGGAAGGATTCGCGACCATCGTTGAGGAACTCGGCTCGCCGCCGGACGCGGTGATCGCGGCCAACGATACGATGGCGATCGGCTGCATCGACGAGGCCCGCGCGATGTTCGGCCTCGAAGTGCCGGGCGACATGTCCGTCGTGGGATTCGACGGCGTCGGCCCTTCCGCCTACGCGGCGTATCGACTCACCACGGTGGCGCAGCCTGTGGCGCAGATGTCGGAAGCGGCAGTGTCGATGCTTACCGAGCGGATCGAGAATCCGGAGCTGCCGAAGGAGCAGCGCGTGTTTTCGGGGATCCCCATCCGCGGGAACTCGGCACGTCTTGCCAACAACTCATAGCGTGGTCGCGGGGAGCCATCCGCCCCCGATGAGCCGCGCCTGACCGGAGAACGCCATGCGCACGAGCAGCGACCGCATCCTGACCACCCACGTCGGCAGCCTGCCCCGCTCGGCAGCCGTCACGGATGTCGTGTTCGGGCGCGAACAGGGCGAAGAGGCGCCCGACGGTGACAATGTGATCACCGCAGCCGTGGACGATGCAGTCGCTCGGCAGGTCGCGAGCGGGGTCGATGTCGTGAGCGATGGCGAGATGAGCAAGATCAGCTACGCCACGTACATCAAGGATCGCATCACCGGCTTCGACGGCGACAGCGACCGGGAGCCGCCCAGGGACCTGGAGGAGTTTCCCGGATTCCTGCAGCGACAGGCCGCCTCAGGCGGCACGCCGACGTACCGGCGGCCGTGCTGCGTCGGCGAGATCGCCGTCAAGGACATGCAGCCGGTCGCCTTGGACATCGCCAACTTCCAGGCGGCGATTGCGAGCCACGGGCCCCTCGAAGGATTCATGAACGCGGCATCCCCGGGGGTCATTGCACTGTTCCAGCCCAACCGGTACTACCCCGACCACGAGACCTATCTCGAAGCGATCGCCGAGGCCATGGCTGCGGAATACCGCGCCATCGTCGACGCGGGTCTCGTACTGCAACTCGACTCTCCGGACCTGGGCCTCGGGCGCCACATGATGTTCAAGGACAACACCGACGCGGAGTACCAGGCGCTCGCCGAACTGCACGTGGACGCGCTCAACCACGCGCTCGAGGGCATCCCTGCGGATCGGGTCCGACTACATGTGTGCTGGGGAAACTACGAAGGCCCGCACCACTGCGATGCGCCGCTGTCGATGGTGCTGCCCATAGCGCTCGGCGCCAACGTCGGCGCACTCCTGTTCGAGTCGGCCAATCCCCGGCACGGCCATGAGTGGCGGTCGCTGGCCGACATGTCCATCCCCGACGATCGCATCCTGATACCGGGCGTGATCGATTCGACGACGAACTTCATCGAACACCCGGAACTGGTCTGCGAGCGTCTTTGCCGCTTCGCGGACATCGTCGGCCGGGAGCGGGTGATCGGTGGGACGGATTGTGGGTTTTCGACTTTTGCGGGGTTCGGGGCCGTCGACCCCGACATCGTTTACGCGAAGCTCGCGAGCCTTGCCGAGGGTGCGGAGCTAGCGAGCCGGCAGCTTTGGGGTTCGTAGGCTAGGGGCAGAACGGCACGCATTTGCCGGTGAAGGCCCTGGGTGTGCCTGGGCGTGGCACTAGACTAGTATTGCGGTGTCGGCTCCGTGAACTCCCGTCCCTCGCGCTCGGCGGCGAGGCGGCTCTCGTTCCACGCTTGCCACTCGGCCCGCACTTCGGCCCGACCCTGCTCGCGGCCTTCGATCCACCCCTCCATCCAGCCCTCGGCCCAATCCTCCGCCTTGTGCGATTCAATCTCGGGGGTGACGTAGCGGTCCACCAAGAACTGGTAAAGTGACGACATCAACGACTCTCCTGTCTTGTTCACCGCACGCGTGTGCAGCGTAGCAGCGAGCATAGTGGCAACGCCGACGGTGGCTGACAATCCGCCGGAACCGGGGTACCCGATGTACCTTCAACAGGCAAGGCCGCACGGTCGCGGGCGCAGTATCAACCTTGTGGCGTCGGCTCGGTGAAATCCCGTCCTTCGCGCTCGGCCGCGAGGCGGTGCTCGTTCCACGCCTGCCATTCGGCCCGAGCTTCGGCCAATCCCTGCTCGCGACCCTCGACTCGGCCCTCGACCCGGCCCTCTGCCCGGCCCTCTGCCCGACCTTCGGCCTTGTGCCCCTCAATCATGGGGATGACGTATCGTTTCACAACGAACTGGCACAACGACATCAGCAGTTCTCCTGTCTTGTTCACCGCGCGGGTGAGCAGCATTGCAACGATTGTAATGGCAACGCCGACGGTGCCAAAACCTTCCATGGAACAACGCCTCGTGGGAGCGCCAGCGACCGGAGGCGGTTGTTCCATGGACGAAGAGTTGGGCCGGGCCACAGGCGGGCCATAGGCGCCCGGCTGTGGGGCAATGCAAGCACGGCGAAAGTGAAATCGCCTACATGCAGCCATGACTGATCGGCCAGACCGCCAGCACCCGAATCCCAGGGCAGTTGGTCTCGCTTCCTGTAGAAGGCAAAGGCGAGCGCCGCAAGCCACAGCACCCCGACGATACGGAAAAAGGTCTTGGCATCCCGCGCGGCCACGCTCCAAACTGACACATGCTCGTCGAGCCGAGGTGTCGGCGATGGCAGTATCTTGAACAACCACCTCACGATCTGCCTCCAACGCTACAAGCTGCAAAACCCAGATTCTGAATCCTGCAGGGGCGCGCCAACACCGGAAGGCGACCCTGATGTTGGCAGGAAATCGGCTACAGGATCTTAAGCGTCGTGCTCCAGCGACGGTTCAGCGCCCGCGAAGCGGGGATTGACAGCAGTGTAGCCTGTTGGCTACTTTGCGTGGATGCTCGAAATCCGCAGGACGGAGGTCTTCGCCAGATGGCTGGACGGTTTGAGGGATTTGCGCGCCAGGGTGCGTGTGCTCGTTCGGATCGAGCGGCTGGCAGCCGGCAACCCGGGCGATGTCAGGCCCGTGGGTGAAGGCGTCTCCGAACTGCGGATCGACTACGGACCGGGCTACCGGGTGTATTTCAAGAAGCAGGGCCGCACGATCATCGTACTGCTCGCGGGCGGCGACAAGCGCACCCAGAGTGAGGACATCGACATGGCTCTGCGGCTGGCTAGGAACTTGTAGGTGAAGACCATGACCAAGACCAGTACTGCCGCCTACGACGTCGCCGATCACCTTCGCACGCGCGAGGAGATGGCAGCGTATCTGGAAGCTTCCATCGAAGAGTCCGGCGGCGATGCCGCGTTCGTGGCCAAGGCACTGGGCGACATCGCCCGCGCGAGGGGCATGGCGCAAGTGGCGTCGGACGCCGGGTTGTCCCGGGAAAGCCTCTACAAGGCGCTCTCGGGAGAGCGCAATCCGACGTTCGAGACCGTGCTCAGGGTGGTCGACGCGCTGGGCCTGAAGCTGCGCGCCGAAGCGGCGTAGCACTGACGCAACCGAACGGAACGTGGCGGTGCATCGCTGATGCGTGCCCGCCGTGCGGCGACATGGTTTTCCGTTCCGATCGACGCGCAAGCACTCACGAACCCTTGGTCGACGTGGATCCCGTCGGGACGACCTCCGGGTCGCTGAAGTCCGGAGCATCGAATATCCGCCGAATGTTGGGGTCTGCGTAACGATCCACGGCAGTCCGTACGGCGGTCACCAGCGCTTCCCTCTTGGCAACTAGGGCTTCGATGTCCCCGCTCAAGCGCGCAAGCCGAACCAGGCCGCGTATCGAGATGAGCAGTTGGGCCTGTTTTTCAAGGACGAACAGCGTGGCGAACAGGCTGGCGGGGAGCAGCGGCAATGCCACGACAGCCCACACCCAACCGAATCCCATGCCGGCCATGATCGCGACTAGCGCGTACGCCGAAAGCAGCACCGGAACCCCGGTCACGACCTGCAGGGTGGCGATATCGTCCATGTCATAGCTAAACCGAGACCCCACCCTTGCGGCGAGCCATCCGGCGGGCAGCAGGATAATCGCCCCCGGTAGCGCGAGCGGGAACAGCACGATTGCCAGCGTGGTGCGCCAGACGATCCTTCTCATGGCAATGCTGGCGCTGACAGGATGGGAGAGTTGATGGTCCTTCAGTCCCAGCACATCCAACTGGGCCTGGTACGCCTCGATCTCGTTACGCAGCCGCTGCACGTCCGGTTCCTCTGCGAAGAGCGCATAGCGTTCTACGAAGCGGCGGCTCAGATCGACGTAGCTCGCGGGCGTGAGTCTCGCTGAAACCGGCTTGTACAGGCGGCGGGCGGCGTGAATGAAGCGTAGCGTCGCCCAGTCCGGGGCACTCAGGGTGACGCGGGATATTCGCTCGCGCAGTTCTCCCGTGAGTTGGTGCACGGTCTCCACTTCATCTTTCCTGTAGGCCTCGAGACGCGCGGCGTCCATGGGTATCGGCGCTGCGAAGTGCAGCAGGACCTGGCTTCTGAACCGGTGCCGGTCAAGGTAAGTCAGGCCGAACGGAACGATCGCGACGTCGGTGTCGCGGTGCGCGGCGGCGTGTAGCGCCATTCTCGCGGTGCCGGTCCTGAGCGTCGCCAGCCGGCTGTCTGTGTGGCTGATGCCTTCGGGGAAGATGGCCACGCAGCCGCCGCCGGCCAGCACTTCATCCACACGCTCGAAGGCGCCCTGATTGTCCGCGTCGGGTCCGCGGTCTTCACGAGGCAAGACGGGTATCGCGCCGAGCGCCTCAAGCAGACGGGAGAGTATGGGAAATCCCCAGAGTTTCGCGTTGCCGAGGAAATGAATGGGGGACCGATCCACCAAGCTGATCAGCAACAGCCCGTCGATCAGGGCGTTGGGGTGATTGCCGGCAAAGATCACGGCGCCGCGCTCGGGGACGTTCTCCAGGCCCAACACCTCGATTCGCCTGTAGAAGGTGCTGGCGACCAGGCTCAGGAATCGAACGAACCCACGGTAGAACATGGCCCAGGGTGGGGTGCAATTTCGGTTGCGATCAACCTAGCAGAATGATCTGGGCGTCGCTATCGACGCCCGAGAGTCTGGGCAAGCACAGCGAGTTGGTCGAAGACGGTCCACTCCCCGACAATCCGGCCAGCAGCGGTTCGCCAATGGCTGACGCCGAGGACGAAAACAGGTTTTCCGGTGGCCGCAGTGCCGGCGAACGTGTCCCCGTGCGAACCGGCTGCTGTCCAGCGTGCCGCGACATCCAGTCCGCCGCTACCGAACGGCTGGCAGGCGACGTGGTCCAGGGAGATCCGGGGATTATCGAACGCGCGTCGCAGGTCTGCGTAATGTGCCGCTATGGCCTCGCGACCCGAGTACCGATCGACGGGTGAGCGATGCAGGACGGCGTAGGGTGCGTAGCAGTCCCAGCCCGCGGCTGAACCCCATTGCGTGGCGAGGAACTCAGTAGCCAATCGGGTTCCGTCCGCAGTTTCCGTTCCCCGTGTGACCGTCAGCGGTTCCGCCTCGGCGACCCGTTCCAATTCACGGTTCATCCATTCGCGGTCCTCTGGACCCATGTTCGCTGCCAAGCGGCGCGCCGCCTCGGCGGGTTCGAAGCCCAGTTGGCGGACCAGCGCGAGGTTGTCGCGCATCAGCCACTCCCGCGTGACCACACCGTTCTCCACCACGCAGTCCGCGACATTGGTGATGCACACCCTGCGACCCGTCGCCTCGCCGAAGGCGCTCGGGCCGAGGTTGGTCATCGGACTCGTGATCCGGTGCGAGGAATAGAATCCGCTCTCGCGACTTCCGGACCAGACGACGTTGTCGCCGAGCAGGAGCCGGTCCGGGAATGCGTCGAGCATCTGCCGGGTGCCGTCCACCATGGCCTGGGCGCCGTGGATTACGCCTTCCATGCCGTACACCTCGACGTCGGGCGCGTAGTAGCGATGGATGAGGTCCACGCCGCGCTGCTCCCAGATCTCGAAGGTGATGCCGAGAATAAAGTCGACGATGTCCGATTCGGGTCCGTAGGCGCCCGTGGGCGTATCAGCGCTGTGCTTCAACCGGGTCTCTCCTTGACCCGGCGGGGCCGGCTGTTGTGCGTCATTTGCATTGGAAGTACATTGTAAGTCAACCCGTCTGCTCCGGACCCGCACGTGATCGAGATAGTCAAAGCCGGCATCGACGCCGACACCGCCGCCGAGCGCGATGAGGGCGTCAGGACCGCAGTCGAGGGGATTCTCGCCGACATCGATACGCGGGGCGATGAGGCGGTGCGGGAGTTGTCGGTGAAGTTCGACGACTGGGCGCCGGACGATTTCAGGCTCTCCGAGGACGAGATCGAGGCCTCGGTCGAGCGGCTGCCTGCCCAGTCGATCCACGACATCGAGTTCGCCCAGGCCCAGATCCGGAGTTTCGCCGAAGTCCAGAAGGCCGCGCTCGACGATGTTGAAGTGGAAACACTGCCCGGCGTCGTGCTCGGGCATCGGAACATTCCAGTCAACAGCGTCGGCTGCTACGTGCCAGGCGGCCGCTATCCGATGGTGGCGTCGGCGCACATGAGCATCGTCACCGCCAAGGTGGCGGGCGTCGAGCGTGTGATCGCCTGCGCACCGCCCTACCAGGGCGCGCCGAGCGACGCGATCGTCGCGGCCATGCACCTTGGCGGCGCCGACGAAATCTACTGCCTAGGCGGCGTGCAGGCGGTGGGCGCGATGGCGCTCGGCTGCGAGAGTATCGAGCCGGTGGACATGCTGGTGGGGCCGGGCAACGCATTCGTGGCCGAGGCCAAGCGGCAGTTGTTCGGCCGGGTCGGGATCGACCTGCTGGCCGGACCGACCGAGACCCTGATCATCGCCGACGACACCTGCGACGGCGAGATGGTGGCAACCGACCTCCTCGGCCAGGCCGAGCACGGTCCCACTTCCCCCGCCGTGCTGTTGACCACGTCGCGAGCGCTGATCGACGACACCCTGCGCGAGATCGACCGCCAGCTCGAGACCCTTGAGACTGCCGCGGTGGCGGGCCAGGCATGGCGGGACTACGGGCGAATCATCCTTTGCGACACCGAAGACGAAATGGTCGAGGAAGCGGACCGCATCGCCAGCGAGCACGTACAGGTGATGACCCGCGACCCGGACTATTTCCTGCAGAACATGACCAACTACGGCTCGCTGTTTCTCGGGCCGGAGACCAACGTGGCCTACGGCGACAAGGTCATCGGCACCAACCATACGCTGCCGACCAAGCTCGCCGCGCGATACACCGGCGGCCTGTGGGTCGGCAAGTTCATCAAGACCGTTACCTGGCAGAAGGTGTCGCCGCAGGCCACCGCCATGGTCGGCGAGTACTGCTCGCGGCTCTGCGCGCTCGAAGGTTTCGCGGGTCACAAGGCCCAGGCGGACCTGCGCGTGACCCGCTACAAGGGAGCCAACGAACCAGTCGGCATGGACCGCGAGTAACGGTTCCGCCGCCCGTGAGCGACGACAGGCACCTCCGCAACAAGCGCCAGGCATACGCAACGCTCAGGGAACTGGCTGCTGCGCCAGCGCCCCAAATCGCATCGATCCTGAAACGGGCCTACCACGATGACGCGTACTGGTTCGGTTCGCATCCGCTCAACGAACTTCATGGCATCGCCGCGATCGAGGACGTCTGGAGGGACATGCGCCAGGCATTCCCCGACATGGAACGCCGCGACAGCATCCTGGTTGGGGGCGCGTACAAAGGCGCCGACATGGTGGCGGCCATGGGCCACTACCAGGCGACCTTCGTCGAAGACTGGCTCGGCGTGCCCGCCACCCACGGCGTCGTGCACCTGCGCTACTGCGAAGTCCACCGCTATGTCGACAGGAAAATCGCGCACACCTACGCACTCATCGATCTTCTCGATCTCATGCGACAAGCTGGCGTCTGGCCCCTGCCCCCAAGCCTCGGGGCAGAGGGCATGTGGCCCGGACCCGCGACCGGCGATGGCCTGCGGCTGTCTGCGAGCGATGAACAGCTTGGGAAGGCATCGCGCGACACCGTGCTCGCCATGCACCAGGCGATGTTCGACTTCGACGGCGTCAACCTCGACAGCATGGATCAGGCCGAGTACTGGGCAGAGCACTTCATGTGGTACGGCCCCGCAGGCATCGGCGCCTGCCGGGGCATGACCGGATACCAGGCGCATCACCAGATTCCGTTCCTCACCGCGTTCCCGGACCGGGGCGGTGCTGGCCACTACGTGTGCATCGGCGACGGCGAGTATGTCGTGACCGGCGGTTGGCCGAGCGTGGTCGCGACCCACACGGGAGGCGGCTGGCTAGGTCTCGCGCCTACCAACAAACCGGTGGGAATGCGGGTGATGGATTTCTACCGGACTGAGAGCGGGGGAGCCCTCAGCCGGGGAGCGCGAGGGGGAACCCCTCGCAGAAAGATCGCCGAGAACTGGGTGCCGATCGACATGATCGACCTGCTGCTGCAGATGGGGACGGATGTCCTGGCTCGGCTCGAACACATGCGCGGCAACCCGCGCCATTCGTTATAGGACGGGACGGGCCTAGTTCGCCGCGAGCCGGTCTCCTACCGGATTGTCGCCGCCGTCCACCGCGTACAACTCGCACACCTCCGCCGCGCTGTTGCGGAACTGTCGCGGCAGGTCCACGGGAATGGTCATGACATCGCCGGGCCCAAGTTCGAAGTCAACGCCGGCAATGGTCAGGGACAAGGAACCCCGGTGCGTGAACAGCACCTCTTCCTGGGGACGCGCGTGGACCATCGTTTCCGACCCGGGCTGAAGGACCACCTTGCGAAGCTGGAAGCCGTGGGACCAATCGAGCTTTCCTGAGTCCATTCCATCGCTCCTCGCGGTACCGATGACAGGGAACTCCGCTATGTCGGCGGCCGTCAGCAGTGACTGTTCGGCCGGCTGGAACTCCGTTCCACAGACCACGCAACCGCGCAGCGCCGCCGTATCCATCTGCTTGAGTCGAGCCACGTCCTCTGCCGTGGTGGGCGACATGACCGTGGCCCCTTCTGGCACGGTCTCGCCAAGGGTGAGATCTACGAGGTTGCCGTCTTCCAAAAGCACGAGGCCGTTGCGCTTCGCCGCCTCGAAGACATACGGCGCCCAAGTCACGCGACCGGGGTCGTCCTCGCCTAGCACGGCGAACAGGAATCCGACATCGTCGCCGACGTTTTCGAACCCACGGAACACGTGAATGGGGACGGAGACGACATCACCAGGTTCCAGGATGACCTCGGCAGTCTCGGCGTTCTCGCCCAGGTAGAACGCCCACCGGCCGGAGTGCACGACGAACACTTCCGCCGTCTCGTGGCTGTGTTGCGAGTTGACGCAGTTCGGCGGCTGGCGCGCGCCGCCGATGTTGAAGCCGTGGGGAATGTCGATATGGACGTGCTGGTCGGGGCTCTCGGAGACGCCTGGCCCGATGATCGTGAAGTTTTCCTTACCCTCACTCCCGGGTGTGCGCGTATCGACAAAGGCTGTCGTGCAGGGAACGAGATCCGCGTAGCGGACGAGCCGAACGTTTAGCTGATCGCGCGTCCACGAGGAAGCGGTGGGAGTGTCTGACATGACGTCCTGTCTTGATTGGACGCCGCAACGTACTTCGAATGCAAGTTTGCGTCAAGAGATGCTAGGTTTAGCAGGAGGCCCCGTGGCGATGGCCAGAAAACAGCGGACGCGGCGGCCCGCCAAATTGGAGTTTCGAGATGGCCGAATTCGGCACGCTCAACTGGTCGATACTCGGCGTCTACATCGTCGGGAACCTGCTGCTCGGCTATTTCCTGAGCAAAAGGGTGACCCAGGCAGAGGACTTCTACCTTGGCCGGCGGACGATGCCCTGGTGGGTGATCGGCATTTCCGTGGTCGCGACCTACGTCAGCGCGCTGTCGTTCCTCGGCGGCCCCGCGTGGTCGTATTCCGAGAACCTCGCTGTCATCGCCATCCACCTCAACTATCCCATCGTGATCTTCATCGTGATCACGATCTTCCTGCCGTTCTTCTTCTCCAGCGGTGTCGCCTCGATCTACGAATACCAGGAACGCCGTTTCGGACCCACCGCGCGATCGGTCATGTCGGGAGTGTTCCTGGTCTCCCAGGGCCTGACCTCGGCGGCGATCCTGTACGCCACGGCGCTGGTCATCGAGTTCATCACCAGCATCGACGTGGTGCACGCGATCCTGATCGTCACCGCCATCGCGCTCGTCTACACCATGATGGGCGGGATCGCCGCTGTGATCTGGACCGACACGATCCAGGCCGGCGTCCTGTTCGTCGGCGCCATGATCATCCTGGTGGCGCTGGTCGGCGATCTGCCCACGCCGATGGTCGAGATGCTGCGGGACCTCGAGACCCAGGGGAAGACCACGGCGCTCGACTTTTCTTTCGACTTCACGAAGGAAGCCACGATCTGGTCGGGGATCATCGCGATGACGCTGTTCCACACGACTGTCTACGGTGCCAACCAGATGATGGTGCAGCGGACGCTGGCCGCGAAGAACATCGGGGACGCCAAAAAGTCGTACCTCCTGATGGGCTTCGCCGCGTTCTTCATCTACTTCCTGTTCATGCTCCTCGGCACGCTGTTCTACGGCTACTACGAGGGCCGCGCGTTCGAAAACGGCAACACGATCATCCTCCAGTTCGCCTCCGAACTCGCCCTGCCCGGCCTCATGGGGATCATCGCCGCGGCTGTCATCGCCGCAGCCATGTCGAGCCTCGACTCATCGCTCAACTCCATGGCCACCGTTTCCACCATCGACTTCTACCAGCGGTATTTCCGCCGCGACGCCGACAGTTGGCACTACCTGCGGGTGACGCGCGGTTTCACCGTGCTGTGGGCCGCCGCGATCATCATTCCGGCGATCCTCTACGCCCAGAGCGAGGGCTCCATCCTGCAGACGCTGAGTCGCATCGGTTCCTACTTCGTCGGGGCGAAGCTCAGCATGTACGGGCTGGGGTTCTTCTCCAAACACGCCACCGAGCGGGGGGTGCTGGTCGGCGTGGTGGTCGGTTTCATCGTCATCTGGGCCGTCGCCAGCCAGACCGACATTGCCTGGCCGTGGTACTGCCTGATCGGCGGCAGCGTCAACATCGTCGTCTCCATCGCAGCAAGCCTGATGCTCGACGGCAAACAGGCGGACTATTCGCCGTACACCGTGCGCGGTCAGATCCGCCAGTTCGAAGAGGAAGGACGGCCGATGAAGGAAGGCAACTGGTACGTCGTGCCCGGCAAGATCGACCCGATCGCCTATGCCCTGCTCGGCTTCTTCGTACTGACGATACTGTTCCTGCTGGGGTGGGACCTGCTGATCTAATGGCGGAATACGATGCGATCGCCCCGGAGTACCGGGAGTCCAAACGGCTGCCGTTCCGCGAACACGTGGAGCGGTACACGCTGTTCGAACTGCTGGGCGACGTGGGGGGCAAGACGGTGCTGGACCTGGCGTGCGGGGACGGCTGGTACACGCGCCTGCTCAGGCAGGGCGGTGCCCTGGAGGTCACCGGGGTCGACATCTCGGAGGGCATGATCGCGCTCGCGGCGGAGCAGGAGCGGCGGGACCCGCTCGGCTGCCGGTACGTGTGTGCAGATGTCGCAGCGTTCGAACCCAACGAACCGGGATTATTCACTTGACGCAAGCGCGGAGTCATTGTATCTTTGACTCATGCGCT
>JAPPGA010000063.1 GCA_028821515.1 Gammaproteobacteria bacterium | reverse complement strand
CCCCAAGATAATCCACGCTCTTGAGGACGGGCAGGTCAAAACATTATGTCTAGTGTCGTGTCGCACACGACACTGGTAGAACCCTCAACGGACGGGTAGCTCTACGTCCTTGAAGAGTGCTTCCCGACGGGTCCTGTTGCTCGTCGCGAGTGCCGCCCGCACGAGTTCGTCCGTCAAATGGCCAGCGAACAGGCTGACGAAGTCCAGCATGAATCGCCGCATGAAGGTTCCCTTGCGGCACCCGATGTAGGTCACGCTGGGCCGGAACAGGTGACTGGCATCGATGGCCGTCAGATCGTTGTCCTGTTCCGGATCGTAGGCCATCGTCGCGATGATGCCGATCCCCAGTCCCAATCGGACATACGTCTTGATCACGTCGGTGTCAGTGGCCGTAAAGACGATATTCGGCTCATATCCGGCGGCAAGGAACGCCTCGTCGAGGCGGGAGTGGCCGGTAAACCCAAACACGTACGTCACCAGGGGTTGGTCGGCGACATCCTGCAGGGTGATGGAAGGTTTCGAAGCCAGGGGATGGTCATTCGGGACCACGACCGTGCGTGTCCAACGGTAGCAGGGCATCATGATCAGGTTGTTGAAATGTTCGAGTCCCTCGGTCGCGATCGCGAACTCCGCCTCTCCGGTTTCCGCCAGCCTCGCGATCTGCTCGGGCGTCCCCTGGTTCATGTGCAGCGCGACTTCCGGGTATTCGGCCCGAAATGCCTCTATTACAGGCGGCAGCGCATACCGGGCCTGCGTATGCGTCGTCGCGATCGCCAGGTTCCCCCGGCGCTCGTTGCTGTATTCCTCGGCGGCACGCCTGATGTTCTCCACGTCGTAGAGAACGTCCCGCGCCATCTCGACAATGACTTCGCCCGCTGCCGTCATATGGGTCAGGCGCTTGCCGTTGCGGGCGAATATCTGAACGCCGAGCTCGTCCTCGAGCATCCGGACCTGCTTGCTGATGCCCGGCTGGGACGTGTAGAGGCTCTCTGCCGTTGCGGACACGTTCAGGTCATGGTTCGCAATTTCCCAAACGTATCGCAGTTGTTGAAGTTTCACGACACTTGATATAACGCAACAGACTTACAAATGCAATAGATACACCTTAACAGCATATCTAGTGCAGTTAGTCGCTGGCGTTCATCGTGCCGTGCGGTACGTGGCCCGTTGTCAGGTGGCCACGCGCCTCATCACAGACGCGCGCCTGGTCGTCAAAGAACACGTCCGCCGCGAACGCCTTCAGAAACTCAGTCTTGTCACGTCCGCCAAGGAATAGGCATTCGTCGAGGCGGACGTTCCAGGCGCGCAGGGTCTTGATAACCCGCTCGTGGGCCGGAGCGCCCCGCGCCGTCACAAGGGCCGTGCGGATGGGACAGTTGCCCTGGGGGAATTCGCGCTGCAGGGCCTCGAGGCCGGCGAGAAACGACTTGAAGGGGCCCCCTTCCAGCGGTTCGTCCGCTGCGGCGGCCTCGCTTTCGGTGAAAGCGTCAAGTCCGGACGCCTGGAACACCCGCTCCGCCTGGTCCGAGAAAACCACTCCGTCACCGTCGAAGGCGATCCGGAGTTCGGTCGGTTCGCGGTCAGACCAGGTGGTTCCAAAAATCGTCGCCGCCGCCACCCCGCTCGTCAGGGCCTGGGCAACATCCTCCGCGACCGTGGACAGGAACAGGTCACAATTGAACGCCTGCACATAGCGGTATGGATTCGCGCCGCCGCCAAACGCGGCTCGCTGAATGTCCAGGCCATGCGCGCGAATGGAGTTGAAGATTCTCAGGCCCGTGTCCGCGGAGTTGCGCGACAACAATATGACATCAACTCTACTTTTACCTAATAGCTTATTGATATTTATTAGTTTTTTAACCAGGGGGAACGCGTCGCCAGGCTCAAGCACCTCGTCTTCCCGCTCGATCTGGTACTTGCGGTAGGCCTCGAGCCCCTGGTCTTCGAAGACGCGGTTACTTTCGTCAAGGTTGAACAATGCCCTGGACGAAATCGCGACCGTGAGTGAATGTTCCGTCCGCATGCCTGCCATGTCGCGCGAAATGCGCATCAGTTCGTTAGGGCCGGGCCCCAGCGGGTTCCCGGAGGTCCAGGGTCACGCGTGCGTGCTAGGCGATCCACCTGCGTGACGGTGGACTACGAGTTCAGGCGTCCAGATCCGGGATGAGGCCACTCTGAAGCCGACTGATCGTATCCTTCAGACGCAGTTTCCTCTTTTTCAATCGTTGGATTCGCATGAGATCGTGGTGGCCGGTCTCGATCAGGTAACGAATCACTTCGTCCAGGTCTCGATGCTCGACCTTGAGCTCCTCCAGCCATTTCACTGTATCCGCTTCTTCCAAATTCGTTTCCATGAGCAACCTGTCATTGGCATGATAGGGCTGTTGATGCCCGCTGTCCCCTGTTGATCACGAAAGATGAAAGAACTTCCATCATCTGAAACCAGGATCAACCAGTTCCTGGCCAAAGCGGCGGCGATAAAGCCACCGGTGCAGGGCACCACGCAGCGTCTCATCTTCGCCATGGACGCCACCGCCAGCCGGTCCCCCACCTGGGACCTCGCCTGCTCGCTGCAAGCGGAACTGTTCGGCGCGGTTCGGGATGTCGGCAACATCCTCGTACAGCTCGTCTACTTTCGAGGCTTTAACGAGTTCCGGGCCTCTCCCTGGAAATCCACGCCGGATGCGCTGCTCAACACGATGCTCGGCGTTCGCTGCCTGGGCGGCAGGACGCAGGTCCTGCGGGTAGTGGAGCACGCGCGCCGCGAGTGTGCAGCACACCCGATTCGCGCCCTGGTGCTCGTCGGCGACTGTTTCGAAGAAAACCCGACCGAAGTGGTCGCCGCCGCGGGACAGCTTGCCGTCCACGGTGTGCCGATGTTCATCTTCCAGGAGGGGAACGATCGCGATGCTGCGCGGGCGTTTGCGGAACTTGCGCGGATCACGCGGGGCGCCCACGTACCATTCCGGCCGGGAAGCGCGCAGGAATTGCGGGAACTGTTGCGGGCGGTCGCCGCTTACGCGGCGCAGGGCCGCTCCGGGCTCGAAACAGCCTTGAACAATCCGATGGCGCGCAAGCTGCTGACGCAAATCGATCAATGATCGTTGCGTTGGCCGGCATTCTGGCGGCGGTCGGGTTCTTCCTGCTCGTGCGGCTTCTATGGCTCAAGGCGCAGCCGAAGGGCCACGCGGCGCTCCTCACGGCTGCAACCATCGCGCTCGTGGTGGGACTCCTGCTGCTGGCGGCGACGGGTCGCCTTCACTGGCTGGTAGCCCTCGGAGCGGCCATATTCCCGTTCCTTCGCCGTTTGCTTGCGTTCATGCCCATCTGGCAGATCTTGCGGCGGTTCGCGCCCATGGCAGGCCAGGCGTTCTCCCATTCACCGGGAGCGGCACCAGGCGCAGCGCCGGGCGGCGCGCCGGAACACTCCGAAGTGCAGACGGGTGACCTCAAGATGACCCTGCATCACGCCTCCGGCGAGATGGATGGAGATGTGCTCGCCGGCCAGTTTCAGGGCCGCCGGCTTTCCGGGATGGGTCTCGACGAGTTGCGAACGCTACGCGCGACGCTCACGGATTCGCAGTCCGCGCCCCTGTTGGACACGTACATGGAACGGCGTTTCGGCAGCGCACAAGGCGGGGCCGGACAGGAGCAGGATCGGGGCACCGGGGCAACGTCGGACGCCGGCATGACCGAATCCCGCGCCCTCGAGATCCTTGGCCTCGAGCCCGGCGCGTCCGAGCAGGAAATAGTGGAAGCCCATCGCCGGCTCATGCAGAGACTGCATCCCGACCGGGGCGGATCGACTTTTCTCGCAGCGACGCTGAACGAGGCCAAGCGGGTGCTGCTGAAACGCTAACGGCCTCGGCGGGAGTGAAACACGGCGCAGGCGAAGCCGGCGACGGATTTCATCGCGCTAGTGGACAGGCGTCGGCTCAGGGCGCCATCAAGCCTGCCGCTTCCTTCTCCAGGGCCACGAGACGTTTCACCCAGTTGTGGAGCAGGAGGAAATCAGAGGCGTCGAAGCCGAAGGTCTCACTCAGGTCCTTCAGCAAACACTCTTCCTCTATTTCGAAGGCACCGTCCACGTAACTGAGGCGCAAGAGGTTCAGCAGGGCGATGGTCTGCGCACGGCGGGTGGAAAAGACCTCGCCCATGCCTTCGAGTTCCAGGTAGTCGGCCTCGGTAGCCGGATGCAACGCCATCTCGCGCTTGAACTCATCCAGCATGACTTCCTCGTTGGGATCGAGAAGTCCGTCGGACACAACGACGTTGTGCGCCAGGCCAAGCAGCGCCTTGCGCTGTTCATCGGTAAGCGACGAGAGCCACATCGTCGGAATGTCCGTCTGTCAGTGCCACAGGTGCCCTACCGCCACCCCGCTGAGAGCGGGTACTCAATCCTGTCCAACCTGCTCCTCCGGGGCAGGTTCCACAGGCTCGTATTCCGGCATAACGGTCGCCACAAAGCTCGATACCATGATGACCACCGCCAGCCAGCCCCACAGGAGAAACAGCTTCATCGGCCATGCCTGGCGGCGAAAGTCATCGAGCAGTTGGCGCATCGGGGTCGTGGTCCGGCAAAAGCGCGAGAATATCACAGCGCCCGTGGCGAAACGTTCCAGCCGGTGCGCGAACCAGCGCAGGCTCGCCCCGGTTGAACTGCTCCTCGCGGGAGCATCTAATTCATCGCATTTCGCAAAGGACGGTGTTCCATGGAACTGCTATTACGGTTCGCTATCTGTTGTGCCGGTCTCGCCGTGCCCGCCGCTGCCCAGGCCGAGTGGTACATCACCGCCGAAACCGGCATCGGGCGACACTCCAGCACCGACCAGGTGGGATGGAACGCGGACACCGTGTGCTATCCGACCGACGCGTGTTTCGCCATCGACCCTGTTCCCTCGGTGCCGGGCTATCGTTGGCGCTACATGATTGACGCGGGCGCGGGTGCGGGGTTTGCGATCGCGCTGGGCCGGGAGTTCCCCGGCTTCCGAATCGAGTTATCGGCGGCCCACAGTCGGAATGATCTTGAGCAGGTATTCGTGGATATCGAGTATCTCAACGGTAGCGAAAGGACCACACGCGACGGATCAATCGTCGCGGACGTCAACACGTCGATCGGCGCCCTGACGACGCGTGTCGCATCCCTGGACGTCTACCGCGATCTCGCCGCACCCGGTGCCCGAATCATTCCTTACGTGGGCATCGGTCTTGGTGTCGCCTTCGCGAAGATCCAGGACGTGCACTTCTCTGCAGACTACCGTGATACGTCGCCCGTGCCCCCAGCCTACGACCCGCCACTGTCGTTTTACGGCAGCAACCAGGATGTCGACCATTCGGACGTGGTGGCCGCAGGCCACTTCCATGCCGGCGCCGACTACGTAGCAGGTCCGAAGACACGGATCGGCGCGAAGTTGACCTGCTCCGTCTTTGAGGGGACTGCCGACGACGGCGTCTATTCGCGCCACCCCATGCACGCGCAGGATCCTGGCTTCAGCAACCGGAACACGTTCGACAGATCGCGCAACTGTTCAATGGCGGTCACCTTGAGGCGCCGGCTCGACCGCTGACCCCTTCCACGCCGCGCGGCGGAATGCCTCTCCCCGCGCAAGAAAATGACCGCACCGGCGCCTGGCCGCTTAAAATAGATACCCGTGCTTCCTGCCCTCGTCACCCTCGACGCGAAGCTCCGCAGAGTCTTGCCGGAGACCACCACGGCGGTGCCCACGGCGCGCCTCGCGCGAGAATTGAAGGCGGCCCACGACGTCGCCATGATCGAAGCGGGCAGGACCGGCTGGCGAACACCCGATGTGTTGCCCGTTGATACGTTGATCGCCCGCAGCTACGCGGAACTTGAGGACGCGGGATGGGCCGGTGCCGAGCGGGATCTTCTGTCCCGCGATGCGTTCCGCGTTGCGGCGGAGCGCGCCGCTCCCGATGAAGACCTGGCACGGCATGTCGAACTCTTCATGACCGCCTGGGGATTGGCCCATGAGTGGCACTTGTTCGACCAAGCCACGGAACTGCAGCGATCAGAAAACGGCCGCGCCTTTTGTGACTGGGCAAGTCGCTTCGAAGACCAGTGCCGGGAAAACGGGTGGATCACGATACCGGAATTGCCGGCTGCGCTCGCGATGTCAGTCCGAGAGGGAACCGCCCTGCCCCGCCCACTGACCCTGGTCGGCGTCGACCGGCTGTCGCCCGCGCGGCGAGGCTACCTCGAAGCCATCGCCACTACCGGTGGCGTAGTACAGGAACTACCCCCGCCGTCCGCACGGTTGTGCGCCAACGGACACATCGTACGGACACAGACATCGTCCGAAGAACTGGCGCTCGTGGCGGCGTGGGTTCGAGAAATGCTGGCCCGCAATCTTGAAACAACCGTGGGCATCGTCGTACCTACGCCAAACCGCGCGCTGGGCCGATACCGCACACAGTTCCAGGCTGCATTCGACGACTTCGATGACCTCGACGGTATCGTGAATTTCGGGGGTGGTGGCCGACTTACGGGTGAAGCCGCCTGCCGGGACGCGTTGCGTTTGATCGAATGGTCGCTGCGGCCACTGCACTTCGAAGTCGTGGCCGCGTTGTTGCGGTCAAGATTCGTCCACCTGCCGGCACGCCGGGTCGCCGCGCTCCCCTCTTCCTTGCCTACATTCTTTGACTTGCCGCGATACCTGCCGACGTCCCATACGCTTGCCAGACTGAGCCGCAACGCGCCGGCGATGGAGCGTCCGTCCGCCTGGGGGCGGCATTTTCGCCGTCTGCTGGCCGAGGCCGGATGGCACGAGACCGACCTCGACCGGCACGCTCACGAGGCGCGCCTGCAATTCGACGCGTTGTTGCTCCGCTTCGGGGAGCAGGACCCCATCGTCGGCGAATGTACGGGTACGGAAGCGTTCCGGGTATTGAAGATGATCGCAGCGACCCGGACTTTCACCGAACGCTCGCTCCGGGCACCGGTCCAGGTGCTGAGTCGCGAGGACTCCCTGGGGCTCACTTTCGACAAGATATGGGTGATGGGCACCGACGATACGAACTGGCCAGGTCCATCGAATCCGAACCCATTCGTTCCAACACGCCTCCAAAGTCATGCCCGCATACCGCACGTGACCCAGGAGGACACACTGGCGTGGGCCCGAAAAACCACCGCGGCCTGGCTTGAGAACGGGAACGACGTGTACTTCAGCTATGCGGAGACGGACGGGGACGCAGAGCGCGGACCAAGCCGCCTCCTGCCGCGGCTGAACCCCGTCAATGCGCGCGCTGTCCTCCGCGATCCCCTGCTTGCGCAATACCGCCATCCCTACATGCGACGCAGGCAGGTGAATCTCGAGCCGCGCATCGACGAAAACGGCTCGAAACTTGAGCCGCCCATCGCCGTGACCGGCGGCGTTTCCGTCCTGCGGGACCAGTCGATCTGTCCCTTCCGGGGCTACGCCATCCATCGCCTCGACCTCGAGGCGCCGCGGCCGCCGCACAGTCTCCCCGATGCGCTGGACCGCGGCCTGCTCGCGCACGATGTCGTGGCCCGGCTTTGCGCCCTGCACGGCAGCTCGGACGCGCTGCTCGCCCTGTCGACCGGGGACGTGCGCGCCATCGTCGCCGACACGGTGAACGCCGTCGGCTCGCCTTTGCCCGAGGCCTTCCGCGAGCGCGAGGTGGAACGGCTGACATCCCTGCTCGAGGAATGGCTGCAAATTGAACGCGAGCGACGCCGGTTCGAAGTCCGGAACGTGGAAGGTCCGACGTCCATCGACCTGGATGGAATCACGTTTCGGCTTCGGCCGGACCGGCGCGACGAAACGCACGACGGCCAGGTCATGGTCATCGACTTCAAGACATCTCCGGCATTCATAACGGACTGGCGATTGCCCCGCCCGCGCGAGCCCCAGCTGCCCCTCTACGCGATGGCGGTGGAAGGCACGAGTGCGGCCGCCTTCGCACAGCTGGTACGCGACTCCGTCAAACTCATTGGGGTCGCCGACGACGTGCCCGGCCTCAGTCGCCCCGGGCGACTCGGCGCCAGGGACTTCGAAACCCTGAAAGCGGACTGGCGGGAAGCACTGATCGCCCTGGCTCGCGAATATCAGGCGGGAGCCGCAACGGTCGATCCACAGAGGGCGACGGATTGCCGAGCCTGCCACCTGCACTCGCTCTGCCGGGTGTTCGAAACGCGATGACGGTCCTGTCTGAAACACATGCACACCCGGGAGACGCCGTGCTCGCCGATAGCAGGGCGCGTGACACTGCCGTAGACCCAGGGCATTCGGTCATTCTTCAGGCCCCCGCGGGTTCCGGCAAGACATCGCTGCTGGTGCGTCGATACCTGGCGCTCCTTGGGTACGTGGAGCGACCCGAGCAGATTCTCGCCATCACCTTCACGCGCAAGGCTGCCGGCGAAATGCTCAAGCGGGTCACGAGGGCGCTGGCAAGCCGGGCAGACGATGCCCTCCCAGCCATTGAGCGGGACGAACAGCTGGGCTGGCACCTGCTCGAACAGCCCGAGAGAATGAAGATCGAGACCATCGACGCCTTTGCTCTCGGTCTGGCGCGGCGGATGCCCGCGGGGAGCCGCTTCGGCTTCGACGCCAACTTCGTCGAGGACGCCGAGATAGTCTACGCGAGGGCCGTGGATCGACTGTTCGAAGGGCTCCACGACGATCCGGCGGCACCAGTCCTCGCCGACTTCCTCAAGTTGATCGACAACGACTATGCCGAGGCCCGCGCCCTCCTGACGGCGATGCTGGCGCGGCGCGACCAGTGGTTGGACCCCATCATCGCCGTCGCGCAACACGCCGAGCATTCCGAGGTGGTCGCGGCCGGTGTCGAGCGAGCCGTCCGCGCGCTCAATCGCACCACGATTGCGGGCATCCCCGATACGCTGCCAGCGCAGTTGCGCGACGCCCTGTCGGAATGCGTTGCCTATGCGGCGGAGCAGCTGGATCGACCCCAACCGGGCGCGCTCGACGCCGACAACATCGATGCGTGGCGTGCAGCAGCGGAGTTAGTCACCACCCAAAGAGGCACCGCACGCCGTACTCTCACCGCGAATGATGGGTTTCCTCGGCAGGCGCGAGCCGAAAAGGCCGGTGCCATCGAGCTGATCAAGGCGCTCGACGCACATGGTGCGACACCGCACTTCGCCGCCCTCCGGGAGGCGCCGCACAATGTGTTGCCCGAATTGGAACGCGAGGCGATCACGTGTTTCGCCGTGGTGCTCTCGCTACTCAAGCTGGAACTCGATGCGGTGTTCCGCGATCTCAACGCGATCGATTTCCCCGAACTGATCATCAACGCACGCCTTGCCCTCGAACGCGAGGGTGCACCCACGGACCTTGCGCTTGCCCTGGACTACCGGATATCACACATCCTCGTCGATGAGTTCCAGGACACCTCCCTCGGTCAATACCGTCTCCTGCAGACGCTGATGGAGTCGTGGCATGAGGGCGATGGCAACTCGTTCTTCGCGGTTGGCGATCCCATGCAGTCCGTTTATCGGTTTCGCGACGCCGATGTGCACCTGTACCAGGAGACGTTCGCCAGGGGGATCGGACAGGTGCCTCTCAAGGGGCTGCACCTTACGAGCAACTTCCGTTCCCGTGCCGGTCTGGTGGATTGGTGCAACGCGACTTTCGGCGCACTGTTCGGCACCGAATCCATCGACCAGGTAGGCCACCAGCCGTCGGTTCCGGTGACGGCGGCGGGCGGCGAAGTGCGCACCGTCGTGTGTCTCGAAGATGCCGCCGGCCACCGCCAAACCATGCAGGTCGTGAAACGGATTCGCGAAATCCAGCGCGAGAGCCCGGAAGACTCCATCGCCGTGCTGGTACGGGCGCGAACCTCCCTCGCGGGGCTGTTGCCCGCGCTGCGCCGCGCCGGCATTTCCTGGCGGGGCACCGACATCGAGCTGCTGGCCGACGCTTCTGTGGTAAGGGACCTGCATGCGTTGACCCTGGCGCTGGCTGACACGAACGACCGCTTCGCGTGGCTCTGCGTACTGCGGTCGCCGCTGATCGGCATGCGCCTGCCCGACCTCGAGCGCGCGGCGCAGGCGCCGGGCATCGACGGGATGCTGCGCGGGCGCGGATATTCCGAGGACGGGGCGCGAAGAATCGCCCGCCTTGCCGATGCCCTGGCGCGGCAGCCTGACGGGGGTTCCGTGCGTCGCCGGCTCGAGTGGCTCTGGTTGCGGCTGGGCGGCGTCGACGCGTATGACGGCGACACGCACCTCGACGATGCGGAACGCTACCTGGACCTGCTGGAAGAGATGGATGCGGACCTGGCGCCGAGCGCGCTCTGGTCCGCCCTCGGCCGCCTGTATTCCTCTTCTTCCGTTGAAGGAAGCGGCATCGAAATCATGACGATCCACAAGGCAAAGGGATTGGAGTTCGACCATGTCATCGTGCCCGGCCTCGAGAGGGCAACCCGCCGTCCGGAGCCCGCGCTGGTGCTCTGGCGTCCCGAAGGCGCCGACCTCCTGATGGCAACCGCCACCTCGCGGGGAACCGGCTCCCTGCACCATTGGCTCGCCCGCGAGGAACGCATGCGGGACCAGAACGAACTCGGGCGCCTGATCTACGTCGCGGCTACGCGCGCGATAAAGTCGCTGACGTGGTTCGCGAGCCTCGACGCGGACGTCGATTCGTCGCCGCGGCACGAGTCCATGCTGGAGATGATCTGGCCGTTGATCAGGGAACAGGCCGTATTCATCAAGCCTGGGCCGGACGTCGAGAAAGGCGCGCCCCGACATGGCCATGTGTTCCACGGCCTGCCAAACGACTACGCATGGACGCCCCCGGTCGAGTTGCCTCAAATCCCACTGCGTCCCGCTGCCCACACCGGCGCCAGCGCCATGCCTTTGATCGTCGATCAACCTGAAACCGCGGTTGGCAATATCGTGCATGCCGAGCTCAGGTGGCTCGCCAGCACGGCACTGCCCGATTCCCGCGCGCACCTGGCCGCACGGAACGCGGCCTGGACACGCCTGGTGCGCCGCGAAGGCATCGATACACCCGAAGAGGTGCTGGCAGAGATCAAGCGGCAGATCGCCGCTGTGCTGGACGATAGAGACGGCCGTTGGCTGCTAGGCGCCGACCGCCGCGATGCGGAATCGGAGGCGCCGTACACCGCCTTGATCGACGGGGAAATCCGCAACGTGGTCATCGATCGAACCTTCATCGACGACACCGGATGCCGCTGGATCATCGACTACAAGACCTCGACGCCGAGGGACGGCCAGAACCTGTCCGAGTTCACGCGATTGCAACTTGACCGGCACGCCGGACAACTTGCCCTGTATGCGAGGGTCCTGTCTCAACTGGACGATTCGCGCTCCATCAGGACAGCCCTGTACCTGACGGCCGTGCCGGAATTGGTGGAGGTAGCTCCATGAAATCCGTCGCCCTGAAGGGCGCCGTGTTTCACCCCCGCCCAAGCCCACTCTTTCGCCCGGCCCACCCGTCCCGGGTCCCGCGCCTTGACCGGCACTTACGTGCCGTTCTACGGCGCAGACCCCTAGAGCCATCAAGATCACGGCATGAGACTTGACATTATCTCCGAGGGCGCGAAAATCGCCGGCCTCGGACCAATCGAACCGAAACCGGCAGGAACATTGCCGGAATATTGCAAATGATGGAATCGATGGAGTGCATTCGGCGTCAAGCGCGCGCACGAACCGTGCGAATGGCGCCCATTGGCTGGTGGTTTACCTACTTTAAGTCGTAAGCGCAGCTCCATTGGGGCAGCGCTAGCTGCCTCTTGAGTGAAAACCCCGATAGGCAGCGCCATCGGGGTTTTTCTTTTGCGGAATCGGCAATTTTGAGGAGGCATCAATGGAACACAAGACGGAGAATCTCAACGTGCTGGCACATGAAGTATTGCCCAGCCCAAGCGAAATAAAGGAAGACCTTCCCGCCACGCCGGAAGTCGCCGATGCGGTGCTGGAAGCCCGGCGGTGTGTGGGCAACATCCTCGAACGCCGTGATCGACGCCTTCTCGTCGTCGTCGGGCCATGTTCGATCCACGACACCGATGCCGCAATCGAGTACGCGGGCAGGCTCAGACAGATCGCGCGGGAGACATCGGAAAGCCTCTATATCGTGATGCGCGCCTATTTCGAGAAACCGAGAACGACGGTCGGCTGGAAGGGTTTCATCAATGACCCGTATCTCGACGACACCTTCCGCATCGAAGAAGGTATCCGGCGCGCCCGTGAACTCCTGATCGACATCACCCGCATGGGTCTGCCGCTCTCGACCGAAGCGCTGGATCCGATCATGCCCCAGTACCTGCACGACCTCATCACCTGGTCCGCGATCGGCGCACGCACGACGGAGTCACAGACGCACCGGGAAATGGCGTCGGGACTTTCCTCCGCCGTCGGAGTGAAGAACGGCACGGACGGCAGCCTCATGGTCGCGGTCAACGCGCTGAAATCCATGACCAGGCCACACCGTTTTCTCGGAATCAATCCTTCCGGCCAGGTCGCCGTGATCCACACCCGCGGCAACGACCAGGCGCACATCGTGCTGCGCGGCGGCAACACCGGTACGAACTACGACCCGGAATCCATCGCCGTTTGCGAAACAGCCCTTCGCGAGGCGGGTCTGCCGGCGAACATCATGGTGGACTGCTCACACGCCAACTCCAGCAAGGACCATCGAAGGCAACCCGCCGTGGCGCGGGCAGTGACCCGGCAGATCGAGGCCGGCAACGCATCCATCATCGGGATCATGCTGGAAAGCAACCTGGCCGAGGGCGGGCAACCGCTCAGCGCCAACCTGCGTTACGGCGTGTCGATCACCGACGCATGCATCGGTTGGGAGTGTACGGAATCACTGCTGCGCGAACTGGCCGGTCGGCTCTCGCCGGCACTCACGAAACGGGCCGCGTGATCCGGCGGCGCCGATACCACCGTTGCCCCGGACGACGGCTACCGATAGTAGGCGTTCTCGGCAAAACTGTGGTCGGTCGCGTCCCTGATTGCGACGAGTTCCGGAATCTGGTCGATCAGTGCCTTTTCCACGCCCTGCTTCAAGGTGATGTCCACCGCAGCACAGCCCTGGCAGCCGCCGCCGAACTGCAGCACGGCGGTATCGCCGTCGACCACCTCCACGAGCGCCACCATGCCTCCGTGCGCTGCGAGGCCCGGGTTGATCTCGTTGTAGAGGACATAGTTGATCCGGTCCTCCAGCGGTGAATCCGGCGTCACGTTAGGGGTACGCGCGTTGGGTGCGCGGATCGTGAGCTGTCCGCCGAGGCGATCCTCCTGGAAGTCCACGACGGCATCCAGCAGATACGGCTCGCTGCGTTTCTCGAAATATGCCGTGAACCCTCCCATGTCCACCGCCACATCGTCGTCCTGCTCTTCGCCCGGGCGACAGTAGGCGATGCAGGTCTCGGCATTCGGCGTGCCGGGCTGGGCCACGAATACGCGAATGCCGCAGCCCTCTTCCTGCTTCGCCAGGAGTTCCTTCAGATAGTCCCTGGCGGCATCGGAAATCTCTATCACGGGGCAAATTCCGATCAAAATAGTCGGGATATCTTAGCCGATCGCATTGGCCGCGTCTTGCATCGTCATCCCTGACCCTCCACAAGTCGGCCGTCTTGCAAGGGTTGACTCACCCCGATGACTTTGCGGAAGGTGAGAGAAACGCGGCGATGGCGCGGCACTCGCCGCACCGGGCCTGGCTCCGTCTTTCGTTTCGGGATCTCGTGCCTCCAAGCGTACCGAGCCTCGCCTCTGATTATCGCGGCACCGCACCGCTCTAGCTTGACCACCACCTTGTCACCGCGGAACTTTCGAAACCACATCTCCCAAGTTTCCAGCAAACTAATCATTGCCACGCCGTCTTCAAAACTCGATTTGCTATCGATATGGGGTGCAATGCCCTGATTGCTCTTATATTCATTAACGATGACTTGGTCGGGCAGTTTTGCAACGTATCCCTCATCGAATAGTCGTCGGGCAATCCTATCGGCCCACTCCGGCAATGGCCCAAGATGCATGGACGGGTCTACCTGCCTAGCAGTGTAGTCGTATCGCCAACCATAGTGTTGAACCCGACGCGATAGCTCACAACTCCAGGTGCTCCGATTGATCTGGTCGAGGATTTCTTTTTCTTCGGCCTCGCTGAGAAACCCATCAACGAGCTTTAGTCCCGGAATGCGACATTCGGGTCTGTCCGATTTTATGGGACTTTGCATTGCAGGTGGCGCAGGCAAGCGCCCGGGCGCCACGGTGACGAAACGCAGGAAGGCGTCACGATCAATCCTTTCTTCAACCTCGTCGCCGACAGACATTTGAATTTCAATGTCTCCTCGCACCTTCACGGTCCGTTCACGAACCTCCAAATGTCCAGAGCCAGAGAACGGTCTGTCACCTTGCCCAAGAGAGATGACTCGCGCGAGGCAACGCCAGTCCATTGTTTTTGCTAGAGCAACCGCTTCTCGTTGCACAGCTTCGGTTTCCAGATCGGCCCTATACCACTTCCCGCGTTCCCGCTCCTGTTTGGACACAATCTCGCGGCCGCCCCACGTGATGACGAAGTTCCCGGCTTCTCTTCGCCATCCCGGTGGATCGGAGGAAATACTCGGCCAGTCGACGCTCCCGCAATCTGAACACATCCTGAGAGTCTGTACGGCAACCACTTCGCGTTGATCTTGTTTGCCTCGAAAGCGTGTGGACAGCTGCTTGTAGCCATGAAATAGACCACATAGCGTAGCCGCGGACCACGCTACTGCCGGAGCCAGATTCACCTGATCTTCATCGAACCACGTCTTGAACGCTGACGGCTCGGGACGTGACAGTACAAGCTGGATCGCCAATCCGACGGGATGTTCCTGCCAGTTCTGGTGTTGAATCGTGGCTGCCGCCCTTAGGATTCCTATAGTCTCGCGACGCCACTCCTCGACTGCGCTCCCGTCCTCCGCAGAACCGTCCTTGGACGCCTCTGCGGCAATTCTGTCCGCCACCTCTCGAGGCGCTAGCCGGTCGGTGGATCCCAGCACCTCCAGAGCCGCGAGCCAGACACGTTCTTGAACATCGTCGGGTTCCACGTCGAGTGGCCTTGCCCACGGCGGGAACCGCCACCAAGTCGCGTTGACCTGGGACGTGGACCTGCGCAACGCTCTGGAATCGAACGAAAGGCTCGCCATGAGAACATTCATCCACGGGTCGATACGTGGTACCGCCCACAACGCCATGCTTATCGCGCCGCGTATCGAGTCTTCTGCCATCGGCACAGTGAGTGTCGCTTCGGCATTGGGAGGTGGCATGGAGGGAACCAGCGCTTCTTCGTCCTTACAATCGACGCGCACCTCAGGTATTTCAATGTTCGAAATACGTTTGCCGATGCCCAATAGACGAATCCGATGCTCTTCCGATGGGACGGTGAGTTCAGACACCGAGAAAAAGGGCAATACACCGGGCCAAAGGACAGCTGCCACCTCCTTTGGAGCAACTTGGGAAAGCGGCATTGTCTCCCACTGATTGTGGCGAAACGCAGCAACTTTCAAGTCGGGTAGCTTTGCCACGTCCAGTCGTATTCGAACCGGTATGCGATTCCCTTCGACTTCTCCCTGTTCACGCAGGTACGAGTCGACCCCGACAATCGAACCAGTCTGTGACGGCAACGGTCGTAGCCAGCCGTCCTCCAAGGCGTCGAACAGCCTTCTGTTGTCAGTAACGAGTCCGAGCCAATCCGGACGAAACATGTCGCCTGCTGTCACCGCTCCAACACCTCGTGCCCCGGAAGCGATGCCTCGGCATCTGCCGAGAGCGGTTCGGGGCCGCACACAAGGAATAGATTATCCCGAGCCCGCGCGCACATCATGTACATGGCCCTGAGTTCTGCATCGTTCGTACAGGGGATGAACCGATCCAGTTCCAAAACAAAAACAGTGTCGAACTCTTGGCCCTTGACTGACTCCTTGTTAAGCACGGTTATTCCCGGGCTTCGGACATCAATCGAATCGTCATTCTGCAGTTCGTATGAATACCTATCGACCCGGTTGCTTGGCAATAGCTCCCGAACCGACGATTGCACCGCTTCGCCGACAGCTTGCTGATCCACGATCACGCCAATGCTGCCGGAACGATTGTGGAACTCGTTGATGATCAAGCTTATCGTGGAATCATGGTCCTTCGTTCGAATAAGTCGTGGTACGTCTCCAGAACCCGACCGAATGACCGTTGCTGTCGGCAACCGTCCCGTGTGGAAGTGCTCAGCCACCCGCGCGACCTCGGGGGTATTTCGGTGGTTCTCGCTGAGGATGATGGGATCGGGCAAGCCACCGGCACGTTGAATCTGTTCAATCGTTGAGTGATTTCCACTGATGGCTTGTTCTTCGTCCGCGAATACTGTGAGAGCCTTCGCGACAAACTGTGATGCGTAGCCAAAAAAACCCACTGGGAGATCCTGTCCCTCGTCTACAACAAGAGCTTCTTTATTCGGCCTCACGCCAACCAAGTCGTTCGAAATAGCTTCCCAACGATACGCGAATGAGTCTTTTGGCATCGCAGGCGGTTCGTTACCGGTCCGGGCCCGGAAGTCTCGCCAAACGTAGCTGTGCATGGTTGAAGCCCGAATCGAAATGTCGTTATCGTCCGCTACCAATTGCAACGAACGTCGCAACATACGGTTGTACGTGATCACCGGAATCTGGCCGTACAGTTCCGCCAAAGCCTCGCCCCGCCAGACCGCCAACGAGGTTTTCCCGGACCCAGGCGGGCCGATGACATAAAGCGCTTGATCGAGAGGAGCTTCAAGCACCTCAAGTTGCTCCTCATCGCTGCTCAATTCATCCCAAGTGGGCAATCGCACGCTAATTCCCTCCAAGCCGGAGGATGCGCTCGGGACCACGACGAAACAGCGCATAGCGAAGATCACGCGTCCCGCGCTCTGTGTGAACGGGACCAGTGTCATCGGCGACCAGCCGAAAACCCCTGTTCGTCAGACCCCGCTCAAAGACCGGGAATCTCCTATTAGGACCTGCCTTCGGGGAATTTGTGTAGAGAACTGTCGTTTCTCCTCGGCTCATCGTGCCCAAGAGACGTTCCAGGTCCGCCAGCAGTCGCTCTACGTCAAGAGACGGACTCGCCAAATAGGAAGGACACGATCACGACTATCGGGCGCCAACTAAGTGGGGCATGCCAAACGATCGAGTGCAAATCCGAGGCCCACTGGCAGTTGACACGCGGTGTGTCATCCATCGACTCCAGCGCGAAGGCCAGCTGTGCGCCGAGCCGTTGCATCGCACGCGATCGATCAACCCCGATGTAGTCGAAGCACTCATGTGAAGCGAGTTGTCCTGCGAAAGCTAGTCCTCCGGTGAACGGACCACAGCCGATATCGACGACGATGAACGGCTCGGAAGGCCGATTGGTGCCGAACATCTGACCAAACGCCTCCGAAAGCTCTTCAAGATGCCCCAGCTGATTCCAGTATGCATAAAGCAGCACTCGATCGTCAGAGCTTAGATTTTCCAATGACTCGTCAAAGTCGGCCTGGCCCCAGTTGATGGCTTCCATCGCCGTCTGCGGGTCAATCCCCAACGTCAGATCGCCAAGCGTACGGGGATCGCGATTCACGCGTTCGACAATATTGGTACGGCGCAAATCCAAGAGAACCTGAGAGAGTGCCATGGGCATTTGCTAGACCGCTCGCAAAGCTTGTTACTGTATCGTTATACAGTATAAATCTCAAACGACCCGAACCACGGGAGCGCACGTCAAGACCAAAGATCGGTCGGCGTCTGGGGCCATCGAAGCTTGCCAAAAGCCTTCAGGCATGAATTCAAGTCATGTTGCACCCTCGCAACTTCAATTGCACTCCTGTTCCACCGGGCTAACCTGATCGGCTGCACACAGTCCGCGCCAAGGCAATGAAACACCCTCTGGCACAGGCGCTCGAAGAGCGCATCCTGATCCTTGACGGCGCCACCGGCACCATGCAGCAGGCCCACGGTCTGACCGAGGAGGACTTCCGTGGCGAGCGGTTCAAGACCCACGGCACGCAGCTTCAGGGCAACGGAGACCTGCTGTCGCTCACGCGGCCCGACGTGGTCGAGTCCACCCACAACGCCTATCTCGACGCGGGCGCGGATGTCATCGAGACAAACACGTTCACCGCGACACGGATCGCGCAGGCCGACTATGGCCTCGAGGACGCCGTCTACGAAATGAACCTGGCCGCGGCGAAGATCGCGCGGCGGGCCGCGGACAAGCACTCGACGCCGGAGCGGACGCGTTTCGTTGCCGGCGTACTCGGCCCCACGAACCGCACGGCGAGCATCTCTCCCGATGTCGAGGATCCGGGGTTCCGCAACATCCGTTTCGGTGACCTTGAAGATGCCTATGTCGAGGCCGCCACCGCGCTCATCCGGGGCGGTGTCGACCTGCTCATGATCGAAACGGTGTTCGACACCCTGAACGCCAAGGCCGCCCTGTTCGGCATTCGGCGAGCACTCGAAGAATGCGGTGCGCAGTTGCCGCTCATGGTGTCCGGCACCATCACGGACGCCAGCGGCCGTACGCTGTCCGGCCAGACCTGCGCCGCGTTCTGGCATGCGATTTCCCATGCCGAGCCGCTCCTGGCCGGGCTCAACTGTGCATTGGGCGCCGAAGCGCTCCGGCCGCATGTCGAGGAACTTTCCCGTATCTCCCCGGCCTTCGTGAGCGTGCATCCGAATGCCGGCCTGCCAAACGAGTTCGGCGAATACGACGAGACGCCGGAATCGATGGCGGACGTCATCGAGGACTTCGCCCGGCGTGGCATGGTGAACATGGTCGGTGGGTGCTGCGGCACGACGCCGGCCCACATCCACGAGATCGCCCGTCGGCTCCGGCACCTGGCGCCCCGGCGTCCCCCTGCGCGACCGGGACACCTGGCACTCTGTGGCCTCGAACCCCTCGAAGTCACGTCGGACTCGCTGTTCGTCAATGTCGGCGAACGCACCAACGTGACCGGTTCTGCCCGGTTCCGCCGGTTGATCAAGGGCGGCGACTACGTCCAGGCGCTGGAAGTGGCGCGGCAGCAGGTGGAGAACGGCGCGCAGGTGATCGACGTCAACATGGACGAGGGCATGCTCGAAGGGGAAGAGGCCATGGGCCGCTTCCTCGACCTCGTCATGAGCGAGCCCGACATTGCCCGCGTGCCGATCATGATCGACTCCAGCAAGTGGGAAGTCATCGAAGCCGGCCTGCGCCGCGTGCAGGGAAAGTGCGTGGTCAATTCCCTCAGCCTGAAGGACGGCGAAGCGGCGTTCATCGAACACGCCCGCCTATGCCGTGCATACGGCGCTGCCGTCATCGTCATGGCCTTTGACGAATCCGGCCAGGCGGACACCCTGGACCGCCGCAAGCAGGTGCTGAGACGCGCCTACGACATCCTGGTGAACGAGGTTGGCTTTCCCCCGGAAGACATCATCTTCGATCCCAATATCTTCGCCATCGCGACCGGCATCGAAGAACATGCCAACTACGCCGTCGAATTCATCGAGACCTGCCGGTGGATCAAGCGGGAATTCCCGCGCGTCAATTGTTCCGGCGGTGTCAGCAACATCTCGTTCTCGTTTCGCGGCAACGACGCGGTACGCGAGGCGATGCATGCCGTGTTCATCTACCACGCCATAGAGGCCGGGTTGACCATGGGCATCGTCAACGCCGGCCAACTCGGGATCTACGACGAAATTCCCAAGGACCTGCGGGACGCCGTCGAAGATGCCGTCCTTAACAGGCGCGATGACGCCACCGAGCGGCTCGTTGCCATCGCTGAGCGCTATGCGGGGCGCTCCAGCGAGGAGGCGGAAACCGAGGAGTGGCGCGATGCGCCTGTAGCGGAGCGACTCTCGCACGCCCTGGTAAAGGGAATCTCGAACTACATCGTCGAAGACACCGAACTCGCCCGCCGCGAATCCGAACGTCCCATCGACGTCATCGAGGGTCCGTTGATGGATGGGATGAACGTCGTCGGCGACCTGTTCGGATCCGGCAAGATGTTCCTGCCCCAGGTCGTGAAGAGTGCAAGGGTGATGAAACAGGCAGTGGCTCACCTTACCCCGTTCATCGATGCTGCCAAGCCTGCCGATGGCCAGCAGTCCGGCAGCAAGGGCAGGATCGTCATGGCCACCGTCAAGGGCGACGTGCACGACATCGGCAAGAACATCGTCGGCGTCGTCCTGCGCTGCAACAACTTCGAAGTGCTAGACCTCGGCGTCATGACGCCGGCCGAGACGATCCTGGACACGGCCGCTGAAATCGACGCCGACCTCATCGGGCTGTCGGGCCTGATCACGCCGTCCCTCGACGAGATGACGCGCGTGGCCGCCGAGATGGAACGGCGCGAACTCGATATACCGCTCCTCATCGGCGGCGCCACGACTTCCAAGGCGCATACCGCGGTCAAGATAGCGCCCGAGTATTCCGGCCCCACGATCTACGTGCCGGACGCCTCCCGGGGCGTCGGCGTGGCGCAGAACCTCGTATCCGACACGGGACGCGAAGCGTTCGTCGACGAGACTCGGAACGAGTACGAGATCATCCGCAAGCGTCGTGACAACGGCGCCCGGCGCAGGCCGATGCTGTCCTGGGGCCAGGCCGTCGCGAACCGGCCCCGACTCGACTGGTCAGCGTACCGCCCGCCGCGTCCCGCGGGGCTCGGCATCACCGACCTTCCCGAGTACCCTTTGGAAAGGCTTATCGGCCACATCGACTGGAACCCCTTCTTCAGGACGTGGGAGCTTGCCGGCAAGTTCCCGAACATCCTGAAGGACGAAGTCGTGGGAGAAGCCGCCACGGGCCTGTATCGTGACGCCCGCGACATGCTGGACCGCCTGGTCGAAGAACAATGGCTCAGCGCGAACGGCGTGCTTGGCCTGTGGCCGGCGAACAGGGATGGGGAGGACGTGCGGATCTGGCGCGACGAATCGAGGGACGTAGCCCTCGCGACATCGCACCACCTCCGCCAGCAGACCGATAACGGCAGGCCGAGCCTCAGTCTTGCGGACTACGTTGCACC
Source organism: Gammaproteobacteria bacterium (assembly GCA_028821515.1). Taxonomy (GTDB): domain Bacteria; phylum Pseudomonadota; class Gammaproteobacteria; order Pseudomonadales; family Azotimanducaceae; genus VXNE01. Next base: position 80,403 of record JAPPGA010000063.1, on the reverse strand, counting down.
CACCGGCATGGAAGACCACGTCGGCGGCTTCGTCGTGACGGTCGATGCCAAACCGCTGGTGGCCCGCCGGTTGGAGGACGACGACTACGGCGACATCATGCTGAAGGCCCTGGCGGATCGCCTCGTCGAGGCTTTCGCCGAGCATCTCCACGAACGCGTTCGCAAGGAGTTCTGGGGTTACGCCGCGGACGAGTCCTTCACCAACGACGAGTTGATCGCCGAACGTTACCAGGGTATTCGGCCGGCACCCGGATACCCGGCCTGCCCCGATCATTCAGAAAAGGAAACCCTCTTCGAACTGCTCGACGCGACGGCCGCGACGGGCGCCAGGTTGACCGAGAGCTACGCGATGTGGCCCGCGGCAACCGTTGCCGGCTGGTATTTCTCGCACCCGGAATCCAGGTACTTCGGCGTCGGCAGAATCGGCGAAGACCAGTTCGAAGCGTATTGCCAGCGCAAGGGGGCCGACCCCGCGGCAGCGCGGCGCTGGATCAGTTTCGTCCTCGACCGCTGACGTTACCGCTCCACACCCGAAGTACTCGCCGCGCTCGACCGGTGCCGAAGGTACTGGCTGCGGTGGACTAACTATAGAAAAAACAGTTAGTTCTCACCCAAATCCGGAATTGGTAGTGTGCGCCGGATGTACCAATATCAGGATTTCGACCAGCGCTTCATCGAGGAGCGCGTCGAACAGTACCGGGAACAGACCGAACGATACCTGAACGGCGAACTGACCGAAGAGCAGTTTCTGCAGCTTCGGCTGCGCAATGGCCTCTACATCCAGCGCCTGGCACCCATGTTGCGGGTGGCGATCCCCTACGGGACGCTATCGTCACGTCAACTGCGCGCGTTGGCCGAGATATCGCGGCGCTACGACAAGGGCTACGGTCACCTCAGCACGCGCCAGAACATGCAGTTCAACTGGCCCGAACTCGCGTCCGTTCCAGACATCCTTGCAGACCTGGCCAAGGTACAGATGCACGCCATCCAGACCAGCGGCAGTTGCATCCGCAACGTGACCACGGACCAGTTCGCCGGGGTGGCCGACGACGAGCGCGTCGATGCGCGCCCGTACTGCGAGATTATCCGCCAGTGGTCGACCCAGCACCCCGAGTTCGACTGGCTGCCCCGCAAGTTCAAGATCGCGCTGAACGGCGCCGAATCCGACCGTGCCGCGATTCACGTGCACGACATCGGCATACGTGTCGATCGGGATGCAACGGGCGACGTGGTATTCGACTTCCTGGTCGGCGGGGGACTCGGTCGCACGCCCGTGATTGGAAGCGTCATCCGGCGCGGGCTGCCCGAGCCGCACCTGCTCACCTACCTGGAAGCAATCCTGAGGGTCTACAACCGCCATGGACGGCGCGACAACAAGTACAAGGCCCGCATCAAGATCCTCGTGCGTGCGATGACCCCGGAGGTATTCGCCGAACGGGTAGACGAGGAGTGGGCGCACCTGAAGGACGGTCCGAGTACCCTGACCACCGCCGAACTGAACCGAATGCAAGGCTGCTTTTCCCCGCCGCCCTATCCGGACCTCAAGGATCGAACGACCGAATTGGCCGAGCAGCGCCTGAAGGCGCCCGCCTTCAACAACTGGGTGCAAAACAACGTGTCCCGCCACAAGGTTGCCGGCTACGCGATCGCGACGTTGTCGACCAAGCACACCGGCGTGCCGCCGGGCGATGTCACGGATGCGCAGATGGACGCGGTGGCGGACTGGGCGGACGCGTATGGCTTTGGGGAGATTCGGATCGGCCACGAACAGAACTTCGTGCTTCCGGACGTGGCGCAGGAGAAGCTCTACGAACTGTGGAAGCGCGCAACGGAGATGGCACTCGCGGCACCGAATGTCGGGTTGCTGACAGACATCGTCTGCTGTCCCGGCGGCGATTACTGCTCGCTTGCCAATGCCAAGTCGATTCCCATCGCCGAAGCCATACAGCGGCGCTACGACGACTACGACTACCTGCACGACCTGGGTCCCATCGATCTCAACATCTCGGGATGCATGAACGCCTGCGGACACCACCACGTCGGCCATATCGGGATTCTCGGCGTCGACAAGAAAGGCGCGGAGTTCTACCAGGTGTCCATAGGCGGACATGCGGGGAACGATGCGTCATTGGGGCGGATCATCGGCCCGTCCTTCGCGCGGGACGATGTGCCCGAAGTCGTCGAACGGATTCTCGACGTATACGTGGACCGGCGGATCGATACCGAACCGTTCCTCTCCTGTTTCCGCCGCATCGGCATGCAGCCGTTCAAGGACCGCGTCTATGCCAGTGCTGGTTAAGGATCTCGAGATCGTCCCCGATCCGTGGAGGCTGATCGAGTCAGCCGACGATAGCGACGGTTCGACGGGGGATGGGTGCATCTTCCCGTTCGACTACTGGGCCTCGGCGCCGCGGCCAGGTCAGGCGTGCAACGCAGGTTTCTGGGTGGATGGCGGGGTGGATGTCGAACGCTTACGCGACCACCTCGAAGGAGCATCATTGGTAGCGGTGAAGTTTCCGGCATTCGCCGATGGACGTGGGCTGTCGCTCGGCGTGCTGTTGCGCTCCCGCCTTGGCTTTGGCGGCGAACTGCGTGCGTTCGGCGACATTCTCCCCGACCTGGCGCAATACCTGCACCGCTCCGGCTTTGACGCATTCTTGGTGGAGGACCGGCGCGCTGCCGAGGTCGCCATTACCTCGGTCGCCTCCATCACGGACCACTACCAGGCTTCCGTGCTGCAGCCCCAGCCCGCGTTCCGGAGAATCCACACGGGTAGCTGATTACCCCGTCGGGCTTTCGTCTCAACCATGGATGCCCCACTACCTTTCTGATGGCATGCTTGCACGATGCAGGTTGGCATCATCGAATCGTTCTTCCTGATCTTCGCCGGCGCTGCCGTGCTTGCGACCGTGGCGTTGTTTACCCGGCAGCCGCTGCTGGTCGCCTACATGGCGGTCGGCGCCCTGCTCGGCCCCCACGGCTTCGCCTGGATACCGAACGCCGAGTTCGTCAGCGACATCGGCCACATCGGCATCATCTTCCTGCTGTTCCTGGTTGGCCTCGACCTGCCGCCAGCGAAACTACGCAACATGCTCGGCGAATCCGTCGTTACCGCCCTGGCCAGCACGGCGATCTTCTTCGCACTCGGGTTTGGCCTGCTGTGGAGCTTCGGTTTCGGCTGGATCGAATGCCTGGTGGCCGGCATCGCCTGCGTCTTCTCCAGCACCATCATCGGCATCAAGATGCTGCCGACGACGGTGCTTCACCACCGGCACGTCGGCGAGATCGTCATCAGTCTCCTGCTCATCCAGGACCTGATCGCGATCGTCGCCCTGCTCGCCCTGGCGGGATTCGGCGCCGATCAGGGCAGTCCCGCACCGGGCCACCCGCTACTGGTCGTCGCGGCCTTCCCCATCATCGCCGCCGGGGCGTTCCTTGGCGTCAAGTTCATCCTAACTCCCCTGCTGGCGCGCTTCGACGCTTTCAACGAGTTCATTTTCCTGCTCGTCATCGGCTGGTGCCTGGCGATAGCGACCGTGTCGCACCTGGCCGGCATGTCGCTCGAGGTCGGCGCGATCATCGCCGGGGTGTCTCTCGCCAGTTCGCCCATTGCACAATTCGTTACGGATAACCTGCGCCCTTTGCGGGACTTCTTCCTCATCCTGTTCTTCTTTTCCGTCGGGGCGGCCATCGACCCCGCCGTGCTGGCGAAGGTCATCTGGCCGGCGCTGTGTCTTGGCGGCGCAATGCTGGTGGTGAAACCGCCCGTCTTCCGCTGGCTGCTGGCGTGGCAGGGAGAATCCCGTGACACATCGTGGGAAATCGGTTGCCGCCTCGGGCAGGCGAGCGAATTCTCGCTGCTCGTGACCACGGTAGCGCTCGGCGGCGCACTTGTCGGCGGCGAGGCGGCCCATGTCATCCAGGGCGCGACGGTACTCACCCTGGTGGCATCGACCTACCTCGTGATTTTCAGATATCCGAGCCCGATCGCCATATCGGACAAGCTGCGCCGCGACTGAGGGCCTAGTCGTCGAGCTGCAGAACGCCGCGGCCGACCATCTCGCCCGCGAGAATACGGTCGATGGCCGGGGAAAGCTCCGCAAGCCGCAGCGGCTGTTTCAACGCATCCAGTCCATCGATCCTCCAGTCCCCGCCCAGCTTTTGCCACAGGGCGATCTTGTGCTCGATGGGAAGTTCGACCGAGTCGATGCCCAGCAGGTTCACGTGGCGAAGGATGAACGGCAGCACCGTAGCGGAGAACGCGGGCGATGCGACGAGGCCGCACGCGGCCAGGCTGGCGCCGTACCTTAGCGACTTGACGGCATTGAACAGGATATCCCCGCCCACCGTGTCAACGACACCACCCCAGGTCTCACGGAGCAACGGCCGGTCCGCGCCAGCGAGCGCCGCTTCGCGCCCGACAACCACTGCCGCCCCGATCTCGCGCAGGAAACCATGCTGCGAGGACTTGCCCGTCACCGCATGAACCGTGTAGCCGCGCTGACTCAAGACCATCACCGCGACCGATCCGACGCCCCCTGTCGCGCCGGTGACGAGCACGGGCCCGCCCGCGGGAGTCATGCCGGCACTCTCGAGCTTCTCGACCGACAGCGCCGCGGTAAATCCCGCCGTGCCAAGAATCATGGCCTGTTCGAGCGTCAGTCCCGCCGGCAGGGGTATCGCCCACCCCGCAGGAATGCGAATTCGCTGCCCAAAACCGCCCGGCGTATTCATGCCGAGGTCGAAACCCATCGCGATGACCGCATCCCCCGGACTGAATGTGTCAACGGAAGATTCAAGCACGGTCCCGGCCGCGTCGATGCCCGGAGTATGCGGATAGTTCCGCGTGACGCCCGGCCGTCCAGTCGCGGACATGGCGTCCTTGTAGTTGAGGGAGGAGTACCGCACCTCGATGAGCAGATCGCCTGCCGGCAGGTCGTCCACGTCGCGGGAAATGATCGATCGGGCAAACCCCTTGTCTCCCCTCTCGACCCAGAACGCCCTGAACGTGGCCATTCAGAACCTCTCCAGCACGCGTTCGACCAACCGGCCGAAGGATGTGGACAATTGCCGCATGAGCCGCTCTATGGGTTTCTCCGGCACGATCCAGCGGACTTCGAAGACATCCTTGTCGTCACAGGCCGCGACCAGGTACTCGTCGGACGTGCAGAGTTGATCCACGAGTTTGCGGTCGATGGCCCGCTGGCCATACCACGCTTCTCCCGTCCCGACCGCATCCAGGTCCACGTCCGGCCTGTGTTCACCGACAAAAGACTTGAACAGGGCGTGGATGTCCTCGATCTCCTCCTGCATCTTGGCCCGTCCGCTGTCCGTGTTCTGGCCGAATACCGTCAACGTCCGCTTGTACTCTCCGGCGGTCAGAAGCTCGACGTCCACGTCGCGCTTCTTCAGGAACCGGTGGACGTTCGGCATCTGGGCCACGACACCGATGGAGCCCACGATCGCGAAGGGCGCAGTAACGATCCTGTCTGCGACGGACGCCATCATGTAGCCGCCGCTGGCAGCCACCTTGTCTATCGCCGCCACGAGGCGGATGCCCTTTTCCTTGACCCTCGCAAGCTGCGATGCGGCAAGGCCGTACGCGTGGACCAGGCCCCCCGTGCTCTCGATCCTTACGACGACTTCGTCCTCTTCCCTGGCGCTGGTCAGGATCGCCGTGATCTCGTTACGCAGGCAATCCAGTTGGGACGCCGCGAGGTCCCCCTTGAAGTTGACGACGAACACCCGCGCACGGTCCGCCGTCGTCTTCCGTTCGCGTTTTTGTTCCCTGTTTTCTTCGCGGACGAGTTTCCTGTGCCGCGCCGCAGGCGTCAGAGCATGCTGGAGGGCGCTGCGCATCCCCCGCAAACGGTCGTTGATCCGGACCACCTGGACGCGACCTTCCGCCGGCCGATGGCTGCGCCGCGCTCCCGCAGCGACGATGATCACCACGACGGCCGCGATGACCGTCAGAGCCTTCGCGAGGAAGCTCAGGTAGTCGAATACGTATTCCATCTGGGATTCGCAAAGGGACGGGGAAGACGCGCTAATCTACCACAAGGGCAATTTCGCGAGAGACTTGGGGGCGCGCCTCGACGCCATGATGGACCAGGACACGCTTGCGCAGGAACTGGCAGCCCGCTACCAGCGCGCGGCGGTGGCCGGACACGACATCCACGTTGCGTTCGCCATTGCCAGCAGGCGACCGCTGGTTTGCCGGATGACGCCAGCGGGAATTATCTTCGACGAGAGCTTGTCGCCCGAAGCGACGTTCTATTTCGATTGCGAGGAAACGCTGCTGTCGCTCCTCGGGGGCGGCGGTGACTTCGTCTCCGCCTTCATGCGTGGCGCATTCCGCTCAGACGGGCACATCACGCTGATATTCCTGTTGCTGATGGCCTTCAGGCCGAACCGCGCGACTCTTCCTTCTCCCTGACGAATGCGTCGATGAGCCAGGCGGATATCGCCATGCGCGTGGGCGTATTCGGACGCTGGGTATAGTGGAACCACCTTGCCTCGTCGATCTCGTCCTCCTGGCAGACGATATCTCCGCCCGCATAGTCGGCGTGGAAGCCCAGCATCAGGGAGTTGGGAAAGGGCCACGGCTGGCTGCCCATGTAGCGCAGTCCGGCTATCTCGAGGCCGACTTCCTCGCGCACTTCGCGATGGACGGCCTGCTCGATGGACTCGCCAGGTTCGACGAAACCGGCAATCGTGCTGAACATGCCGTGCCTCCAGCGGGCATTGCGCGCCAACAGCATCTCGTCTCCCCTGCGCACCAGGACGATGATGCTCGGGGATAGCCTCGGATAGTTGAGCAGTCCGCAATTGGGGCACTGCTTCGCCCGGTCGGCTTCGTGGTCGCGGGTCCGAGCGCCGCAGCGGCCACAGAAACGGTGATTCCGATGCCAGTCGACCACCTGCCTGGCCCGTCCCGCGAGGTAGAAGAACGCCGGGTCGACCCGCTCCATCCAGTCGCGCAGGTCGACGGTCGCGAAACCATCGGGCACCGTCCCCGCAATCACGAGGACGAAGCACGACCGCCCCTCCCAGCGCCCCAGGTAGTGCCTGAGCGATACGTCGACATCGAACCAGCGGAATTCGTCGCGCGTCACGGCCCTCGGGATACCACCTTCGCTCAGACAGACGATACGGTCTTCGATGAAGATGAAGTACAGGGCGTCGTCGGTATCGGCGCCTTCCGGCGCAGTCACGGCGGACTCGAAGGCGTCGGGCTCGGTGGGCCACATCCTCAGGTCTCCCGGGGCAACGCAAAAAAGCAACTATAAACGATCATCGCCGACCCCAATGGCTCGCACTTTTCGCCGCGCCAAAGTGGGTTTCGTGGAATAGCATATCGGCGCATGCACAAGGGAATCCTCGTTTCGCCCCGGACGGCCGGAGAAACCGGCGTCGGACCGCGCAGCCGTCCTCCCCGCCCAACCCGGATCGACGGGCAACGGGCTCACGTTCCGGACATTCCCGGTCGAGTCCCGTGAAACGCATCCTGCGCGAACCGCTTCTGCACTTCATGCTCGCCGGGGCCATGCTGTTCCTGGCTTTCGAATGGGTCAGCGACGACAGACCAGCGCCAGCCGACGAGATTCGCGTCGACCAGGCCACTCTCGTTCAGTTTCTGGCAAATCGCGATCCCCGTCTCAATGCGGATTCCGCCGCCACCGTACTTGGAGGCATGGGCAGCGAGCAGCGGGATGCCCTCATCGAGGACTACGTCCGCGACGAGGTGCTCTTCCGGCAGGCGCGGGAAATCGGCCTGGACCCGTTCGATCACGTCGGCCGACGCCGCCTGATCGCGCAACTCGACTACGTCAACCGGGGGTTCATCGAAGACACCATGGAGTTTTCCGATGATGAACTCAAGGCGTTCCACGAAGCCAATAGGGAGCGCTATGTCATTCCGCCGGAGATCACCTTCACGCACGTGTACTTCAGCACGGAGCACCGGGGCGAGAGAGCGGAAACGTTGACCACCGACACGCTCGAAAGACTCAACCGGGACGCGGTGCCGTTTCACGATGGGCCGTCCCTCGGCGACCTGTTTCTCTATCACAGGAACTACGTCGCCAGGGAACCGGAGGAAGTCGCCTCCCACTTCGGCGCCGGGTTCACCGACACGGTGTTCAACCTGGCGCCGTCCGACCGCTGGGTCGGTCCCATCGCATCGGAGCACGGCCATCATCTCGTGATGGTCTCGTCGCGCAAGCCCGGCCGTTTCCCTCGGATGGCGGAAGTCCGGCAACGGGTCGCTCAGGACTTGACCGCCGAGCGCATACGCGAAGCGCTCGAGAACTTCTACCAGGACGCCCGGAGCGCCTACGAAATCGTTGTTGACCTGCCCGGGACGATGCCGTGAGGCGTCGTCCCGTCGAACGACAGCAATGGGTGTGGGGTACGGCCACGGTTGTGTGCATCGCCATCGCATCGGCGGCCACGGCCGATGACCTGCGTCCCCTGTACATACAGATCGACGAGGAGGCCGAAAACCGCTACCTGCTGCGGATCAAGACACCGCCAAGGGTGCGCGCGGACAACGTCCCCCGGATCGTGTTGCCGGAGACCTGCGGCACGACCCTCTCCGCGCGCGCGACGACCGTGATCCACTGCACCCACGCCCTGCATGGCGCCGAGCTGACGATTTCCTATCCCCGGCGCGAGGTGGCCAATCCGACGGTCGTGAGGGTGAACCTGCTGACGGCAGAGAGCCACACCATGGCGCTGTCCTCGGGTACGCGCAGGTTCAGGATGCCCGGTCCCGAAGATGTCGCCACCGTCGCGGTGCAGTACACCTGGCTCGGTGCGGAACACATATGGGTCGGTTTCGACCACCTGCTATTCCTCGTCTGCCTGATCTGGATCGCCGGAAACTGGAAACGGATCGTCATCACCATCACGGGCTTCACAGTGGCGCATTCGATCACACTCGCCCTGTCCGCGCTGGATGTCGTCCGGCTGCCTGTGCCCCCTACCGAGGCCGTCATCGCCCTGAGCGTCCTGTTCCTTGCGACCGAAGTGGCCAAGGGGCCGCACCGGGCCGGAGGTGCCGGCAGCGGGTCACTCACCTGGCGTTACCCGATAACGGTTTCCAGTGCGTTCGGCCTGCTGCACGGGCTCGGGTTCGCTGCCGTGCTCAACGAAATCGGCCTGCCACAGGTCGAAGTCATCACCGGCCTGATCTTCTTCAATATCGGCGTCGAGATCGGTCAGGTGATCTTTGCCCTGGGCGTGGTCCTGGCGCTCCGCGGAGCGGCGCTTGCAGGTCTCGATCTGGACCGAGGGCGGTCGGTGGCGGGGTACGCTGTGGGCTGCGTTGCCGCCTACTGGCTCATCGACCGGTTGGTCGCCTTCACCTAACCCGGTTATTCACGAGGCACGCGCCAGACCACGGCGCTATCCGTTCCGGCCTGTATCCTGTCCAGCATACCCTCGTGGGCGACCAACTCCTCGGGTGTGGCCGGCACCACGGGGAGTCGCGGCCGGTCGGCGGGAAGCCGTTCGAGGTCTTCGTCGCGCGACAGCGCGCTTTGTTGCGAGTCCGAGTCGAACAGCGAGGTCTGGCCTCCCGTCATCAACAGGTAGAGATCCGCCAGGATCTCCGCGTCCACCAGCCCGCCGTGGAATTCGCGCTGGGAGTCGTCCACGCCGTAGCGCCGGCACAGGGCATCGATAGAGTTCTGTTGCCCGGGATGCTTGCGGCGGGCCAGGTCCAGGGAATCCACTATGCTGCATACATCCCTGATCCTGGCCGGGATTCCATCCGTCTCGCCCAACAGGCTGAATTCAAAGTCGATGAACGACTCATCGAACGACGCGTTGTGGATGATCACCTCCGCACCGCGAATGAAGTTGACGAAGTCGAGGGCGACCTCAGCGAACCTGGGTTCCTTTTCCAGGCGCTCCAGGGTCAGCCCGTGTACTTCTGTCGCAGCGTCGTCAATAGGACGTTCTGGGTGGATGTAGCAGTGGAAACGGTGATCGGTAACGCGCCGGTCAAGAAGCTCGACCGCGCCAATCTCGATGATGCGATGACCCCGCTCCGCTTCGAGCCCCGTCGTCTCGGTATCCAGAACTACCTGCCGCATGATCCTCCGAGCATCGCGTCGATGGCGTCGTTGGCGGCTCGATCAACCCGCTCGTTCCCTTCGACGCCGCTGTGGCCCTTGACCCACAACCACTCCACCTCGTGCATCGACGCCAGTGCGTCGAGGCGTTCCCAGAGCTCACGGTTCTTGACCGGGTCCCTGCCCGAGGTTCGCCAGCCGTTCGTTTTCCAGCGTTCCATCCACTGTGTCACGCCCAGGCGCACGTATTGCGAGTCCGTCGTCAGACGGACCTGCCGGCGCGCGCTGCCGAGAGCGGCCAGTCCCTCGATGGCAGCCTCGAGTTCCATCCTGTTGTTCGTGGTGCTCGGTACCGCACCCTTGATCAGTGTCTCGCGTTCGCCGCAACGCACCAGGGCGGCCCAACCACCGGGTCCCGGGTTTCCCCGGCATGCACCGTCGGTGAATATCTCGATCACGGCCCCGGCGTTCACTGGCGGGCCATGGGTCTCGGAATCGCAAGCGGGGCGATATTGTCTGCCGCAGGGTCCAAACGCCCGGTACCGGTCCGCGCGGCGGAGTTCTTCACTGCGAGCACCAGGTAAACCCCGCCCAGGGGCACGCGCCTTTCGGCAAGCCAGTCTCCGATCATCCGCCAGCGCTCGCCGTCGAGCCCCAGTTTCAGGCATCCCCGGTAGTTCATGTATTTCACATGCTCTTCGCGATCAAATCCGAGAACGGCCAACCAGTCACTGAGCCGGTAGGCGGTCACCAGTGTCATTCCGCGGGGACGGCGCAACGCCCATAGCGACAGTGGATTGAACGCACAGATCAGCAACCTGCCTCCTGGACGGATCACGCGCGTGATTTCCCGGATGGCGGCACGTGGGTCCTGGGCATACTCAAGAGCGTGGTGGACGACAACTCCATCCAGGCTGTTCGCGGGGAACGGTAACGCTTCCGGGACGGCGACCGCGGATGGAAGTTCGCTTCCACGAACGGCGGACGGGTTCCCGGACGGGTTCCCGGACGGGTCCCCCGACAGGTAGAAACGGTTCTTGACCATGCAACGCGCCGTGGCTGCCGTTGTCTGCGGCGCGGGTCCCATCCATAACAGGCATTCACCGTGAAAACGGCGCACATGTCTGCGAATCAGCGAGATTTCGCGCGTGAGCAACCGTCTTCCCGGCTCCGTTGAGAACCAGTTCCTCATGAATTCGAGTGGTTGAGAAGAAACCGGCGAGGCGAGGTTGCGAATGACCGTATTTTCCCGCAAAGTAGCCACGAGACTCGCCGTCATTTTGTACTGCGCGCTCTCGATCCGCAACCAGAGAAACTGCCCGGATAGGTGCAATGCAAGGCACATCCCGGTTTGCCGGAGTCGTCGTGAACAGCCGACTTTCCATTAGCGTCGCCCGGATTCCCTCCACGACGTTTTTCCGCCGGCTGCTTGGTTCGTTTTTCGTCGCCGGGGCATTCGGAGCAGGTGCGGCATCGCACGAACTCATCGATGTTCCCGTGTCGATCACGGGTTTTCTTGAGGAGTTGCGCCAGGGATTCGCACTGAATCACAGGCTCGACCAACCGGTGGTGTTACAGGAGATAGATCGCGTTAGACGAAGCCCCGCCTACCTCTCCGTGCTTTCGCCCCGCATCGAGCGTTATCTGCCCCGGATCTGCGAAGAGGCGCGCGTACGCGGCCTGCCGTCGGAAGTCTGCCTGCTGCCAATTGTCGAGAGCGGCGTCAACCCGGCAGCCGTGTCGCGGAGCGGCGCGCGAGGCCTGTGGCAACTGATCCCCGGCACCGCCAAACGCTACGGACTGAAGGTCGGCTGGCGGGTCGACGAGCGCCGCGACCCCACCGCATCCACAGATGCCGCGCTCCGCTACCTGGTCGATCTGCAGCGCCTCTTCAGCGACTGGACCCTGGCCCTCGCCGCATACAACTGCGGGGAGAACAAGGTCGCCGAGTTACTTGACAGCGCCACTGCCGGGGCATCCTTTTTCGATTTGAGATGGCCCAGGGAAACGGCCGTCTATGTGCCGAGGCTACTCGCCTTCGCGGCGATTTTTGCCGATCCCGCCGCACACGGCATCGCCCTGCCGGACCGGCTGCAGCCAAACTCGGTGTCGACCCTCAAGCCGCCTCCCATGCGAACGGCAACCGCGACAGTATTGGCCGGGGACGGATTGCTTTACAGGCCGGCTTCTTCTCTCAGGGAAACGACAACCGAACCGATTGCCCGCTGACTGGCAAGTTGCACCAGGTCTCCGCGCAACCTGGCGCGTTCCGCTTCACTCATGGCGCCGTAGTCGCCAGGCTCGACCCGGGAGACGACCACCACGGCGGATCCGCCGTCTGCAAGTCGGGTCGTCGATGCGGATCGCGCTTCGCCCGCCGGCGGAGACAGCCGGAAGGCCGCCGCGCGCACCGGCCCGGGAATACCGGGATCGAGGTATCCCGTCGCCTCCATGTTCTGCCAGGTCAACGCGTGCTCACCCGCCACATCCGAGGCGGCTTCGCCGGCAAGCAAGCGTCCCAGCGCTGCATCCGCGGCGACGGAAGCGGCCTCTGCAGCGCGCTGCGCGACAAGGTTCTCCCTGATGCTCTCCGCCACGTCCTCCAGGGGCAACTCCATGGCCGGATGGTGGGCCGTGACTCGAACCACCACTGCACCGCGATCGTCGATCGTGACAGCCGGACTGTTGTAGCCTTCGACGAGGACATCGGGCTCGAACGCCGCATCACGGAGAGCCCTGTCAGCGAAGACGCCTTCGCCAGCTTCCCGTGTCACTCCCTGAACATTTCGGATTGTGAGGCCCAGTGATTCGACAATGCCGTCCAACGTATCGGGTTGTTCGAATGCGATTTCATCCATGGTTCGCAGGTTCTCCTCGAAAACCGGCTGGGCGCGAACGCGTCTGATCGACTCGACGAGCCGCTCCCGCTCGTCTTCAAGTGCGCGCGGCTCGGCCTGCCTGACCTCGAGCAGGGTGATGAGGTGCACGCCAAACTCTGTCTTCACTGGACCGGAGAGCTCACCCACCGCAAGCTCCCACAGGGCCTCTTCGAACGCCGGCACGAACGTGCCCCGGCCCACAAATCCGAGGTCCCCGTCGTTTGCCGCCGACCCGGCGTCCTCGGACAGCTCCCTCGCCTTGTCCGAGAATGCCGCGCCTGATTCGATCTCGGCACGTATCTCGAGGAGCCTCGCGATGGCATCCTCCTCGGAACGTGCATCGGTGACCTGCAAAAGGATGTGCGCGGCGCGCCGTTCGTCGCCCGCACCCGACTCGATCCGGATGCGCTCTTCCTCTTCGAACGCCGCGACGAGGTCCGCCTCGTCGACCTCCTGATCCGCCATCAGCGTTTCCATGGAAAGCTCGACATATTCCAGGTCGACGTTCTCTTCCGTGAGGTACAGGTAGACGTTGTCTTCGTAGTAGTGTGCGACCTCGTCATCGGACACGTCGATACCTGCGGCAAAGGCGTCAGGGGGAAATTCCAGGTACGCGATATCGCGCCGTTGCCCCAGGACCCTCGAAGCCTCCCTGAGTTCCTTCTCTGTTACCACGGCCGTATCGCTGACAGCGCCGGTGATTTGGTCGAGGCGAACATTGCGCGCCTGGTCGTCGAGGAACGACGCGGGCGAAAACCCGGCGCTCGCCAGGACCGAACGGAAGCGTCCTTCGTCGAAGGCGCCGTCCACCTGGAATTCCGGCATGGAGGTGATCTCGCGGTCCAGGGCCTTTCTTGACACGGCCAGGTCCAGATCATCGGCCAGTTGGAGCAGAAGCGTTCGATTGATCAACGTCTGCAGGGTCGATTCCCGAACCTGCTCCCGGTCGATCAGGCCCGGGTCGATGTCTTCGCCGAGCTCCGCCTGCAGGAACTGCATGCGCCGCTCCGTTTCGTTTGTCAGAAACGCTTCGGTGATTTCATCCCCGTTGACAGTTGCCGCCACGGGTTCGCCGACAGCGAACAGATTGAACGCCCCGAAACCGAACACCGTCAGCACGAACGCGATGATGGCGACCATGACCTTGGCCCCCAGTGTCTGCGCACCATCGCGCATCTTTTGCAGCATCACGTCATCAGTACTCCACTACGGACGCGAGCGTCGATACGCCCGACCGGCACTGACAGGACTTCCGGCCGCGCGGCGTCGCGCGCGGCCTGGCGAAGGATTGGGTTAACCGTTGACGGTGTCCCTGAGCGCCTTGCCTGCCTTGAACGCCGGCACCCTGGAGGCCGCGATCTGGATGGCTTCGCCGGTTCGAGGATTGCGGCCCGTACGCGCCGCCCTGTCGCGCACCGAAAACGTCCCGAAACCCGCGATCGCCACCGGCTCCGAGTTCTTGAGAGATGCCGCTACCGCATCGCACAGTGCATCCAGCACCCTGCCCGCGGAAGCCTTGGAGACATCGGCCGAATCGGAAATCGAGTCAATTAGTTCAGATTTGTTCATTATCAATCATTCTCACTGGTACGGTTGAAACCGGGTTTTGGGAAGTGTTTCCAAGCTATCGCTTGCGCACATGACTTATATCAACGGCTAAAAAACGCTGTCAACGGCTGAGTCGCCCCGACGGTCAATTCGGACGAAAGGAACGTCCCGGTCCATGTCTGAACCGGGCTCGGATCCTGGTTCCGGGCCGGATTCCGTCCTCGGAGCCGGGGGGTGCGCGAGGGCGGCGCGGATCACCTCGTCCATCCATTTAACCGGCAGAATGTCGAGCGCCGCCTTGACGTTATCGGGAACTTCCTTCAGGTCGCGCGCATTGTCTTCGGGGATGACGACGCGGCGAATTCCGCCCCGGTGTGCAGCCAGCAGCTTCTCCTTCAGGCCACCGATCCGAAGTACCTGGCCGCGCAACGTGATTTCGCCGGTCATCGCAACGTCCGCCCGGACCGGTATGCCCGTCAGCACCGATACGAGGGCCGTGCACATCCCTATTCCGGCGCTGGGCCCGTCCTTCGGTGTCGCGCCCTCGGGCACGTGTATGTGAATGTCGTTCTTTTCGTGGAAGTCGGCCTCGATACCGAGATCCTCCACGCGGCTGCGCACGAACGTGAGCGCCGCCTGAATCGACTCCTGCATGACATCGCCCAGGGAACCGGTCTTGGTCTGCCGTCCTTTCCCGCTCACGGCCACCGCCTCGATATTCAGGAGTTCACCACCCACCTGTGTCCACGCCAAACCGGTGGCCACACCGACCCGGTTCTCTTCCTCCGCCCGCCCGTAGTCGAACTTGCGCACGCCGCTGTAGTTTTCGATCTGCTCCCGGCCGATCGACGGTTCGATCTCCTCGCATCCAAGGGTCTCGTCCTTGACGACCTTGCGGCAGATCTTGGCGATTTCCCGTTCCAGCGCCCGTACGCCGGCTTCGCGGGTGTAATAGCGGACAAGCTCGACAATGGCCCGTTCGGAAATCCCGAAGTCGACGGATCCCAATCCATTTAGGGCTTTCTGCTTCGGCACGAGAAAGCGCGACGCGATGTTGACCTTCTCGTCCTCCGTGTAGCCGGGGAGCCGGATCACTTCCATCCGGTCAAGCAACGCCGGGGGAATGTCCATGGAATTCGAGGTGCAAACGAAGAACACGTCCGAAAGGTCGTAGTCGACTTCGAGATAGTGGTCGTTGAACGTATGGTTCTGCTCCGGATCGAGCACTTCGAGCAGGGCCGAGGCCGGATCGCCCCGGAAGTCCATGCCCATCTTGTCGACTTCGTCAAGCAGAAACAGCGGGTTGCGGACGCCGACTTTCGCCACCTTCTGCAATATCTTGCCCGGCATGGAGCCAATGTACGTGCGTCGATGTCCCCGGATCTCCGCCTCGTCCCGCACGCCGCCGAGCGACATGCGCACGAACTTGCGATTCGTGGCGCGGGCGATGGACTCTCCGAGCGATGTCTTGCCAACGCCCGGCGGTCCTACCAGGCAGAGCACGGCGCCCTTGACCTTGCCGACGCGCCGTTGCACCGCCAGGTATTCGACGATGCGCTCCTTGACTTCCTCGAGGCCGTAGTGGTCCGCCTCGAGGATTTCCTCCGCGGCCCTGAGATCCCGGCGCGTACGGCTTCGCTTCTTCCAGGGTAGCGCCAGCAACCAGTCGAGATACCCGCGAATGACCGTCGCCTCAGGCGACATCGGCGGCGTGCGCATGAGTTTGGCAAGCTCGTGCTCGGCCTTGTCTTTCGCCTCATTGCGCATTCCCGCGCCGTCGATCTTCTGCCGCAACTCCTCAAACTCGTCCGGCAGGGCCTCGCCGCCCAGTTCCTGCTGGATCGCCTTCATCTTCTCGTTCAGGTAGTACTCGCGCTGGCTGTCCTCCATCTGCTTCTTGACGCGCCCGCGAATGTTCTTCTCCAGGCGATTGAGGGCCATCTCGGCTTCCATCAGCCCGATGATCCTTTGCATGCGCTCATCCAACCCTACCGCTTCGAGCACGGCCTGGCGGTCTTCAAGCTTGAACGGGAGCTGCGTCGCGATGGTGTCGATGAGGCGGCCCGGCTCATCGATCGAGGACACCGAGGAAACCGTCTCCGGCGGGACCTTCTTCGACGCGTGGGCCGCGGATTCCACGTAGGCGTCGAACTGCGACGAAACCGCGCGCATGACGGCTTCGGCCATCGCCGATTCGACCAGCGGTTCTTCCTCTGGTTCGACCTGCGCGACAAGGTACTGCCCATTGCCGACCACGCTGGCTATTCGGGCACGGCCCACTCCTTCCACGAGCGTCTTGACCGTGCCATCGGGCAGTTTCAGCAGCTGCAGCACCGTCGCCGACGTACCGACACCGAACAGGTCTCGCTGACCTGGGTTATCGCACTCCGCATCGCGTTTGCCGACGAGAAGAATCTGCTTGTCTCCCGCCAGGGCCGCCTCGAGTGCCAGGATGGACGACTCGGTGCTGACGAACAGCGACAGCACGCCATGCGGAAAGGCCACGATATCGCGAAGCGGGAGAACCGGTAACGGCGCCTGGCTCACTTCAAACAAAACCCCGGGAGGGCAGACGGTCTGACACCACGCGCTCCGCCCGCGGTCCGCGCCCTGCTCAGTTGTCCCACGGTCCCGCTTCGTCGACCCTGCAAGTCATTCCTTCGGCAACGCCTTGGCGCGGTTCTCATACATCAACAGGGGTTTGCTTTCCCCATTGATGACGCTCGCATCGATAACGACCTTGGCGACGGATTCGGAGGAGGACGGCAGGTCATACATCGTGTCGAGCAGCACCGATTCCAGGATGGAGCGAAGGCCCCGCGCGCCGGTCTTGCGCTCCATGGCCTTCTGAGCCACCGCCCGCAGCGCGCCTTCACGGAAGTCGACTTCGGCACCCTCCATGCCAAACAGCTTCGCGTACTGCCTGGTCAGGGAGTTCTTCGGTTCGGTAAGGATCCGCATCAGTGCCTCGACATCGAGTTCTTCGAGCGTGGCCACCACCGGAAGGCGACCCACGAATTCGGGAATGAGACCGTACTTGATCAAGTCTTCGGGTTCGACCTGGCGCAATGTCTCGCCGATATTCTTGCCCGAGACCTCCGTTCTGACCTCCGCGCCGAATCCTATGCCGCTGCGGTCTGAACGATCGATGATGACCTTGTCCAGACCTGAAAAGGCGCCGCCGCATATGAACAGGATGTTGCCGGTGTCGACCTGCAGGAACTCCTGCTGGGGATGCTTGCGCCCGCCCTGGGGTGGCACGGAAGCGATCGTGCCCTCGATGAGCTTCAACAATGCCTGCTGGACGCCTTCCCCCGAAACATCGCGGGTAATGGATGGATTGTCGGACTTGCGCGAAATCTTGTCGATCTCGTCGATGTACACGATACCGACCTGCGCGCGCTCGACATCGTATTCGCACTTCTGCAGGAGTTTCTGGATGATGTTCTCCACGTCTTCGCCGACATAGCCCGCCTCGGTGAGCGTGGTCGCATCGGCGATCGTGAAGGGCACATCCAGCAGCCGCGCCAGGGTCTCCGCCAGGAGCGTCTTGCCGCATCCCGTCGGACCGATCAGGAGGATGTTGGACTTGGAGAGCTCGACATCTTCGCTGTTGCCCGCACTACCGTTCCCTTTCCCCGTCGAGTTCAGGCGCTTGTAGTGGTTGTATACGGCGACCGAAAGCACCTTTTTCGCGTGTTCCTGGCCGATGACGTACATGTCGAGGATGTCCTTGATCTGCCGGGGAACGGGCAACTTGTTGGCATCCTTCCCCTGCTCATTGTCCTGGACTTCCTCGCGGATGATGTCGTTGCAGAGCTCGATGCACTCCGTGCAGATGAAGACTTCCGGGCCGGCAATCAGCTTGCGCACTTCGTGCTGACTCTTGTGGCAGAAGGAACAGAAGAGCGGTTTGCCCGAGTCGTTGCCCTTGCCCCGTTGATGGTCCGCCATACAGTGCTCGCTTGCCTCTTTGGTGGCCTTTTTTGTGTGTGGCTTGCGCCCGCGCCAGTCAGCGACAGGTCATTCGGGTCTCAACCATGCTTGCAAACGCGCCAAGTTTCAAGTCCCCGGCTCCCCGTCCGGTGCGGCCTTGAGTTTCGGCGGCGGGTGATGGATCTTGTCGATGATGCCGTACTCCACGGCGTCTTCGGGGCTCATCCAGTAATCCCTGTCAGTGTCCTCGGCGATGCGTTCGATCGGCTGTCCAGTGTGCTGCGCCAGGATCGAGTTCAGCCGTTGCCGCATCGAGACGATTTCCCTCGCCTGAATCTCTATGTCAGCGGCGACGCCCCGGGAACCCCCGGACGGCTGGTGGAGCATCACGCGCGAATTGGGCAACGCGAAGCGCTTGCCCGGCGCACCGGCCGCGAGGAGGAACGCGCCCATGCTGGCGGCCTGCCCGATGCACCAGGTGTTCACGTCGCACGAAACGAACTGCATGGCGTCGTAGATCGCGAGGCCCGCTGTGACCGATCCCCCAGGGGAATTGATGTAGAGCGAAATGTCCTTCTCGGGATTCTCGGAAACGACGTACAGCAACTGGGCGACAATCAGGTTCGCGACATTGTCGTCTACCGGCCCGACGATGAAGATGATGCGGTCCCGGAGCAGCCGGGAATAGATGTCGTATGCGCGCTCGCCACGGGGGCTCTGTTCCACCACCATCGGGATCAACCCGAGGTTCCTGATGGTCCGATCCTGATCGTTCACTGCCAAACCTCTCTTCAACCTGTTGGATGCACCCGAAAGCGCCTGCTTGTTCTCCAGCCGGGGTGGAGCAGCTCCTATGCCTGTTCCTCGGCCCCTTCCTGCGATGCCGGCTTTCCGGACATCACGTCCTGGAACGTGCTCTGCACGGTATCCACCTTCGCCAGACCGGCCACATGATCGATGACCTGCTCGGTGAGCGTGGTTTGTTCGACCGACTGCAATAACCGTTCATCGCCATAGTACGCCTCGATGACCTCCTGGGGTTTTTCGTACCTCTCGGCCATGCCCTCGATCCGCTCGCGAAGCCTGTTCGCATCAAGCGTCAGGGACTCCTGGGCGACGATGGCCTTCATGACCAGGCCCGTCTTCACCCGTTTCTCCGCCTCTGTGCCGACGAGTTCCCCTATCCGCTCGAGCTGTTCCGACTGCTCCGGGAGTCCCACGCGCTGGCGAAGATCCTCGCTCATCTGCGCACGTTCGCGCTCGACCAGCGCTTCCGGCAAGGCGAAGTCATGGACATCGGCAATCGCCTCAAGCACCTGCTCCTGCATCCGTTGACGGATCGCCGCCTCGAGCCGGGCCTGCATGTCCTTGCGAATCTCCTCGCGAAAAGCCGGCTCGCCGCCTTCCCTGACTCCGAGCGTGCGGAAGAACGCGTCGTCCAGGGGCGGCAGCACAGGCTTTTCTACTGCCGTGACGGCCACCTCGCACGTGAGTTCACTGCCTCGCAGGGACTCGTCCGGCGAGTCTTCCGGAACCGTTGCCGGGAACTCCTTTGTCTCGCCCACGGACATCCCGCGAACGGCCTGGTCGATATCCTCCAGCACACCGCCGCCGCCGACGATGAATCTCGCATCCTTCCCCGGGATACGTGGATCGCCGGCGGCCTCCCCGGAGACGGTGAAGTCCGCAACGATCAGGTCGCCCTCCTCCGCCGCGCGTTCCGCGGTCTCCCACTTCCTGCTCCGTTCCCTCAAGGTCTGAATCATCCCGTCGATATCGTCCTGCGTGACCTCGGCTTCCGGCCGCACGAGGCGGATGTCCGAAAGGTCGGCGACCTCGATTTCAGGCATGACCTCGAAGGTCGCCACGAACGAGAACTGCCCTCCGGCAGAGGGGTCCGGCGGATCGAACACGGGCGGACCGGCGATGTCGTACGATTCCCGTTCGGCCGCCTGGAAGAAGCTCTCCTGCATCAGGTCGGCGGCGACCTCGCGGCGGATCGACGCACCGAACCTCCGGCTCGCCTCCTTCACCGGCATCTTGCCGGGGCGGAAACCGTTAACGCGGGCTTCCCGCGCCACGACACGCGTTCTTTCCGCAACCCGATCCTCGAACGATCGGGCGGGCAGCGACAGCTTTATGCGCCGCTTCAGGCCTTCAGTGCTTTCGAGGGAAACCTGCAAGTCTGCTTGTGCCATCGGATCAGGAACCTGGTTCACGCACCGCGATAGTGCCGCGTTGCGCATAGTCTGTCTGTTCGGGCGTAAACGGGCAACTCGACCGGCCAGCCAACGCCTGGTCCATGGACAGGCGCGGTGATTTGGGGTGGACGATGGGGTTTGAACCCACGACCGCCGGATCCACAATCCGGAGCTCTACCGACTGAGCTACGTCCACCATCGATGCGGCTTCCTGCCGCTGCGTATGTCTTGACTCTCATGCATGCCGCCGAGTCGGCCATGAAACTGGCACGCCCGGCAGGGCTCGAACCTGCAACCCTCGGCTTAGAAGGCCGATGCTCTATCCAGTTGAGCTACGGGCGCAATCGGCGTCGCCGCTTCTCATGACCCACTTCTCATGACACACGTTCCGCAGGGAGGGCCCGCACTCGTGGTCGGGGTAGGGAGATTCGAACTCCCGACTTCCTGCTCCCAAAGCAGGCGCGCTGCCAGACTGCGCCATACCCCGCCATTCGCTTGAGCGTTGCCCTGCTGAGCGCGCGAATCATACTGGCGGCCAAATGGGCGGTCAAACCTCGCGAAGCTCCAATAATGCGTCGAAACAGTGCCACTGACGACGGGGCTCGTGGGTACCGTGCGAGTGGTCATAGCGCTCATGGTGCTGGCGTAACAGGTCGACCCCGTAATCGCCCCCATTGGGCGTTCGGACAATCGTGTGGATGTGGTTCCGGGACGGCACCGGGTTGTCGAATACCACACCCGGATGATGGTCAAACTCGATCAGGACCACGGGGCTGTGTACCCGGTAGTAGAAGGGTCCGTCGTCGGTCGTCGCTCCCATCCAGGAGAACCAGGTTTCGTCCAGGTGGGCATCCACCTCGCGCATCTTGATGTCGGCGTGACGGTCCCGGGTCCAGCCGACATACGTACCGACCAATGACAGCAGCAGTCGTCGCTGGGCATCGCTCAAATCGCGGGCCACGACGCCTTCGTACGGCACCACCGCATTGTCGTGGCCGGTCCCGCCCACCATGCGGCCGTCGAAAGGGTGCTTGAGTTCCTGTGGCAGATCGTCGGGGTGAATGGACGGCCGTGTGACCGCTCTCGAACGCTGTGACGCGTCAAATGATCGGATGAGATCGAGCCCCGCCCGCTCTTCCGCAACAAAGACGCTGGTACCCGGCAACAGCTCATCGCTCCCGTCGCACGGCTCGGATCCCATGAACGTCGGGGTCATCAACAGGTGGTCGCCAATCACCATGCAGTTGACGTTCAGATGATGTCCATCGAGCTGCCAACCCCAGGGCACGGCGTCGGACGGCTCGCCGAAGATGGAAAGAAAGTACGGCCACTCGCCGAACTCGTCCGGACTCCCGGAGACCACGGCAAGCAGGCCGTTCAGACGCATGATGTCGCGCGCCTGCTCGAAGCCCCGGGCGGAGAGTGATGCAGCGACCAGGTCCAGCGCCAGCTTGCGGGTCAGGTCAGGCAGATCCTCCAGCATCATCCCATGGCGCCAGCAGTTGGGATGAATATTGTTCCAGGTGCGCCACTCATCGGCATCGAGCGAATGGACGGTTCGCGCGCGTTGCTCGGCGCCAAGCGCCTGCAGAAAGGTCTGCGCCGCATCGGTGATCGGCTTCGTCGAGACGCCGGTCGGGGCCAAAGGGAACAGTCCATTACGCACAGCGCCGTCGGTCGTGATCCCCCTGACCGGGTCCGGCAACGTCGCCAGACGCTCGTCAAGCAGCCGCGACAGGCCCGGACTCTGTTCAACGCGCGTCCGGGCTGACATATGCCCGCCCTTGCGAACCGGCAATCTCGTCCAGTGCTCGGTCATCTCAGCCTCCAGTTCCTTGCCAGCCTTCCATGAAAGTACGCATCCGGCGACGGGGCAAATGCCAGCACTTCCTTACGCGTCAGCGGTCGGGGAACATTCCCCGGCTGAAGGCTCCTTGCGCGTTCGACGTCGCACCGGCGGCTGTCCTTGTCACCGCCGCACATTGATCCCCCCGCCGCCACGGTGCCCATAGGACGTCGCAACAAGTCAGCGCTCCCGGACGACATCACATCACCGGCACGCCGAAGAGCACGCCGTGAAGACCCGCCAGGAGCCCGGCGACAGTCAAGCCGCCAACGACAGCAGCGATGTCCATGGTGATACGGGGCACCGGCTCTGTCGGCGGGACCTTGCCCCGCGCCACGGCGCTGACGATCTCAACCACCGCGAACAATGCGAAGCCGCCGAACAGGACGACAGAGCGTAGTTCACCATTGGCGAGAAGGTGGGCGAAGGCCCACAGCAGCAGTCCGAGCAGCATCGGATGCCGGACCAGGGCGCGTATGCGGGTGGGCATGTTGGCCGCAGCGAACAGCACCAGCGCGATCGGCACGAGGACCATCGAGACTTGATGGCCCCAAGCCGGGGGCACGTAGACCCCTTCCAGGGGGGAGCGCGAATAGCCCCACACAACGGTCGCCAGAGCGAGCAGCGCGACCGCGCTGAACACGCCGCGATAGGGCTTCTCTCCCAACCTTTCCACTAGCGCAACGCGCAATCGCGGAGCACTCGGTATCAGGTGGACTGCCGTAAACAGCACGAGGCCAGCTACCAACAGTGACATGCGCATACTCCAGGCTCAGTTGTCGACGACGAGGCAATCCTTGTTGGCGCCGTCCACTACCGGCACCGGAATGCGAATCCTCGGCAAGGATGCGCCCCTGCCAAGTTTCCGGCAAGCCTGTGGGTCGTCACGCCGGGGCCGCTGCCCGTTGCCCATCGCCCCCGCACTGTGAATCGACTGGCGAATCGTGTTCGCGCCGTATGGACGGTCAATCTTGAAGCATGTCAAACTCTTGAAGTGAGGCAACGGCACGTTCCAGCCATGGCAGGACGGAAATCATGACCGGCCGAATTCTCGACGGCAACGCAATCGCAGCGTCCATTCGGTCACGGATTGCCGCAGCCGTGGCGGAGCGACGCGAAAGGAATCTGCGACCGCCCGGCGTCGCCGTACTGCTGGTCGGAGACGATCCTGCCTCCGAAATCTATGTCCGGCTAAAGCAGCGGGATTGCCGCGAGGTGGGCTTCAAGCACGACATTCGCCACCTCTCGGCCAATACCCAGCCCTCGGAGCTGGCAGCGATGATCGATGAACTCAACGCCGACGACAGTATCGACGGGATCCTGGTCCAGTTGCCACTGCCGCCGCAGTTCGACGCCTCCCGACTGCTCGAACGCATCGATCCCGCAAAGGATGTCGACGGGGTGCACCCCTACAACATCGGTTGCCTGGCGTTGCGCAGGCCCACACTTCGATCCTGCACGCCCAAGGGCATCATGACGCTGCTCGAGCACACCGGGCGCGAGTTGCGCGGCCTCGACGCGACCATCGTCGGCGCCTCCAACCATGTCGGCAGGCCGATGACCCTCGAACTGCTCCTTGTCGGCTGCACCGTCACCTCGGCACACAAGTTCAGCAGGGACACGGCGAGCCACGTCGCGGCCGCCGACATCGTGGTATCCGCGACCGGTCAACGCGGCCTCATACGCGGCGACTGGATCAAGCCTGGCGCGATCGTCATCGATGTCGGCATCACCCGCGAGAACAACAAGCTGTACGGCGATGTCGACTTCGAGGCGGCGGCCAAACGCGCCGCATGGATCACGCCGGTGCCAGGGGGCGTCGGCCCCATGACGCGGGTATCGATGCTGGAGAACGCGCTCCAATCCGCCGAAGCGACATGACGGCGCTGTTCGTATCGGACCTGCACATCGACGCCGACAGGCCGCACGTGCTCCAGGGACTGAATGACCTCATCGAGCGCGAGGCCCCTTCGGCCGATGCGCTCTACATACTGGGTGATCTCGTGGAAGTGTGGATCGGAGACGACGACGACTCCGAAACCGCAGAGGCGGTGCGCGATGCCCTGTCCCGGGCGGCGCGCCTCTGCCCTTTGCGGATCATGCACGGAAACCGCGACTTTCTTTTCGGCCAGCGGTTCGCCCGGGACGTCGGCGGCGAACTCATCGAAGACCCGCATATCGCCGAAATTGACGGTCAGCGCGTACTCCTGACCCACGGCGATGCGCTCTGTACCGAGGACACCGCCTACCAGCTCGCGCGCCAGTTGTTTCGCTCCGAGGCGTGGCAGAAGGACATTCTGGGCAAGAGCCTCGAAGAGCGCCGCGAACTGGCGCGGCAGATGCGGCAGGAAAGCCGGCGGGCGAACGCGAACAAGCCCGAGAACATCATGGATGTGACGCCGCACGAAGTCGCCGCATTGATGCGCCGCACGGGTTGCAAAACGCTCATTCACGGGCATACGCATCGGCCCGGGATGCACGACGTGCGTCTCGGAGACAAGGTCGGGACGCGCTACGTATTGGGCGACTGGGACCGCTGCGGCTGGTTTATCCGTTTCGACAAGGCACCCGAACTCGCCTGTTTCCCGCTCTAACCGGAGGGTGCGGGCGGTCCGCCGTGGAACCGCAGTTCCTTGTCCGGCGCCACGATCAACGCCCTCTCCGCCTCGAGCAGTTCCTGTACGCGACTATCGATCGGCGATCCGGCGCATTGGCGGGCGAGGCTCAGGTAGATCTGGAAGTGGCGCGCCTCCGAAGCCAGCAGGTCCGCGTAGAAACGTCCCAGGTCGCCGTCAATGCGTTGCGACAGCCGATGGAAGCGCTCGCACGAGCGCGCCTCGATGATGGCGCCGACGATAAGGCTGTCGATGACGCGTCCCGGTTCGCGCTGGCGGACGTGGGAGAACAATCCGCCGGCGTAGCGTGACGACGAAAGGTGGCGATAGGTCACGCCACGGGATTGCATCACCTTTAGCACCTGCTCGAAGTGCCGCAACTCCTCCCGCGCGAGCTTCGACAGCGCGGTCAGCAACCGTGGCCGGTCGACGTAACGGAACAGCATGTTGAGCGCCGTGCCCGCCGCCTTCTTCTCGCAGTTGGCGTGGTCGATCAGCAGCGTGTCGAGCGAATCCAGCGCGGCATCCACCCAGGCGTCGGGCGTTTCACAGGCCAGAAACTGGCGAATCGGGTCGATGTCCGTGTCGGTCATTGCGCGAGAATACGAAAGTTCCGTTCGTAGGCGGCCGTGGCACGGGCATAGAACTCGCGGTCTATGGCACCGAACAGATCCTGCGCCGCGATGCCAGCGGCGAAACGCGACCGCGTGAGTCCCAGGGATGCCAGGTCCGGCGCGCCCCGCGTCCGGCGCAGGATCTCGTAGGCGGCACTCAAACCCGACCAGTCTGGCGCCGGAGCGATCTTCAGGGACGCGGCGGCTTCAAACAGGACGGCTTCGTTGTCGATCAGCACATATTCCGCCACGGCAGCGTCGCGCAGGTCCCTGAGGCGCCGCCATACGGCAACTCGCTGCGCGTCCGCATACCCGTTCCACCCGGTCACTTCGTGGGCGAAACGCTTGCAGCCGCGGCAGATCAGGTCACCGTAGGTGGTCGAGCAGATACCGATACACGGCGTTTGCCGCATCCTCACGGAGCCTTCAGCCCCCGGGAGCGCGAGGGTGTCCCTCGCAGAGAGAGTGCGCGAGGGGATACCCCTCGCAAGAGAAGAGTCGGACCCACAGCCAATCAGCTACAAGTCATGGTTGTGCAGCGCTATCTGGTCGCCATCGAGTTCGGTCTGCCGAAGCAGCTTGCTCGCGTCGTTCCGGTCGAGGGACAGGCGGTCGAGATAGGCTTCGTCGATGTCGCCGGTCACGTAGTGCCCATCGAACACCGAACAGTCAAAGGCCTCGAGGCTGGGATTGCCTTCCTGCGCGGAGGCGATGAGGTCTCCGATGGTCTGATAGATCAGCCAGTCCGCGCCGATGATCCGGCCGACTTCCTCTTCCGTGCGGTTGTACGCGACGAACTCGTTCGCCGCCGGCATGTCGATGCCGTAGACGTTCGGGTAGCGAACCGGCGGCGCCGCGCAGGCGAAGTACACCTTTCGCGCGCCGGCGTCCCGGGCAAGCTGGATGATCTGCGTGGTGGTCGTTCCGCGTACGATTGAATCGTCCACCAGCAAGACGTTCTTGTCCTTGAATTCCAGCTCGATGGCGTTGTGCTTCTGCCGGACGGACTGCCGCCGCTGGCTCTGCCCCGGCATGATGAAGGTCCTGCCCACGTAGGGGTTCTTGACCAGCCCCTCGCGAAACTTGACGTCCAGCCGATGCGCCAGCGGCAGCGCCGCCGTACGCGCCGTATCCGGGACGGGAATCACCACGTCGATATCGTGATCGCGCTGCGAGTAGTGATCAACGATGCGGTCGGCTAGCGTCTCCCCCATCCGCAAGCGCGCCTTGTACACCGAGACTTCATCCATGATGGAGTCCGGGCGCGCGAAATAGACATGTTCGAAGATGCACGGGGAGTATGCGCGCTCCGGACCGCAACGCTTCGTGTGAAGGTTGCCGTCAACGTCGATATAGACCGCTTCGCCGGGCAACACGTCCCGGATCAACTCGAATCCGAGGGTGTCGAGCACGACACTTTCCGAGGCCACGATGTACTCGGTGCCCGAATCCGCCTCGCGCCGTCCGAAGACCAGCGGCCTGATGCCGTAGCAGTCGCGAAATCCCACGATGCCGCCGCCTATGATCATCGCCACCACGGCGTAGGCGCCACGGCAGCGCCGATGCACGCCTTCCACGGCAGCGAAAACATCGTCCGCATCCAGAGCCTGGGCACCGGTCTGATCCAGTTCGTGCGCGAAGACGTTGAGCAGAATCTCCGAATCCGAATCGGTGTTGACGTGACGTCTATCCTCGTGGAACACGTCCCGCTCCAGTTCCGCGGCGTTCGTGAGATTGCCGTTGTGCGCAAGCGCGATGCCGTAGGGCGAGTTGACGTACATGGGCTGCGCTTCCGCCGAACTCGAAGTTCCCGCGGTCGGGTAGCGCACATGCCCTATCCCGATGTTCCCGACCAGGCGCTGCATATGCCGCTGCTCGAAGACGTCGCGCACGAGGCCGTTCGCCTTGCGCAGCTGCACCCGCGTGCCGTCGCAGGTGACCATGCCCGCCGCATCCTGGCCCCGGTGCTGCAACGCGGTCAAAGCGTCATACAGCGCCTGGTTCGCCTGACCCCCGGTAACGATTCCGACAACGCCGCACATTCAGATTTCAATCGCGCCTTCGTCCCGGGCTCCAACGAGCGTCGTTTCCAGGTCCACGCGTTCCGTGTCCGTCAAGCGGAACAGCCTGAGGATGTCGTCCTCGAAAACCAGCATCTCCGGCCGCAGCAGGGACTGGTCCCACCAGACGCTTGTCTCCGCGAAGGGCCGCACCAGGATGAGTCCCGCCACTACGACCAGGGCTCCGCGCGATGCGCCAAAAATGAAACCGAGGAACCGGTCGGTGCCACCCAGGCCGGTGGATTGAATCAGCTTCGCCAACCACCACTGCAGCAGCCCACCTGCGATCAGCACCCCAAAGAAAACGGCGAGAAAGGCGATGACGACGCGGATCGGCCGACTCGCCTCGATAGCAGCCGCCAGGTGATCCGCGAGGAGCGGTGCGAACAGCATCGCGCCAGCGATTGCGCAAACCCAGACAACGAGCGAAACGAGCTCCTTGACCAGCCCCCTGAACAGGCCGATCACGGCCGACAGCAGGATGAGGCACACGATGACGATGTCGGCTGTGGGCAGTATCAAGGCCGTGGCCTCCGGCGGGCGTCGTCTGTGTCAACGAAGGGCAGTCCCATCAATACCCGAACTTGACCACCATGGCGTTGACGCCATAGCGGTCTGACAGCTCCGACTTGAGGCGATCGGCATCTTCCCGGTCAATCATTGGACCAACGGCGACGCGCGTCAGTTTCTGCGGCCTCTGGTCCGCCTGTTTCAACTGCGAGACCAGCACGTGGTAACCATCCGAGCGCAGGCGGTCACGCAACGCGACGGCACGTTCATGCGCCGCGAAGCTGCCGACCTGGACGGCCCAGGCATCCGCCGGCATCTCGAGCGGCTCGTCCTCTTCGGCAAGCACGGGTTCGCCGAACTTCACGCCCGTCTCGAGCCGATAGCCCTCGTCATCCGTTTCCGCCAATATCTCATCGCGTCCGGCGATGGTCGAGGCGAAGTCCGGGACGGGTACGTCCTGCACCGCCTCCACGGCGCTGACGTCGATGCGCTGTTCATCCAGCGGTGGCAACTCCAATGGTTCGAGCCCGTCGCCGTCGAAGAGCATCGGAAAGAAAATCGCCGCCAGGGCGACAAGAAAGATGGTTCCGGTAACCCGGTATCGGGTCTGGTCGCTCAGCATTGAGCGTAGCCGGGAGTTGCCGCGAAAGATCGGGGGCTGGAACTACTTTGCACGGATCAGTTCTTGTCGCGCGCGGGCCACGGTATCGAACGAACCGAGTACGAGGATAACATCGTTTGCCTCCGTAGTAGATACGGCGTACGCGATGGCGTCCCGTATTCGGGGCTCTCGCGCATGCCGAACCGGCAGCCGTTTGCCCAGTTCTGCGGCCCTCAATCCCCGAGACGCCGTGTTGTCCGTGACCACCCACCGCTCGACGCGGCCGGCGAGAGCTCTAGCGACGCCGGCGTGAGCCTTGTCTTTCAGCATGCCGAGAATCGCAACGGCGATGGGCCCCTCCAGGTTCTCGCGCAGGAACCCCGCCGCATGCGGGTTGTGCGCGACATCGAGAATCCATCGCCGGCCGCGGGCATCCACGCGTTCGAGGCGCCCCGGAATCGTCGCAACACGGCAGGCTTCGGCAAGTGCGGCCGTATCGAAGTCCGGCTCGATCATGGCCAGGGCCTGCACCGCTGCCGCAGCGTTGTCCGCCGCCACCCTGGGGCGTTCGCCGACCCGTACTCGCCGACCATCGAACAGGTTCACGACCCAGCCGCCACTGTCGATGGCATGACGATAGTCGACTCCGTTCACGACGAGGTGTGCGTCCAGTTCCGCGGCCCGGGCGCGAACGGAGTTCGGCATGTCGCGGGCGCCGAATACGGCCGGCCGTCCCCGGCGCATCACCCCCGCTTTCTCCGCGCCGATGGCTTCGACATCGGGTCCAAGGTAGTCCTGGTGCTCGAGACCGATGCTGGTGATGATTGCGACATCCGCATCGACGACGTTAACCGCGTCAAGACGTCCGCCGAGCCCCACTTCAAGCACCGATGCGTCGACCTTGCGATCGCGGAAGACCCCAAACGCCGCGAGGATCGCGTATTCGAAGTAGGTGAGCGCCACGTCTTGCCGGGCAGCTTCCACGACTTCGAAGGCGGCGACGATCTCCTCATCTTCGACTTCCCTGCCATCAACGCGGATACGCTCGTTGAAGCGCAGGAGGTGCGGCGATAGCGTGGTCCCCACGGTCCGGCCCGAGGCCATGAGCAGGCGTTCCAGGAAGACCGCCGTCGAGCCCTTGCCGTTTGTGCCGGCCACCACGAAATTGACGGGCGCCGGCGGATTGAGTCCGGCACGGGAAGCGACCTCCGCCACGTGTCCGACTCCCCGCACCACGGTTTTCGGGTGTTCGACGCCGATGCACTCCAGCCAGCCCGCGAGGTCGGCGACCCCTGGGGCACGTCGTGTTTCACCCCCGCCCTCTTTTTCGCCCAGCCCGCCCTTCTTTTCGCCCAGCCCGCCCGTCCCGCTGTTTCGCCCATCCCGTATCGCGGCATTCACAACGTGTCAATGGCCTCCCGCAACACGGCCACCTGCGTCTGGAGCGCAGCCGGGATGCTGGCCGGATCGTCCCGGCGTTCTCCCATGACATCCACCAGCATGCTTCCCACGACGATGCCGTCGGCTACCCGGGCCACGGCTCGGGCCGACTCCGCATCCCTTATGCCGAAGCCCACCTGAACGGGCAGGTCAGTTACTTTCCGCAACGTCCAGATGTTGCGTTCGACATCGATGGTATCGAGATGGCGCGCACCGGTGACCCCCTTCAGTGACACGTAGTATATGAACCCGCTGGCGCGCTCCGAGATCTGCACGGCCCTCACCAGGGACGTCGTGGGCGCCACCAGGAAGATCAGGTCGATGTTCTGGCGAGCCAACGACTCCTGCGCTTCGGCAGCCTCTTCCGGCGGCAGGTTCACGACGATGAGACCGTCCACGCCGGCTTCATGGGCGCGGCAGGCGAACTCGTCGTATCCCATGCGCATGATGCTGTTCAGGTACCCCATGAGCACCACCGGCGTCACGTCATTCCAGTTCCGAAACTCCCGGGTCATGTCCAGCACGGAGGCGAGCGTCACCCCGTTCGCGAGGGCACGTTCGGACGATCGCTGGATCGACGGCCCTTCGGCCTCCGGGTCCGAGAACGGCACGCCGAGTTCGACGATGTCCGCACCGCCCCGCACCAGGGCGCGCAGTGCAGGCACGGTGGCTTCCAGCAGGGGGTCTCCTGCGGTGATGAAGGCCGTCAGCGCCTTGGTGCCGGCAGCACGACGCGTAGCCAGCGTTGTGCCCAGCCGGCTCATAACCCGATGCCGTCGAGTTCGGCCACGGTGTTGATGTCCTTGTCGCCGCGGCCGGAGAGATTCACGATGACGATGTCGGAATCGGCCATCTGGTGCGCTTCCCGCGCGACCCAGGCCACTGCGTGGCTCGACTCCAGCGCTGGCAGGATGCCCTCCGTCCGGTTCAGCAACCGGAAAGCCTCCAGCGCTTCGTCGTCCGTGACCGCGGTATAGCGGGCGCGGCCGATGTCCTTCCAGTGGGCATGTTCCGGCCCGACACCCGGATAGTCGAGCCCGGCCGAAATGGAGTGGGTCTGCAAGATCTGGCCGTCTTCGTCCTGCATCAGGTATGTGTGCTGGCCGTGCAGGACGCCCGGGGTTCCCGCGTTGAGCGGCGCCGCATGCTGCTCGGTGGAGAGGCCAAGCCCTGCCGCCTCCACGCCAACCATGTCGACACTCTCGTCATCCACGAATGGATAGAACAGTCCCATGGCGTTGGAACCGCCGCCGATGCACGCCACCAGCAGGTCCGGCAGGCGACCTTCCAGACCCAAGCACTGCGCCCGGGCCTCCCGGCCGATCACCGCCTGGAAGTCCCGCACCATCATGGGATACGGATGCGGCCCCGCGACGCTGCCGATGATGTAGTGGGTCGTATCGACATTGGTGACCCAGTCCCGCATCGCTTCGTTCATCGCGTCTTTCAGCGTTTTCGAACCGGATTCGACCGGGATGACCTGGGCCCCGAGCATTTTCATGCGATAGACGTTGGCGCTTTGCCGGGCGATGTCTTCCGAACCCATGTAGACGCAACATTCGAGGCCGATGCGCGCCGCGACCGTCGCGGTGGCGACGCCGTGCTGCCCAGCCCCGGTCTCCGCGATGATGCGTGGTTTGCCCATGCGTTTCGCCAGCAGGGCCTGACCCACGGTGTTGTTGATCTTGTGCGCGCCCGTGTGATTGAGGTCCTCGCGCTTCAGGTAGATCTTCGCGCCGCCCAGCTCGGCGGTAAGCCGCTCGGCCAGGTACAGCGGTGTCGGTCTGCCCACGTAGCTCGCAAGGTCGCGGTCCAGCTCGCGCCGGAAGTCGTCGTCGCCCTTCAGCTTCTCGTAGAGCGTCGTCAGTTGATCGAGCGCGTACATCAGCGTTTCGGCGACGAATCGGCCACCGTAGGGGCCGAACCGCCCTCCCCGCCGGGGTTCGCGATAGGCTGTCTTATTCGTTCCCGCCACGCCTTACCTCGTCCATGAACGCACGCACCTTCTCCGGGCTCTTCACGCCCTCTACTTCGTTCTCCACGCCGCTGCTGACGTCAACGCCGTAGGGACGCAACCTGCGAATCGCGTCGCACACGTTGTCCGGGGTCAGCCCCCCGGCAAGCACCAGGGGCTTGATCGCGTTCGCAGGCCAAAGAGACCAGTCGAAGGTCCGGCCGGTGCCTCCGCGCGCCGCCGGATCGAACGTATCAAGCAGGAATGCGGCTGCGGAACCGTAGTGCTGATCCAGGGCCATGACGTCAAGTGGTTTCCGGACACTTATCACCTTGGCGTACGGTACGCCGAACCGCTCGCACGCCGCCGGCGGTTCGTCGCCGTTGAACTGCAGGAGACCCAGCCGCACCTGGCGCAGTACCGCTTCGATCCGCTCCGGCTCGGCGTCCACGAATATTCCCACCGGGGTGACAAACGGAGGCAGGGAAGCGGCGATGTCACGTGCGACCTGGACCGACACGCACCTCGGGCTTCCCGGGTAGAAGTTGATACCCACGGCGTCACATCCCGCGGCCGCCGCAATCGCGGCATCGCCTACGGATGTTATTCCGCAGATCTTTGCCCTTACGCGCACCACGCACTCACCCGGCGAAACCGTTGATTTTACGTCAGGCGGATTCCAGCGTCGGCGGTGGACGATAGGCGACATCGAAATCCGCATAGCTGACACGCACGAGGTAGAGGCCTTCCGCCGCCGCCGTCGGGGCCGCGGTGGTTCTGTCCCGGCACGCAAGCAACCGCGCCAGGTATCCCGCGTCTTCCTGCCCAAGGCCAACGCGGCGCAAGCTGCCGGCGATATTCCGCACCATCCGCAGGAGAAACGCATTCGCGGCTATGTCCAGGACCACCTGGCGGCCGCACCGATACACGCTGGCCGAATGCACGCAACGGTACGGGGTGTTCGACTGGCAACCCGCTGCCCGGAACGAACTGAAGTCCTGCTCGCCAAGCAGGCACCGGCAGGCCCTGGACATGGCTGTCTCGTCCAGGCGTTGCGGCGACCAGGCCACCTTTCCACGAAGCAGTGCAGGCGCCGTCTCCGACTCGTGGAAGATGTAGACGTAGCGGCGTTCGAGGGCATCGAAACGCGCGTTGAATCCGTTCGCCGCGCGGCGCGACCAGATCACCGAAACCGCGCTGTCCACGAGCGAGTTAACCCCCCGGCGCCAGGCTTCGAGGGGTCGCTCGGCACGCGTCGGGAAACTCACTACCTGCTGTGTCGCGTGCACGCCGGCATCCGTCCGCCCGGCGGCAGTGACGCGGACCGATTCCCCGGCGACCTCCGAGAGCGCCGCCTCCAGGTTTTCCTGAACGGTCGGAACGCTTCGCTGCGCCTGGAAGCCATGGAAGGCACCGCCGTCGTACTCGAGTCCCAGTGCGATGATCACGCCGGGCCGCTATCACTCCAATTGTTGGAGGAGCTGTGCCGCTTCGCGCGATTCGTCATCGCTCCCCTGGGCCATCACTTCCCTCAAGACTTCGCGAGCCTGGTCCGTGCGCCCCAAATCGACGAGCGCGCGTGCAAGGTTGAGCTTGGTTTCGGGGCCGATCTCATCGGGGTCCGGGTCCGGGTCCCGATCCGAATCCCCCTCCGGCTCGGGCTCCGGGGCGGCCCTCCCCGCGCCCACCCGCCGGGCGCCAAGCGGCCGCTGCGGTGGTTCCCCAGCGTCGACCCGGCTTCCCCGCCGGCTCCTCGCAACAACGATTACGACCGCACCGACGAGCAGTACCGCAAGGATGATGCCCGTGATCACGTTGGTCGGAATCTTCGCAACATCCGTCGGAGCTCTCGATTGCGGGGCGACCCTCTGCTCCTGGCCCTCTGTCAGACGGCGCCGCATTGTCGTTATCTGGCTTTCCAGGGCCTGGATCTTGTCCGTCGCAACGTCGAGTTCCACCTGCACGGTCGCCAGGCGGTCTTCCAGCTCTGCGTTGCGCATCGCCAGGTTCTCGGGGTCCATTTCGTCGTCCGCAGGCAGGGGTACCACATCCCGAAAAGAGACCTCCTGTGGAGGCTCTACGGTGGTAGGGGCCGGTTCCAGCTCCACCGGGTCCGTCGGGGCTTCCGCCGCCGCGGCAGATGTTGGTACCTGGAGCATCACGCCCCGCATCAGCACGTTTGGGTCGCCCTCGACAAACGCATGCGGGTTCATGCGTTGCAGGGCCGAAACGGTCTCCGGCAGCGTCATGCCGGGTGGCCGCACCGCCCTTGCGATGGACCAGAGCGTATCGGTCCGCGTTGTCGGCCCGTACATCTCCGCATCCGCCGGGTCGGGACTCGACGTGTCCGCGTCCGAAGGTGCTTCCTCCGCGAATGCGAACTGCCATGTGGCGATGCACAGCAGCACTCCCAGCCACACCCCCGGCCGCATCGCGGGAGCGATGCCACCGGCGGCACGCCGTTGTTCGGTGCAGGCAGCTATGCCGCCAGTTTCGGCAACAGGTGTTCCGCGATCTGAACGCTGTTCAGCGCGGCGCCCTTTCGCACGTTGTCTGAGACTATCCATAGATTCAGTCCATACGGGTGAGAAATGTCCTCTCGAATCCGGCCCACGTAGACCGAATCATGGCCGGCCGCATCCCCGAATGCCGTGGGGTAGCCGGCGTCATTGCGTTCGTCGATCACTGTCACGCCATCCGCGGCGGCCAGCAGTTCCTTCGCCCATTCCGCCGAGATCTGCTCATGCGTCTCGATATGCACCGCTTCGGAATGGCCGTAGAACACCGGAATCCGCACACAGGTGGGATTCACACGGATGTTCTCGTCGTCAAAGATCTTGTTCGTCTCCCAGACCATCTTCATCTCTTCGATGGTGTAGCCGTTCTCCTGGAAGTCATTGATCTGCGGAATCGCATTGAAAGCGATCTGCACGGGGTGTACGACGGGCTCCGCATCCTTGCCGTTCAGGAGGTTGGCCGTCTGGCTGGCGAGTTCCGATACGCCGCGCGCCCCGGCACCCGACACGGCCTGGTAAGTCGCCACGTTAATGCGCGAGATTCCCACGGCATCGTAGATCGGCTTGAGCGCCACCACCATCTGGATCGTCGAGCAGTTGGGGTTCGCAATGATGCCGCGCGCCGCATACCTGTCGATGCATTGCGGGTTCACCTCGGGCACGATCAGCGGCACGTCGTCGTCGTAGCGGAACCGGGAGGTATTGTCGATGACCACCGCGCCGGCCGCAGCAGCGCGCGGCGCATGCTCCCCGCTGACCGTCCCACCAGCGGAAAAGAGGCCAATCTGGATGTCCTCGAAATCGAACTCGTCAAGCACTTCGACCCGATGGGACCTGCCGCGGTACTGCAGTCGCCGGCCGGCCGACCTGGGGCTTGCGAGCAACACCAGGCGATCCACCGGAAAGCCACGCTCTTCGAGTACTTCCCGCATCGCCTCTCCTACGGCCCCAGTGGCGCCGGCGATGGCAACGTTAACCTTTTCCATTCGATCTTCTACTGGTCTGGATGGCCGCCGGCATCACCGGCCAATGCGGCGATGACCGCATCCGCCATCTCGTCGGTGCCAACGCACCGTAGATGTTCCCCGCCACCCTCGGGAAAAATGTCAGCGGTGCGCAACCCGTCGTCCAGCACCGAGGCCACCGCCGCTTCGACGCGATCCGCGGCGGCGGACGCATCGAGGCTGTATCGCAGCATCATGGCCGCCGACATGACGGTGGCGAGCGGGTTCGCGATATTGCGGCCCGCAATATCGGGGGCGGTCCCGTGCACGGGCTCATACATGCCCTGATCACCGGCGTTGAGCGACGCCGAGGGCAGCATGCCGAGGGATCCCGTCAGCATGGCGGCAACATCCGAGAGAATGTCGCCGAACATGTTCCCGGTGACGACCACGTCGAACTGTTTCGGTTCCCGCACCAGCTGCATCCCGGCATTGTCGACATACATGTGAGACAGCTCCACGTCGGGGTAATCGCTCGCCACCTCGCAGACGACATCGCGCCAGAGCTGGGTCACTTCCAGTATGTTGGCCTTGTCCACCGAAGTCACCTGCTGGCGGCGCTTGCGCGCGAGGTCGAAAGCGACCCGCGCGATCCGTTCAATCTCGCGCTCGTCGTACACGAGGGTATTGAACCCCCGCCTGCCGCCGTTCCCCACCTCGACCCCGCGCGGCTCGCCGAAGTAAATGCCACCGGTCAATTCACGCACGATCAGGATGTCGAGCCCGGCGACGAGTTCCGGCTTCAGGGACGACGCCTGCGCCAGTGGCTCGAACAGGATCGCCGGCCGCAGGTTCGCGAACACGTCCAGGCCGGACCGCAAGCCGAGCAGGGCTTTCTCCGGACGCTGATCCATCGGCAGGTCGTCCCACTTGGGGCCGCCGACGGCTCCGAGCAGCACGGCGTCCGCCTTTTTCGCCGCCTCGAGCGCATCGGGCGGAAGCGGATCGCCGTAGCGGTCGATGGCTATTCCGCCCACCTCCGCGTACTCGAAGTCGATCACGGTATCCACGTGCTCCAGCACCCGAACCACGTGGGGCATGATCTCCGCACCAATGCCGTCTCCAGGCAGCACCAGGACATTCGCGCTCATGGCTGAAACACCCACGGCGCACGCCGCCTGTGTTGCGCTTCGAACTCGCGAATCGCTGGCGCGCACGCGAGCGTCAGCCCGATATCGTCCAGACCGCTCAACAACCGCTGCTTGCGTTCGGCGTCGATGTCGAACAGCCAGGAGGTCCCGTCGTCCGCCGTCACGCGCTGGCTCGGCAAGTCCACGGTGAGTTCGAACCCGGGCGATGCGACACGCTCGAACAGCGCATCGACCGCGCCAGGGTCGAGCACGATCAGCAGCAACCCGTTATTGGCGCTATTGGTAAAGAAGATGTCCGCGAAACTCGGCGCGATGACACAGCGAAAACCGTATTCCATCAGCGCCCACACGGCATGTTCGCGGCTGGAACCGCATCCGAAGTTGTCCCGCGCGAGGAGTACGCTGGCGCCCTGGTAGCGCGCCGCATTGAGAACGAAATCCGGGTTGAACTGCCGTTCGTTCTGCGTCTTGCCGATGTCGCCTTCGTCGAGATAGCGCCATGCATCGAACAGGTTGTCTCCGAAGCCGGTGCGCCGGATCGATTTCAGGAACTGCTTCGGGATGATCTGATCCGTATCGACGTTCGCCCTGTCCATGGGCGCGACCAATCCCCGGTGGATGTCGAAACTCTCCATGAGGCCTCCGGCTATGCCGCGATTTCCCTCGGATCCGCAAGGTATCCCGCTACCGCGCTCGCGGCGGCCGTTGCCGGGCTCACGAGATGCGTGCGGCCGCCGTGGCCCTGCCGGCCCTCGAAGTTGCGGTTCGACGTCGAAGCGCAACGCTCACCCGGGTACAGACGGTCGGCGTTCATCGCGAGACACATCGAGCAACCTGGCTCGCGCCACTCGAAACCGGCGTCGATGAACACCTGGTCGAGGCCCTCCTCCTCGGCCTGGCGCTTCACAAGGCCGGAACCCGGAACCACCATCGCCTGGGGGACGCGAACCTTGCGGCCTTCAGCGATGCCAGCCGCGATTCTCAAGTCTTCGATGCGCGCATTGGTGCAGGATCCGATAAAGACCTTGTCCAGCGCGATCTGCGTCATCGGCGTACCTGGCTCGAGGCCCATGTATCTCAGCGCCCGGGACGCGACCTCGGCCTTGATCGGATCATCCAGCGCCCCGGGGTCCGGCACGCCCTCGTCGATGTCCACCACCAGCTCCGGCGATGTACCCCAACTCACCTGCGGTGACAGTGTGGCCGCGTCGATCCGCACTTCGCGATCGAATACCGCATCGGGATCCGACCGCAGCGTTTCCCAGTTGGCAGCGGCGGCCGTCCAGTCGTCGCCCGACGGCGACAGGGGACGCCCCGCGACGTAGTCGAGGGTCGTGTCGTCCACGGCGACCAGCCCCGCGCGCCCACCGGCTTCGATCGCCATGTTGCAGACGGTCATCCGACCCTCCATGGAAAGTTCGGCAACTGCGGGACCGGTGAACTCGATGACGTGTCCGGTCGCGCCGGCCGTCCCGATACGGCGTATCACCGCAAGGATCAGGTCCTTGGCGTGCACTCCCGGCCGCAACGCGCCATCGATCACGATGCGCATGTTGCCGCTCTTGCGCTGCGCCAAGCACTGCGTCGCGAGCACATGCTCGACCTCGGAGGTACCGATACCCTGCGCCAGCGCAGCGAACGCCCCGTGCGTGGAGGTGTGCGAATCGCCGCAAACGATGGTCATCCCCGGAAGCGTCGCACCCTGCTCTGGACCGATGACGTGCACGATGCCCTGGCGCACGTCGTTGATGCCGAACTCCTCGATGCCGAAGTCGCGGCAGTTGGCGTCGAGGGTCTGCACCTGTATGCGAGCCACCTCGTCGGCGATGCCGTCGACCCCCGCCACCCGTTCATCGCGCACGGTGGGGACATTGTGGTCCGGCGTCGCCAGGTTGGCGTCCACGCGCCACGGAGCGCGGCCTGCAAGGCGCAGGCCTTCGAACGCCTGGGGCGACGTAACCTCGTGCAGGAGGTGCCGGTCCACGTACATCAGGCTCATGCCGTCCGCGCGCTCGCCGACCAGGTGCGACTCCCATATCTTGTCGTAGAGCGTCCTGCCGCCCATACGTATCTGCCGTCAATCGAGGAATCAGGCGGCGATTTTACGCTGGATGCGCTGCGTTCTGCACAGGCTCTTGTTGACACGATCCATGAAGCGAGCACTCATTGTGGTAAATCCAAAGCCTGAGAATGGATGTTCAACAACTTCCGGGTCCTCCTCGATCGCCGGGCAAGGACCGGATTCCGGGCCTCCAGTCCATGGCCCACCAATCGGTCAAGCGGCGTTTGCCAGCATCAGGGTCTCCCAGAAGTCGACCATGTCCCGGTGGAATCGCTCGGCCTGGTCGCCTTCGCTGCCTATCCGCGCCCCCCGCCGTCCATGGCCCGACTTCATCGCGTAGACCATGACGTCGCGTTCGCTAAGGTCGGGGTCCGCCTCCCGCGCGAGCGGGTGCAGCAGGGCACCGTCTTCGCGGATGTACACGGTGGGCGCGCCCGGCGCGACGGCCGCCTCTTCGATCAGTTCCACTGGAGTGTCCCGGTCAAGGCCGTGGTGGGCGCCCGCGAATATCCGGCACGTCGCCCTGCCCCCGCATAGGCGCATGGCGTGCATGTGGGACTGTACCTGTTGCGGGGAGCACCACTCGTCCCTGTCACCGACCACCGACCGCACCACCGTAGAACCGACATCGGGTCTCAGGAACTGCAGCCCCGACCACGGATACGCCGCGTAGACGCCGCGCAGTCTTTCGGGACTGTCAGACACCAAGTGCGCCATGCATGCCGCAGAAAGCACCGCAGACCCGCCCCGGCTATGGCCCTGCGCCCCGATGCGGGCGGGGTCAATGTCGATTCGCGAGGACAGTACACGTAGCGTCGCGAGAACATCCCAGGCGCTGGCGGCGAACGAGTACTGGGCCTGGTTCGAAACCGTCGACACGACATCCCGCATGCCGAACGGATCGATGACGCAGGCCGCGATTCCCCTATCCGTCAGGAGCCGCGCAACCGCGAGGTGCGAAGGTGCCACACCGAGGCTGCCCGGTACGACGATGACAGCTGGCCGGCTCCCCTGCCCCGCGGGCACGAAGAGTCTTGCGGCGATCTGGGCCACCGGCATCGAGTCCGGGGCCGACACGGCCTGGAAGAACCCCGTCGGGTTGGCCGTCGGGATGACGAGCGCCTCACCCCGAATACCATTCTCGAGTTCGGTCACATCATCGAAGTACGTCATTGCACGGCCTCAGGTACTCTGTGCGGGGCGACTCCCGCCTACGGGACGAACCATCGCTACGGAGGATTGCATGATCGGCGCCCCGACTCCCGGCGACAAGTACGCGCCACCCAGCGCCCGTACCGGGGCCACGAATCCCCCGTGAAACGCGCGATTCTCGGCTTTCACCGGGACGCGCAGGGTGACTGGGTGGCAGATCTCGGCTGCGGCCACGGCCAGCACGTGCGCCACCGTCCGCCCTTCGTCAATCGGCCGTGGGTCGAGTGCGAGACGACCCGATCGGGAATGCTCGGCACGGAACTCGATTGTGTCCGCTGCGACCGCATGGAGTGGCCGGAGGATCTCGTCGCCTACCGCCGGACGCGGGAGTTCGACGAGAGGACAATCCCGCCCGGATTCAGCAGGGAGCATTCCACCCGGCCCGGCGTATGGGCGCGAATCCACGTGGTATCCGGAGCGCTGAAATACCACGTGGGACCCCCCGTTTGTCGTTCCTTTCCCGTTGAAGCGCC
Organism: Gammaproteobacteria bacterium; assembly: GCA_028821515.1. GTDB lineage: Bacteria > Pseudomonadota > Gammaproteobacteria > Pseudomonadales > Azotimanducaceae > VXNE01. The sequence goes on along the minus strand of JAPPGA010000063.1, from coordinate 39,762 downwards.
GGAGTCCGCAGTCATTGTCCCCGGCATCACGCACCGGGTCGAGAACCTCGGGCCGGTCCGCTTTTTCGTCGAGTTCTGGCGCCCTGCGCGCGTGCGATAGTGCCTTCCGCCGGGACAGGTCACCGTCTACAGCGCCGAGCAGTTCTGGGACAGTTGGCTCATGATACGGCGATGCCCGGCATGTGGGCTGACCCGAATACCCCAGCCCTACTCCCGGTTCACCGAAGCGTTCTGGGCGCGGTCCCGAAGCAGGTGGTCCATGAGGACCATCGCCACCATGGCCTCGGCGATCGGGGTCGCGCGAAGTCCGACACAGGGGTCGTGACGTCCGGTTGTCACCACCTCCACTTCCCTGCCTGACGTATCGATGCTCCTGCCGGGGATGGCGAGGCTCGATGTCGGCTTGAGCGCGATGCTGACCACGATATCCTGGCCCGACGAGATGCCGCCGAGCACGCCGCCCGCATCGTTTTTCAGGAAGCCGCTGTCCGTGATCTCGTCGCGGTGTTCGCTGCCGCGCTGGTGCACGACGTCAAACCCGGCGCCGAATTCGACGCCCTTGACCGCGTTGATGCCCATCAGGGCACCCGCGAGTTCCGCGTCGAGTTTGCCGAAAACGGGTTCCCCGAGGCCGACCGGCGGATTCGACGCGACGACGTTGATCCGGGCGCCGATGGAATCGCCGGCCGAACGCAGCTCGTCAATCAGCGCCGCGATGTCGTCGACGATGTCCGGATCGGGACAGAAGAACGGATTGCTGCCAATGGCGTCCCAGTCGAGCTTGCGCGGCTCGATGTCACCGATGCCGGCCAGGTACCCGCGTACCAGCACCCCGTGCCGCTCGGCCAGGTATTTGCGCGCGATGGCCCCGGCCGCCACGCGCATGGTGGTTTCCCGCGCGGAGGCACGTCCCCCGCCCCGGTAGTCGCGCACGCCGTACTTTTTCAGATAGGTGTAGTCGGCGTGCGCCGGCCGGAGCTGGTCCTTGATGGCTGTGTAGTCGCGCGAGCGCTGATCCACGTTCTCGATAACGAGCCCGATCGGCGTGCCCGTGGTCACGCCTTCGAACACCCCGGAGAGAATCTTCACCTGGTCCGGTTCCTGGCGCTGCGTCGTGTATTTCGACTGTCCCGGGCGGCGCCGGTCGAGGTCGCCCTGCAGATCCGCCTCGGACAGCGCGAGGCCGGGCGGGCAGCCGTCCACGACCGCGCCCATGGCCACGCCGTGGCTCTCGCCGAATGTCGTCAGCGTGAACGCTTGTCCAAAGGTGTTGCCGGGCATGGGCTTATGCTCGTCAGGTTTGCCGGAAGTATCGGGAGTCGCCTTCCGGTTGACAAGTCAAGGCGGCGGCTTCCAGCGCGAACACCCCGAAACCGCCGTCGGCCAGACGCTCCGCCCGCGTCAGTTCGGGCCACAGGAAAGGCAGGTCCGGAAACGCGGTCTCAAGGGCCGACGAGGCATTGCCCGACTCTCCGACAAGGAGGCCATCCATGCGTAGCCAGGAACCAATACCGGCCAGCAGTCGGCGCCAACAGTCAAGACCATCCGTCCCCGCCTCCAATCCGTGACGAGGCTCGTGCGCGTATTCCGGCGGCAGCACAAGGAACTCGGACTCAGGGACATAGGGCGGATTCGCGAGCACCAGGTCGAACTCCTCGTGATCGAGCCCGTCGAAAAGATCGGACCGCCGCGCCTCGACGCGACCCCCAAGTCGAAACCGCTCGATATTCGTCCGCGCGTTCGCCAACGCCGCTTCGTCGATGTCGACAAGCGTCACGCGGGCTGCGGGAAACCGGAGCGCCGTGGCGATGCCGAGGCAGCCCGTGCCGCAGCACATGTCGAGCACGGTTTCCGGCGTCCGGCGCAGCCAGGGCCAAAAGTCACACCGAATGAGTTCCTGGATGGGCGACCGCGGGATCATCACGCCCGACCGGACGGCGAACCACCGATCGGCAAACCACGCCTCGCCGGTGAGATACGCCGAAGGCACGCGCCGGACGATGCGGTCCTGGAGAAGATCGTCGAGCAACTCTCGCGTGTTCTCCTCCAGCGGGTGATTCTCGAGGAAACCCAGCACTAGCAGTTCCGCCTCGCTTCGGGGATTCGCGCCGCCGTGACCAAATGCGAGGGATTCGCGCGCCAGGCGGTCTGCACACACCTCGATCAGCGCATCGATGCCGTCATTCACTGCGGAGGCGATACGGCAGCACCAGTTCCACCCGTGCCTCCGCCAACCCCTCCCGGGGGGCAAGGGGTCCAAGTCCCGAGGCTTGCGTAGCGACGCCACCCACACGCGCAAGAACCTCGGCCGCCGTCGAGGCGCAGCGCTCCGATGCCCGCTTCAGCTCCTCCACCGGCGCGGATCCATACAGGTGGCACACGACGTGAACTGTCTCCCGGCCCAACGCCCCCAGCGTGGACGCCACCGCCTCGATTCGGGCGATGTCTTCTTCGGCCAACGTGCCTACAGCATCGGGGACGACACCTTCGATGACCGCGAAACCGGTTCGCGCCAGGGTCTCCGCGAGCGTTCGGTTAGTGTCGAAGACGACTTCGTTTTCGGGTGCCACCACCTCCACGTGCGCATACAGGCGCCGGTTGCCACGCTGCACGGCATAGACGGAAACGAGTTTCGCGACCCCGCCTATCGTGGCGGAGGCGCTCAGAAATCTCTGGCTGCGATTCGGAGCAACCAGGATGGGGATGCCGAATACGTCGTGGGCCCATATCGTGCTGCGGCCGCAGTCCGGCCCCTCGCAGGAAAACACGACGGATCCGACCGATTCCAGGATGTCCCGGTAGTGGGTAACGATGTCGTCGAGTCCCTCTCCATCGGGGATGCGATACGTCACGCGCTGCACGGGACCCGAAACCCGCACGCCCTCGATGCGAAGGTCCTGGCGGATCTTGTCCACCGGCGCCGTCACGAACCGATACGGAAGGGTTTCGGCAACGTTCTCATACTCCACGATCCACGACCGCGGATACCGCTCGATTCCGTCAGGGTCGCGGGCGCCTGGAATATCCTGCGCGACCGCCGTCGACGCCGCGACCACGGCGAATGTGAAACCGAACCACTTCAACGTTGGAAACCCCAGGTCTTCGGCTCGGCGAATTCCACGTCGGCCACCACCTCCCCCGTCATGAGCCCGGCGATGACGGCTTCGATATCCGCGCCGTTGAACAGTACGTCGTGCAGCCCTTCCATCAGGGGCATGTGCACGTCGAGCTCGATGCTCTTGTCGCGGACAACCGCCAGCGTGTTGACGCCTTCCGCCAGCTTGCCAAGCTGATCCATTGCTTCATCCAGCGTTGCACCGCTGGCGACGCGATGGCCGAGCTGGAAGTTGCGGCTGAGCGGCGACGTGCAGGTCACGAACAGGTCGCCAACGCCCGCAAGTCCAAGAAAGGTAAAGGGATTGGCCCCGAGCGACACCGCGAAGCGGCTCATTTCCGCCAGGCTGCGGGTGATCAGCATGCCCACGGTGTTCTGCCCCACCTCGAGTGCCGCGCCCATCCCGCAGACAATGGCGTAGATGTTCTTGAGCGCGCCGCCGAGCTCCACGCCGTACACGTCCGCGCTGGAATAGACGCGGAATTCGGCGCTGCGAAGCACCGTCTGCACGGCATCGCGCAGGGTCTCGCTGCGGCTTGCCACGACGGTTCCCGCGTAGTGCTTGTCCGCGATCTCCTCTGCCAGGTTCGGTCCGCTGATGACGCCCGTCACGCAATCCGGCAACAGTTCGTCGAGTATCTGGCTCATGAGGTGGAACCCCTCGGCCTCGACGCCCTTGGTGCCACTGACGACGAGTGTCCCCGGCCGCATGTGCGGAGCGACTTCCCGGGTCACCTCCCTGAACGAAGCGCTCGGAACCGTCAGGAACACGATGTCGCTCACGCCGACCGCGGCCGCCATGTCGCAGGTCGGCACGACGTTGCTTTCCAGGGGGAAGCCCTTCAGATAGCGCCGGTTCTCCCCGTACGCCCGCATGTCGGCCAACTGTTCGGCGTCGCGCATCCACAGATGCGTGCAATGGCCGTTCTTCGCGATGATGTTCGCAATGGCCGTGCCGAAGTTCCCCGCACCGACAATAGCGGCTCGCATATCGGAGGTCTCATCCGTGACGCCGGCTATGTTAGCAAACGCCCTATGGCCAGCGACTCCAGCAGGCCGAACAATGGCCGGGATCGCCCAAAACTTAGACTTTTCTGAAGATTATTAACGCAACTTGTTGTTTATAAACGAAACAAGTCAAAAGAAGCTGCCAAACGCTCAATCAGGCGAGCAGTTCGAGCAGCAGCGAATTGACTCTTCGAACGTAGTCTCCGGGGTCCGCGAGCGCTTGGCCTTCGGCAAGACTGGCCTGGTCGAACAGCACCTTCACGAGGTCGCCGAAACGCGCTTCGTCCGCCTCGCCGTCCAGTCTCACTACCAGCGGATGCTCCGGATTGAATTCGAAGTGCGGTTTCGAGTCGGGCACCGATTGACCGGTGGCCTCCATCAGCCTGCGCATCTGGGCGCCCATATCGTGTTCGCCCAGCACCAGGCAAGCCGGCGAGTCCGTCAGCCGCGTCGAGCGGCGCACGCTCTCGACGCGCTCTTCCAGCGCGTCCTTGATGCGCTTGGCCAACGCGTCGTCGTCGGCCTCGTCCTCCGGTTTCTCCTCGCCGTCGAGGTCGAGTTCTCCCCGCGTGACGTCCAGCAACGTCTTGCCATCGAATTCGTTGACGAACGACATGAACCACTCGTCGATCCGGTCGGTGAGCAGCAGCACCTCGATGTCCCGCTGCCGGAACACTTCAAGGTGCGGGCTCTGGCGCGCGGTCGCCAGGCTGTCGGCGATGAGGTAGTAGATCCTGTCCTGACCCTCCTGCATGCGGCCGACATAGTCCGACAGCGAAGTGCGCTGTTTCTCATCCTCGGCTTTGGTCGAGGAGAAGCGCAGCAGCTTCATGATGGTGTCGCGGTTGGCGAAGTCTTCCGCGATCCCTTCCTTCAAGACCTGGCCGAACTCGTCCCAGAACGAGTCGTAATCGTCGCCTTCTAGCCTTGCAAGGGTGTCGAGAACGCGTTTCGCGAGCGCGTTCCTGATCGTCGTGACCGCCGGGTCCTGCTGCAGAATCTCGCGGGACACGTTGAGCGGCAGGTCATTGGAATCGACGATACCCCTGACGAAACGCAGGTACAACGGCAGGAACTGCTCGGCATCGTCCATGATGAATACGCGCTGGACATAGAGTTTCAGCCCGCGCGGGGATTCCCGGTTCCACAGGTCGAAGGGCGCGCGGCGGGGAATGAACACGAGGCTCGTATATTCGAGCCTGCCCTCCACCCGGTTGTGGCTCCAGGCCAGCGGGTCTTCGAAGTCGTGGGAGACGTGCTTGTAGAACTCCCGGTACTCGTCGTCCTTGATCTCGCTGCGGGAGCGGGTCCAGAGCGCCGTCGCGGAGTTGATCACCTCCTCCCCGGGTGCGCTCCCGGCGCCTTCGGCATCGTCATCCTTGTCGTCCGCGGTCTCGGCCGGCATGACCACGGGAACGCCGATGTGGTCCGAATACCGGCGCACGATTGTCCGCAGGCGGAACGCCTCGGCGAACTCCTCGGCGTCGGACTTGAGGTGCAGCGTGACCCGCGTGCCGCGGTCCGCCTCGGCGTCCTCCACCGTGAACTCGTCCTCCCCTTTCGACTTCCAGAGCGTTCCCCCGGTTGTGCCCGCCCTGCGGGTCAGCACTTCCACTTCGTCGGCAGCCATGAACGCGCTGTAGAACCCGACGCCGAACTGGCCGATGAGCTGCGCATCCTGGCGCTGATCGCCGGTGAGGCTCTCGAAGAACTCTGCGGTTCCCGATTTCGCGATGGTCCCGAGCTGCTCGATCACCTCCTCGCGGGTCATGCCGATGCCGTTGTCAGCAACCGAGAGGGTTTTTGCGTCCGCATCAAAGTCGATGTGAATCTTGAACTCGGGATCGTCGGCAATCAGCGCATCGTCGCTCAGGGACTCGAAACGCAGCTTGTCGATCGCGTCCGAGGCATTGGAAATGAGTTCGCGCAGGAATATCTCCCTGTTGGAATACAGGGAGTGAATCATGAGGTGAAGCAGTTGCTTCGCTTCGGTCTGGAATCCGCGTGTCTCGATCGTCATGGGTCTGTCCGGCACCGGTTCATGGCGTGCCTATATGGGTGCGGCCCGGCATCTTTTCAATCCTGGCCCGCGCGGGCATCGCGCGCCGCAAATTTGCTTTTCCTGCTCCTTCCGCCTCTTCTCCCGCCGCTTTTCACCCCGCCCAACCGGTGACGTCCGCGAGCGCTGCGCCGATTTCGGCCAGGCTGCGGACAGTCCGCACACCCGCCGTCTCGAGCGCGGCCAGCTTCTCTTCGGCCGTACCCTTGCCGCCGGCGATAATGGCCCCCGCGTGGCCCATGCGCTTGCCCGGCGGCGCAGTGACGCCAGCGATATAGGCCACCACCGGCTTGGTGACGTGCGCGCCGATGTACTCCGCCGCTTCCTCCTCCGCCGTGCCGCCGATCTCGCCGACCATGACGATGGCTTCCGTGTCGGCGTCCGACTGGAACAGTCCCAGGATATCTACGAAGCTGCTGGCCGGGATCGGATCGCCGCCAATGCCGACGCATGTGGATTGGCCGAACCCCATGTCGGTGGTCTGCTTGACCGCCTCATAGGTCAGCGTACCCGAGCGCGAGACGATTCCGACACGTCCGGGCATGTGAATGTCCGCGGGCATGATGCCGATCTTGCACGCGCCCGGAGTGATGACCCCGGGACAGTTCGGACCGATGAGGCGCGTGCGGGTGAGGTCGAGCCGCGCCTTCACGGCAAGCATGTCGAGGGTTGGAATACCCTCCGTGATGCAGACGATGAGTTCGATGCCAGCGTCGAGCGCTTCCAGGATCGAATCCTTGCAGAACGGCGCCGGGACGTAGATCACCGATGCCGTGGCCCCCGTCGCCGCAACCGCTTCCTGAACCGTATTGAATACCGGCAAACCGAGGTGTTCGGTGCCGCCCTTGCCGGGGGTCACCCCGCCCACCAGCCGGGTGCCGTAGTCGATGGCATGCCGGCTGTGCAGCGTTCCCTGGGAGCCCGTGAGGCCCTGGCAGATTACGCGCGTCCCGACATCGACGAGGATGCTCACGCCCCCGCTCCCGCCGCCTTTACCGCCTGCTCTGCCGCGTGCGCGAGGGAGTCGGCCGCGATCAGGTTCAGGCCGCTGCCCGCGAGCCGCCCTGCGCCAGTCTCCGCGTTGTTGCCCTCGAAGCGAACGACGACCGGCACATCCACGCCCACTTCGGTCACAGCGCCGATGATGCCGTCGGCGATGATCGCGCACGACACGATGCCGCCGAAGATGTTGATTAGCACCGCCTTGACGTTGCGGTCCGAGAGAATGATGCGAAACGCCTCGCTGACAGCCTCCTTGGTCGCGCCACCGCCGACATCGAGGAAGTTGGCCGGATTGCCCCCATAGAGCTTCACGAGGTCCATCGTGCCCATGGCGAGGCCCGCGCCGTTGACCATGCAGCCGATGTTGCCTTCGAGCGCAACGTAGTTCAGACCAAAAGCATCGGCCTGCGCTTCCCGCGGATCCTCCTGCGATGGGTCACGGAGCGCCTGCAACGCCGGTTGGCGGTACAGGGCGTTGTTGTCGATGTTCATTTTCGCATCGAGACAGTGGACATGGCCGTCACCGGTGACGACCAGGGGGTTGATCTCGACCAGCGAACAGTCCAGTGCATGGAACATCCGCGTCAGGTTGAGGAACAGTTCGGCGAACTCCCGAACCTGCTCCCCCGCGAGCCCGAGCGAGAAAGCCATCTGCCGCCCCTGGTACGGCTGGGCGCCAACGAAGGGATCGATCGCGGCCCGAAGGATCTTTTCCGGCGTCTGCGCCGCGACCTGCTCGATCTCCACGCCACCTTCGCTTGACGCCATCACCACTACGCGGCGCGAGGCGCGATCGATCACGGCCCCGAGGTAAAGCTCGCGCGCGATGTCGGCGCAGGCTTCGACGTAGACCTGGTTCACCGGTTGCCCGTCCGCGTCCGTCTGCACTGTCACCAGCCGCTTGCCCAGCCAGTTCTCGGCGAACCCGCGCACCCCATCGAGGGACTCGACGACCTTCACGCCGCCCGCCTTGCCCCGTCCGCCAGCATGCACCTGCACCTTGCAGACCCAACGCGAGCCTCCGATTCTCTTTGCCGCCGCGACAGCATCATCCGCGGTGTCTGCAGCGATGCCCGCGGACACGGGCATTCCGTAGTCGGCGAACAGTTTCTTGGCCTGGTATTCGTGCAGGTTCACGCGTGCCTCACCGGTCCGGGAACTTATCCGAAATTCCAAAATGGGGGCTGGGGAACTCCCCAATCGATCCCTACTATATCCAGCGCAACGCCGAAGAGATAGGGGAACGCCGCTCCCGTCCCGGACCCCTGCCCGGGCTCCGGCGTATTGCCGAAACGCGGCACATCTGTCAATCTGGCCGTGTTCGAAGCGTTCCGGGAAGCAATCGATTGGAAGCCGATATCGAAGCGTTGCGCGCATCATTTCTCAACCGCGAGTTCGACGAGGCGGAGTTCGAGATCGACGGCAGGAGCTTTGCCGAATACGCCCTGGTCTGCGGTGAACGCGACGCCCGATTTACGGATCCGGCCGACCCGGATTTGCAGGCGCCACCAACATTTGTGTCGACCCTGGTCGGCGGACTCTCGCTGCCGCCGGACTTCCCCGAGCTCAACGGCGTAACCATGGACGCCGGCAAGGCCGTCGAATGGATGGCCCCGATACGCGACGGCGCGACACTGACCGGCAAGTCCCACCTCCACGACATCTACGAGAAGACCGGGCGGTCGGGCCGCATGGTGTTCCTGGTGCGGCGCATGGAGTTGTACGACCGGGACGGCACGCATGTCGCGAACGCCGACACGCGCACCGTCATCAGGGAGCGGTCTTCGTGAGCGAATTGGTCGCGACGATCGAAGATGTCGAGTTCGGCGCCGAGCTGCCTGCGTTCTCGCCGGATACGAGCGTCGACAATATCAAGCGTTTCGGGCGCCACGTCGGCTGGGGAGGCCCTCGTTTCACCGATCACGAAGCTGCCCGCAGGGAGGGCTTTCCGGGCGCGCTGGTACCAGGCGTCATGAGCCAGGGATTCCTTGGAGCGATGATCCACCGGTGGGCGCCCGAGTCCGAAATCGTCGCAATCGATACCGTGTTCCGCGCCCCGGTGTTCGCCGACAAGCCGCACTCCATTGCTGGAGTGGTGACGGACATCGACGAAGACGCCGGGACCGTCGAGATCGACATCACGATCGCCAACGAAGCCCGCGAAACGCGCGTATTCGGAACTGCGACTGTCCGCTTGCCGACCCGGTAGGTTCCTGCTCGCCGGCACGTCGATGCAGACACGACCGCAAAGCGCGACGGATTGCAGGATGATCGGCGGCGCCCTCCTCCGCGCGTCCCGCTGCACAGCAGCGGCCTGCGTGGCGGCATTCGTGTTCGCGGGCTGCACCCCCGGCACCGCACCGTCTCCCGAGGACGTCAGCCTGAATGATCGTGGTGTGGCGCTCATGGGGCAATACGAGTACGCGGCGGCAGAAGCGGCGTTCTCCGAAGTCGCCGGTCGCGCTCCGGAATGGCTGGATGCGCGCGTCAACTGGGCCATCGCCACCCTGAACCGCCAGGAAGAAGGCGACGAACGGCGGGCGCTCGAGATCCTCGACCGTGTTCTGGCCCAGGATGCGAACCACGCGCGCGCGCTGTATGTCAGCGGCATCCTGCATCTCTATCTTGGCGAGGCCGAACCGGCCGAGACGATGTTGCGGCGGACGGTCGAAGCCGACCCCGATGACGCTTTCCCCGCCTATTTCCTCGGGCAGACCCTGCTGCAATCCGGAAATCATGCCGAAGCGGCTTCCTGGTTCCTGCGCGCGGTCGAACTCGATCCGTACCTGCGCAGCGCCTATTGGGCGGGCTCTCAGGCGCTTCGGCGAGCGGACCGCATCGAGGAATCCGAGGCTTTGCTCGCCGACTACCAGCGATTCGAGGACAATCCGGCCGCCCGGTCCGCGGCGTTCAGCTACGGCCGCATGGGACCGAAAGCGCAAGCGAAAACCGCCGATGGCGTTGCGCCCGCGGCACCCGCAAGCCGTCCCGCCGGAGCCCTGTTCGCCGATGCCGTGCGGGTCGCGACGGGAGAGTGGTCGTCCGCTACCGCCGCAGACATCAACGGCGACGGAACACTGGACCTCGCGGCTGCCGGTCCCCGCGGGAGCGGCCTTTTCTTCGGGTCGGACGACGGAACTTTCGTCCGCGACCCGGATCATCCGCTCGGGAAGGCGGGCCCCGGAGCGAGCCTGTGGGGCGACATGGACGATGACGGCGATGTCGACGTGTGGGTCTGCTCGTCCGGCGGCACCCGGCTCTGGCTGCAACTCGAAGCGGGCGCCTGGGAGGCGCAGGACGCGGTCCATGATGCGCCGTGCCACGCAGGTGCCGTTTTCGATGCCGACCACGATGGCGACCTGGACGTTTTTGTCACGGGACCAGAAGGCAGCGAACTGCTGAACAACAACCGCGATGGCTCATTCCGCCCGCTTGCCGCAGAGACGGGAATCGGCGGCGCTGCGGGACGACAGGTGCTCGTGGCCGACCTCGACCGCGACCGCGACCTCGATATCCTCGTCCTGAACGCCGCGCCGCCCCACGATGCCTGGCAGAACGACCGAATGTGGCGCTACGAGCCGTTCCCTGGCCTGGAAGACTGGCGTCGCGCGCCACTGACGGCGGTCACTGCCGCAGACACCGATGCCGACGGAAAGCCCGAGATCTATGGCGCTTCCGCGGACGGGGAGATCGTTGCCTGGCGCCGCGGCGTCGCTTCCTGGGAGCGGGAGTCGCTCATCCCAGCCGAGACATCCGCCGGGACACACGAACTGGCGGCGGTCGACTTCGACGGCGACGGCGCGCTCGAGTTGCTGGCCGTTCAACCGACAGGCGTATCCATCGTCGATCCGCGCACCGGAACCATCGCCTGGCAGCAGAGCGCCGAAGGCGTCGCGACCGCCATCCCCCTGCCGCTGGATTCCGTGGCCGGCCCAGCGCTGATCGTGGCCGGCACCCAGGGTATGGACCTCTTACCTCCCGGCCCGGGCCGCTTCCCCTTCCTCGCGCTCGTCCTCAGCGGCCGCAGCGAAGCGGACCAGATGCGCTCCAACGCTTCCGGCATCGGCACCCTCATAGAGGTTCGCGCCGCCGGCCGCTGGACCGTGCTTGACGCCCTCGATTCCCACTCCGGGCCCGGACAGAGTCTCGTCCCCATGAGCGTGGGCCTGCGCGGCCATCCCCGCGCCGACTTCGTGGCGCTGCAATGGACCGACGGTGTTTCCCAGACGGAACTCGACCTCGATGCCGAACGCCTGCACGAGATCGCCGAGACGCAACGCCAACTGGCGAGCTGCCCGGTCCTGTTCGCCTGGAACGGCGAAACCTATGAATTCGTGGCGGACGTGCTCGGCGTCGGCGGGCTCGGCTTCTTCGACACCCCCGGCCGCTATGCGCCGCCCAGGCCGTTCGAGAGTTTCCTGCTGGACACTGCTGCCCTCTCCCCGCGCGAGGGCCGCTACCGTCTGAAGTTCGCCGAACCCATGGAAGAGAACGCGTACCTCGACGCCGCTCGCCTGAGCGTATTCGATCTGCCGCCCGGCTGGTCCATGGTGCTCGACGAGCGCATGGGCACAGCGGACCCTCCGGTAACGGGCAGGCCCATCGCCTACCGCCGGAGCTTTGCCCCAGCGCGGGCAACCGACACGGATGGTAGAGATGTGCTGGCGCTCGTTGCCGAACTCGACCTCAACGCGCCTTCGACCGGCGCGGCGGACGACCGGTTCATCGGATTGCTGGAGCGGGACCAGGTCCTGACGCTCGAATTCGATACCGCCATTGACGCCGGCGGGACCGTGTTGGTCGCGGACGGCTGGATCGAATATCCCTATTCCCAGACCGTGTTCGCCGCCTGGCAGGCGGGCCTGCGCTACCGGCCGGCAAGCCTCGAAGCGCGTGGCCGTGACGGAAGGTGGCAGCTGGTCGCGGAGGAATTCGGGTACCCGGCGGGCATGCCCAGAACTATGGCGCTACCCCTGCCGGATCTCCCCGCCGGAACGGACGCGCTGCGGCTATCCTCGAACATGGAAATCTACTGGGATCGGGTCCGGGTTGTCGTGGAAGAACCACTGCCCATCGCCATGCCCCCGGGGCAGCGGCCTCTCGCCGCCCGTATCGGGCGGACGGGCTTCGCCAGGCGCACCACCGGCCCCCAGCGCGTGCCCCACTACGCATACGAGGCGCGCGCGCCGTACTGGGACGCGAAGTACCAACGGGGCTTCTACACCGCGTTCGGAGACGCGCTCCCGCTCGTCTCACGCATCGACAGCGCTGTTGCGATCATCGGCAGCGGCGAGGAGATCCACCTGGAGTTCCGCGCGGGGCTGCCTCCCGCCGCGGGAGACCGCCGCTTCATCGCCGTCGAGTTCTACGGCTGGGCCAAGGACATGGACCTCTACACGGAACACGGCGAAACGGTCGCGCCCCTGCCCCTGCTGGACGGCACCGACGCCGCCACGCTGGATCGACGCACGCGGCTACACGCCCGCTATAACGTGCGCTTCCAGGCGGGCCTTTGAGGTAACGCTGACGCGATGATCGCGAGCATCGCATGAACCACACGAACACTCCCGAAGTCGTCGGGCCGGCGTTGCGAAAACTGCTGGTCGCCGTGCTGGTGCTGTTCGCGCTGCTGGTCGTCAACTCGATCTACCTGGGCGCGGTTTCCCTGCTGCAGTGGTTCGAGGGCGAGAGCCTGGAAGGGCCGCTGTACCAGTCCATGTTTCTGGTCCATCTCGCACTCGGACTCGCCATCACGCTGCCCGTGATCGTCTACGCCGTGCTTCATCTCCGCCGCGCCATCCATCGACCTAACAGGCTCGCGATACGGCTGGGGTTAACGCTGTTTGCCATCGTATTGCTGCTGATCGGCACCGGTTTCGCACTGACGCGCGGCATTCCACTGGTCGAACTGCGCGGCGCCGAGGCGCGCTCCATCGCTTACTGGTTACATGTGGCGGCGCCGTTCGCCGCGTGCTGGCTGTTCGTCCTGCATCGCTTGGCGGGACCGCGCATTCGCTGGACCGCCGGCGGCGCTATCGCATCTGTCGGCATCGTTGTCGGCCTGGCAGGCGTCTGGCTCGCGCGACCGGCCGCGATCGAGACTGACCATGCCGCGGCCGACTTTTCCCCGTCACTGGCAAAAACGGCCACCGGCCACTTCATTCCCCCGGAAACGCTCATGCAGGACGACTACTGCGCCCGATGTCACGCCGATATCCACGCCCAGTGGCGCCACAGCGCGCACCGTCTCGCGTCCTTCAACAACCCGGCCTACCTGTTCTCGGTGCGCAATACGCGCCGCATGGTCCTCGCCCGCGACGGGGATGTGTCTGCAGCACGATTCTGCGCGGGATGTCACGACCCCGTGCCGCTCTTCTCCGGCGCTTTCGACGACCCGGAATTCGACGACGTGGGAGATCCCACCGCCCACGCCGGCATCACGTGCCTCGCCTGCCACGCCATCGAAAGCGTTGGAAGTCCACGCGGCAACGCCGACTACGTCATCGGAGTACCCCAGCACTATCCGTTCGCTTTCTCAGACAACGCCGTCCTGCAGTGGATCAACGGCCTCTCCATCAAGAGCAACCCGGACCTGCACAAGCGCTCGTTCCTGAAACCGCTGCACAAGACGGCGGAGTTCTGCGGCACCTGCCACAAGGTGCACCTGCCCGAGGCACTCAACGCCTACAAGTGGCTCCGGGGCCAGAATCACTACGACTCGTTCCTTCTGAGCGGCGTGTCGGGTCACGGCGCGCAGAGCTTCTACTATCCGGCACGCGCGGAGCCAAACTGCAATGACTGCCACATGCAGCCAGTAGCCTCTGAGGACTTCGCCGCCGACTTCGACCCGGCACTCGGCGCACCGGCGATCCGTGGACACCAGTTCCCCGCCGCGAATACGGCGGTGCCCGCGCTGCTCGGATGGCCGGAGAAAGTCGTAGACGCCCACCGCGCGATGCTGGGAGGAGCCCTCAGGATCGATGTGTTCGCCATCCGGGCGGGCCCGGACATTGAAGGCGAGCCGATTGCGCCGCTACGTCCCGAAGTACCCGCCCTGACGCCGGGCGCGACGTACGTGTTCGACGTGGTGATCCGGACCTTGAGGCTCGGCCACCTGTTCACGGAAGGAACGTCGGACTCGAACGAGGTCTGGCTCGACGTTACCGTCACCAGCGGCAGCGAAGTCATCGGCCGCAGCGGGGCGCGAGACCACGATGGCGCGGTGGATCCCTGGTCCCATTTCGTCAATGCCTATGTGCTCGACCGGAACGGCAACCGCATAGACCGCCGGAACGCGGAAGAGATATTCACCAGGCTATACGATCACCAAATCCCACCGGGAGCGGCTGCTACCGCACACTATCGCGTGACGGTTCCGGAGAACGCCGTCGCTCCCGTGGAAGTCACTGTCGCGCTGCGCTACCGCAAGTTCGACACCACCTACATGCGCGCCTTCCAGGGCGAGGACTTTCTCGGTAACGATCTCCCCATCGTCACGATCGCCGAGGACTCGCTGGTCTTTCCCGTTGGCGGCGCCCCGGCCGCGTCGCCACCACCCGACATACCCGGGTGGGAACGCTGGAACGATTACGGCATCGGTCTTCTCGCAAAGCCGGACCGGGGTACGCTGCGGCAGGCCGAGAACGCGTTTCGCCGCGTCGCGGCCCTGGATCGGCCTGAAGGAGACCTGAACCTCGCCCGGGTCATGATTCGCGAAGGCCGTCTCGACGAGGCCGCCGACTCGCTGCGCCGGGCCGCGACCAACGGCGCGTATCCCTGGTCCGTCGCGTGGTTTGGCGGGCTCGTCGACATGCAGAACGGCGAATTCGACGCCGCGATCGCGAGTTTCACCGATCTCGTCGATACGCGTTTCGAGGAAGCCCGCCGGCGCGGATTCGACTTCTCGCGCGACTACCGGGTGCAGAACGCGCTGGCACAGGCACTGTTCGAACGCGCAAAGACGGCACCGACGCGCGACGAGGAGGAAAGGCTGCTCCGGCTCGCAGCCGACCGGCACGAAGCGGCGCTGTCGGAAGACCCGGAGAACGTGGCCGCCCACTACGGCCTCGCCCAGGTTCACGCACGGCTCGGCGACGAGGAGACGGCGAACCGCCACCGGACGCTGCACGCGACCTATCGACTCGACGACAACGCCCGCGACCGCGCGATCACGGCCGCACGGCGGCGCGATCCCGCAGCCAATTTCGCTGCGGATGCAGTGGTCGTCTACGACCTCCAGCGCGACGGAAGCGACCCTTGAGCAAGCTCTCTACCGAAGAAGCGCGCATCCGGCGCGCGCTGCGGCAATCGCTGGTCGCAGTAGCGATACTCGGCGTGGCAGGCGGGGCCGTGTTCCTGGCGACTCGGCACACCGAGCCCGACGAGACCGTCGAGGAAGCGGACGTTGCAGGCCCCACTCTACCGTCTCGCGCAGCGGTGGAGCCTCCGGCGATCGTGTTCACCGACATCACCGACGAAGCCGGCATCCGGTTCGTCCACGAGAACGGCGCCTACGGGGAACGCCTGCTGCCGGAAACCATGGGCGGCGGCGTCGCCTTCCTCGACTACGATGGCGACGGCAACCAGGATCTCCTGTTCATCAACTCGGATCACTGGCCCTGGCGCCCCACCGCGCCGTCCGCGCCGACTTCACGCCTGTACCGCAACCTCGGTGACGGCATGTTCGACGACGTCTCCGCCATCGCCGGTCTCGACCTTACCCTGTACGGCATGGGCGGCGCCGTCGGCGACTACGACGGGGACGGGCACCTGGATGTCTATGTCACCGCACTCGGCGCAAATCGCCTGATGCGCAACGTTGGGGGAAGTTTCATCGACGTCACGGATGCCGCCGGCGCGGCGGGCGGTACCGACGCCTGGAGCACCGGCGCGGCGTTCTTCGACTACGACCGGGACGGCGACCTCGACCTGTTCGTCTGCAACTACGTTCGCTGGTCCCCTGAAATCGACCGCGAGGTCGACTACCGCCTGACCGGCGTCGGCCGCGCCTACGGTCCGCCCACGGATTTCCCGGGGGTCGACAGCTACCTGTTCCGCAACGACGGTGCCCGGTTCACGGATGTGTCCGCCGAATCCGGCATTCAAGTCGCGAATCCCGCCACCGGTCTGCCTGTCGGCAAGGCACTCGCCGTGCTACCCGTGGATGTCAACCGGGACGGGTGGCCGGACATCGCGGTCGCCAACGACACCGTGCGCAACTTCCTCTTCCTGAACCAGTCCGACGGCAGTTTCCGCGAGGCTGGCGTCGAACTGGGACTCGCGTTCGACCCCGCCGGCCTCGCGACCGGGGCCATGGGCATCGATGCCGCGAACTTCGCCAACGACGAACGCCTCGCCATAGCCATCGGCAACTTCGCCAACGAAATGACTTCCTTCTACGTGTCCCACGCCGGCACGGACCTGTTCAGCGACGATGCCATCGTCGCCGGCGTCGGCGCCGAAAGCCGGCGCGCGCTGACCTTCGGTCTGGTGTTCCTCGATGCCGATCTCGACGGGCGCGTGGACCTCCTCGCCGCAAACGGCCATGTCGAGCCCGAGATCGCAAGGGTCCAGGCCAGCCAGAGCTACGCGCAGCCGGCGCAGCTGTTCTGGAACTGCGGCGCCGGGTGCACGCGACCCTTTCATCTCGTCGCCGATGCCCTCGAGACCCCCCTCGTTGCGCGTGGCGCGGCCTACGCCGACATCGATGGCGATGGCGACCTCGATCTCGCGCTGACCCAAGCCGGCGGTCCGGCGGTATTGCTGCGCAACGACCAGCGGCTAGGTCACCATTGGCTGCGTCTCAAGTTGCGTGCGCCGCCGCCCAATGTGCATGCCATCGGCGCGCGCGTCACGCTGGATGCCCCCGGTGGCCCGCAGCACCGCACCATGATGCCGACCCGCAGCTACCTCTCCCAGGTGGAGCCGATGATCACCTTCGGTCTGGGCGCGAGCGAACAGGTCGATTCGGTGACCGTCACCTGGCCGGACGGCGAAACGGAAAGCTGGACAGACCTCGAACCGAATCGCGTCCACATCCTGCAACGCGGAACCGCAAAGTAGCGCGAACGGTCCGCCGATGGGGGCGACCTACCGTTTCGGGTTCCACACGCAATAACCCAACGACGATTCCCGGTCGTCATTGCTGCGGACCCTCGATTCGGCAGGCTGCGAGCCTGTCGTCCGGGGCGAACTCCAGGTCAGATGCGGACAGCTCCAAGCGGTGAATGGCCGGCCGCCGCCCTGATCGCCAGTAGCGCCTGTCGTCCCGGGCTGCGGTCAACAGACCCGGCGCATCGCTGCGCCACCCGATCGCTCCGATATCCCCCGTCGTGACCAGGTGTGCGCCAACGGAACGATAGCGTTCGACCACTTCCGGATGCGGATGGCCGAAGTGGTTCTCAAAGCCCGCCGAAAAGACCGCCACGCGGGGACACGCCCGCCGGACGAAAGACGGCGACGAGGACGTGCGGCTCCCGTGATGCGGCGCTACCACAAGGTCCACCGGGCGCACGTCGATGCGTTGCTCGGCGGCGCTGCCGACATCTCCCGCCAGCAGGGCCCGGTGTCGGCCGTCATCGATTTCGATCACGCACGACGCGTCGTTGCCCGTTTCCGGGCCGGAAGGCCACAGGACGCGAAATCGCACCCCGTCCCAGAGCCACGCATCTCCGGTCCGGCACGGGCGCGCCGCAACGCCCTGGGCCGGCTCACCCGCGCTGATGCTCCGGACGTCCAGACGCCTCAGGACGGCATTCGCGCCGCCCACATGATCGATGTCCGCGTGGCTCAACACGAGATGCGTGATCCGCCGGCCGTGCTCGCGCAGCGCAACCGGCGCAACGATGGCATCGCCGGCGTCGTAGCCCGATGGATAGCGCGGCCCCGCATCGTAGATCAGCGCATGGTTGCGCGTTCTCACCAGGGCCGATGTCCCCTGCCCCACGTCCAGGGAAAGCAGGTCGAATCGTCCCGCCGGGACGCGATCCACCAATGGCAAGACCCAGAACATGGCACCCGCGATCAGGCAGCGGGCGCCGCGCGACCACGGCAGGAGAAAAGCCAGGGACAAGGCCATCGCGGCCGCCAATGCGCCAGGGTTGCCGCTCGCCGGAACCGTCGGTACGTCGCCCACGCGATGCACGATCCACATGACCACGCCAAGCGTCGAGTCCGCAACCGCCAGCGGTATCCCGGCCACCGGCGGCGCAAGTGGCAATGCCAGGGTGCCGATGACCGAGAGCGGAGCCGCAGCCGATGCCACCAACGGGATGAGCACGAGGTTGGCGAACAGCGCCATGGGCTGGATCTCTCCGCTGAAGACTCCGAGCCAGGGAGCGAAGCCGACGCATATGACGAGCTGCGCGAGGATGAGCCTGCCCGCACGAATACGAAACCGCGACGCGGAGGCACGTTCGGTTCTTGCGGGTACGCGGGGTGCGAAGAACGCGATGAGCACGCCGACCGCCGAGAACGAAAGCCAGAACCCGGTATCGAGGGGCGCCATGGGGTCCACCGCGAGTACCGCCGCGAGCGCCAGCGCGAGACCGCCCGTCGCACCGACGCGGCGGCCGATGGTCGCCGCGAATATGCCGACGGCAGCCATGATGGTTGCCCTCGTGACGGGTAGCGACCATCCAGCGAGGGTGGCATAGGCCAACACCGCCCAGATCGCGACAAACCCCGAGACGGCGCGCGCTCGAAAGCGCCGCGTCAAGGGAAGAATGCGCCCGACGAGGTTTCCGAAGGCCAGGCCGAGCGCACCGAACATGCCGACATGAAGGCCCGAAATGACTAGCAGGTGAACGGTGCTGGTGTCGCGGAACAGCCGCCAGGCAGACGCCGGTACCAGTGCCCCATCACCCGTACTCAATGCGACGATGAGGCCGCCATTCGACAGCGACATGGTTTCGATGCGCTCGCGCAGGCGCAGCCTGAAGTCGGCGACCGCATCGCGTGAGTCCGTCACAAGTTCGGCACGGGCGACGTATCCCGTGGCGACGATCCCGCGGCGCATCAGCCAGCGCTCGTAGTCGAAGGCGTGCGGATTGACATAGGCGCGCGCCGGGTTCGCCTTTACCACCATGCGCCATCGCTGCCCGGGACGCGGCACCTGTTCGCTCTCCCAGGACAGCCGGACCCTGTCGCCCGCTTCGAGACCGCAGTCCGAACCGCCGACGAGTTCCCCTTCGAAGCGGTTGGCATTGCCGCTCGGCGCCGGAAGGCCCCGTATGGTCAATTCCAGCTCGATCGGGCCCTCGCAGTGGGACATCCGGTTCGATAGCGCATCGCCGATGGCCCACGAGCCCCAGGCCAACCCGATCCCAAGCAGGGCAAAAACTCGCAGGAGGCGGACACAGAGAAGTGCGCCGCCACCTAGTCCCAGGATCACCGAGACCCACGCGGGCTGGGGTGCCGCATGCGCAACGATTACGCCTGCGGCAAAGGCCGCCAACAGGACACGCATACGAAATTGTCACAGGGCATTGGCATAATGGCGGTATGCCACACCCCCTGTTCCAGCGGTACCTGCCAACCGCCGACAGTATTCGTGAGACACCGATACTGCGGCCGTTGCGACATCTCCTACAGGATCCGGAACTCTGGCATCTGCACCGTCGCTCGGTGGGCGGCGCATGCTTCATTGGCATGTTCTGCGCATTCATCCCGCTGCCGGGTCAGATGCTCATCGTCGCCGTGCTTGCCATTGCGGCACGTTGCAACCTGCCGCTGGCGGTGGCGCTCGTCTGGGTGACGAATCCGGTGACGTTCACGCCGATGTTCCTGTTCGCCTACAGGCTTGGCGCATGGCTGCTCGACATGGACCCCGTCTTCACCGAACTCGACCTGTCGTGGTCATCGCTCGGGGCAAGTTTCGCGGCGCTGTGGTACCCGCTTATCGTCGGCTGCCTGGTGTGCGGCTGGGTAAGCGGCCTTACGCTGATGGTGATCGCCCGGGTCCTGTGGCGGCTGCACATCATTCGGCGCTGGCAGCGGCGGCGGGAGCGCCGACGAGCACATGCGCTTTCGACCCCGGAGATCGCACCGTGACGGTCGCCGTTACCTGGCCGGGCAAGGCGGGCGGGACTTAACCCTCGTGAAGCGCCTGGGCCGGATTCTCGTCGACGGCCTTCAACGCAGGCCGCAATACGGCGAGGAAGCACAGGCCGAACGACAACGCCGCGATAACTGCCAGGTCGCCGGCCAGCACGACCGAGGGCATCCGTCCGAAACCCGTACCGGAGAGAATGTTCTGCCCGGTCAGCCACTCGATGGCCAAGACAACCGGATCGACATTCCAGGCGATCAGAACCCCCGCGACCAGCCCTGCGCAAATCGCGAGGACTGCGACGGCGAACCCCTGGATGAGAAACACCTCCACCAGAAACCGCGACGGCGCGCCCATGGTGGTGAGCATCGCGATATCGCGTCGCTTGTCGTTGACCAGCATGGTCTGGCCGGACACGATGTTGAAGGCCGCGATGGCGACGACCAGGGCGAGAGAAACGAACATCAACGTCTTTTCCAGTCCAACGGCCCGGAACAGTTCGCCGTAGCCGTCCATCCAGGTCATGAGCCTCCAGCCCGCCGGCAGCGCCGCGCGCAGGTCTGCCTCGATCATCGGGACATCCATGGGATCCAAGAACACCAAGCGCCAACCCGCAACACCGCTGGCGGCGAGCCCTCGCCGTTCGATGTCGTCGAATCGAACGACAGCCAGGCTCACATCCGGTTCCGCGCCGACCTCGAAAGTGGCGCGAAGCGTGAAGCGCTCAATCCGCGGAAGCGCACCGTTTGCCGCCGGGACCATCAGGACCAGCGCGACGGCGTCGCCGAGACCCAGGCCCAGGGCCCGTGCCAGTGGCGCCCCGAGCAGGATTCCCCCGTGGCCCTCGAACGCCTCGTCGAGCGATCCCTCGACGATGCTGTCAGCGATCAGGTCCAGGCCGCCCGCCTCTCCCGCGTCCACGCCGAGCAGCGCCAGGTCGGTCACGACACCGCCACGGGAAATCATGGCAGGCCCCTGGAATAACCGGGTGACGTGGACGACGCCATCCGAAAACGCCGGTTCGTACCGCTGGTCGATAACCTGGCCCGGGGGTGGAAGCGCCACCGCGTGAGGAATCGAGCCAAGCAGCCGGGACTTCAACTCGCGGTCGAAACCGTTCATCACGCTGACCACCACGGTCAGGACCATAACCCCGAGCGCCAGGCCGGTGAAGGACACCCAGTTGACGAAGGACGCGTACTGGTGGCGGCGCGACGTCAGGTAGCGGCGCGCCATCCAGAGCATGTTGCGCAGGTTCGTCACAAGGCCCGCGCCTCAGGAAAGGACGCCGTCCCGCAGCACGAGCGTGCGGTCGACGCGCGCGGCCAGGGCCTCGTCGTGGCTGACCACCACGAAAGCCGTCCCCGTGGCCGCCACGAGATGGTCGATGGCTTCCAGCACGCGCTCGGCGCTGCGGCGGTCGAGATTGCCCGTCGGTTCGTCGGCAAGCACGACGCGCGGCTTCCCCGCCAGCGCACGGGCGACTGCCACGCGCTGGCGTTCGCCCCCGGAGAGTTCGTGGGGACGGTGGCCCGCGCGCGCCGACAGTCCCACGGAGTCAAGCAGCGCCAGCGTATCGTCCGCCACTTCTCGCATGGCCGCGCCCGCGACAAGCCTCGGCATGGCGACGTTCTCCAGGGCCGTGAACTCCGGCAAAAGGTGGTGGAACTGGTACACGAACCCCATGTGGGCATTGCGCAGTTCCGCCCGCCGTGCCGGGTTCGCGGCGGTGAGGTCTTCGCCCATCACATGCACGCTGCCGGCATCGGGATCCAGCAAACCGGCCAGGATATGCAGCAGGGTGCTCTTCCCCGAACCGGACTGGCCCACGATGGCCAGCCGCTCGCCGGCCGCGACATCGATCTCGGCGGCGGCAAGCACTTCGATCCGGGCACTCCCCTGCGAATAGGCCTTGGCAAGGTTCGTGCCGCGAAGCGGCGTCACGTCACTCATGGCGCAGCACCTCGGCGGGACGCAACCGGCCCGCGCGCCACGCCGGATACAGGGTCGCCAACAGGCTGAGACCGCATGCCGTGGCCAGCACCCGAACGACATCCGAGACAGCAAATTCCACCGGCAACTGGTGCACGAAGTACTCCCCCATCAGGTCGATGTTCCAGGTTTCCTGCGCCCAGCGATAGCCGTCCTCGGTCAAGGTGCCAAGTCCCAGTCCGAGCACCAGCCCGAGTCCGACGCCCGCGAGCGAGACCATCAGGCCAAGGACAACGAATACGCCCACGATCAGGCCCGAACGCGCGCCGAGCGTGCGCAGGATCGCCACGTCCGCCCTGCGTTCGTTGACGATCATGACGAGGCCTGACACCACGTTGAACGCGGCCACGGCGACGAGCAGCGAGAAGATCAGGAACAGCATGCCCTTGGTCACCTGGATCGCCCGGTACACGGGACCCATCGAACGCAGCCATGTACGGGCGGTAAACCTGTCCGTGCCGACCACCGCAAGCGCCCTCGAAGCCACGTCCGGCGCTTCGAGAACGGCGTCGATGCGCAACTCCAGGGCGCCAGCGCTGCCGGGCGACCGGAAAAGACGCTGCGCGTCCCTTATGTGGGTGTAGGCGACCTCGCCGTCGAGCTGCGACCAGGTTCTCAGGGTGCCGGCCGCACGCAGCCGTTTGCGCGCGGGGAACACTCCCAGCGGAGTCGGCGTCATGTCCGGCATCACCGCGGTGAAGGCGTCGCCCGGCTCGAGCCCCAATCGCTGCATGACGCCGCGTCCGAGCACCACGTTGAAGCTTCCCGGCTGAAGGATGTCCAGGCTTCCGGCTTCGAAGAAGTGCCCGATCACCGGTTCGTAGTCCGCAGGGACGATACCCTTCAACCGGACCACGGCGACACCCGTCCCGGTGGAGAGGAGAACCCCGCCTGAAGTCACGGGTGCGACATGTTTCACCCCAGGCACGCCCAGGAGCCGCGCCGCGACGGCGTCGGAATCCGCAATCGCGTTGCGCCCCACCAGCGTGACATGCGGCACGACGCCCAACACCCGATCCTCCAGTTCGCGCTCGAACCCCCTCACCACCGCCTGCACGTAGAGCAGGACACCGACCGACAGCACCAGCCCCGCCAGCGCCGCGACGCCGACGAAGGAAACAAAACGGCGTCGGCTCGCCGCATAGCGGAGCCCGACATTGACGGCGAGGGGGCGAAACAAAGGAGGTCCTGGTTCAAGGCACTTTCGCCCGATTGTAAAACGACCCGTGGTGCGTTGGGTGGTCAGTCTTCAGACGCGAGAAACGCTGCCATCGCCGTCGTCGAGCGCGGCTCGAGACCCTCTTCCCGGCGCACCAGCAGGTACGCGGCCAAATCCCGGGACTCGGCGAACGCGAGGCCCGCCTCCGGGCCAAGGACGGCGATCAGGGTCGCATATCCGTCCGCCCACATCGCCGAGGCGTGTACCACCGTCGCGGATGCCAGGACATGTTCCACCGGCGTTCCCAGGCGCGGGTCGATGGCGTGCGAGTACCGCTTCCCATCGCGCTCGAAGAAGTTCCGGTAGTCCCCCGATGTGGCGATCGCGCCCTTGTCCATCGCCACGATCCGATGCGCCGAACCGCTTCCGTCCGGCGCTTCGATGCCTAGCCGCCAGGGACGGCCCCGCGGACTGTGTCCCTGCACCCGGACTTCCCCACCGATTTCCACGAGGTAGTCGGTACATCCCTGGCCCGCGACGGCCGCTGCCATCGCGTCCACCCCGTAGCCCTTGGCAATGGCCGACAGGTCGATACGCACGTCCCGCGTCTTGCGCAACCGGCTGTCCACGAGTTCCAGGTGCCGGTATCCCGTGCGTGCGAGCGCCGCCTCGATTTCCATATCGTCGGGAAAACCGCGCGCGGGGGCGGGACCGAATCCCCAGGCATCGACCAGCGCGCCCACGGTCACGTCGAAGGCGCCGTCGGACATGCCGCTCAGCGCCAGCGCCGTCTCCACGACCTCGGCGAGGGGCGGCGACAAAGTCATCCATTCGCCGACGGGCGAGGCATTGAATCGCGACACCTCCGAATCGCCGTCCCAGTTCGACATCGAGGCATTGACCCCGGCAAGAACGGCATCGATGTGGGCCGAATCGAGGGCCTCGGGACATCGCGCGACAACACGATAGGACGTCCCCATCGTCTTCCCGTCCACGGAATAAAAGTCGACGCCGCCGCAACCACTGGCCAACACCGCGAAAACCAGTACGTGCACAACCTTCAACATCTCGTGTCGCAAATGCAGCAGGGACGTGAACAAGCGTGAATCCTCAGGCCAACCGTCGAAGCGGTTGACGATGATCGAACCCGACGGACAAACTTAGCGTCCGCCGAACGTGCCGCTGCCGGACAGGGGGAACCCTCGACCTTGTATGCAGCCGGCGTGCGGACCGAATCCAATGAGAGAGTAGCAAAATGGAATTCTGCACAGTCGAAAAGGCCGATCACGTCCTGACGGTCACACTTAACCGGCCGGAACGGCTGAACGCGCTGCATCCGCCCGCCAGCGCGGAACTCGGTGCAGTGTTCGACGACTACGCGGCCGACGACGACCTGTGGGTGGCCGTGGTCACCGGCGCCGGTCGCGCCTTCTGCGCGGGGAACGACCTGCGTTACGTGGCCGAGGGCAACAAGCCTTTTCGCACCTCGGGCGGGTTCGGCGGCCTGACTTCCCGGTTCGACCTGACCAAACCCCTCGTCGCCGCGGTGAACGGCTTCGCCCTGGGCGGCGGTCTCGAGGTAGCACTTGCCTGCGACCTCATCATCGCTTCGGAGGACGCCGTACTCGGACTGCCGGAACCGACCGTCGGCACCGGCGCGATCGGCGGTGGCCTGCAGCGACTGCCCCGGATGATCGGGTCGAAACGTGCGCTCGGGATGATACTGACAGGACGGCACATCACCGCCCGGGAGGGCTACGAACTGGGGTTCGTCAACGCCGTGGTGCCGCATGACCAGTTGATGGAAGAAACCGGCAAGTGGGTGGCGCAGATCGTAAGGTGCGCGCCGCTGGCCGTCCGGGCCAGCAAGGATGTCGTATACCGCAGTCTCGACATCCCCTCGCTCTCGGAGGCAATGGCGAACCGCTACCAGTCCGTCTGGGAGATGCTCCACAGCGAAGACTTCGCAGAAGGGGCGAAGGCGTTCTCGGAAAAGCGAGCCCCTGTGTGGAAGGGCCGGTAGCCGGAGTCCATGGGACGTGACCCCGCACCGCCGGGGCAATCCAGAACCATGAGAACCGTTGTCGTCAACGTCCTCGCCTTCGGGGGCGGTTTTGTGATCATGTCCCTCGAACTGCTGGGAGGCCGGGTGCTGGCCCCCTACTTCGGCGGCAGCATCTACGTCTGGGGCAGCATCATCACCGTCTTCATGCTGGCGCTCTCGGCGGGCTACCTGCTCGGCGGATATCTCTCCCTCAGGCGCCCGAACCTGCGCAAGCTCGGGCTGATACTGATCGGTGCCGGCGTTCTGGTCTGCCCGCTTGTGCTGATCGCCGAACCCGCGATGTCCTGGATCTTCGACCGCGTGGAAGATCCCCGCTACGGATCGCTGCTCGCTTCACTGGTGCTGTTCATGCCGCCGACGATCATTCTCGGCATGATCTCGCCATACGCCGTGCGCCTGCTCGTGAAGGCGACCGAAGAGTCCGGCCGCGTGGCTGGCACCCTGTATTTCGTCTCCACTTTCGGCAGCGCCCTCGGCACCCTCGGGACATCGTTCTACTTCGTGCTCTGGTTCGAACTGAACACCATCGTGGCGATGCTCGCGGGCGCGCTCGCCCTGCTCGCATGCCTGGCTTTCGCCGCGGGACGGACTGAATGAAGCCGGCGCTGGCGCTCGTACTGGGACTCGCCTGCATCTTCCCGCACGCCGAAGTCATCCACGAAGAACCGTCGCTCTACGGAAAGATTCTCGTGACCCGGGAAGACGGCTTCCTGTGCATGCAGTTTGCCGTACGGAGCGAACGGCGGCGGCAGTCCTGCATCGACGAGCGGGCGCCGAAAAAGATGGCACTGCAGTACACCCGCATGATGATGGCCTCGCTCCTGCTGACGCCGGAGCCCGAGAGCGTCCTGATCACGGGGCTCGGCGGCGGCACCCTGCCCAGGGCACTCGCCGAACTACTGCCCGAGGCACGCATCGATGTCGTCGAGATCGCCCCGGCGGTAGTATCCGTGGCCGACCGGTTCTTCGACTTCCGCGCGGCGGGGAACACCAGGGTCTTCGTCCGGGACGCGCGCGTCTTCACGCGACGTGCGCTGCGCGACGGGAAACGCTACGAGTTGATCCTGCTCGACACTTTCGACGGCGACTACATTCCCGAACACCTGATGACGCTTGAGTACCTGCAGGAGACGCGACGGCTGCTCACACCCAACGGGGTACTCGTGGCGAACACTTTCGCCACCAGCCGGCTCTACGACCACGAGTCGGAGACTTACTACCGCGCTTTCGGGCCGTTCCTGAACTTCACCATCCGGGAGAGCGCCAACCGCATCGTGCTGGCTTCGATCATGCCGCTACCGGACAACGCGACACTCAGGCGGGCGGCCCGATCCTGGCGCCAGCGCCTCGCGCCCTACGGCGTCCCCATCACGAGCTATCCGCGCCGGTTCGACCGCGCCCAGGACTGGAACCGGGATCGACGGCCCCTGACGGACCAGTACTCGCCGGCGAATGTACTGCAGAGGATGGACTGAGGCTTTCTCCGCCGTAATCGACGCCACGGCCACGCCAACGCGACATACAATGCCCCGATGCGCCCCGACCATTCTCCGCACCCTGGTGACATAGACCGCCGCGGAAGATGATCCACGTACACGCGTCCAACCGCATGGAAGTCCTCGCCGAATGGCTGGCGAAGGACATGCGCAAGCATCCCGCGGATCCCCTCGACGCCGAGCGCGTCGTAGTGCCGCATCCATTGCTGGGCGAATGGCTCCGGCTTGAATTGGCCAAGCGCCTCGGCGTGGCCGGGCATCTCAGGATCGAGCTGCCGGCAGAGTTCGCCTGGTCCGTGATGCGCGAGGCCCTGCCGGACCTCCCGCTGGAGTCGGCGTTCGAACCGGCCGTCCTGCGGTGGCGGATATTCGACGTACTCTGCCGCTGGGACGGCGACGATCCAGTCAAAGACTACCTGGCGGACAGCGATTCCCGAAAACGGTTCGAACTCGCCGACAAGCTGGCTGCCGCCTACGACCGTTGCATGGTGTTCCGGCACGGTGTCTGGAACGCCGATAATTCGACCGATTGGCATGTTCGCCTCTGGTCACTAGTCACGGCCGACATTCCCGATGCGACCCACTGGGTTGATGCGGTAGCGGCGTACGGCCAAGCCGTTGGCGCGCGCGAATCCCGGTCAGGACGCCCCAGGGTGTACCTGTTCGGCATCGCCACGCTCTCGCCTTCCTATCTTGCCTTGTTGCGTCATATCTCCATCGTCATGGATGTCCACATATTCCTGCTGAGCCCCACTCGCGCCTTCTGGAAAGGGGACCACCCACACGCCGACACGGACGGCTACTACGCCGAGGGAAACGAACTGGTCGCCACCTGGGGCAGGCTGGCGCGCGACATGCAGGCGCTTGTTGAAAAGGCCCCGGCAACTGTCGACCGTGAAACCTATGGCGATGCCAACGACACACGGCTCGGGTCAGTGCAGCGGGACATCGTCAGACGTATTTCGACCGGCGCGGACAGTGCGGCAGCGCATGTCGGCCCAGACGACACCATCCAGGTCCACGCCTGTCATTCGGCTACGCGCGAGTTAGAAGTCCTGCACGACCGCCTCCTGGGCCTGTTCGACCGTCATCCGGATATCCAGCCCGCTGACGTCCTCGTGCTTACGCCGGACCTCGATGCCTACGCCCCCGTTGTGGAAGCGGTCTTCGGCGCCGCGGACACGATTCCGTTCAATATCGGCAGACAGCGCGCCAGGATCGGCACGGCCATCAACGCGTTCCTCGACCTTCTCGCGCTGGCCGGGTCGCGCTACACCGCCAGCCAAATGCTCGCGCCGCTGCGGGCCGCGTCCGTACGGGAGAGTTTCGGCCTCGAGGAAGGCGACCTGGGCCGCGTTCGTGAATGGGTACAACAGGCTCGCATCCGTTGGGGCATGGATGCCACGCACTGCATCGAACAGGGCGTGTCCGCACCCATCCACAACAATTGGGAGCATGGTCTGCGGCGGCTTTTGCTCGGGTACGCGATACCCGATGAAGATGTGCTCGTGAATGGTGTAGTACCGTGCGGCCTGGACCGGTGGGGCTATCAGGCCGGTGCGGGCGACTACGAGCGCCTGGGGCGTTTCCTCCATTACTGCGAACTCGCCTCGGAACTGAATACTTGGGCCGCCGATGAACACACGCCCGATGCCTGGGCGGAACGTCTGCATGCCGAGGTTCTCAGTCGGTTCTTTGTCCGCCAGCCGCATTACGACCCGGATTCGGTGCGCGAAATCGAATCCATTTCACGCCTGATCGACGACTTCGCTGGCGAGTGCGCGATCGCCGGCGGCGACATTCCGGTCCCGTTCGAGGTGCTGCGCGAATCCCTCGTGCGCCGGGCGCGCGTTGACTCCCGCGCCACGCCCCGGCTGGCGGACGGCGTGACGGTCGCAAGCCTAGCGACGGGTCAGATCTTCCCCGCAAAGGTCGTCTGCGTCCTCGGCATGAATGACGGTGCGTTTCCACGCCTGCCCCCACCCGCCTTGTTCGACTTCATGGATCGCCTCTTCGGCGAGAGCGCGCGACAACCCGGTGACCGCGATGTGCGCGATGAAAACCGTTTCGCGTTTCTCGAGGCGCTGCTCGCCGCGCGACGCTGTTTCCTCGTCAGCTACACCGGCAGGGACCTGATGGAGGACAAGCCGATCCCTCCATCCACCGTCGTGAGCGAACTGACTGACTACCTCCACGGGCGCTTTCCAGAGGACGAGGATTTGGAAATCCACCACCCGCTGCAACCGTTCAGCCGTCGATATTTCACTTCGGCAGAACCGAATCTCTTCAGCTATTCGCAAGCGATGGCCAACGCAGCCGATGTGGCCGGAGGCGGGGGCACGCATCCCCGGCGTTTTTCCGGGACGTTGCCACCCGCGACGCATGCCGCCGCGACGCCGGCCGAAGAACTGCAGCTCGACGACCTGATCCGCTTCTCAGCCAGTCCCGCTAAGTACTTTCTCCGCAACCGGTTGGGCATTTACCTCGGCGAAGAGGATGGCGAACTGAACGAGCATGAGCCATTCGAGCTGGACGGCCTCGAAACATGGGAGCTGAGACAGAAACTGTTCGAGATGCGGCAGGCGAATGACGACTATGCACTGCTGGCCGCCACCGGCCAGCTTCCTCCCGGCAACCTTGGCCGCATCCAGTTTCGCGAGAAAGCACAGGAAGTCGAGGGTTTCGCGACGGCGCTGAAGCCGTACGAAGACTACAGGGCTGACGTCGCAGTGGACATCACGTTGGGTGGCAACCGGATCATTGGCCGGGTCCCGCGGGTCCATGCCGAAAACAATGCACTCCTTTGGCGCCGGGTGGGCCGCCTGCGCCCCAAGGACCAGGTCGAGGCCTGGCTCCTTCTGCTGGCACTGACGTGCCAAACCGAACGCTGCGTCACGGCGCACTTGCTGAGCCTGCAAGGAGACGTCAAGCAGTCGGTCCTGACGGGGCCCGATCCTGACGAAGCACGGTCCCACCTGCGTAGGTGGATCGAAGTGTGGCGCGACGGACAACGTAGGTTGCTGCCGTTTTTTCCCGCCACGTCCCTGGCACGGATAAGCGGTTCAAATTTCGAAGACATCTGGTCGCGTGGCTACGACGACGGCTTGGACGCGTATCACGAGCTGGTGTTCGGCCTCGACCCGTTCGGCAAAGAGCTCGATTCCCTCGCGCAAGACCTGCTCCAGCCGTTGAAGGAGGCGACACAGTGAGGCGCCCGCTCGACATCCCGCTGGATCAGGACCTGCTCGTGGAGGCAAGTGCCGGCACGGGCAAGACCCATGCGCTGACAACCCTCGTTGCACGGCTCATCGTCGAGTCGGCCTGGCGCATCGACAGGCTGTTGGTCGTTACGTTCACCATCGCGGCGACGGGGGAACTGCGCTCGCGGGTCCGAAGCATGCTTCGCGACGCCCTCAACGTCGCACGGGGCCAGGACGGAGAGATTTCCCAGGCAGGCGACCTGGTCAGACGCTGGCGCAGCGAAGGTGTCGACCCGGCCCTGATCGAATTGCGTCTGACGGTTGCCCTTCGGGACTTCCATCGCGCGAATGTCATGACCATTCACGGCTTCTGCCAGCGGGCCCTGACGGAGTTCGCGTTCGATGCGCGCATTCCTTTCGAGTTCGGCGTCAGCGGAGACGACTATCCGGAGGTAGGCGCGGCATTGCGGGACTTCTGGCGGGAGTCCATGGCGGATGAGCCTGAGGCGCTGCTTGAGTTCGCAAACGACCAGGAGTTCCGCCTCGACGATCTCAATGTCTGGGTTGCGGATCACCACGCCAAGCCAAGTCGAATCAGAAACGGGTATGTCGCTGACGACTACGAGCAACGTTATCGAGCCGACCACGATACGTGGCTGGCAGCGTTCCAATCGGCACGTACAGCATGGAACGACGACGACCAACGTACGCAATTCCTCGCGGCGCTTGATCAACTCCACTGGTACAGCGGCAAGAGCGAGGTCAACCGCCGCGTCCAGGAAGCCGTCTCTGCTGCGTTCAAGGCGAACGATCCGCAACTGCTTCCCCTGAACGACGCCGGCTACTTCGGGCGCGAAACACTGACCGACAAGGTACAGATAAGGTCGCGGCCCTTGCCGAATATCCCGCTCTACGACCACTTCACCAATTTGGGGATGGCAGCGACCCAACTCGGCAAGACCTGGCTTCCCAACAGGCGACGACGCCTCCTTGAAGACACGAGGCGATGGCTGCAGCACGACACCTGGAAGCACCGCCGGCTGAGCTTCAACGCCCTGCTTCAGCAACTTGACACCGCCCTCGAAGGAGAACAGGGTCGGAGGCTGGCGGAACGCATTCGCGCGCGGTACCCGGTCGCGCTCATCGACGAGTTCCAGGATACGGATCGCCTCCAGGCCCGAATCTTCGAGCAGGTCTATCCCGCAGCCGTGACCGATGGCACAGATGTGTCCGCGCATGGCGGCCTCATGATCGTCGGCGATCCAAAGCAGTCCATCTACCGTTTCCGCGGCGCAGACGTGTTCGCCTACCTCAAGGCCAGCGCAAAGAGGCAAAGCGTCCGCACGATCTCTCTCGAGCGCAACTACCGATCCACGCACGCGCTGGTGGGTGCCGTCAACGCCGTATTCCAGTGCAGCAATCCATTCCTGCGGCCTGAGACCATTCGATTCGATCCGGCCAAGGCAGCTCGCGGACCCTCCGAGGGTCTTCGGATGCGGGGGAGACGCAAGACGGAACCCTTTCAGTTGCACCTGTTTCCGGAATACGAAAACGGCAGGAAATGGACCAAGACCAGGTTGGAGCCAACCGCAGCCAAGCACGCCGCCGACGAGATCGCGCGCCTGCTTTTGCCGGGAGAAGCGACACTCCGGGTGGACGGCAAGTCGAAACCGCTCGTCGGCAGTGATGTCGCGGTCCTCGTTCGTACCGGAAAACAGGGGCGGATCGTCGCGCATGAGCTACAGCAACGCGGCGTCCAGAGCGTCGAAATGGGAATTGACAGCGTCTTCGAGACGCATGAAGCACGCGACCTGGGACACCTACTGCGCGCCCTGGTCACCAACCCGGCCGAGTACAACCACGCATCGCTATTGCGCGGCGCGCTGGCGACCGACCTGTTCGGACTCGACATGTCCGAACTCGCAGCGCTGCAGGATGACGACGACAGTTGGGAACGCTGGCGCGGATGGGCACGCGACTCGCACGACACATGGAACCAGAAGGGCATTGCGACGCTCGTTCGAAGGCTGCTTTTTGCCCATGAAACCAATTGCGCCTCCCACTTGCTCAAGTATCCAGACGGCAGGCGCCGACTGACCAACCTAATGCACCTGATCGAGTTGATGCAGGAAGCCGAGATCGACGGACGTCTTTCACCACGAGGACTTGTCGATTGGCTTGCCCGCGCCGCTGCGCGGCCGGAGTTCGGGGACGAAGGCACCCAACTCCGGCTGGAAAGCGACGAGCACCTCGTGAAGATCGTCACGATCCACCGCAGCAAGGGGCTGGAGTTTCCGGTCGTGTTCTGTCCTTTCGCCTGGTTCCGGCTCCAACGAAGCAGCGGAAAGACGGCTGAGTATCACGAACTGGAAGGAGATTTCGCCGAAATCCTGGACTTGAACCCGTCGGATGGTGCCCTTGACAGGGAATGGCTCGAAGACCAGGCGGACGAACTGCGTCTCCTGTACGTGGCGCTTACTCGGGCAAAGCACCACTGCGTAGTGACTTGGGCACGGGCGAACGACGGCGAGCACGCACCCCTTGCGTGGCTCATCCACGGCCGGGGTGAGCCACGTGACGATACGCTCGAAGCGAGACTCGAAGCCAACGCGACGCACGTGAAATCGCTCGACGGCGAAGCTTGGCTCGGCGAAGTCCAGCAATTCGCGAATGCGGAACCTGACGCGATCTCGACAAGCGTTTTGCGTGACGCTACCGCGGTTCCCCGGAGGCTGACCGAGACCCTGGAGCTTCCGGGACTCGAACCGCTTGCCGCTCGCACACTGGGTCGCCCGCTCCAACGTATCCGCCAACGGACAAGCTTTTCCGCGCTTACTTCCGACATGGGCGCTGCCGTGACGGCGGCAGAACACGAGGACGTCGACCAGCCGGATCACGACCAGGATGACGTGGCCGTCGAAGACGAAGGGGCGGCACCAATCGTGGAGACGGAAGACCGGCTCGACGTGTTCACGTTCCCCAGCGGATTCCGTCCCGGCAATTGCCTGCACGAGATCTTCGAAAGAAACGTCGAACCGGACGCTGATCTCGACGAAATATGTTCGGACGTACTCGCAAAGTACCGGATCGACGCCAAGTGGGTGCCAGCGGCGCGAACGATGGTCGAAAACGCCCTAAACGCGTCCCTCGAGAGCCCGGCGGACGGGAGCGTGTTCCGCCTCGGCGAGGTGGAACGGCCCATCGCGGAAATGGAATTTCACCTGCCGCTAAACGGCATGGATCGCGCCAGCCTCGCCCGTTGCTTCGCCGCGCATGGCTACAGCCACGGAATTCCCGACAGTTCGAGCGGGATCGACGGCTTCCTGCACGGATTCATCGACGTCGTGGCGCGCCACGGCGAGCGCTGGTACGTGATGGACTACAAGTCGAACTGGCTCGGCGACAACATTCACGCCTATTCGGGACAGGCCGTCCGGGCCGCCATGGCCGCGCACGGCTATGCGGCGCAGTACCTGTTCTACCTCACCGCCCTGCATCGCTTTCTGCGGTTGCGCCTGCCGGATTACGACTACGAGCGACACATCGGCGGCGTCTTCTACCTGTTCGTGCGGGGCATGTCGCCGGACATGCCCGGTCAGGGCATCTATCGAGACGCGCCCACGCGAGCCTGCATAGAGGCAATCGACGCGTGTTTCGAGGGCGCCACGGGATGAGCCAGGACGTATTGCTTTCGGACCTGTGCGAGGCGGGCGCCATGGCGGACATCGACCGTTACTTCGCGCGACTGCTCGCCGAACTTGGCGCGGCCCCGGCCACCAGCCTGGCGGGCGCCATCGCGAGCGCGACACATCGAAGCGGACATGCCTGCCTGCCGCTGGCCAGATGCGCCGGCAGACCGATCATCGAAATCCTGGAATGGTCTTCGGCGGAGTCGGGACATGTTGGTGACGATCTGCCCGACCCCATCCGCCAGGCATGCCTGCCGACGTTCGCGGAACTGAAGGATGCGCTTTCCGAGAGTCCCGTGGTCGCGTCCGGACAGGCATGCGAAACCAAACGTCCCCTGGTTCTCGACGGCGACAACCTGTACCTCCACCGCATGTTCGCGGCGGAATCGCGGCTGGCCCAGCGGATGCGTGAACTGGCGCGGGACGCCGCCACACCCTGCGTCGATGTCGAGCGCTGGATGCGCCAAGTGCTTCTTGAGGAGTCCGAAGCCGCCATCGCCGCGGCGAAGATCGCGGTCTCGCGCCAGCTTTGCGTCGTCACCGGTGGGCCGGGCACGGGCAAGACCACCCTCGCCGCGAGCCTCATCGCTCTACTCGCGGATCTCGGCATCGCCGAGCCGCGCCGCATTGCGCTCGCGGCCCCGACGGGCAAGGCGGCGGCGCGGCTGCAGGAATCGGTGAGAACCC
This sequence comes from Gammaproteobacteria bacterium, assembly GCA_028821515.1. Lineage (GTDB taxonomy): Bacteria > Pseudomonadota > Gammaproteobacteria > Pseudomonadales > Azotimanducaceae > VXNE01. Next base: position 5,242 of record JAPPGA010000063.1, on the reverse strand, counting down.
AGTTCCGGGCAAGGGCGCTGGCCGACAAGGTACCGGCGCTGCGCGACTACACTCCCGTTGCCACCACGCTTCACCGGCTGTTGTCGAGGGCCGACATGCTCGTGGATGCCCTCCTCGTGGATGAGTGTTCGATGGTCGACCTGCCCCTGATGGCCCGGTTCCTGGACGGCCTCAGGGAGGGTACGCGACTGATCCTGCTCGGAGACGCGGGGCAGCTATCCTCGGTCGAGCCGGGATCGGTTTTCAGCGATCTCTGCGCCAGGTCCGATAGCGGAACCTCGCCGCTGGCGCCATGCATCGTGCGGCTCACAAAAAGCCATCGATTCGGTCCGTCCAGCGGGATCGGGCGTCTTGCCGGCGCCATCGGCCAAGGCGACGCGGCCAGCGCTATCGCCGTGCTCAAGGACAGCCCCGATACCAACCTGGAACCCCTGGCCGACGAGGCCGCGTTCGGCCGGTTCGCGCACGAAACCGCCGAGGAGTGGGCCGCGCACTTCGAGCATTCGCCAGGGGATGCGTTCCCCGCCCGCCGCATCCTCTGCGCCCACCGGCGCGGACCGTTCGGTGTCAACCGTTTCAACCGCCTGGTGGAACGGCGCTTGCGTGACACGGGGAGCATTCCCGCCAATGACGAGTTCTACCCGGGTCGCCCCATCATCGTGACGCGCAACGACCGGGCCACGGGGCTTTCCAACGGCGACACCGGCGTCGTGATTCTCGACAGCCAGAACCGTCGCCGGGTGTGGTTCCCGGACCTCGCCGGACAGGATGGCGAGGACGCCCGATTCCTCGTCTCGCCCTCCCGCCTCCCTGAGCACGAGAGTTTCTTCGCCCTCACGGTGCATCGCGCGCAAGGGTCCGAGTACGACGAAGTGGTCTTCATCCCCGGCGATGCGGATTCCCGCGTGAACACGAGGGAACTGCTCTACACCGCCGTCACACGCGCCCGCAACCGGGTGACCGTGCGCGCCGACGAAGACTCTGTCGCCACAGCAATAGGCCGGCGGACAGCCCGCGCCACCGGTCTGCTGGAAAGGCTTCGCCTGCGCCGTGGTTTCACCCCACCCAAGCCCACGGTTTCGCCCCACCCACGCACCCGCGGTCCTCCGCCTTGATGGGCACTTCGAGCCGTTCCACGGCCACAGACCATCACCATCCGAGCGGCGATACCAAGGTGCTCCACGCACTTGCTAACCGCCGGATGAAACCCCGATCCATGTCGTCGTCTTCCATCCGACTCAGTCCTCCCGACTTCCTCCAAACTGACTCCTACCATCCGGCTAGCGGCGGGATGAGGAGCCCCGCGCCGCTAGAATCCAGTTTCGCGACCAGTGCACACGCTTCTGCGTGGGTCGCGGCGAACACGACATCGTCAACGACAAAGCCGCGCGAAGCGATCGCCAAAAGCTCCTCAGACTCGGACAAACGCAATGCCCCCATTTGAGGCAGACAGTGCAGCATAGAGAACTTCGAATGTACCGCTGCTAAAGACTGGCGCATGTCTGGTGACCGACGTTAGCATTAGTGAGGATCTGAACCGAGAAGCGGTGGAAACATGGATTCAGAGTGGTCACTCCGTGATCGAACTCTCGACCTAGTAGGCGAGGCGTGGTCCGATACGCGTAGGCCGATGTTGTTGAGCGTCTTGGGGACTATTGATCGTCAGATTGCGGCGACAGCGAAAGAGCAATCAGGTGGGCTTCGTGCATATATTGAGAATTGCCTTGGTGACGAACTTCGATTGGTTCAGCATACTGAGAGGCCGGCGGTCATCGCCGCAGTCCCTAGAAACGAAGAGACGGACAGCATTAGCGATTGGGATAGGTTGTTGGATGAAATGGTAGCGAGGCCAACAGATCGGCGGCCCGTCAATTGGCGCTACCATCGTTCTTTTTGGGCGGCCTTTCGCCAGCCGCTAGACAAAGCCAAGGTTCGGTATGTAGCCATTAACGGCCCAATTCGGTTCTCCGACGAGTTGCCAGAATCTCAACCAGCGGACACGCTTGAGGTGCCGAGTGAACTGATCGTTGGACTAGAAGCTCCCGTTCAGGATGTCCATCAGAACATCAACGCGTGGCTAGAGAACAATGGACTAGGACATGAGCAGTTCCTTGATAAATCTGACACCTTGCTGCCGTCGAACGATGTTCTTGGCAAGCTGATCCTCACACTCAATGCAGAGGAACTCAGCCAGATTTCAATTCCGATGCACATTGTCGCGAAACTACGTCGACAACCGGTTTGACTCCCCTGTCCGTAGTAATCGCCGGTCTACCTAGGAAGGTCAGTACCCGTTTTGTGGATCGGTTCCGCTGGGAGCAGAACAATGCCAGGGTGGTTGCGTACCCGGCATTAGACACATGGGCGTATACCTCTGAGTACGCTGACAAGCTATATGATCGGCTCGCTAATCACTTACGGACACGTCACTGCACGAACTGGCACGAGCAATGGCAGACGACGCTAGTTCTACTCTACGTCAAGAAAGCGGATGGTAGTGAGCAACACCTCTTCGAACGCTTTCGCATTGAGTCCATTATGCTTCCGTTCGATTTGGACGGATTGCGAGAAGTCAAAGCTACTCAGGTCAACCATGTCGTCCGAGAGCTAGTGACCAAGTCGGAGCGCCTGCTCGCAAGAGGCAGGGCTCTGATACGCGCCGTGCAAGAGGAAATCAACAATCGCCAGAACAAGACCTGCTTGCTGCTTCCACGCAACAACTTTGGCCACGACTTCAATCCCGTAATTTCGGCGGTCCAGACCGCCGAAGCCAAGAGTCACACTGTCAACCAGTTCAGGCAACAGCTCCGTAATGTCGCAGAAGGCATACCAAAACGCGACGGCTATTTCGAAGGCAACCGCGGCATGGTGTTTCGTGTACCGCCCAAAGCTGGCCCAAGACACGGTTTCGCCCCCGCTTGGGATAGTGGTAACCATGCGGACACTTGCGTGATCCGTGGGCGGGTTCGATTCGGTGCGCCGTACGATCCAAACTTCCACTATGACTGCACGTTACCGAGCTATGCATCCCGGCAATTCGAGAGTTGTCATGGGAATCGTGTGACGCTCCGAGGGCGAAATCACGCAAACATCTCGCCGAATGACAACGTCAGATAACAAAAAAGCCGTGCTTGAGCACGGCTTTTCATTGTCCTGGCGTTGCAAGTTCGGTTAGCCGGATAACGCAGGAAGCTGCTTTGCTCCACTCCGTTTTCCTCCACGCCTTTAAGCCAAGCTGGCTAACAAGGAGCGGACGTGCGCACGTCCGACTCAGCAAGACTATGGCTGCTCTGATTGAGCGGCCATCTCCCGCAGAGTCCAGCCGTCTTAACCGACTGGGTCCTCGCTCTGGCTGCTTGGCTCGCGTTCCCGACACCAACGAACGCTAGTCAGTGTCTGGAACTCCGTTTGGGGTACGTCACCTCCTTCTGGAGCCTCCGTACCCGCGCGAAACCTATACTCAACATAGGGTTGTTGGCACAGAAAGTCAACCTAGGCAGTATTCCCGCTAGCAGCCCAGTGCAGGGGCCTCTCAGTCTTCGTCCCGCCGCCGACCTGACAGCCATTCCCACCGTCGGCGTGGAGACCGCGCTGACGCTCGCCGCGGAAGTCGGCGCGGATCTGTCGCGCTTCCCGGCGCCCGCCCACTGCTGCTCGTGGCTCCGCCTCGCCCCCGGCACGCGAATCAGCGGCGACAAGCGCCTCCGCGGCCCCCATGGACTCGGCCAAAGCCGTCACAGCAAACCACCCACCAGTTGGCCCGGTTGATCTACGCGATGCTCACCCGCAGCGAAGAATACGTCGAACGCATTCGCTTGGCTCGCACTGACGGCGTTTCCGCCAATCGTTTGTATAATCGATGTTCGAACTCAAAGGCGCGGATTGCTCGAAGTCCCCTGGCAGACAACGAGTAAGTCTCTTGGGAGACGTGCTCATGGCATTATTTTTCGCTTTGCTTCATGCGGTACCCGTCGTCTTGGCAGCGGTACTTTTCCGCAATCTGAGAAGCTTGAACGTTGCTGCTGGAATCATGGCATTGATTGCCGTGTTTGGTGGCTCGCCCCAATACATGTTTCCTGATCTCCTCGCAGTTGGCGCGGCGTGGTTCATATCTCGTAAATTCATCGCCCCAGGCAGTTCTGAATCTGAACGGCCCGACCTAGAACGCTTGATTGAAGGGGAAACCATACAGCGCCGTCGTTCAAGCTTGTCAGCATCGACATCAGACCGGCTTCCGCGACCGGTTGCAGAGGTTAACGAGCGGGACACATCTTTACTTGGCCTACCCCCTTCGCAGGTGCAACCGCAAGTTGACAGACGCAGTCCCGACGACGCATACAAAATGGGGTTGCGTTGCGAGAGCGAAAAGTATGGGCCTCCGGACCTCGCGCAAGCCGCCACGTTTTACCAAACCGCAGCATCAGCGGGGCATACGATGGCCCAGTACCGCCTCGGTTTGATGTTCACGCGTGGAGACGGAGTACCAAAGGACGAAATACAAGCTTACGCGTGGCTACGTTTGGCCGCGATTCAAGGCATCGAGGTGGCAGGTGCGGCGGCTTCGAGCATACGACAGCACATGGACCCCGCCCAACTCGCTCAAGCACAGGCCATGAGCCGTAACCTCGGCGCAAAGATCTTCCCGGCCTGACCCCTAACGTCCCCGGTTTGGGTTAGAAAAAAAGTAAAGCAAATATCACAAGAGGAAACGCAAGTGCGCCTATGGTGATCAACATCCTCTGATTGACGAATCCGGCCAGAATGGCCCCAAAGACAACACCTCCAATCGCGATCAAACCGTCACCGACTCCGTTCGCGAAAAGCGTGTACGCAATCCAAACCAACGAAGTTATCGCCGCTGCAGGCGCACCCAACATCAACAGACGAGGATTCGCTGGCATCATCGTCGGATTTTGAACTCCAACCCGCCAAGCCCTGCTCGCTATCCCCGCCAAGAACCCAATCACTATTGCCAACATCTTCTATCCCTTCGTCCTGGGGCCGCAGACCATCTTTCCCGGCCAACCAGAACGTATACGGTCACCGAGCAGCCGGCCCGAAATCGTATCAAACGCCGGAGGCTCCGATGTTGTCGGCTACCGTTTTCGACCGCGTCGCAAGCCACACTTCGCCGCGCCGGAGCCGTCACCTCATGCCGACGTTACGGGATGGCGCGTTTATGACTGCGTGTCAATGTCAGCCGAAAGTGGCCGGTTTCTGACAATTGAAAATGTCCGGGTTT